>JBBIPZ010000014.1:48294-58848 GCA_037442505.1 Deltaproteobacteria bacterium | reverse complement strand
AGGGGTGTAAATTTTTTGGTTGAAAAAAAAATGCAAAAAATGTAGCATAAAATGTAGCATTAGTTATATATACTTTGAGACACCCAAAATTGGGGGATCGTCTAACGGCAGGACAGCGGACTCTGACTCCGTCAATCTAGGTTCAAATCCTAGTCCCCCAGCTTCTCTTAGGTCCCATCGTCTAGAGGCCCAGGACATTGCCCTCTCACGGCAAAAACGCGGGTTCGAATCCCGCTGGGACTATGTTTCTATTGTTTTAGTGGATACGATTCTAATATCTTTAAAATTTGATGATAGATTTCTAAATGCTCTGTCAGAAGCTCCCACACTTCGGTTTCATGATAAAAACTTCTAAAGTTTATCAGAGCCTCTTTCCTGAAAATATATTTTTCACCAGTTTTTCTATTCTTAATATAAATCAGTTCTAAAAGGTTATTTTTGAAGTAGAACTGTTTTTTCGTCTCCTCATTTAAACTATCGATGCTTATTTTTGCTTTTTTGATGTCTGAAAAAAGTTTTTGTGCTTCAATAAAAGCATTTAGAGCATCTGCACTCATTCCGATTCCCACATTGTAGATATACTTCTTTTTCTTCCATATTCTATCTGCAAGTTCACTTTTTAAGAACATTTCTGTCTTAGCCTGTTCAAAAAAATCTTTCAGAGCTTCTTTAATTTCAAATTCATTTTGTAACTTTAACAAATTAAACTCTACCGTTGGGGGGATGCTTAGTTCATAGCCTTCCACAATATTCACATCAAACGGCAATTTCAATTGTACCCCTTTCTTTCTTTGTTCTGAAATCAACACATACTGTAGCCTATTAAATGCATTTAACTCCCTTCTTGATCCCCTACTTGCTTCATTAATGATTTCGCCCACTGCATATGTGTTAACACCAAAATCAGTATTTATAGAGGTCAGCACAGGTTTTTTTCCATAAGATATAAATACACCAATGTCAAGAGCCATTATTTCTTTCTTCTCTTCATCTTCGATTAGATGTTCCAGACCTCTTTTGTAATCAGTCAACTGCCTCTTTGCCTGTAATGATAATTTTATTATTTCTTCTATAGAACCCAAAAAAATCACGGCATCGCCAACAATATTAGCAAGTTTGAGTTCACCCTGTTCTTTTCTTGTTGAAGCATATCTAAGGATGGGAAGGTAGAATCTTTCTTTAAGCAATTCAATAACTGACTCTTCTTTTAAGTGAAATGTCTTTTTTGAAAATTCCCTTATGTCAATAAAAATTGCCGCTGAGTCTTGTTTTTCAGCAAGCTTAATGATTGGATTGTTATCTATAGAAAAGTAGTAAAGTTTCCCAGCTTCATATTCTTTTTTTAAATTACTTGAATCATCAATACCTCTGTCTCTCAAAGCCTGCAACATCGATTTGATATACATCGTATAAGTTTCATGGTTTTTATATGTAATATAGCAATTTAGAGCATCCTGCACCATATTCATATTATCGTCCTTGCTATAAGGCTTTAATATATCTTCAATCTGCTCTTGAAAAGAGTTAAGTAAACCTTTTTTAAACTGGTATAGTTTTGAACGTTTTCTTAAGTCAAAAAATCTTTTCCTATCCTCTACATTTTTAAAAAAGTTAAAGAAAATCGAAGGTGTATAGAATATAGAAACAAGATTTAACATAAACTCATCTTCAACATAATTTTTTGTAATAAAATCATACATCAAATCCCTAACTTTCTTTACCTTTGAAGCAAAGACGGCTTCTCTCATTACATCATTGGTAATATTTACTTCACCATTACTAAAGCTATCGTAAAATTTTGTCTCTTCAAGCAGAGAGAAAAGGGTCTTTGTAATGCGCCAGTAGTTAAATGGGTTCCTTAAAAAGATGTACTTGTTTTCGTAAAGAATAGCGGGACTTAAAAATTTTAGGTTAAGGGAATCGAAAGCCTTCTCGTCTTTAATCTCATCAATATAGAAGTCCATCACAAGCTCTAATAGAAAAAAGAAAAAGTTCGAAAAGTAAAGTTCTTTACGTTCTGGTGCAACCTTTCCAAAATTTATTGAAGAAAACTCTATTTTTCGCAAATTAAAGTATTGCAACAAAACTAATAAACAAAATAAACCTGACGAAGACTCACTACCAAACTCTTTTGCAGTCTTTATCATCAGTTCTTTTAACATTCCCGTAAATTGCCTGCCTGTGGTGGCAAACCACCGTTCGATACATCGTTTATCAATCAGGTTATCATAATAAAAAAGATTATCTATAAACTTTGCTGCTGAGCCTACCAAAGGTGTAATCGATACTGTATAATCAAATCTTTTTGATTTTTCCTCATAAGGCACACAAAAACTGTTGATACCTTCTTTTAAAGATTTTAAAGATGCATTAATAACGTCTAAAACATCTTTTGAAAGTGCATAAGGAAGTATTTTATAAGGGGTGTGGTTTTCGATAAAATAAGGAAGCGCTTCGTAAAAAGATCTGCGCTCTTTTACGATAACAACTGATACATCTTGAGACTTCAAAAAAAGCCTGTTTTCTTTTTTCACAATGTTATTCTATGAGAATTAAAGCTTCGTCGGGCATCACATTATCGCCCTCAGAAACATAAACCTCCCTGACAATGCCATCCTTAGGTGAATGTATCTCGTTTTCCATCTTCATCGCCTCCACAATCAAAACTGGCTGTCCAATTTTTACAGATTCACCCTTTTTTACAAGAATAGAAACAATCTTCCCTGGAATCGGTGTTGTAACATCACCTTCATTAATAGCTTTAGGCCTTTTTGCAACCTCGTATGCAATGCCCACAGTAGGTATAGCAAGCTCTTCGACGACTTCTTCGTACTCTTTAATTTCGATCATTACCTCTTCTAACCTGCCATCTATCTCAAGAAAAAGTGGCTTAACATCACCCTCTCTATGTCCGGTACCAATGACTCTAACGTCATATTCGTTACCATGCAGTACAAGCTTATAATGCTTTGGTGCTAATCTTATATAAGTAACCTTGCTTTTATCTTTCATAGTTATACCCCTTCTCTAACGGCAATAGCAGCCGCTATTGCCAAAACATAATCCATCGGATCTTTATAATCCAAATAATCAAGTAAATGAGGCTTTTTGTTAATAAACTCTGTATCAAAAACACCTTTATTAAAGTCTTCGTCATCAACTATTTTTTTGTAAAATGGTATTGTGGTCTTGATACCTCTAATCAGATACTCGTCTAAAGCCCTTCTCAAACGTGCTACGGTTTCCTGCCATGTTCTACCACTAACAATAAGCTTTACTATCATGGAGTCGTAATAAGGTGGTATATTATAGCCCTGATACACAGCACCATCTAATCTTATACCAATTCCACCAGGAGAATTGTATTGTGTTATTCTGCCAAAATCAGGCATGAAATTATTTTTTGGGTCTTCTGCACAAATACGCACTTCAATTGCATAGCCTCTAAGATTAATGTCAGCTTGAGTAAAAGATAGCGGTTTGCCCTCAGCTATTCTAATCTGTTCTTGTATTATATCAACTCCGCTAACCACTTCTGTAACAGGATGCTCCACCTGAACGCGAGTATTCATCTCCATAAAGTAGAAGTTTCTATCCTTGTCAACAAGAAACTCAATTGTTCCGGCATTAGTGTAGTTTACTGCCTTTGCAAGAGCTTTTGCAGCCTCACCCATCTCATCACGCATTTTTTGGTCGAGAATAAGTGACGGTGCTATCTCAACCAATTTTTGATGGCGCCTTTGAATAGAACAGTCTCTTTCACCTAAATGTACTACATTTCCATAATTGTCGGCTAATATCTGAAACTCAATGTGATGAGGTTCTTCTAAAAAACGTTCAATAAAAATATCCGCCTTTCCAAACGCCTTTTTTGATTCAGATATACAGATACCAACAAATTTTCTAACTTCTGCCTCGTTTTTTGCGACTCTCATCCCCCTACCACCACCACCAAAGGCAGCTTTAATAATAACGGGATAACCTATACTTTTTGAAAAATTTACTGCATCTTCTTCATCCTTAATGGGTTCCTGAGAGCCTGGCAACATAGGCAATCCAACTTTTTTTGCCAGATTTCTTGCCTCGATCTTGTTACCCATCATTGCTATAACTTCACTTTTCGGTCCGATAAATGTTACCCCTTTTTCTTCCGCATACTTTACAAAATCAGGATTTTCTGATAAAAAGCCATAGCCTGGATGTATAGCATCAGCCTTGATTTCTCGGGCAAGGTCAACAATTCTATGATAGTTTAAATAGCCTTCGAGAGGTCCTGGCCCTAAAAGATAAGACTTGTCCGCCTTTCTAACATGAAGTGCGTTGCGGTCAACTTCGGAATAAATCGCCACAGATTGAATATTAAGCTCTTTGCAAGCCCTTATAATTCTTGTTGCGATTTCTCCCCTGTTTGCGATCAAAATCTTTTTAAACGTCCTGTTTTCCATTGGTAGAGATTATAGTTTAAACATCAGCTTCTGTCAAACAATTTCAAAATTATCGACTTCAAGGGGACAGGTGATATACTCCAGAGTGTGAGACATTTTTCAAAGTTCTCATAATGTCATACTGAGCGAAGTGAAGAATCACATGCTATCTTTTTCTATTTCTTGATATGTAGATTAAGAGAGCCCCCAGAGATAGTAAAAATAATTGTTGTAAATATTTAACACAAAAAACGAGAGGCGTCAAAACTAACCTTGTCAATAACCTGAGAGTGTCACTTTTAGCTATCACAGAAGCAATATAGGGAGAGTATTTATAATATGTTTTTACAAAAAGTTTGCCTATATAGTTTTCAACAACAATCTTTTTACCAAAGACGCTAAATGTTATGGTTCCTAACAATACGTTATCTCTAAAATTTCTCAGAGCTTCAACGTGCGGATCAAGATACGAACCGTATGCAGCCGTTGCTATAAAACATTTGAAAGAGCCTTTTTCTGCATAGGCGATATCCTCATAAACTTCTATTTTCAGAGGAACAGAAGCTGAAGTAAGGCCACTATACGTTTCTTTTACCTTGATTTCAAATTCAAAAACTCCCGTCTTTGTGGCTTTACCTGAGAGCACACCCAAGTTTTTATCAAGAGAAATACCATCTGGCAGCACCCCTTTTACAACACTCCATTCATAATTGGTTTGAAGCTGAGATTGCGTTGTAGCTGTTAACTTTGCATAATAGTCATTTTTTAAATCAGCTTTATCCTTAAAGTTAGATGTATCGATAATGACTCCAGCAACAGCATTGCCTCTAACGTTAATAGTAATATTTGAATTGATGGGATCATTGGTAGTCATCGTTAAAACCGAAGAAAAACTACCCGCAGTTAGTGGAGAGAAAACAATCCCAATATTTTGGGTCGTGTTTGGTGAGATTGTCTGAAGAGAACTAATCACCTGAAAAGGTTGACTAATTTTAACCTCAGTAATATTTAGGTTTCCATTTCCTATATTCTGGACAGGAAGATATTTTTTTACAGTGCTATCAATATAAGCGCTTCCTAAATTAACGGCAGTATAGTTTATAAAAACGTATGGCTTGGTTAATGGACTGCTGCGGGTATAAAAAGTGCCAAAAATATTAGATGTATCATTGTTTCTGTTATTTTCGAAGATTATAAAAGCCCTTCCCAAGTCATCTGCAACCATGGTAGGATTGCGACTTTCTAGGCCAGCACCTGTATTAACTTTAAAGTTATCTGAATCAGCATCTAAACTTTGTAAAAGATACCTGCCATAGATATCCCTTAAGCCAGTTTCATTATCGTAACGTTCATAAACTGTTAAGACTTCGCCGTTTGATGTGACAACAACTTTAGGGTTATAGCTATTTTTGTCATTTGCAACCTCCTGCGTTGCTCCAGATGTAAAAGTAGCTGCATCAAAGATAGTCGCCTTTATTTTATTTATTCCACTCTCGTTTTGTGCCCAGGTAAGGACAAACTTATTATCAGAAAGTTTGGTTATATCAAAACTATCAATATCCGCATTTGCAAGTGATTTATCCTGGCTCGCAAGCTGCGTATTAAACAACTTCTTTTCCATATCTTTGTCTGGCTTGATCTTTCTTACAAAGATATCTGAAGGTGTGCTGCTTGCAACAGTAACCTTGGGGGAAAAAGGTCCCCTATTTATATAAGTGTTAGGGAAGGCGTCACTCGAATAATTAAAGAAGGCTGAGGAAGTTATTTGCGAGCCAATAAACGCTATTAAAATATTGCCTTTATCATCTACTGCAAGCTTTGGAGTTTTTTCAAACTTGAAGCTTTTTATGTTATTGAGGTTAACTGTGATGTCACCTGTTATGTTACTACTTTCAACGTCAACGTCCGAATACAAAATTACACTACGTTTTGATTGGTTATCGTTAGGATCTTTTAAAGGATTTCCTGAGATGTCAAAAAAACGATAAACAATTATTTTTTTATCTACTATCTCGTTGCTAAACACATTACTCTCAGCAGTCGCAGTTGTATTAGTAAGGTTACTAATAACTGATGCGGTAGGTGCAAAACGGTAGCTGCTTTCGATACTATTTATATCAACCCAGGCAACAACAAACTTCTTGGTATAAATATCAAAGGCAACAGAAGGCTCTTCCTGCCCTTCAGACACAACATCATTTTTAAGATTGTAGATTGAAGAAGAATAGGTATAGAAGCTTGTTGAACTTCCAGCGACATAGAACTTTCTGATTTCGGTGCAGTTTTTGTCATAAACTTTTCCTATAAGCTTTGGTGAATTAATTGTTGCACCATCATTCTTGTAATCAGCCCAGACCACAACAAAATTCTGATTACCTGTGTAGTCATAACCGTACGCAACGGCCGGATTTGGTTGTTGTGAGTCTGCTACGTTAGAATATATAGTAAAAACTTTTGAGAAGAAAAATAGTCTGCTGCCAGCAGGCGCCGAAACAGTGATTGTTTTGGTGTTTAACCCCGTAACTGTTTGAGGTGTGATTTCATTTCCATCATTATCATAAGCCGTAACATTAACTATCTCAACAGGAAAGCTTAAGGTTTGTGTTGCTGATGTTATGTTTTTTGAATATACCCATTTAGCTAATATATCTTTCCAGTCTGTTTTTTCCTCTACCCAAACTACAAGATACCTGCTATTTGAAAAATCAAATGCTAAGGAAGGCGTTTGTTGAACATTAAGACTACCATCTATTGCAATATCGCTGACACCAAGTTTGCCAGCTTTTGTAAACGTAATGTTTTTAGTATTAATATTTGTAGAATTTTCTTTGTTCCCTCCACAACGTACCAAAAATAACAGTAAAAACAAGGAAACTAAAAAATATACACAAGCCTTTTTGTATGTCATAATCAAATGATATAGAATATTTTGCTAACTGTCAATAAAATCAAACAACTAAATGTAGTTTCTGACTTAAAATGTCATATATACAGTAAAGTCATAAAACAGTTGTTCTTTGTTTGCTAATAATTACTTGTCCCCATTAAGGAAAGGTGGGCTGAATCATTGATATATTTAAGTCATTCTTAATGAAGTGATGAATCTCATTTTATAGATTCTTCGGGGCGAAATTCCATCACAATGACACGATAAAGAAAGCCATAAAGATATGCATAACTTAGACTACATAAGTTTACTGTTTTAAATTTTTGTCACTTTTTTGACATGAAAAATATTAACAAAATAAGAAATAACCTTTTTGCTACACAATGTCTCTAATTTTTCAACAATCCTGTTATACTTTTCTACCTGACGCCATATCAAATCTTTCGTCTTTATAAGTTCTTCAAACGTTAAATATACCTCATCTTTGTCATTTAATTCTTTAGCCATATTATCTAAAAGCCCGTCAATCTCCCTCTCCTTTGAAAGTCTCGTTGCAATATGTTTTTCTCCGTCAATCTGGTTTTTTACATCTCTAATTCCAAAGGCTATGTTGCGTAAATTTTCAGTATCAGAAGCGAACTTGTTTATAAAAGAATTTAACAGCTCCTGTTTTTTTAGTAAAAAAACATAAAGCTCACCAAAAACTACCTCTGCTTTGTGTAGTAGATAAAAAATAGCATAAAAGTTAGCCCCAGCCCATACAATAAAACACGCCAATATGACTGTTAATATAAAAAAAACGTAAAACAGATATTGCCTCCTTTTTTACCAGAGAGAATCTCTGTCTATAGAGACACCCAAGTTTTTCATAACTGTAAGTATTTTAGCAGAATGTTCAAGGCTTGATGTAATAGAAAACGCCTCTTCTAACAAAGTACCGATGGCAAATGTACCGTGACCTTTTAACATAACTATTTTAAAGCTTTTAAGGTATTCCGGGAGTATTTGTGCTACCTCTTTTGCACCAACTGTGAGTTTTGTCTCGATAACCGGCACTTTTTTTATAATGTAACCACCTTCAGAATCAACAGGCACAATACTATCACCACAAAACGATAACGCCACAGCTGTTGGTGGGTGTGAATGAAATATTGCAAGGGCGGTTGTCTCTTTGTATATCGCTCTATGAACAATTATCTCTGTGGAAGCCATTGTGATAAAAGAATCATTTTCTTTCAAGCTGGTTTCTATAATATCCCTTTCTGTTAAACACCCCAGCATACTTCCACGTCTTGTTATCAAAATCTTTTCCCCGACACGCACACTCATGTTGCCACCATGCGAAGAAAACAGGCCCTGTTGCCAAGCTAAGTTTCCAATTCTAAAAAACTCTTGATACATCAATTAAACCCTTGATAAATTTTATCCAAACCCAAACTCTTTAACTTTTCCGGTGTGGGAACACCATCGCAATTGTAGCCCCTTGCGACATAGTATTCTTTGAGCATGTCACTGTAACCATCAAACAGAACTCTTTTTGGCAGTAAATCATCAATAGAGCTAAAGCCCATTTTAAGATTAAATATCCTTTCTAACACATAAATTCTCTCACCAATCTTCTGGTAATCAGTGGTGCTAAAATCAAAACCTGTATATGCGCTAACAACGCGGGATAGATAATCATCTGTAACTGCAAGGCTTAGAAACCTACAAAAGATAGCACTATCAGCTACCGCATGAGAGTTCTGAAAGTAAATAACAAGCCCAGCCTTTCCAGCTTTTATTTTGGGATCGATTAGTTTAGGTATGCCCAACACCTCTGGGGCTATCATATAAGAACGCAAATGACATGCCCCCCTGTTTGACGTGCCGTAAGCCAAACCCATACCATAAACACCTGACGGATGGTAAGCTGGCATCTCTAAAGATTTTACTGACATCGAAACGTCTTCTTTGCCTAACTCTTTACAGAGCCTTTTACTTCCCATGGCTATTAATGCCCCTTCATTTTCATTTGAAACTGTTTGTAATATAAGTTCTTTGATCAAAACCTCATCGCCAAAAGGAAGTCCTTTAATTTCTAAATAACTTGCCAGACTACCACCAAGTGTAATAGTATCAATACCATATTGACAGCACAATTCGTTCGTTTCGATAATAAAATCAATATTTTTTACCCCCAGATTTGCACCCAATGCCCACAAGGTTTCGAATTCCGGTCCTTCACCTTTTTCTGTAACCCTACCACATCCTACCATACAGCCATAACATGCTTTTCTTTTAATAACCTTTGACTTTAATGTTTCACCAGAAATACAATCCGCAAAGCTAAAACGATTCTCAAGAAAATTTTTATGTGGAAGTATTTTAAGTTCATTTATTAAATTCATCAAAACAGAAGTACCAAATTCCGGTAACCCTTGAGAAGTGATTGGGTTACCGTGTATCCATTTTTTTATTTCTTCAAGCGTATAATTAAACTGTTCTGAATTTGAGGGAGGTGGTGACGTTTTTTTGCCTTTTTTCACAACAATGGCACGCAGATTTTTTTTGCCAAACAGAAATCCCAGACCACCTCTGCCAAAAAAACGTCTGTCAGAAACAACATTAGCAAACAACACACCTTTTTCTGCAGCAGTGCCAGAAATAATTGTTGAAATATCCGCAGATACCTCGTCCTTAAGTATTTTTTCTTTATCTGAAAGTAGCTTTCCTGTTAAGTGATCTGCATTGTTAAATCTAACTTCATTTTCATCTATCACAACAAACACAGGTTCTTTAGAGGCTCCAACAACTGCAACACCATCAATACCGTTAGACTTAAGATATATACCAGCTCTACCACCGCAGGAACTGTCAAATATCGTGTTTGTTAGCGGAGAATGAAACACACTATGAAATCTTCCTGATAGGGGAGCTAAAGAGCCAGTAAGAGGTCCAGTAAGAAAGAAGATTGGAGATTCACTGTGCTGTGAATTCTTGAGATAAGATTCGTCAACAAAGTCAAAAAACAACCTTACGCCTAAACCTCGTCCACCTAAAAACGTTCTGAGCAAGTCTTCTTCTATCTCTTTTTTAAAGTGGCTTTTTTGTGTAAGGTTTATGACTAACAGGTTAAATTTCATTATTTAAAAATAACACAAAACTTATGCAGTAGACAAGTGTTCACTGAGAAATTGAACAACATACATCCTTTTAAGAAGATTAGAGAAATATTATTGACCTGTCCCCTTTTTGGCTCCC
>JBBIPZ010000014.1:0-48194 GCA_037442505.1 Deltaproteobacteria bacterium | reverse complement strand
CCTTTTTGGCTCCCCCCTTTTTCAAAGGGGGAAACAAAGATAACTGGAAATATAACCAGGAGAATGAAAGAAGAAAATCTGGCTAAAGCCATAAAAACAGTGTCAATTAATAGAGAAAAATAATAAATTTTTTGAGTTTGAAGTTATTAAAAGGTTCAAATAGTTTTTACCATGTTTTTTGGTTATACCAGATAAGCAAATAAATGCAACTTTATTTATGTTTTCCCACATTCAGGATCTAATCATTATTAACAACATCTTGAAAGGTTTTCTCGCAAATAATGAATGCGGCTGATTGGCAGGCATTATAATAAGCTCTCCCTCCTTTACTGTGTG
Source organism: Deltaproteobacteria bacterium (assembly GCA_037442505.1). GTDB lineage: Bacteria > CALINM01 > CALINM01 > CALINM01 > CALINM01 > JBBIPZ01. The sequence continues at coordinate 47,858 of JBBIPZ010000014.1, read as the reverse complement.
AACACTACCTGATATAGTTATTTCTGCTTCGCCATCAATGATATATACCGTTGCATCAAAAGGCGCAGTATGTTCGCTTAAACCCTGTCCCTGGTCAAATGCAAAAAGTGTTATTGTGCCCTTATCTTTTCTTAAAAGTTCACGACTAACTACTGACGCTTCTTGATAATTAATAAAACTGTCTAAAATTACAGCTTTACCTAATGGTGTGTCTGCCATGTGCGTCTCCTTTTTTCTTACATTATACTAAGAATTATAGCAACATTTGATTGATTTTTGTCAAAAGATAAAGGCAGATTTAAAAAATCTGCCTTTAAGGTGTTTGTTATTATGCGTTTTTTTTCTTAAAAGCTTTGATTAAAAATGATGTGCCAATAGTTAAGATAATGACTATTAAAGAGCCTAAAACTCCTGAAAAAGAAGTACCCGTATCAATAGCAGGCCAGCTTTCTTCTTGTTCTTTCGCAACATTTTCTGCATCAGGTTTTTCTGATTTTTTGAATGAATAGTCAGGTAAAAAGGCGATTTTTTCCTGTATACTTTTTAAGACTGAGACGATGCCAGTCTCGTGCTCGGGAAGTTCTGGTTTACCGTAAACCTTTTCTATCGACCATTCAAGACCATCTGGATTTGAAGAAGCAAACCAGCTTAAGGCACCACCAGTCAAAATCGTAGTTAACAATAAACCTATAATCAGTTTTTTGTATGAAAGATTTTCTGGTAAAGGTTTTTGATTAATTGAACCATATAAAATCTCAGGACGCGCAGACATAACAAATTTTAAAACAGCAGCTGTAACTATTCCTTCAACAAACCCAATCGCTAAATGAATAGGCTGCATTAACATAACAAACGTAGCAAAAGGCAGTTCAGTCTTCCCTGACAACAATGTCTGAAGAACAACAGAAAAAGCGCCCAACTGTAACCCTATAACAGCAGCAAAAACAGAGGCAATAAAAAGCTTTTTCCCGCTTTCTAAATTTACAAGTGGTTTAAAAATAAAAGGATACGCAATAAAACAGGTGTAAAATCCTAAATTCCATATGTTACATCCTAAAGCAAGTAATCCTCCATCCGCAAAAAATAATGCCTGAATAGTCAAAACAGATGCCATCACTATAAAGGCTGCATAAGGGCCTAAAATTGCTGATAGTAATAGACCTCCTCCAAGGTGTCCACTCGAACCTGTAGCTGGTATAGTAAAATTAATCATCTGGGCAGCAAAAACAAATGCTCCCATTACTCCCATCAACGGGATCATCTTTTCATCCATATTTTTTTTGAGTTTCTTAACACTATATGCAATACCACCTATCGAAGCAGCCCAAAAAGTTACTCCAACTTGCGGAGAAAGCAAAGCATCAGCCATGTGCATAAAAACCTCCTCTTAAACTTAAAATTTTAATGCAATTCCAACTAAATAAGTATTGTCAACTTCTGGCGTGTTTAATCCAAATTTATAGCCAGCATCAATGCTTATATTTTCTGTTACCGAATAGATTACCCCTGCTAAAACAAATGAAGGGGACGTATTGTCAGTCTTATCGGGATTTGTCTCAGATCCAATATTTGCAACAATTTTCAATTTTTCCGTCGCTTCGTATTCGCCTGCTATGGAAGCATGATATATATTCTTTCTCTCATCAAACTCGTTTTCGTTTCTAATATACCCGAAATTAATGTGAAGATTTAACGGCTTAAGCTCTTTAGTTAATATTAAGTATGCAGAATAGCCAACTTTTCCAGACCCTAATCCCTTGTTTTCATCACCTGTGGGTATCGAAACACCAGGCTTCAAAGCTAAACTTAACCCATCTTTGTCGAAAAAACGCCATTTAACTTCAATGGAGGAGTCAGATATTCCGCTTTCTTTCGTTGTAAAGGTGTCTTCAACCTTTATGTGCTGATAAGGCACACCTATCACAATATCAATATCGTCTGTTAATCCATAACTAAGAGTAGGTGCAAATTCAAATGTTTTAGTAGTAACTCCATCCTCTTTGTCAATACCATATTCACTATTTAGTTCTAATTGAAATTTGCCTGTGCCTTGAGTCCCCGTATCATCTGTTATCAAAGGATGTGCTGCATAAGACTTACTAAAAATCAGCAAAGACAAAATTAGTACAACCAAAACTTTCTTCATAACGTCACTCCTTTTTAATTTGTGATTTTGTTGTGGGCGGGCATAAAAAAAGCCACAACGCCCATCACAGATTTCCGAACCTGTGAACAAGCCTTCGTGGCTTAATGTTATTTAATCAAAACTGTATTTTTTTGTCAAGCTTTTTTTCTTTTGATAATATACCAATTTCCTCAGAATGACAAATCCCCTTAGCCCCCCTTTAGCAAATGTGAAAACATTATGAAATCTCACATTTTCATTATTCCCCTCTTTGGCAAAGAGGGGTTAGGACAGATTTGAGACATTTCGTAATTATAATCATAAATGACGATAATCATAGAATGTCACATTGAAATTGAAATAGTATCCTTTTTTTCATATAATATTGTCATGATTTTAATCACAAACGATGATGGAATTCAATCCGAAGGCATTATCAAACTGTATGAGGAACTTAAGAAACACTATAATGTTGTAGTCGTTGCTCCCGATAGAGAAAGAAGTGCTATCAGCAGAGCCCTGACTTTATACAGGCCTTTACGCGTTGAAAAGGTAGATGATTTTAGATTTAGCGTGGATGGTACGCCTACGGACTGTATCAATTTAGCTGTCAATGGCTTTTTTAAAAATCAGATTGAGCTGATTGTTTCGGGTATCAATAAAGGTGCAAACATGGCTGAGGACATTACATATTCTGGCACTGTTTCTGCCGCAATGGAAGGGCTTTTGCTTGGTTTCCCGTCTATCGCAATTTCTCTTGCTGCAAGAGAAGATTTTATTTTCGAAACTCCTGCAAAACTTGCCGTAAAACTTGTGAAAACAATTCTTAAAACCGGGCTTCCTTATGACACACTGTTAAATGTCAACGTTCCCAATGTTAGCTATCCAGAATTAAAAGGTTTAAAGATAACAAGAATGGGGAAAAAGCGCTACAGTGATAATATTATTGAAAAAACAGATCCGCGTGGGAAAAAATATTATTGGTTAGGTGGTGAAGAAATGAGTTACGAAAAGTTAGGTAACAGTGATATGGAAGCTGTGAGTGAGGGATATGTGTCTATCACGCCTATACATCTTGATCTTACAAATTATTCCGCTATGGAAAGCCTAAAAAACACATTTGATATCACGTTATCTTAACAAATGAAGGCTTCGGTGACGTATCTTCTCATCATTCTGTGTGTATTGAAATAGTAGGCAATCTTGCCAACTGAACTTTTCATCATAAAAATCCAGCGAGGACGGTTATTGTAATATGTTGGAATTATCTCATTCTCCAGTTTCGTGTATAAATCTTCTGCATCCGATGGGCTTGTATCTTCATCCAATTTTTCATCTTTTGGCAATGAACCTATAGACCAGCCGGTTACCCCTTCTATATATCCTTCAATCCACCAACCATCAAGCACACTAAAGTTAATAACAGCATTATGAGCTGCCTTCATACCACTTGTTCCTGAAGCTTCTAAAGGTCTTTGTGGTGTATTTAGCCATACATCAACACCTGCAACAATTTTTTTTGCCACATTCATATTATAGTTTTGCAAATAAACAATCTTAACTTTATCTTTCAGCTGTTTGCTTAAGGTAATAATCTTTTTTATAATTTCTTTTCCGGGATAGTCTTTAGGATGTGCCTTGCCACCATAAACAAATTGTACTTTACCCGCAGTAATTTTTAAAAATCTTTCGATATCATAAAAAAGCAGATCGGGTCTTTTATACGCAGTAGCCCTTCTGGCAAAGCCTATAGTAAGGACATTAATATCAAACTCTTCTCCTGTTGTTTCCTTAATATAATCAAACAACTCTTTTTTTGCAGTCTGATGAGCGTTAAAAAGTTCTTCATCCGGTATATTTTCTGCCCTTACAAACAGTTCTGGCTCGTTAGCCCAACCAGGAACGTATTTGTCGTAAAGATACGCAATGGGTTTGCAAACCCATGTAAAAGAGTGTACACCATTTGTAATTGCATTAATTTCATAACCGGGGAATAACTTTCTCGACACTTCTCCATGTTTTTTGGCAACGCCATTGACAAACTCACTAAGATTGAGTGCAAGTAAAGTCATATTTAAGTTATCTTTACCACCAAACCGTTTTATAACATCGATGGGGATGTAATCTCCTCTAAGGATATCAGACACTAATTCGTATTCAAATTTGTCATGCCCCGCAGCTACAGGTGTGTGTGTTGTAAATACACACTTTTCTTTAACAGCCTCTGCATCCCAAACAAGATTTTCGTCCCACACTTCCTCAACACTTCTTTTAAAGTCGTTTAACAACTCCAGCGTTAAAAGTGCAGAATGCCCCTCATTCATATGGTATCTGCGAAATTCAATCCCTATTTCTTTTAATATTCTTATTCCACCAATGCCCAAAACCACTTCTTGCTTGAATCTATAGCGAGAATCTCCACCATAAAGATATTGACTTATTTTTCTATCCTCATCGTTATTGAGTTCAATATCAGTGTCAAGAAATAATACCTGAACTTCGCTACCTGTTGGGCATTTTACTCTGTAAAGCCACGCAGTAACATAAACCTTTCTGCCCTCTATATTAACAAAAGTAGTAATATCAAGCTTTTGCATGTAATCTTCTGGATTGAAGTTAGACTCTTTTTCGATTTGATTGCCATCATCATCTATCACCTGTTCAAAATATCCCTTTTTTGTTAACAATGTTACACCAATTAAAGGCAGTTTTAGATCGGCTGCAGATTTAATTGTATCTCCAGCAAGGATACCTAAACCACCACTATATGTGGGTATTTCAGGAGTCAAGCCTATCTCCATAGAAAAATAAGCAATATGCGGTCTATGATTCTTTATCAAATTCGAAATATCCATAGCAAACATTTTTATAGATTTTAGCGCCAATTTCAAGTTTTTTTTGAATATTGCTGATTATAAATGTATAATGATTGTGATGGACTACACAGCTGCCCGTGAAAAGATGGTTCAAAACCAGATTATCAACAGGGGGATACACGATCCTCTTGTTATTAAAGCGATGAGAGCTGTGCCTCGCCACCTCTTTGTTGAAGAGGGATTAAGGCATAGGGCTTACGACGATTATCCTTTACCGATAAGAGAAGGTCAGACTATATCACAGCCTTATATTGTGGCGTTGATGACTGAGTTATTACAACTTAAAGAAAACTATAAGGTACTGGAGATTGGCACTGGCAGCGGTTATCAGAGTGCTGTTCTTGCAGAAATTGTCTCGAATGTGTATTCTGTAGAGAGAATCCCTACTCTTGCAAAAAACGCTCGCGAGATACTTGATAAGCTTGGTTATCATAACATAATGATAAAGGTTGGCGACGGCACCTTTGGATGGAAAGATTTTGCACCCTTTGATGTTATTATTGTTACCGCTGCTGCGCCAGATATCCCTAAGCCTCTACTGGAACAACTTAAAGATGGTGGTAGAATGGTTATCCCAGTTGGTGATCTTTTTTCTCAGGACCTTGTAGTAATAGAAAAAAGAGGCGAAAAATTTATTAAATCTTCTCAGACAGGCGTCAGATTCGTTAAGTTAGTGGGAGCATATGGGTGGAAGACAGAATAACGAAGGGTGATTATCGTGACAAAAAAAGATGATTTAGAGTTAGAAATATATCCAATACTTCATAACAATATTTTTTACAATCTCATAACTAACCTTGATTTAGAACTTACTGAGGTTAGGCAGATGCTCGACTGGATTCAGGAAAATAAAATAGTTGAAAAGCAGATGAAAGAACATTCTGATATGCCTGCAATATGTGAGATTCAACTTGACAGAGTGAAGTTTGTTGTAGATGTTATGAATTACGAAGTATTAATTTATAAAAGGGTAGAAATTGATGAGTAATACTCAAAAACACATCCTCATTGGCATAACAGGTGGAATTGCAGCATATAAAGTATGCGATTTAATAAGGCTTTTGAAAAAAGATGGTTTTACCATTGATGTGATAATGACTAAAAATGCTACTGAGTTTATAACACCCCTTACAATACAAACGCTTACAAACAACCCTGTTTATATAGATCTTTTTACCTTGATCCAGGAATCAAAGATAGGACATATATCCCTTGCAGATAGGGCAGATTTAATCGTCATTGTCCCGGCAACCGCAAATTTCTTAGGGAAGATAGCTTCTGGTATTGCAGACGACCTACTAACTACAACTGTACTTGCCTCTAATGCCAGAATGCTTATTGTGCCTTCGATGAACACAAATATGTGGAAACATCCTTTTGTTCAAGAAAATGTAAAAAAATTGGAAAAAATATATTCTATCATGCAGCCAGCCGAAGGTTTGCTTGCTTGTGGCGTTTATGGCTCAGGCAGATTGCCGGATGTAGAAGATATTTTTGAAGAGATAAAGGCACAATTTTTTGAAAAGACATTACAAGGCAAAAATATTGTGATTACAGCTGGTCCAACCATTGAAGAGCTCGATCCTGTCAGATTTATCTCTAACTACTCTTCGGGAAAGATGGGATATGCCCTTGCAAAAGTTGCTAAAAATATGGGCGCTAAAGTCACACTTATATCTGGACCTGTTAGTTTGAAGTCTTTATATGGTGTTGAGCTAATAAAGGTAAAGTCTGCTAAAGAAATGTTAGATGCTTGTAAATCACACCTTGATGCAGATATACATATTATGGCTGCTGCTGTATGTGATTATAAACCTATTAACAGGTCAGCACAAAAAATAAAGAAAGATAAAGAAACACTTGAGTTAAAATTGGATAAAAACCCTGATATACTAAAATTCGTCTCACAAAATAGAAAAAAGAATGCGGTAGTAGTTGGTTTTGCTGCAGAAACACAGCATTTGTTAAAAAATGCCCATAAAAAACTTGTTACCAAAAAACTGGATATGATCGTAGCAAATAAAGTTACCGAAGAAGGAAGTGGCTTTGGTAGCGATACAAACAAAGTTACGATTCTGTCTAAAAAGGGGGTAACGCCTTTAGAATTAATGAAAAAGGAAGATGTGGCAAAGGCGATACTCGATTATATTATAGATAATTTTCTTTCTAAAAACTAACTTTGACGTTTTCTCTCTCTCTTGCTTCTATCTCAAAAAACTCTCTCTTAGAAAAACCAAAAACATTTGCGATAATAACTGAAGGGAAGGCTTCACAAAGTATATTGTAATCGCGCACTACCGCATTATAATACCTGCGTGCTAACTGCAGGTTATCTTCTATCTCTGTGAGTGTTTTTTGAAGATCAAGAAAGTTCTGGTTAGCCTTTAAATCAGGATAACTTTCAGCGATAGCAAATAAACTTTTTAGTGCACCTGTAAGCATGTTTTCTGCAGAGGCTTTTTCTGCTAAGCCTCTGGCATTTTGTGCAAAATTTCTCGCTTCTATAACCTTTTGAAGGGTTTCTTTCTCGTGAGATGCGTAACCTTTTACTGTTTCAACTATGTTTGGTATCAAATCGTATCTACGTTTAAGTTGAACATCAATACCACTTAAAGACTCATCAGCTTGATTTTTCAATTTTACAAACTTGTTGTAATAAAAAACTATTAAAACCACCAGAAAAACTAATAACGCCAGAATAAATATAAAAAAACTCATCATTCCTCCAGAATAACTTTTTTTTAATTGAAACACAAAATATTACAAAATGCAATAGAAGGCTTATTTTTTATACACTTTTCGTCTTTATCAACTCTAAATATGGAACAAGTTCCATATTGGGCTTTCCTGTCTTGTCGTAAAATAGATTAATTGCTGGTTTTTTATATCTTTTTTCTAATGCCTTTAATAGATAGCTCGATAACGTTCCCGGCATACAAAATGTTGGTGATGCGTTCACTATTGCATCTACTCCTTCCTGTTCAAAAAATATAATAGCCCTACCAACAGTAAGAATAGCTTCACCTTGAAACTCCATTGGTAGATACTGGGACCCTTTCTCCATAACATCTTCTATCCTTGGCTCAAAAATTGGGAAAAAGGGCTTGGCAAATTTGTAAAGGTAATGCTCTCGCCAATTGTAGTAGTTGTTTTTAATGAATAAACGAAGATTGTCAAATACACCAGCATCTCTATCTAATTTGAGTCTTTTTTTCATTCTTTCTGAAAATAGTGTATAAAAAAACCATTCCGAAAATGATGAAATAGAAGCCTCAGCACCTAATAGCTCAAGCGTCTTTATTAACTGGTCGTTAAGGAATGCGTTATTTCTAACATATATCTCGCCAACTATACCAATTTTAGGTTTTTTAACCTTCTCTGTCTTTATGTTTTTGAATCTTTTAATTGCATCTTTAAACATCTCGATATAATCTCTTTTTTCTTTAAGTGCATCTGACAACTTTAACAAAACATCCTCGTAAACCTCATCAGTCTCCCCTTTATTAACTTCATATGGTCTTGTAATTAAAACGATTTTTCTCAGTATGTCGTTGATTATTATCGTGTCAAAAAATACCATTCTCAACCTTAAAGGTAATCCACTATAAGCGTTTTCTCCACTGGGAGCAACGATGTCAGTTTTATAATTTAGCTCTTTCAGCACAACATCTTGTAAAACTGAATATTGACCAAACCTGCATGGGCCTGTTCCTGTAGGCATAAAAAAGGTAACTTGTTCTTTGCCGTTATTTTTTAACCTTTGAATTACAGCACCAAGCGTAGAATGAAATGGCGAACATTCATGCCCCAAAGAATGTTTTAGCCCTTCTTTAAATGACAGACTTGATTCATTAAGCACCTCTGCATCCAATCCCATCCTTTTGAAAGAAGATGCTACAAGATACGCCCCCTCTATATCCATAGGTGGTATCAAAATCTTCCTGCCATTAATTTTCCCCGCAGGAACACTATAAACCTTGTTACTAAGTTTTCCCCTGGTATCTGTAGAAAGATAGTTCTTAAAGCTGTCAATAGCAGCTTCTATGCGTGTTAAATATCCAGTAGCCGCACTGTGTCCGTCAAGTTGCAATGCTAAAAAAGGCTTTTTAAGAGCTTCCATTTCTTTGTAAAAGTAATTCAAAATAAACGAGTCGGGACCACACGAGAAACAGGTGAATATTATTGGAAAAAGATTGTTTTTTTCAGAAATAGTTTTTAGTGTTGACAGTATAACCTGTCCATAATTCCAGTAAATATGGGGAAAACGCCTTTGTAAGAACTCGTAGTTAACTTCAAGATAATCAACAGGTATAGCCTTCACATTGTAATCTTCTAAAGTATCAATCAATCGATGATTGAGATAACTATTGTAAAGTATATAAGGTCTCCCAATAACAATAGTAGCAATATCATCTTTTTTCAAATTTTCTATAAACTGCTTGCCAAGCTGGTACCTTCTTTGCTTGAACGATTCTTTTAATTCAAAACTCTTTGAAACAGCCGCTGTCACATCGTCAAGATTAATATCGTAATGCTGTTTAAGGCAGTTATATATCTCTAAAGCTTGTCTATCATAAGGAAGATGTTCAAAAATCTTAGGAGTTATAAAGATTTTTTCAGAAAAAAGGGTTTTTAATACAGACGGCATAGCCTGCGTCAATGGACAGAGGTGACACTCTGACAATCCTTCTGGCACTATATTTTTTAGAAAATGTGGTGAAAAAATCGGAATATCCTTCAATTTTGCAATAGCACCAAACTTAATAACACACGGCGCACATATCTCCTGTAAAATCAGTTTTCTCCCTTCTTCGTAATCATTTTTGTGCGGTTTAACAATTACTGGCTCTATACCTATTTCAGAAAGGAGTGTATGTAGAAAATCAAACTTTTCAGAATTTGCAAGAAAGTCGGGCAGGTAGATTTTTCCTTTAGTATAGTTATTATTTCTTACAATCTCGTTCTCCCTTGCAGCAATAAAGCTGTTTCTGATATGCTTTTTAGGAGCTGCATCATTGTAGTCCCTGCCACACTTCATACCCCACGCAACTTTATCATTTTCTGTTGTTATAATAGAAAGTGCACACTTGTTCACACATAAATTACATTCTTCCTTTTTTATTTCTGTCTCTTTCTCGAAGAAAGAAATGCCACAAAAAGTAGATTTTACTATATTTTTTTCTCTAATATGCAATGCACAACCTAAGGCACCTGTAATATGACAGTATGGAGAAACATATATAGGTTGCTTAAGTCTTTGCTCAAAAACAGCAACAAGTGACCTGTTTCTTGCTGTTGCCCCCTGAAAATAAATCCTGTTGCCCATCGGCACATTACCAACAACTTTATTAAGGTAATTATCCCTTACCGACACCAATACTGCAGCAGCTATATCTTCTTTAGGCACTCCAGCAGCTATAAGCAGCTCTATATCCTTTTCCATAAAAACAGTGCATCTATCAGATGTTGGTGGCGGTGTTCTATTTACAGTAACATTAGCAAAATCGTTAATTCCAATACCAAGTTTTTCTGCCTGTTCTTCTATAAATGAACCTGTACCTGCAGCACATACATAATTCATTACAGAATAAGTTACAATTTTATTTCTAAGCTTAGTAAATTTTGCGTCCTGACCACCTATTTCGATAATAGTATCAACATCTTTGTCAATAAAAGCAGCAGCAATAGCGTGGGCTGTAATCTCGTTAATTGCATCATCAGCAGAAATAACCTGTTTTATCATCTTTCTGCCAGAGCCAGTTGTAGCAACACCTTTAAACTGAAACGTTAATTGATATTCTTTCTCAACTTCTCTTAGAGCTTCAAAAACAAGTTTGCATGCACCAATTGGGTCTGATGATGTCTTCCTGTAAATTGAAAGTAAAACATTACAATTATCATCAATCAGGCAGATTTTTGTACTGGTAGAACCGATATCTATTCCCATGTATACAGGTAAAACCTGATTTTTTGCAGATTTTAGCAAATCATTTTCATAAATAGTTGTTTCGTTTTGTTTTTCATCTATGTGATATACAAAAGCAGAAAAATCAGGATAATTGTCTGTCTTATTGGGAATAGTCTCTGTTCTTAGTGTGTGCTTTTCGTCCTCTAAAAACGCATCAAAAGACGAACCTTTAACAACATCCTTTCTGTCAATTAAAGATGCCCCTATTGCAAGAGCTAAATGAGGCTCATCACAAAAAGTTACAACATCACCAACCCTACTTTTAAAAGCCTTTAAAAATGCCTTATTCTGGAAAACTCCCCCAGTTAACAACACATTACCCACTGGCTTAGAGCCTTTTAAAAGGGCATCAAGTAGATTTTCGGATATACTTTTACATAATCCTGAAGCTATCTCTTGTCTGGTATAGCCTTCCTGTTGGAGATGTATAAGGTCTGTTTTTGCAAAGACAGAACAACGAGTTGAGATAGATGGACTAACCTTTGCCTTAAGAGCATTCTCTCCAAGCTCTTCTGCGGTATAGCCAAGCCTACGAGCCTGTAAATCGAGAAACGAACCAGTTCCTGAAGCGCAAGTTGTATTAGAAAAATGGTTGACATAGTTACCAGTTTCATCAAGATTAATGATAAAAAAGCTACTTGCCCCTACATAAATTATATGACGAACGCCACTAAATAATTTTGAATATCTAATTAATGAAAAAAAGGGGTGATAACCACCTAATTTATAAGAGTTGATTCCCGTATAGACAACGTTATTTCTCGACAAATCTAAAGAGTTTAAAATTTCGGTAAAATTGCCTTTGTGCGGTTTATAGAGTATAACTTCAGTTTTATTACTTTCTGTTTTTACAACAGTAAGGTAGGATGAACCGATGTCTACGCCTATATGTTCCATGTCTAATTTTATAATTCTAACAGATATTTACAAATTGTAAAGTGCTAATACAACTAATCAACCAGCCATATCGTAACACCTTTTGAAAAACGAGACACCTTCTCTGCAGTACTTCCTATAAGGTATTCGCTAATGATACTATCTCCCTTTTTGCCTAAAGCGATAGTTTTACAACCGTGTTCCTTTGCCTTGTCTATAATCATATAAGCGTAATCACCCGACTCTTCCACAACGTCAAAAATTATCTGCTCTTCATTCAAACCGTTTTCAGTTAATATTTTTGTTGCCTTTTCAATTACTGTATTTGCTATCTTTTCCCTGCCTTCTTTACACAACTTTCTGTTTCTTTTTAATTCTTCAATCTTCTGTATCAAGATGTCTCTGTCAAAATCCTCCTGTAATATATCATCTACTGTGATACAAGATTGTTGTATATGCAATATAACTACCTGAACATCTTTTCTGCCCTTAAGCTGTCTTGAAACATATTCTAACACCCTATCAAGGTATGAAGAGTTATCAAGAGCTAACAAAAACTTTTCCATTGTCGCACCTCTTTTATATCCAGGATTTCTTCCATCTAAAGTAATCTTTCAAAATCTTCTTATGGTCAAAAACGATATTATCGGGGAGTTCCTCTTCAGTAAAAATTTTTGCATTTACCGCATCGTCTCCAGCAACAATCCCATATTCGCCTCTTGCGGTTGCAAGAAAGACAACAGAAACAGTATGAAAGCGCGGGTCACGATCAGGATCAGAATACACTCCAAATAGGTGCAAATTTACTGCATCCAGGTTTGTTTCTTCTTTTGCCTCTCTTTTTGCGGCATTTTCAACGGTTTCTCCATAATCAACAAAGCCACCCGGGAGTGCCCAGCCATGTGGTTCGTTTTTTCGTTCAATTAGCAAAACTCCATTGTCTATTTCAAAAATTATATCAACTGTTAAAAATGGGTTCTTCGGTATAACTTCTGCACCACAACTTTGACATTTCATTTATCTCTCCTCTTTGATGGTATAATAAAAACAGGCAAATCAGAATGTCTGATTACATAACGAGTATTGCTACCCAGAAAAAATCTTTTACCTGCCCCTAACCCCCGCGTTCCCATGATTATTACTGTAAAACGATGAGACTTTGCATAATCAACAATCTCGATGTTTGGTAAACCATGCAGTACCTCACATGTTATCTTTGCAGCATCTTTGAACAACCCGCAAAAGTCTTCTAAACGCTTTAAGTCTATAGCATCTAACTCTTGCAAGTCAAATTCTATTGGCTGTTCAAGTATAATGGGCTCCTGCACATGAATAATGTTTATTTTCTCGATATGCGGTTTCATATACACCAAAAAGTCTAAAGCTGCCTTATTTTCTTCTGAAAAATCTGTAGGAAAAAGTACATTTTTAAAAAGATGAGCAATCTTGACAGCACAGCTTCTTGCCTTCGAAGTTGAATCAAAAAGCGACATCCTCACAACAAGAATAGGGATTTCGGCTTCTTCTATCAATTGAGATGTAACGCTACCCAATATTATCTCGCTTGCGATACTTTTACCATGCGAGCCGACTATTACTGAAGAGACATTATTATCTTTTGCAGATTTTAAAATTTCTACATGAGGGATACCTTGTTTTAAATCGGTGTGAACAGTCAAGCCGTTTTCCGCAAGCATTTCAGCCTGTTTAGCGAGAATGTTCAGTGATTCATCAACGAGTTTTTGAGGGACAGACAAAGCATATTTTAGCTCTATAACATGTTGCAATACTACTGATTGAACGCCCAGATGCTTAAGTTCTTTAAGGCAATCTATCAGACTAAATGAAGCTTCAGATAAATCAGTCGCTATCAGAACTTTAGTTAACATATTATCCCCCTTTTATTTTATTAAACTTCTCAACTAAATTTAAGCACAAAAATTAAATATAGCAAGAACAGAGCTCTGAATTTTTGAAGTGTTTAAAAATATCTATTTTCAATGTTTTCTCCTTTTTGTAAAGGTGGAGGATTTAGGAGTATATAGTTATTTTTGTGGAACACAAGTGACCGAAGAATTGCAGTCCTTACTGTTATTCTTAAAGAGCAAACGACTGAAGAATCTATTCTGCTAAAAAAATGACTATCCACATTTACTTACAATTTTTTACTTTGATTACTTAACCAAGTTCTGGTATCTTTGTTGTTACTATGATAAAAATTGGGATTACTGGAGTTATAGGCAGCGGCAAGACTACAATCGCCAATATTTTAAAAGGGTTAAAAATTCCCGTTATTGACGCAGATGAAATTAGTAGAAATCTTACAAAAAAAGGTACAACCGTATTCAAAAAAATCATTGAAACTTTTGGCAATGAAATCTTAAATGCTGATGGCGAACTTGACAGGAAAAAATTAGCAGAGATTGTTTTTTCTAACCCTAAAAAACGAAAACTTCTCGAAAACATTATTCATCCTGCCGTAAAAGCAGAAAGAAACAAAATAATAAATGAACTGGAACGTAAAAACATAAATATTGTAGCCCTTGATATTCCCCTTCTTTTCGAAGCTGGAATGGACAAAGAAGTAGATTTTATAATTACTGCATATGCTGATGAAAAAACTTTATTTGAAAGGGTGTGTATAAGAGATCGCATGACCTTTGAAGAGTTTTCAAAAAGGCTAAAAAATCAACTTCCTCTCGAAGAAAAAGTTAGAAAAAGTCACTTTGTAATAGACACTCGTAAAAACTTAGAAGAACTAAAAATAGAACTTGCTGAAATTATTAACAGGATATCTTCAAAATCAACAAAAGGTTAATTAAACATTGAACCTAAAGTTCATAATATCTCCATCATTCACGATGTAAGTTTTGCCTTCTAAACGCAGCAAACCTTTATCTTTAACCTTTTTAAAATCTCCTGACTCAATAAAGTCTTTGTATGAAACCACTTCTGCACGAATAAACCCTTTTTCAATGTCCGAATGAATCCTCCCGCCCGCCTCTTTTGCGTTCATTCCCCTTTTTATCGTCCATGCCCTAACTTCGTCCTCTCCAACGGTAAAAAAGGAAATGTAACCAAGCAGCCTGTATGATTCTTTGACAAGCTTTTCAAAAGCAGCTTCTTCTATCCCCAACTCTTTTAGGAAATCTCCTCTCTCTTCCACAGGAAGTTCGCTGATTTCTTTTTCTACCTTTGCGCATAAAGAAATAATTGAAGTATCTTGCATCACATTTTTTAAATTTTTCACAATAGATAACAACTCCTTACTAACATTTTCATTATGATTTACAACATGTAAAATAGGCTTTGTAGATAAAAATTTGTATGGTAAAAGCAGCTTCTTTTCATCCTCGGTAAATTCAAGGCTTCTCAAAGGCTTTTCTTCTTCAAGCAAATCTTTCATTTTTTTGAAAAGTTCAAATAAAGTCAGATTTTCTTTAAGCCCTCTTTTTATGTTTTGCTCCATTCTTTCTATACGTTTTTCGACAAACAGATGGTCTGACAAAATTATTTCTGATTCGAAATTTCGAATATCCCTCTCGATATTAATATCACCAAAGGGATGGATAGTAGCATCATCATCAAAAGCCCTAACAATATGAATAATCAAATCCACTTCTCTAATCAAATCTAAAATCTTTTGATTTCTTTTTGTGTCAGACTTTGAAAGTCCGGGCAAATCAGAATATTCCACTGTTGCATAAGTGGTTTTTTTAGGATTAAACATCTTGCTTAATTGGGTAATCCTCTCATCCAAAACAGTTGCAACGCCTTCATGTACTACATTTTCACCTGTTGGTGCAGGTGTAATCTCTATGTCTTGCCCTGACAGTGCATTAAAAAGCATAGTCTTTCCTGTTTTTTCAAAACCTGATAAAGCTACTTTCAAAACTACCTCCAGATTTAAATTTCAAATTTTCTTTGAAAGCCAAAAAACAAACGCTTACCATCTGTAAACATTAATGGAACGTATGTATTGTTTTTAAGCTCTTTATGTCTTTCATATAAATAAGCGGTTGTTACATATCCAATTGTTCCACCCATAATAGTATCGGATAGATAATGTTTGTGCTCATATATTCTTCCAAAGGCTGTTGCAGCAAACATAGAATAAAACAGATAAGAATATGGAGCCCCATAATACATCGCATAACTTGAAAAGAACGCCATAGCAGCTGTGGAATGTCCAGAAGGAAAAGAAGAGCTTCCAGAAAACGGCTCAAAGGAAGTTGAAGTTGTATTTTGATCAGGTCTTTTCCTTCCCAAACTATAAGCTATTGTTTCAGTAATAGCAGTGGACAAAAAAACAGATTCCATAGCAGTTAAAGAAGCAGCCTCAAAAGTAGAGTTTTTTTTAGCCGAAGCATAAAAGATAGCGGCAAGCGAAAAATCAACAATGGGGTTGCCAATGGTGTTCCCAAAGTCTGCTACAACTTCGTTTATGCCACCTTTCCAGCTATAGGATTTGTTTTTAACATCTTGATCAATTATAAAAGCACCTAAAGCAATACCGCTACCAGCTAACAAGGAATATTTTTGATTATCAATATTAAAGTTTTTAACATCACTCCAAAGCAGCTTATACTCCTCTCCTGTCAGCTCTGCATGTATAATCATCGGAATAAGCAAAAAAGATATAAATAAAATAGAAATAAAAATTTTTCTCATTGTTATTGACATAATGTGAGATTATAACACGTTTTAACACCAAAAAGTATAAAAAAGCTTGACCTATTGGACAAAAGTTAATAAAATTATAGTCTCAATGGTGAGCGTAGCTCAGTCGGTTAGAGCACAAGGTTGTGGCCCTTGGGGTCGTGGGTTCGAGTCCCATCGCTCACCCCTTGAAGGCTTGACAGATAAATAGTGAGGGCCATTAGCTCAGTTGGTAGAGCAGCTGACTCTTAATCAGTTGGTCCAAGGTTCGAATCCTTGATGGCCCACTTTCCTTAAAAATTTTTTACTCTCAACATTTTATAAGTGCAATCTATCGAATATTCATTTTCCCTATAACTCTAATTTTGAGGAAGCTAATTGTATGCTTTCTTCCATTTGATTCGTTCAGAATTACAAGCTTTTTTCTGTCATCCTGAAGAAGCTGATGCGAATAAAGAATCTAAAATGTAAGATTCTTTGCTTAGCTCAGAATGACAATTTTCTAACCGTCATTTTTGGTAATGAACACAGCAAAAGAGTGCCCTTTCGTCTTAATAATTTCTCTGCCATTTTTAGAAATAATTATTGCACAATATCATTTGTTCGTTTAATATTTTAAAACTTATGTCGTTTTATATCTGGATAATCTTGTTTTTCGTTGGCTTTGTTGCTGGGTTTGTGGATACTATTGCTGGTGGCGGTGGATTGATTACAGTCCCCGCGTTTTTAAGTTTGGGTTTGCCTCCACACCTTGCTCTTGGAACAAATAAACTTCAAGCCACATTTGGTTCAGGTAGTGCTACTTTAAATTTTATTTTTGCTAAAAAGGTCGCAATTAAAGAATGTTTGTGGGGCATTTTGTGGACTTTTGTTGGGGCATCTGCAGGGACAATAATCGTTCAGCGTATAAATTCTGATTTTCTGGGTAAAATTATTCCTTTTTTGCTTGTTGCAATTGCTATTTATACAATCTTCACACCAAAATTGGGTTTAGAAGATATAAGACCGCAAATGAAAGAAAATATTTTTTATATTATATTTGGCAGTTTGATAGGTTTTTATGACGGATTTTTTGGACCAGGAACGGGCTCTTTTTGGGCAATTCTTTTTCTTGTCATACTTGGGTATAACTTTACTAAGGCTACGGCATATACAAAAGTAATGAATTTTACAAGCAATTTAGCATCACTCATTTTCTTCATCATTGGAGGTAATGTTATCTTATCTTATGGGATAGTGATGGGATTCGGTCAGGTTATCGGAGCAAGATTTGGTGCAAGGGTTGTACTTGTAAAAGGTGTTAAGGTTATTAAGCCACTATTTATCATTGTGGTTTTTTCTCTCGCAATAAAATTAATCTACCAGAATTTTAGATAATTTGAGACTTTTACCCCTCGTAAAAATCATAGTTTTATCCTCCATAAAATCAAATAAATCCGAAACCCGATAAACATGACAATACCTATATGGTTTGTTCTAAAAGTTTTTTTGACAAAGGTTGGGGTAAACTTATATAATGTGACGAATCATTCATTTTTTGAAATGAGGTGTCACAGATGAAAAGTAAACAACAACTATCACGTAGAGAACGCGAAAAATTGCAGCATCGAAAAGATATTTTACAAACTGCTCTTGGACTTTTCTGTGAACGTGGTTTTCATAACGTATCTATGCATGAGATTGCTCAAAAGGCTGAGTTTGCTATCGGAACTTTATACAAATTTTTCAAAAGTAAAGAAGACCTTTATAGAAGCATAATGCTTGACATTGCCTTGATTTTTAATCGTTCTATTAAAGAAGTTTTGCTCGCAAAAGAAATTAGCGAAGTGGAGAAATTGAGAAATTACGTAAGAACTAAAGCACAAGTCTTTAAAAATCACTCTAAGGCTATCAAGCTTTTTTTTGCTGAAGTTACTGGCATCAGTTTCACTTGCAGGGCCAAGCTTTCAGAAGAGATAAAAAAATTGCAGGACGAAAATATTGAAAATTTAAAGAATGTTTTTGAAATGGGATTGGAAAAAGGTGTCTTCGAAAATATTGCAGATCCTTACTATCTTGCAGTCTCTCTTCACAGCATCACAACTTCTTTTTTGTTTCTCGAACTGGAGGCGCCGGAAAAGCATCCCTACCCAGATAACCCTGATGCAATTTTGAATATATTTTTCAAAAATTTATTAAAGTAAGTTTAATAATTCCTTATGGAGGAAGGTATGTTTAGATTTTTTTGGAAAAATATCCACTTAACAGTCTTACTTTTTTTTGTAACACCTATCTTAACTTCATGTGATAACAAAGCAAAAACACCACCCCCTCCAATGATACCAGAAGTATCTGTAATATCGATTAAACCTGAACCAGTAACGTTAACAACCGAATTACCAGGTAGAGTTTCTTCCTACCTGATTGCTGAAGTAAGACCACAGGTAAGTGGTGTTATTAAAAAACGCTTTTTTGTTGAAGGAAGCGATGTTAAAGAAGGCGACATTCTTTACCAGATCGACCCTTCTATTTATGAAGCAACCTATCTTAATGCAAAGGCTTCGCTTAATCGTGCGGAAGCAAATTTGCCCTCAATCAGACAAAGATTGGAAAGATATAAGGAGCTATTACCTACAAAAGCTGTTAGTCAGCAGGATTTTGACGATGTACATGCAGCATTAAAACAGGTAGAAGCAGATATTGAATACTGGAAAGCGACTGTTAAGACTGCTGAAATAAATTTAAGCTATACAAAGGTTAAAGCCCCTATTTCCGGCAGAATTGGCAAGTCCTTTGTTACTGTTGGAGCCCTTGTAACCGCTAACCAATCTGCACCTCTTGCAGTTATACAAAAAATTGACCCCGTATATGTGGATGTTACTCAATCAACAAATGAACTTATGGCTTTAAGAAAGAGATTAGAAAAAGACAAAATTTCAAAATCTGACACCTTAACAAGAAAGGTTTCTCTAATTTTAGACGATGGTACTATTTATCCTTTTACTGGAACACTTGAGTTCAGAGATATTTCTGTCGATCCTTCAACAGGCTCTGTAACATTAAGACTTGTGTTTCCAAATCCAAAACACTTACTGCTGCCTAATATGTTTGTAAGGGCCAAAGTTGTTGAAGGGATTAATCCGAAAGCCATACTTGTTCCACAGCAAGCAGTCGTTTATACACCGAAAAGTCAGGCAACGGTTTTCACTGTCAATCAGGAAAACAAGGTTGAACAAAGATTAATCATCATTGAAAGGTCTGTAGGTAATAAATGGTTAATATATTCGGGATTAAAAACAGGTGACAAGGTTATTGTGGAAGGTCTGCAAAAGATTAAACCTGATATGCCTGTAAAGCTTGTTGAAGTTTCAGGAGGCAAATGATGCTGTCGCGTTTTTTTCTTGAAAGACCTGTTTTTGCATGGGTAATTGCGATAAGCATTATGGTGCTTGGCATTCTTGCTATATATAATTTACCTATTGCACAATATCCACCAATCGCTCCGCCTTCCATCGCTGTAGAAGCTTATTACCCCGGAGCCTCTGCTGAAACAGTTGAAAACAGTGTAACCCAGATAATTGAGCAGAAGATGACCGGACTTGATGATATGTTATATCTTTCAGGAACCAGTGATTCTGCAGGTATATCAAGGGTTGAACTGACATTCAAACCTGGCACAGATCCAAATATTGCATGGGCAAAGGTGCAAAACAAACTCCAGTTAGCGTTGGCAAGTCTTCCTGAAGCAGTTCAAAAGGCTGGAGTTAGTGTAAATAAATCTACAAGAAACTACCTTATGATAATTGGCTTGATATCCGAAGATGGAAGCATGGATGGGAGTGACTTACGAGACTATGCACAGTCAAATCTTGAAAAAGTGCTCGCAAGAGTTCCCGGCGTCGGAGAAGTGCAGAATTTTGGTTCTCAATATGCTATGAGGGTATGGTTAAATCCTGACAAACTCACTGCTTATAATCTAACCATCGAAGATGTGATAATTGCTCTAAAATCTTACAATGTTGAGGTTTCTGCAGGACAGTTTGGTGGTGCCCCTGCAGTTCCAGGACAAAGGTTAAATGTCTCTATTATACTCCAGAATCTTTTAAAAACTCCTGAAGAATTTGCAAATATCCCGATAAGAATAAATCCCGATGGCTCAAGCCTGCGTATAAAAGATGTTGGAAGAACAGAATTGGGAACAGAATTTTATGACATCATAGCGTATTATAATGGCAAACCTTCAGCAGCAATGGCAATAAGACTTGCACCAGGAGCAAACGCACTTGAGACTGCAGACGCTGTTAAGAATAAGTTAAAAGAGATGAGCAGATACTTTCCAAAGGGGATGAAGATAGTTTATCCATACGACACCACACCCTTTGTAAGAGTTGCCATTTATGAAGTTGTAAAGACACTCTTTGAGGCTGTATTACTTGTCTTTCTTGTGATGTACCTTTTTATGGGTAATATCAGAGCTACACTTATTCCAACGATTGCCGTTCCAGTTGTATTACTGGGCACATTTGCGATACTCGGTTTTTTTGGTTATTCCATCAACATGCTTACGATGTTTGCAATGGTACTTGCTATAGGTCTACTTGTTGATGATGCTATTGTGGTTGTTGAAAATGTTGAAAGAATCATGGCAGAAGAAGGGCTATCTCCAAAAGAAGCAACCGCAAAATCAATGGATCAGATTACAAGTGCCTTAATTGGCATAGGACTTGTTCTGTCATCCGTATTTGGACCAATGGCTTTTTTCCCTGGATCGACTGGAATTATCTATCGTCAGTTTTCTATAACCATAATTTCAGCAATGCTTTTATCTGTTGTGGTTGCATTGATACTTACTCCTGTTTTGTGCGCATCACTATTAAAACCTGTACCAAAGGGACACCAGCCCTCAGAAAGTTCGATATTTTTCTTAAGACCTTTTTTTAGAATGTTTGACAGAATATTTTACTGGGTAAGGGGAAAATATATAGGCGTTGTCGGGCACTCTATTTCAAAGAAATTCAGATATATATTTGTTTATCTTGGCATTGTTGCTATTGTAGGGGTATTGTTTTTAAGACTTCCCACAGCCTTTTTGCCAGATGAGGACCAGGGTATTCTTCTTGCGCAGATAAGAACTCCAACAGGCGCTACACTGGAACAGACAAAAATGGTTGCAGAAGAGGTACAAAAATATTTTTTAGAACAAGAAAAAGATGCCATTGAATCGTGTATGATAATTCCCGGAATTGGCTATTCCGGCAGGGCTCAAAATAATGGTCTTGTTTTTATAAAGATGAAAAACTGGAACCTAAGAAATAAGCGAGAATTAAAAGCTCAGGCTGTAGCACAAAGGGCGATGATGGCTTTCAGTAAAATCAAAACAGCAATGGTTTTTGTCTTTCCACCACCTGCAGTACTTGAGCTTGGAAACGCAAGAGGTATAGATTTTCAACTTTTAGATAGAGGCGGATTAGGCCATAAGGCTCTATTAAATGCAAGAAATCAGCTACTTGGAATGGCTATGCAGGATAAAAGATTAATGAACGTAAGACCCAACGGTTTAGATGATGTTCCTCAATATAAGATAGATGTGGACTGGGACAAAGCAGGGGTTTTAGGGCTTTCTATCAATAACATAAATTATGCCTTCTCTGCTGCCTTTGGAAGTGCCTATGTTAATAACTTCATCCAGTCAGGAAGGGTTAAAAAGGTATATGTTCAGTTTGATGCTCCCTTCAGAATGCTTCCTGACGACCTCGAAAAGATTTACGTAAGGAATAATGTTGGAAAAATGGTCCCCTTTTCCTCTTTTGCGCAGGCACACTGGACGTATGGTTCACCAAGACTGGAAAGATTTAACGGATTTCCTTCAATGAATATCTGGGGTGAACCTGCTCCTGGAGTCAGCTCCGGTGAAGCAATGAAGGCTATGGAAGAACTTGCTTCGAAGCTACCACAGGGTACAGGATATGATTGGGCCGGTATTTCCTATCAGGAAAAGATGTCAACAAAACAGGGACCTTTATTATATTTCTTCTCTATTCTTGTTATCTTTCTGTGTGTTGCAGCTCTATATGAAAGCTGGACAATACCTTTTGTAAACCTTTTAATGCTGCCTCTCGGTGTATTTGGTGCTCTTCTCGCAACCTCACTGCGCGGTCTTCATAACGATGTCTATTTCCAGATTGGCTTTTTAACCACACTTGGTTTGTCAACAAAAAACGCCATACTGATTATCCAGTTCATAAAAGGCCAGATGAAGAATGGTTTGAGTTTAATAGAAGCAACACTTGCTGCTGTTAAAATAAGATTTCGTCCCGTTATAATGACATCCCTTGCATTCTTTTTTGGAACTCTGCCCTTAGCACTTACAAAAGGAGCTGGTGCAGGCGCTATGAACTCTATCGGAACTGCTGTAACGGGTGGGATGATGTCAGCAACATTTATCGATTTAATATTTATTCCTTTATTCTTCGTTATTGTTTCTCAAATTTTCAGCAAAAAGATGAAAAAAAAGGAGCATCAAGCTTATGATTAAAGCTTTAAGCCTTTTAATACTGGCAATGTTTATTAGTAGTTGTGGAGTTTTATCTGAAACCTACAAAAAACCAGTTCCACCTATACCGGCAGAATGGAATACAAAAACGATAAACAATGATGCCCCCCTGCCAAAAGCAAATCAGATAAAATGGCAGGAGTTTATTACCGATGAAAAGTTAAAACAAATCATTAAAATTGCATTAAAAAACAATAGAGACTTAAAACTTGCGGCATTGAATGTCGAAAGGACACGAGCTCTTTACGGCATACAAAAGGCAGAGCTATATCCAGCAGTTGGAGCATCAGGTGCTTTTAGCAAAAACAGAGAGGCAGCGGACTTTTCAAGAACTGGTAAGGCAACAACTACTGACAAATACAGTTTAAATGTAGGTATCACCTCATGGGAAATAGACTTTTTTGGAAGGGTTAGTAGCTTAAAGGACGCCGCTTTTGAAGAGTTTTTAACCACAGAAGAAGCAAAGAAAAGTGCACAAATACTGCTAATAAATAGCATTTCAGAAGCTTATTACATCCTTGCAGCAGACAGAGAATTACTAAAAATTGCTAAAGAAACATTAGAAATGCAGCAAGAAATATATAACATGATAAAAAAACGTTACAACGCTGGCCTCTCCACTGAATTAGATTTACAAAGGGCGCAATCACAGTTAGAAGCTGCAAAACTGGATATTATCTCACTTACACAACAGGTTTCAAAAGATGTAAACGCTTTAACACTGCTTGCTGGGCAGGTCATCATTGAAACTTTGCTTCCCAAAGACTTATCTGACATTAATCATCCTGAAGATATAGCAATAGAAACAAAATCTGACGTGCTACTTCAAAGACCTGATATTATTGCAGCAGAACACAAATTAAAAAAGGTGTATGCAAACATCAATGCTGCGAGAGCAGCCTTCTTTCCTCGCATTACGTTAACAACAACTATTGGTACCGCAAGCAATGAACTATCAGGGCTTTTTGACGCTGGTTCCGGCGTATTTAACTTTATGCCTCAGATTAGCATTCCTATTTTTGATGCACGAATAGTTGCTGCCTATGAAGTGGCTAAAGTCGATAAAGAAATAGCCATTGCAAATTATGAAAAGGTTATTCAGACCGCATTTAAAGAAGTGACAGACGTATTAGCTATACGTTCAACGATTTCAGAAGAAATTGAAGCATCAAAAAGGTATCTAAACAGCCTTTCAGAAGTTTACAAACTTGCAAATTTAAGGTATCAAAAGGGACTGGACAGCTACCTAAGTGTTCTTGATGCTCAACGCTCTCTTTACCTGTCAAGACAGCGAGTTGTAAAATCAACACTTCTTGATATAATCAGCAAAATAAGACTCTTTGCTGTCCTTGGTGGAGGAAATTTAAATTAACCTGAGGTTTTATTATAAACATAGAACCTTTGCACGTTATTGAGTCACATTTGTTTAACAAATATTTGATATCGGTATAACAGTCTATTCAAAACATGATGTGCTAAGATGACAGACAAGTTTATCATCAAATATTTGCTGAACAATTATGACTAAAGATACATGACTCCGTATTCAGCAATAATAATTTAGTGTTGCTATTACAGAGGATATGCGATATAAGTGATTAGCAAACCGATTGGAAGTTAAAAGTCTTAATTAAGTAAAGTATTACACTTAATTTATCAATGACATCCCAAACATAGACTTGATGCTGGCACAAACTATAAATTTTGAACTTTAAACCATCAAATGCTCTTTTTTTACTTCTTCGTTACATTCTAATTCTTTGATTGTACCCTCATAGCAAATCCGACCATTATCAATAACGTACGCTCTATCAACAATATGTAATGCTGAAGCTAAATTTTGTTCAGCTAAAAGAATACTTATCCCAGATTCTTTTAATTTCAAAATCTGTTGTTCCAGTGCTTTTACTATCAATGGCGCAAGGCCTTCCGTAGGCTCATCGAGAAGCATTAGTTTAGGATTACTCATTAGTGCTCTTCCAATGGCAAGCATCGCCTTTTCACCACCACTCAATAGACCTGCACGTCTTGTGTTTATTTCCTTTAGTTGGGGGAATAATTCATATACACGTTCCTTTGTCCAGTAACCTTGCCTTTTGTAAACGATTTCTAAGTTATCATCAACTGTAAGGTCTCCAAAGATTCGTTTATCATCCGGAACATAGCATATTCCCATTCTAACAATTTTATATGGCTTTAAATTGTTAATTTCAAAACCTTCAAATATAATCCTGCCAGTTTTTGGTGACAACAATCCGTTTATGCTTTTCATTGTTGTACTTTTTCCTGCTCCATTTCTACCAAGTAAACCAACTACTTCTCCCTTTTTCATATTCAGAGAAACATCGAAAAGGATATGGCTCTTACCGTAAAAAGTATTGATATTTTCTACCACCAGCATTAACAGATATCTCCTAAGTAAGCTTTCTGAACTTCTTGATTACATCTTACTTCTTCAACACTACCCTGAATGATTGTCTTACCTCTTACAAGCACCATAATTGTATCAGCTATATCAAAAACGAGTTTCATATCATGCTCACAAAACAATATTGTTATTCCTGACTCTTTTGACAATTTTTTAATTAAATTTATACACCTTTCTGTTTCGCCCTTTGCCATACCAGCTGTTGGTTCATCAAGTATAAGAAGCTTGGGATCTCCACTCAGGGCTATCGCAATCTCAAGGACTTTCTGATCACCGTGAGATAACAAATCACTTTCAATATCTTTCTTTTCTAAAAGCCCCACTTTTGAAATGAGTTCTTCAACCTCATCTTTATACATATCTTTCGCATCTTGAAAAAAACTAAAACACTTATTTTTTTTTGAAAATACTGCTATCTGGACATTTTCAAAAACAGTCAATCTTGGGAAAATATTGACTATCTGGAAGGATCTTGTTATCCCTTTTTTACAAATCCTGTCAGGCGTCAATCCAGTGATATCACTTCCATCGAAAATCACTTTACCTGAAGTTGGTTTTATATGCCCCGTTATGATATTAAAAAGTGTCGTCTTTCCAGCACCATTTGGACCAATTACAGCCACTATTTCGCCTTTTTTAACTTCTAAATTAGCTCCAACCAATACCTTACTACCACAGAATTCTTTACATATATTTTGAACCTTAAGCATTAATTCTATCCCTTCTAATCATTACCTTTACAATAAAACCAAACACTCCTTCAGGTAAGAAAATAATTACAAGTGTTAGAATAACTCCAAGCAATAATGACCAGTACTGGGTATAACCGCTTATAAAGGTCCTGAAAAGTACAATTATAGCGGCGCCAACAAAAGGTCCCCAGAACGTATACATCCCACCAAGCAGACACATTATAAGTATTTCAAGAGAAAAGGTCCAGAACATCATATCAGGAAATACTGAATTATCCACAACTACAAACAACATCCCTGCAATTCCACCAAAAAGTCCGGCTATTACAATAGCGACAAGTCTGTGCATATTTATATCAATTCCTATGGATAAAGAACGCATAGGATTATCTCTTATAGCCTGCAAAGTTTTCCCAAAGGGTGAATTAATTATTTTTCTTATAATAAACAAACAAACTCCAACTATTAATAAAGTAAAATAATAGGCTCCTTTTGTTGATGAAATTAAATCTGGCATGGTAATACCATGTATACCATCATCTCCTCCTGTAAATGAGTACCATCTATATACAACAACCCAGATTAATGATCCAAGGGATATCTGTAACATTCCAAAATAAAGCTTTGTCAATCTTATGCAAATAATTCCAATTATAAAGCTTGCTAAAGCGGAAACTATTGGTGCCGATAAAAAACTTATAATATAAGGCATATTACCTTTTGTAATCATCAGTGCTGTAGAATAAGCACCTAAACCATAAAAAAGGGCATGATGAAACTGGTATATACCACCATAACCAATTCCTAAATTTAAGCTCGTTGTCAGTAAACCAGTCATTAGAATAATTGAGGCAAGATAGATGTAAAAACGAGACAAAAAAAATGGCAATAGAAATAAAATAAGACAGAAAACTAAAAACAGTATCTTTTTCACTTTACCCCTACCACGTGGATTCTAAAAGCCCTTTTGGTCTAAAAATAAGTACAATTACAACAGCAAGATAGGGGAAAATAATCCCGAATTGAGGCCAGATAAAAATTCCTATGGACTGAGTGATTCCGAAAATCAAAGCACCCAGCAATGTTCCCCAGATATTACCTAAACCACCTATAATAACAATCAAAAAAACTTCCATTATCAGCGAATGGTCCATTCCCAGTGATATATTTACAATTGGTGCTATTAGTGCCCCGCCGAGCCCAGCAAGAAAACAACCTATAACAAAAGTTCCAGCAAATACTAAACTTACATTAATACCAACAGCATTTACCATCTCTCTATCAACAGCTGCAGCCCGTGCTATTTTACCAAACTTGGTTTTGTTAATAAAAAGCCACAAAAAAATTGCAATAACAGGACCCACTGCAAGTAAAAACAGATTATAGTAAGGAATCGGCAACCCATAGATTTCTGCACTCCCCTGTAAAAACTGAGGAGTGGAAATTGATTTATACTCCACTCCCCAAAAAATTTTTACAAAATCACCAATTATAAGCGCAAAACCAAAGGTCAATAAAATAAGCATTAAATGTTCCCTATCATAGAGATAGCTAAAAAATCCTCTTTCAAGCAAAAAACCAAAAATGGCAACAACAAGCGGTGCAAGTATAATTGAGAGCCAGAATGAATAGGGATTATCCCCAAAAATATTGCTTATAGTGTATGAGAGAAAGGCACCTAACATATAAAGTGAACCATGGGCGACATTGGGAATTCTCAAAACACCAAGAATTAGACTCATTCCAGAGGCAACAATAAAAAGAATAGTTGTTCTACTCAATCCCACAAGTAGCTGCGATAATAAATCAGTTGAAAAAAGCACAAAAACTTACTCCCTTGTCTTTGATACTTCTTCACACTTGGGCATATAGTCCTTAGGCGGGATTGATACTATATTGCCTGCTATAAGAAAATCATATTTTGAAGCTTTCTTAGTTACACCAAAGAATATAGGCAACATAATCTGGTGGTCACATGCCCTTACTTCCACTTCACCAACAGGACTGGATATTTTCAAACCTTCCATAGCATCAATAAACTTTCCCTTATCAATTTTGCCTGCTTTTTCAAAGGCTTTAGCTATAAACTGAGCCGTTAAGTACCCATAGAGAGCTCCACTTTTGGGATAGCGGTTGTATTTCTTTTTAAACTCTTCTGCAAAGTTCAAATTTTCCTTTGTTACTGGATAGTAAAAAAGATAGTTAGCGGTTCCATAAACCCCTTCAGGTGCATTTTGTCCCTGAGGCATCAAGGTAGACAACTCAATACCTGTATGCTGATAGAAGGGGATTTTCTTATTTAATCCTGTTGATTTGGCTGCTTTCTGAAAATTTACCATACCCGCACCACCTGTAGCAACAATGATAAAATCTGGTTTTGCCGTAAGAATTTGAGTAATATAAGGAGTAAAGTCCGTCTCCCCTACTTTCCACCACGATTCACCAACCTTTTTAACCTTTGGATTTAATTCCTTTAGATGATTAAAGACGCTATTTGCGATTGCATGACCATATTCATAATCATCACCAGCAATCCAATATTTGGTATAAGGCTTTTTTGAAAGTATTGTGGCTGCCGCACGCCCTGCCATTTCCGTATTTTCATTCATATTGAATACATAACGATGCCCTTTGGCACCAGTTATCTTATCACTTTTTGCGAAAGTAACAAAAAATGGTATTTTTTCTTTTTTACAAAAATCAGAGATTGCCAGAGCACTGGCACTGCTAATAGTTCCCATAAGAATATCGACGTTTTCTTTTAAAACCAGCTCTTTAGCCATTGAAAGAGCAATATCTGGTTTAAATTTATCGTCTCTGGTTATAAATTCAATCTTTTTGCCTAATACACCCTTTGTATTAATTTTCTCGAGAGCTAATTTAAAGCCATCAAGAACATCCTGTGTAAAAGTTGTAGCAGGACCAGAATAAGTATCTACAATTCCAACTTTTATAACATTCGAGGAATAAACATTAGTTGAAAATAGTGAAAATAAAACAAAGATTAACAAAAACTGCATTTTTTTCATAACAAGCCTCCTTTTGTTTTAATATAAAAAATTCTAACTCAATAATGAATCTCAGTCAATTGTTTATAAGATATTTTGCAACAATGTTTTAAAAATGCTTTTTATTCACAAATTTCTAAATTTAAAAAGTAAAGTCGTAGCATAAATATTTAACTATGCTATTTTTGCCTTGTTATAAGAAATAAAAACTTGATAACTTAGTAAATTGATCAATGCCAAATAATCTTTTTTTTACTTATCAAACAAAGAGTTGTAAAATCAACCCTACTTGATATAATAAGTAAAATAAGGCTTATTGCCGTCCTTAGTGTAGGAAATTTAAATTAACCGGGGGTTTTATATGAACTTAGTAGGTGAACTTAATTTCTGGAAGTATGAAAGAAAGTGTTTAGCAACAATCGAGTCTCTCAGGAAAAATGGCTTTACTGCACAATACTTCAAAAATAGAAACGAAGCTATTGTTTATATTGGCGAGCTGGGCAAGACAGCAAATTTAATTGGAATAGGTGGTTCTATGACTATTGCTGAGCTGGAATTACAGGATTTTTTTAAAAATTCAGGAAAGGAGGTTTTAAACCATAACATACCAGGATTAAATTCTCAAGATAAGCTAAATATAATGCGTAAAGCTATTCTTTCAGATATATATTTTAGCAGCACAAATGCTATTACTATTGACGGCAAGCTCATTAATATTGATGCAGCCGGTAATAGAGTTGGCAGTATGCTTTTTGGACCTAAAAAGGTAGTTATCATCGCTGGCAGAAATAAAATTGTAGAAGGTGATGTTAACCAGGCAATCAAAAGGGTAAAAGATTGGGCTTCTCCACCCAACGCTAAAAGATTGAGTTTTAAGACTCCTTGTGCTGAAACGGGTTTTTGTGCCGACTGTAACTCTCCTGACAGGATTTGTAGAATTATCACAATCATTGAGAGAAAACCAAGACTTACTGATTTTGAAGTAATACTAATAAACGAAGATCTTGGATTTTAGCAAGTATATTTATTTGGCAATATCAACAAATAAGAACTGTTGTTCTTTTGATACTACAAAGAATGTTGGTTATATGGTTAATTTATGGTGATATATCGTGACAGCCATCGCAAAGTACAGAGCTTTTCATGGTGGCTCTTAACATACCCGTTGTTCCACCGTGAACACCTGCAGAACTATGACAGGAAGTGCAGACAAACTGGTCGTCTTTAAAAACATCTAAACCAAGTTTTGATTCTACCACTGCCTTAGGTTTAAGACGAAACTTGCCAGAGTTGTAAAATTGAACATAATTTAGTCCTACTGGATGGTCTTTTCCTCCCTCTCCAAAAAACATTTTTGTTTGGGGCAATTTATTAAAATTGAAGGTTGGCTGCTGTCTTCCTGCATAAATAGAAGGCCTTTTCAAAGAAGCTGTCTTAAGCGACACTGTTGTTCCTACCTCTTGATGACATGAATAGCATAACTTTGTATGCTCATCAATTGGAGTGGTTGAAACTACACCTTTTGAACTATAAGTTTTTTGAAGACTATCATAGTCATAAATTCTGTTCCAGAGAGGCCATCTATTTATACTTTCGTGCGGAGTATGACAAAAAATACAGATTTCAGAATAGTTTTCGGATTTATAAACATTTGATGACCATTTTGCAAGGTTATGTTTTGAATTTCTTATATCTCCAGGAATCGATGTTTCGAAAAGAAAAAATAACCAAAATATTAAAAAAGCAGAAAATCTTAATAACATTTTATATTCGTAAATATAACTTTGCTATTTTTTTTGTCAAGAGCTTTTAAAAAATTTTTCTTAGAAAAAGTTTTTTTACATAACCTTTAAATGCCTATTTTTTAAACAAAACAAAGCGTTTAAACTCATTTTTGACATAAAAAATTTTTTTTGAATAACACTTAAGCATAAAATTATTGATTTTATTATGCTTTTTTAATGTTAAAAAAACTAAAAAAAAGGAGGCACATTTTTATGGTTCAATGGTCTAAATCTAATGATGTTTTGGGCACAACAAATCGTGGGAATCCCGCTGAATCCGGTTTGTGTACACTCTGCAGGGCAGATTGTCAAGGCAAGTGTAGAACGTGGC
Organism: Deltaproteobacteria bacterium; assembly: GCA_037442505.1. Taxonomy (GTDB): domain Bacteria; phylum CALINM01; class CALINM01; order CALINM01; family CALINM01; genus JBBIPZ01. The sequence goes on along the minus strand of JBBIPZ010000014.1, from coordinate 16,579 downwards.
TATCAAGTCTTGTTGTCAGAAAACTTCTTTATCCTCGTGATTTTGGTTATGTTACTGCTGGAAGCGGAAATAACACTGCTATTGGTGTGAATTACAATGCATTAAGAATTCAGGGATACAACTATGGTGCATACGGTGTCCCTAAGGGGTTCTCTAACTCGCCAGATGATTTCATATTTCCTAACGTCAGCATCGAAACATCATTTGGAAAGAAAATAAAAATAAAATCAAGGGTTCCGGTGACGACGGGTGCTCTTGGCTTTACATTTGTGGCTGCAAGATACTGGGAGTCATTTGCAGTTGGCGCTGCACTTGTTGGATTTCCAATAGTTGTAGGAGAAAACGTTGTGGGTGTTGACAAGCAGACTGTTATAGAAAATGGAAGGGTAAAAAATCGCCTGAACTTGATAGAAGAATTGAAACCTATTTAAAATATTTTGATGGGTATGGTGCAATAATCGTTCAGATGAACGTAGAAGATACTAAGAATGGTGTTGCAGAGTATGTCATTGATAAATATGGTGATAAAGTAATCATAGAACTTAAATGGGGACAGGGTGCAAAAGATATCGGTGGAGAGATTCAGGTAACCGGCCTGTTTTATCCCCTTTTCTTAAAGAAAAGGGGATATGTAGCAGATCATGAGCTAACGTTACCAGAAGTACTGGAGGCTTTTAAGCAAAAAGCGATAAGATCTTTATAAGACATAGCTGGCTCGGATATACAAATCTTGGTGATGTTAAGGATGTTCAGGAAGCTTCCTTTAAAGAGGTAAAAAGACTTCGTAAATTAGGTTACAAAAGGATAACCTTAAAAACATGTTCTTACGGTATAGAAGCACTTGCAATGGCAATAAAGTTTGCTTCTAAAGCAGAGCTTGACCTATTAACAATAAATGGTTCCAGCGGTGGAACAGGTATGAGCCCATGGAATATGATGGAAACATGGGGTGTTCCTTCTTTATTGTTACACTCTAAAGCTTATGAATACGCATCAATTCTTGCTACTCAGGGTAAAGACGTTGTCGACATGTCATTTGCTGGAGGATTTGCAAGAGAAGACCATATATTCAAAGCGATTGCTTTAGGTGCACCATTCACAAAACTTGTATGTATGGGAAGAGCGCCTATTATTCCTGGATTTCTCGGTTCAAACATCGAGGGTGTCTTTAACCAGAAAGGAAAGTAGCCGTTAATGGTAACTGGGATAAATTACCTGCATCAGTTACAGCAATAGGTTCAAAGGCTGAAGAAATTTTTGCATCCTATTATGATATGGAAAAGAAGGGTTTGCAAAAAAGAGATGAAAAACATTCCTTATGGAGCAATTGCAATCTGGACACTTATGGATAAGCTTTCTGCTGGCTTACAACAGTTACTTGCTGGCGTTAGAAAGTTTTCTCTTAAAGAAATATCGAGAGACGACCTTTTTGCTGCAAATAGAGAGACTGCAAAAGAGACTGTAATTCCATTTATCACAGATGCATTAGACGAGAGTGTAAAGAAAATATTAAAAAGCTATAAGTGTAGTTTCAATCACGACCAAAAACAAAAGAGGCATTACTGAAATTAACAGTAATGCCTCTTTTGTTTTTATGCTAAATTTACAGATGATAAACTATTTTTCCTGTTTTTCTGGGAGTTCGTAATCAACCCATTCTAATAAAGCGACTGGCGCTGCATCTCCTAACCTTGTTCCCAACTTTATAATCCTTGTGTATCCACCCTTTCTATTGTTAAACCGGGGGGCAATTTCACTAAAAAGCTTTTTTAACGCCTCGTCGTCTCTCAAAAACGCAAAAGCAAGCCTTCTTGAATTAAGCTCGCCTTTTTTGCCTAACGTCACCATCTTTTCAGCGTAACGTTTTGCCACTTTTGCTTTTGTCACTGTGGTTTCTATCCTGCCATGTTTAATTAGTGACAAAACAAGATTTTTAATTACAGATTCTCTGTGCGCAGTAGTCCTTCCCAACCTAATATTTTCACATCTATGTCTCATAGTTTACTCCTGTGTTTTTTTACTTTCTTCTAAATGTTTATTAAACAGTTCCTGCCAGTTTGGTATCTTCATCCCCAGGGATAAGCCCATTTCCGCCAAGACACCTTTTATATCATTTAGAGATTTGCGCCCAAAATTTTTGTAAGTAAGCATTTCTGCTTCTGTTTTCTGAACTAACTCACCAATCCATTGTATATCTGCATTTCTCAAGCAATTAGATGCCCTTACTGGCAATTCTAATTCATCAACACTTTTGAAAATATTTTCGTTAATCTGTGCCTCTGATGGCGTTATAATTTCTTTTGGCTCCTCTTCTTGCTCTTCGTCAAAATGAATGAATATATCAAGATGTTCTTTAAGAATCTTTGCAGCAATGCCAAGTGCATCTTCTGGATCCATACTTCCATCTGTCCAGACTTCCATTGTCAATCTATCGTAGTCTGTCATCTGCCCTACCCTTGTGTTAGTAACATCAAAGGTAACTTTTTTGATTGGAGAAAAGATGGCATCTATTGGTATATAGCCTATTTCCATATCTTCCATTCTATTTCTTTCAGCTGGCACCCATCCCCTGTCTAACCTAACCAAAAGCTCAGCATTAAAATTGGTTTTCTTGTCTAAACTTGCGATCAGGTGGTCGGGATTTAAAACAGATATCTGTGAATCATCTGCAAAAACAATGTCTTTCGCCCTAACTTCTCCTGGCCCTGTTACATTAATCTTAGCCCATTCATTTCTAAACTCTGATGAAGCCTTGAATCGAACTTCTTTGAGATTCATTATGATATCAATCACATCTTCTTTTACACCTGGTATTGATGAAAACTCATGTGCAACGCCTTCTATCTTTACGACAGAGATTGCAGCACCATAAAGAGAAGAAAGCATAATTCTGCGCAGCGAGTTTCCAATTGTAGTTCCAAAGCCCTTTTCAAGCGGCTCTATTCTAAACTTACCATAAGTATTACTGTAAGTAGATTTATCAACATCAACCCTGCGGGGTTTGATGAGGTCTTTCCAAACTTTATACATAAAAGCATCCTCCGATTGGCATTACTTGGAGTACAGTTCTATTATTAACTGCTCCTGTATTGGGTACTCAATATCACTTCTCAAAGGAAGCGACCTCACATGACCTCTCATATTTTCGACATCAACCTCCAACCAAGAAGGAATAGACTTTCTTACTATTGCTTCAACTGTTTCTTTGATTAAAGGAGATTCTTTACTCTTTTCGGATATCTGTATAATATCGTTAGGTTTAACAAGAAAAGATGGAATATTCACCTTTTTACCATTAACTAAAAAGTGGTTATGTCTTACCAGCTGTCTTGCCTGACTTCTTGAAGCAGCAAAACCTAAACGATACACGACATTGTCTAACCTTCTTTCAAGCAGTGACAGCAAGTTTTCACCGACAATCCCCTTCATTCTGTCTGCCTTCTTGTAATAAAGACTAAACTGAGTTTCGAGTACACCATATATTCTCTTAACTTTTTGCTTTTCTCTTAGCTGCAGCCCGTAGTTAGAAATTTTTGATTTGTTTTGACCATGCTGTCCAGGAGGATAGTTTCTCTTCTCAAAGGCACACTTATCTGTAAAACATTTATCGCCTTTGATAAACAACTTCGCATTTTCTCTCCTACACAATCTACAACTGGATCCTATATATCTCGCCAACTTAAACCTCCTTAGTTAAACTCTTCTTCTTTTTGGTGGCCTACAACCGTTATGTGGTATAGGCGTCACATCTTTTATTGCTGTAATTTTAAAACCTAATGTCTGTAACACACGTAAAGATGACTCTCTACCGCCACCTGGACCTTTTACCTGAACAGTGATATTTTTCATGCCTATTTCTTGAGCCTTTTTGGCAACATTTTCAGTCGCTACCTGTGCAGCATAAGGAGTCCCTTTTCTCGAACCTTTAAACCCTACACTTCCTGAGCTTGCCCACACTAAAACGTTACCATCCAAGTCTGTAACAGTAACGATAGTGTTGTTAAAGGTAGTTTTTACATGAAATATGCCATTTGGAACATTTCTCTTCTCTTTCTTTTTACGAGCCTTCTGTTTTGCCATTTATTTTATCCTCCTACTTCTTTCTACCACCGATGGGTTTTCTCGGACCTTTACGTGTTCTTGAGTTTGTATGTGTTCTCTGTCCACGAACAGGCAAGCCTAACTTATGTCTTAAGCCACGATAGCAACCTATTTCCATCAAACGCTTGATATTTAATGCAACTTCCCTTCTTAAGTCACCTTCAACCTTATAGTTTTTATCAATAATCTCTCTTATTCTTGCAATCTGATCGTCATCAAGATCCTTTGTTCTGATATCCCAGTTAACATTAGCCTCGTTTAGTATCTTTTGAGCAGTTACTCTACCAATACCATAAATGTATGTAAGAGCAATCTCAATGCGCTTATTCTTAGGTAAATCTACGCCTGCAATTCTTGCCACAACACGCCTCCTTTATCCTTGCCTCTGTTTATGTTTTGGATTATCACAAATAATCCTGATAACACCTTTTCTTTTGATAACTTTGCATTTGTCACAAATTTTTTTTACTGAGGGTCTAACTTTCATCTTGTTACTCCCAAAATTGATTTAGTTTTTTATTGTATCACAATTTACTTGGCTCTGTAAATAATTCTTCCTCTAGTAAGGTCATAAGGTGACAATTCAATAGTTACTTTATCACCCGGCAGGATCCTGATAAAATGCATCCTCATCTTGCCAGAAACATGGGCTAGAATCTTATGGCCATTATCAAGTTCTACCCTGAACATTGCATTGGGCAGTGTTTCTATAACAGTGCCTTCTACTTCTATTGCATCTTCTTTTGCCATATTATTCCTCAACATCCGTTAAAATACGGGGTCCATTATTTGTTATAGCAACTGTATGTTCAAAATGAGCAGACATCTTGCCATCAGCAGTCACCGCAGTCCACCCATCTTCTTTAATCTTTACATCATAGCTGCCAGCATTAACCATTGGCTCAATCGCCAAAACCATTCCAGCCTTAAGCTTTATCCCGCAACCAGGATTGCCAAAGTTAGGCACCTGAGGGTCCTCATGAAGTGAACGCCCTATACCATGCCCTACAAAAGCACGCACCACAGAAAAACCATTTTTCTCAACATGCTTCTGTATCGCATACGATATATCTTGCAACCTGTTGCCAACGACTGCCTTTTCTATCCCTTTATAAAGAGCCTCTTTTGTCGCCTTAATCAAGCTTTTATTTGTTTCTGTTACTGTCTCCACAGGCACCGTCACCGCCATATCCGAGTAAAAGCCATCCATATACGTACCAAAATCCAGACTAACTATATCACCCTCTCTTATAATTCTGTCTGCCTTAGGTATGCCGTGAACAACCTCATCATTAACCGAAATGCATATACTTGCCGGATACCCTCTATAACCTTTAAATGCTGGCTTTACATTGTAATGTCTGCATAGCTCATTGGCATAATCATCAACGTCCTTTGTCGAGATGCCAGCCTTTACAAAATCTGCCAACTTTCTAACTATCATCGCTGTTATCTTGCCCAAAACAGCGAGTTTTTCTATCTCACTATCGCTTTTTAACTCAACCAATCTATTTAATGCCCTCTAAAACCTTTAAAATCTTGCTAAAAATTTCCTCCGGAGAAGATGTACCATCTATCCCACTTAGTAGACCTTTCTTAGCGTAGTAATTAAGTAGCGGCGAAGTCTGAGAATGATAAACAGAAAGCCTGTTTTTTATTGTTTCTTCATTATCATCAGCCCTCTGGTATAACTCGCCACTACATTTATCGCAAATCCCTTCCTTTTTTGGTGGGTCAAATACAATATGATACATCTGCCCACAGCTTTTGCAAGTCCTTCTGCCCGTCAATCTTTTCAAAAGCTCTTCATCTGGAACTGTAAGCGCAAGAACTTTATCAAGCGGCATCTTTAAGTCACTCAACATAGCATCCAAAGCTTCTGCCTGTGCAACCGTCCTTGGAAAACCATCTAAAATAAAACCATTTTTACAATCGCTCTGTTTAAGTCGATCCTGCATTATTCCGATTACTATTTCATCGGTGACCAGTTTGCCAGCTTCCATAAATTCCTTAGCCTTTAATCCCATTGGAGTTCCTTCTTTTACAGCAGCTCTAAGTATATCTCCAGTAGAAATCTGTGGAATCTGGTACTTATCAATCAGCATTTTAGCCTGTGTACCTTTACCGGCACCAGGAGGTCCTAAGAAAATCAGCCTCATAATTTCCCCCTTTTATCTCCTTCCTCTTATCCTGCCCTTCCTAGTGAAACCCTCGTAGCTTCTTGCTAACAAAAAGGTTTCTATTTGTGCAAGCGTATCAAGTCCAACACCCACAACAATCAAGAGGGCAGTTCCCCCAAAGTAGAAAGGAACATTAAATTTTGATACTAATATGTTAGGTAAAACACAAACAAAAGCAACATATATCGCACCACCAAGTGTAATACGGGATAATACTTTATCAATAAATTCTGCTGTTTTTGGCCCGGGTCTTACACCGGGGATGTATCCCCCATATTTTTTCAAGTTCTCCGAAACTTCAGTTGGATTAAAAACGATTGCTGTATAAAAGTATGCGAAAAATATGATTAAAGTAACAAACAAAACATTGTAAAGAACGTTACCTGGTCCCATACTGTTAAGTATCGCATTTAAAAAAGGTGTCTTTTCAAGCACAGTCTTGGGGACAAAACTTGCCACCGTTGCAGGAAACATAAGTATTGAAGAGGCAAAAATAGGTGGAATAACACCAGCTGAATTAACTTTCAAAGGCAAGTGTGTTGACTGGTTGCCATAAATTTTATTACCAACAACCCTTTGAGGATAATGAATTGGTATCTTTCTCTGGGCAGTTTCCATAAAAATAATCGCTGCTATTACTACGAACATTAAAACAATTACGAATATCAGCAAAAATAAGTTTAACTCACCTGTTCTAATTAAATTAAATGTATTTCCTAATGCAGAGGGCATTCTTGCAACTATTCCAGCAAAGATTATCATCGAGATACCGTTACCAATTCCTCTTTCTGTCATCTGCTCGCCCAACCACATTATAAATGCAGTTCCGGCAGTTAAAGTTAAAGCTGTCATCACTCTAAAACCTATGCCTCCAGATATGACAACACTTTGTCCTAAAGGGCCTGTTGTGTGTTCAAGTCCATAGGCAATACCAAAGCCCTGAACAAAACTTATGATAACAGTACCATATCGCGTATATTGGCTTATCTTCTTTCTACCTAACTCACCTTCTTTTTGTAATCTTGCAAGTGTTGGAGAAACGACAGTCAACAGCTGCATGATAATTGATGAAGATATATAAGGCATTATTCCCAAAGCAAATATAGAAAATCTTTCAAGAGCTCCACCACTAAACATATTGAAGAAGCCAAAGACAGTGCCCCTCGCCATCTTAAAAAATTCTGAAAGTGCGTCTGCATCAATACCCGGTGTTGGTATATGTACCCCAATACGATAAACGACCAACATTAAAAGGGTAAAAAGCAATCTTTTATTAAGATCGGGTACTTTAGGAATGTTTTGAAATTTGTTAATCAAGCCAAGACCTCCGCTTTGCCACCTAACTTCACTATTTTTTCTTCTGCAGATTTGCTAAATTTATGAGCCTTAACCGTCAATTTGACAGTTAATTCACCTTCACCCAGAACCTTAACACCATCCTTATCACCTTTAATTATGTTAAATTGTATTAAAAGTTCTGGTGTAACTTCAGTTTCTGGCTCGAACATATTTAGTACATCAACATTAACAATTTCATATTCTTTCTTAAAGGGTGCGTTTCTGAAACCTCTTTTTGGAATCCTTCTAACAAGTGGCATCTGTCCACCTTCAAAATGAGGCGGGATAGATCCGCCAGACCTTGCGGTCTGACCTTTTCCACCTCTACAGGAAGTTTTACCATGTCCTGACCCGGGACCTCTTCCAACCCTTTTATTTTTTTTAGTTGAACCAAATGCTGGTGCTAACATATTTAATTTCATTTAAGCCTCCAAAACATCTTTAACATCAAGAAGGTGAGAAACTTTGTTAATCATGCCTCTAAAATCTGGTGTATCCGGCACAACTACACAGTCGTTTAATTTTTTTAAGCCCAATCCTTTAACAACTTCTCTTTGTTTTTTGTTACATCCTATAACACTTCTCTTTAACGTTACCTTTATCTTCTTCATTTTAAACCTCTTTAAGCAGTCTTATAAAGTTCGTATCCTTTTACTTCAACACCCCTACGCTGTGCAGCTTCGGAAGGTACAACTAAATTAGCGAGTGCTTTAATCGTTGCTTTAACAACATTGTGAGGATTAGGCGAACCAATTATCTTAGTCAAAACGTTATGTATCCCTGCAGCCTCAACAACAGCCCTTACGGTAGATCCTGCAATAACGCCCGTACCGGGAGAAGCTGGCATAAGCAATACCTTCGTTGCTCCCATCTCTCCAATTATTTCATGAGGAACGGTTCCCTCCATAACGTTAACCTTGATTATAGAGCGTTTCGCCTTATCAACAGCCTTCCTGATAGCCTCAGGAACTTCTTTTGCCTTTCCAAGACCATAGCCAATTGTGCCTTGCCCATCACCAACAACAACAAGTGCGCTAAACCTAAAACGCCTTCCACCCTTCACAACTTTTGCCACTCTGTTGATAGCAATAAGTTTATCTATGAGTTCAACTTCCCGTACTTCTAAATCGTCTGCCATTTGCCCTCCTTAAAAATTTAAACCTGCTTCTCTTGCTGCATCAGCAAGTAGTTTAACTCTACCATGATATTTGTAACCATTTCTGTCAAATACAACCTTTGTGATACCAGCTTTTAGAGCCTTTTCGGCTATAAGTTTGCCAACAGCTACTGCAGACTCTTTCGACTTGGTACTTTTGAGAGAATTTTTAAGTTCTTTGCTGACCGTAGATGCAGCACAAAGGGTATGCTGTTTCTCATCATCTATAATCTGCACATAAATATGCTTTAAACTTTTGTAAATACATAGCCTTGGTCTTTCAGATGTGCCAGAGATTTTTTTTCTAATTCTTAATTTTCTTTTTATTCTTGCAGGTAACTTTTGTGTAGCAAGCATCTTAATTTCCCCTTATTTTTTATTTCTTAGCAGCAGTTTTGCCTGGTTTTAGTTTTATTATCTGTCCAGCGTATCTTACACCTTTGCCCTTGTAAGCATCAGGCTTTCTTAACGAAACAATATTAACAGCAGTCTGACCCAAAATTTCTTTGTCTGCAGATGTTAAAATTATCTTTGTCTGCTTATCAACGGTTACATTCACCTCTGCCGGTAACTCGAACTTAACAGGGTGGGAATAGCCAAGAGTAAAGTTGAGCGTTTTACCCTGAACATCAGCCCTATAACCGACGCCTACTAACTCAAGTTCTTTAGTAAAACCAACTGATACACCGGTTATCATGTTAGCTAATTTTGCCCTCATCAAACCGTGAAAAGCAACTGTTTTCTTATCATCGTTGTTACGCTTAACGTATATAGTATCCCCTTCTTGCTCAATTCTGATATTTGGCATAATTGGATGGGACAATTTACCTTTTGATCCTTCTACTCTTACAACCCCATCCTCTACTTTAACAGTAACGCCCTTAGGCACTATTATTGGCTTTCTACCTATTCTTGACATTCCAACACTCCTTACCAGATTTTACAGATTACTTCACCACCGATATTATTTTTGATAGCTTCTTTATCGGTCATGACACCTTTTGAGGTACTAAGTATAGCAATACCAAGTCCCCTCTTAACAGGCACTATGTCGCTATGGGAAACATATATTCTTCTACCAGGCTTACTAACCCTTTCTAATTTGGTAACTACAGGTCTTTTTCTATTATCATAACCAAGTTTGATTTTTAGATATATCCTGCTACCTGATGAGACAGTTTCGTAGCCTTTTATAAACCCCTCTTCTTTCATAATTGAGAGTATTTTTTCTTTCTCCTTGGAATGAGGCACAAGCACTTCTTCTTTCTTAGCCATACACCCATTTCTGATAATTGTCAACATATTTGCAATAACATCCATAATTTTCTCCTCTTACCAGCTTGCTTTTATAACACCGGGTAACTCACCGCGTGATGCGAGGTCTCTGAAACAGAGACGACACATACTGAACTTTCTCAAGAAAGCTTTGGCTCTACCACACAAAGGGCAACGATTATATGCTCTTACTTTAAATTTTGGCTTGCGAGCAGCCTTTACCATCATACATGTTTTTGCCACTTATACCCCTCCTTAATCTCTAAAAGGAAAGCCTAACGCCGTTAATAGAGCACGGGCTTCCTTATCATTTTTTGCAGATGTGACAAAGGTAATGTTCATTCCTTTTACTTTTTCAACCTTGTCATAATCTATTTCTGGGAAAATCAACTGTTCCCTTATACCTATAGTGTAGTTTCCTCTTCCATCAAAGGCTTTTGCAGAAATGCCTTTAAAATCTCTAACTCGAGGAAGTGTAACAGCCAAAAACCTTTCAAGAAACTCATACATTTTGTCCCTTCTTAGCGTTACCATCACTCCAATCGGTAAGCTCTTCCTGAGTTTAAAGTTAGAAATCGCTTTTTTTGCTTTTGTAACGACAGGCTTTTGACCAGTGATTAGAGAAATCTCTTCGACACCTTTATCTATTAACTTTATATTTGAAGTAGCTTCACCAAGTCCCATGTTTATTACTATTTTCTCAAGCTTTGGTACCTGCATCACATTTTTTAATCCAAGCTCTTTCATCAACTTATCTTTAATCTCATTTTTGTATAAATCAACCAATCTTGACATATTTCACCTCTTATAAAATTTCGCCACACTTTTTACAATATCTCACTTTTGAGCCATCTTCGAGCAATTTTTTACCAACTCTAACACCTTTTTCACATTTCTTACAAAACAGTGCTACATTAGATATTGCTATGGGCAATTCCTTCTCTATAATACCACCCTGAGGATTTGCCTGAGTAGGTCTGGAATGTTTTTTTACCAAATTAATCTTTTCAACCAAAACCCTTCCTTCATCTTTAAATATTTTCAATATCTTACCGCTCTTACCTTTATCTTTGCCTGTAAGCACTATCACATTATCATTTTTCTTTAAATATGTATTCATTGCCAACTCCTATAAAACTTCTGGTGCGAGGGATATAATTTTCATAAATCTTCTTGCCCTTAACTCTCTCGCTACCGGTCCAAATATTCTTGTTCCAACAGGCTCTAACTGGTTGTTTAAGAGCACCGCAGCATTGTCATCAAAGCGGATATAAGAGCCATCAACCCTTTTTACTGCTTTACTTGTCCTCACCACTACAGCTTTCAATACATCACCCTTTTTGACTTTACCTTCTGGAATTGCTTCCTTAACAGAAACCATGATAAGGTCACCAACTGATGCATAGCGTCTATGTGTACTACCAACGACTTTAATACATTGAACCTTTTTCGCACCGGAATTATCAGCTACTTCCAAATTTGTTTGCATCTGTATCATAGAAGACTCCTTATCTTTTTGTTAACTTTCAAGTGTTTGCATCTTTTCGATAATCTTTTTTACACGCCATCTTTTTTCTTTGCTAATTGGTTTTGACTGAATTACCAGCACCCTATCACCAATACCACACTCATTGTTCTCATCATGCGCTTTATATTTTCTTCTCATTTTAACGTATTTATGATAAACAGGGTGAAGAATCATTCTTTCCACTGATACAACCACGGTTTTATCCATCTTGTTACTCACCACTGTTCCAACCATTGTTTTTGCCTGTTTCTTTTTAACCATGATACCTTCCCCTACTTAGTTTTTTCGTTAAGTAACGTTAGAACCCTCGCAAGATCTTTGCGAACGTTCTTAATACGTGCAGAGTTTTCAAGCTGTTTCATACTTTTCTGCCATCTCAGTCTGAAAATTTCCTCTCTCAATTCATTCACTTTTTCCTTAAGCTCATTTAAGCTAAGTGATTTTATCTCTTCGTATTTCATACTATTCGACCTCTCTCTCAACAAACCTTGCCTTTATCGGCAGCTTATTTGCGGCCAGCCTAAAAGCTTCCTTTGCAGCTTCTAAGCTTAGACCTTCCACCTCGTATAATATTCTGCCGGGTTTAACAGGACACACCCAATCAACTGGAGCACCTTTACCTTTTCCCATTCTTGTTTCAGCGGGCTTTGATGTTATAGGCTTATCCGGGAATATCCTGATCCACATCTTACCGCCTTTTTTAATAAAACGAGAAATAGCAATTCTTGCTGCTTCAATTTGTCTTGTAGTAATAAAACCTGCCTCTAACGCTTGAAGTCCATAATTACCAAAAGCAACTGTAGTGCCTCTTGTTGCTTTACCACGAAGTCTGCCTTTTTGTTGTTTCCTATGTTTTACTTTTTTAGGTGCTAACATGCCAATTCCCTCTTTAATTTATGTTATTCGAAACTTTTAAAGTCAGCATACTGACCAACTTCGCCTTTAAAAATCCAGACTTTTATTCCAATTACACCATACTTTGTGCGCGCAATCGCTGTGCCAAAATCAATGTCAGCTCTCAAGGTTTGAAGAGGCACTCTGCCTTCTCTATACCATTCTGTACGAGCAATTTCAGCACCTGCCAATCTGCCTGCGCAGGAGATTTTTATTCCTTTGCCACCTAAACGCATAGCAGCGGTAACAGCCTTTTTCATAGCACGCCTGAAAGCAATTCTTCGTTCTAACTGAAGGGCAACATTCTCTGCCACCAATACAGCATTTAGCTCTGGTCTTCTAATCTCTTCCACCTGAACAAAGACTTCACTTTTAGTAAATTTAGCAAGCTCTTTCTTGATGTTTTCGAGTTCACTGCCTTTCTTGCCTATGATAATTCCAGGACGCGCAGTGTGTATAATAACCTTAACTTTCTCAGGAGAACGCTCAACGATAATATCTGCAACCCCAGCATGTCCTAACTGTTTTTTCAAAAACTTTTTTATCTTAAGGTCTTCATGAAGAAACTTAACATAATCCTTCTTTGAATACCAGCGGGAAGACCATGTTTTATTTATCCCTAACCTTAAACCTATTGGATTAACTTTTTGTCCCAAAGTAGCCTCCTTATCTTTCGTCTAATACCACTGTTAAGTGGCTATATTTCTTTTTAAACATATCTGCTCTACCCATCGCCTTTGGCATCACACGCTTTAACATAAAAGATTTGTCCGCAAAAGCACCCTTCACATAAAGTGTGTCAAGGTCGATCACTTTTTTCTGCTCTGCATTTGCTATCGCAGACTTTAAAACCTTAAGAAAAAGTTTCGCGCCATTACGTGGCGTATAGGTAAGTATCTGTAAAGCATCGTTTACATTCTTGCCTCTTATAAGGTCTGCAATAAGTTTGGCTTTTTTGGGTGAAACTTTAACGTATTTTGCTTTTGCTTTTATCTCCATCTATATCCCCCTATTTACCTGATACCTTTGCCTTTTTATCACCTGCGTGACCATGAAAAGTTCTTGTAGGGGCAAACTCGCCTAACTTATGCCCAACCATATTCTCAGTGACATACACGGGTATAAACTTTTTCCCATTATGAACAGCAAAAGTAAAACCAACAAACTCTGGCAAAATCGTTGATCTTCTTGACCATGTCTTTATCACCTTCTTATCGCCAGTAGAGATAGCTGTCTCTACCTTTTTAAGAAGATGCCCATCTACAAAGGGACCTTTTTTACTCGAACGTGCCATTTTAAAACCTCACTTATTTTCTTCTTTTTACGATCATTGAATCCGAACGCTTATTGGTGCGTGTCTTGAGTCCTTTAGCTAACTGTCCCCAAGGAGAACAAGGATGTCTTCCACCAGATGACTTACCTTCACCTCCACCAAGTGGATGATCAATCGGGTTCATCGCTACGCCTCTAACATGGGGTCTCTTACCCAGCCATCTTGAACGCCCAGCTTTACCGATTGATATATTTTCATGTTCTAAATTGCCGACCTGCCCAACAGTTGCCATGCAGTTGATATTAACCTTTCTTAATTCACCTGATGGCATCTTAAGTAAGGCATAGTCAACTTCTTTTCCCATAACCTGAACAAAAGTACCTGCACTTCTTGCAATCTGTCCACCCTTTCCAGGCTTGAACTCGATGTTATATACCATTGTACCTACGGGTATATTCTTAAGTGGCAACGCATTGCCTGGCTTAACTTCAGCATCTGGTCCAGACATAATTTCGTCGCCAACCTTCAATCCAACTGGAGCAATTATATATCTCTTTTCGCCATCCTTGTAGTGAATAAGCGCAATTCTTGCTGTTCTATTTGGATCATATTCAATGGCATTAACGATTCCAGGGACACCAAATTTATCTCTTTTAAAATCAACAAGACGATAAAGCCTTTTGTGTCCTCCGCCCTTTTGCCATGAAGTTACAACACCCTGATTGTTACGGCCAACAGGTCTTTTGATACTAACAACAAGGGATTTCTCTGGAGACTTTTTTGTAATCTCTTCAAAAGTAAAACCTGTAACAAATCTCCTACCAGGTGAAGTAGGTTTATACGTTTTAATTCCCATACACTATACCCCTTAGCTCTCTATAAAATCCATCTTCTCGCCCTCTTTGAGGGTAACATAAGCCTTTTTCCAAGAAGAGGTTCTGCCAAAACTTCTACCAATACGTTTCCACTTACCAGGCAAAATTGCGGTTTTCACATCAACGACTTTAACTTTAAAAAGCTTCTCAACTGCATCTTTAATTTCGTTTTTCGTAGCTTGTTTAGCCACTTCAAAAACTACAGTTGTCTGGTTTTCTTTCAAATTAGTAGTTTTTTCTGTAATGATAGGTCTTTTAATTACATCATATATAGTCTTCATATACTTAATGCCCCTTCTATTTTTTCAATGGCACTTTTTAAAACCATAAGGTTCTCAAATTTTATAATATCATAAACATTTAAACTGTCAGCTCTAACTACTTTTACATCTGGTATATTTCTGGCTGAGAGCTCAATGACGTTATCCTTTTCAGGCAGAACAATTATAGTTTTATCCAGATGAAAATTATTTTTAATCACATTAAACAAATTTTTTGTCTTAATCTCAGGCAATGTAAGATTGTCCAGAATAAATAATTTATTTTCAGAGACTTTTAAGCTTAAAGCAGATTTCATAGCTGCCTTTTTAACCTTCTTCGGCAAAGAATAGCCGTAATCACGAGGTTTTGGACCAAATAAAATCGCACCCTTTCTCCATAATGGTGAACGTATTGAGCCCACCCTTGCGCGTCCGGTACCTTTCTGTTTCCATGGTTTTCTTCCACCACCAGAAACTTCCCCTCTCAGTTTTGTAGATGCTGTGCCCTGTCTCTTGTTAGCAAGCTGCATCTTTACAACATCGTGGATAAGATAATCCTTGAGTGGTCCAAAGAAAATATCATCATTCACTTCTATATCGCCAACAACATTAAAACTTTGATCATATAAAGGCAACTTCGCCATTTTACATCTCCTTAAAATTAGGCACTTTTCTTTTTCGCATTTTTAATGATAACAAGTGAATTTACTCCACCCGGTATAGCACCTTTTATCAATATAAGGTTTTTGTCTTCAATAATCTTTTCAATTTTAAGATTTTGCACTGTTACTCTCTCATTTCCCATATGGCCAGGATATCTTTTACCTTTCCAGACCCTTGAAGGATAGGCACTTGAACCAGCTGAACCCGGTGCCCTATGAAACATAGAGCCATGTGTAGCACGTCCACCTTTGAAGTTGTGCCTCTTCATTACACCCTGAAAGCCTTTACCTTTAGATGTACCAGTAACATCGATAAATTCGCCTTCAGAAAAAACATCTGTGAGCTTTATCTCCTGTCCAACATGGTACTTATCAGCATCGTCAAAGGCAATCTCTCTTAAATAATAAAAAGCTTTATCAGATGCCTTTTTAAAGTGTCCTTGTAACGGTTTGTTAACTTTATTGATTTTTTTCTCGATAAAACCTAACTGCAATGCTGAATAACCATCTTTCTCAACAGTTTTTTTCTGAACAACGTAAGATGGTGTTGCTTCTACGACCGTTACTGGAACAAGCTCACCAGTTTCTGTAAAAATTTGCGTCATTCCAACTTTTTTACCAAGAATGCCCTTCATCGTCTATTCCTCTTAGCTTAATTTAACTTCTACATCCACACCAGCTGACAACTCTAACTTCATTAAAGCGTCAATTGTCTGCTGTGTCGGATGAATTATATCCATCAACCTCATATGCACTCGTGTTTCAAACTGCTCCCTTGATTTTTTATCAACATGCGGAGACCTTAAAACCGTAAATCTACTTACCTTGGTGGGCAGTGGAATTGGTCCCACAACTTTAGCACCGGTCTTTTTAGCCGTATCAACTATTTCGCCAACAGACTGGTCTAAAAGTTTATAATCAAAGGCTTTCAATTTTATTCTAATTTTCTGACTATTCATAACTTTTCCGCCTCTTTTTGTTTTACTCAATTACTTCTGTAACAACACCTGCACCTATCGTTCTACCACCTTCACGGA
>JBBIPZ010000013.1:0-69616 GCA_037442505.1 Deltaproteobacteria bacterium | reverse complement strand
GCGGACCCTTCGCCATAACCTGATATGAAACTAACATAACAACACAAAATAGAATCAATATTAATGTTTTTTGCGACATCTTGCCTCCAAATAAATGTTTAACTTATTGTAAAGTAGAAAACCCTACCTGTTGTATCTGTTACAACGAGGTAACTGCCTACTTTAACCATATCCTTAAACAATATGAATTCTCCAGCGAAAGCTCCAAGATTTACTGTAGATACTTGAACAGTGGTATAACGATCAGGCGCTGGTGCAGGATTAATATTGGGCGCATCTGCTACCGGGACTTCATTAATTTTTAGTTCCTGCTGGTCTTGCGCAGATCTTGATGACCACAAAGGCGCATTTGAATCATTTGCAACGTTATTTATTACCATTATTGTCTTGCTTATACCATCAGCAACATAAATATAGCTGTTGTCTAAAGCTACGCCATAAGTATTAATAAGCTGTCCATAGCTACTGTTACTTCCGTGAATTATTGTTTGCCTGATCCAGGAAGAAGTGTTGGTATCATAAATCTGAATCTTTCCTTTTGGGGCACCTGCAATTTTAGATGACTTAGTCCATGTTCGTGTTTTATAGTTGAACTTACTGCCTATCTGTATATTAGGTGTAATGTTACCTGAATCCGATACAATGAGCCTATTTGTCGAAGAGTCATAAGCAAGCCCAGATATAAGGTAAAATTGACCATTCCCAAAGCTTGATGATGAAGCGTTTATAGGAAAGGCGTCTCCAAAGCTTGATATAGAACTGCCATCTGTAGCGTTAAATGTTTTGATTTTGTTGTCTGAGAGATCCGAAATGTATATAACCCCTGCAGGACTTATAACCATGTCAGCAGGCTTAACTACGCCTGTTCCGAAAGTCGCCCCCGTAAACGTCCCGTTAGAAGCGTTATACACCCTGCCCCCTAATGTTTCTGAAAAGACATATAACTTGGTATTATAATATGCGATACAGATAGGTTTTTCAACACTTATCAACTGACTTACTGAAAAATCTGATGTTAATATCTTAAAAACCTTATTGGCACCATAGTCAGCAACGAATGTATCTGTTCCATCAGTAGTTATACTTACAGGTGTAACAAAACCTTTATCTTCTCCTAATGGTGCTGTTGCCAAATTCAGCGATAAGGCGTAAGAATTATTTAAATAAATAAGCGCAATAAGGAATGAAAGTACTGCAGATTTAGCTATTTTTTGTAACTTATTTAAGCTTTTTTTGTTTATCATAACTAAAACCTCCGTTATCTCTACCTTAACGACTTATTAAGCAAAAAACATTCCATTAAAATTTCTTTTCAAAGTTTTCTACTGCCTCGATAAACAACTCATTAATAATAAATGCATAATTTATCATATACAAAACTTCTTATCCTAAACTTTATTCTTCTTCAAATCTTAAAAAACTGTTTTTTGGCGTTTTTTTTTATAATTTTACGTTTTTTAAAGCTAAAATTGTTTTACTTTTAGTTAATTAGAGCTACTAAACTATTCAATAATTAAATTTTTTTTCTCAATGCTTAATAACTTTCCCTTAAAATAATTTAACACTTGATTAAAGCTATGTCAACAAAATTAATTATTAAAATTAGATATGAATTTAGAGATGATAAGACTTATTTCTTATTAAAGTTACAATAAGTTAGTGTTGTGTGGGAAGACTTTTTTTATACCTAATTGTATAAAATATAAGGGACGATATCGAAAGAACGGAACAAATTATCATAAAAATAAGTAAAAATGTTTCTGGAATTTCTTTGTGGAATGAAAGCTGCATAAACCTAAGAGTAATTGTCACAAAAATAAATAGTATAACAAGCTTGCCTGTTATATGAGGCCTTATAACGTTTATTCTGAGTTTAAATAAAGAAATTATGCTGCCTAATACCACAACTACATCCCTCAATACCATTATTAGCCCAAACCAGAGTGGTAGTTGACCACTAATTACTAAAATGATTAAAGTAGAAGTGAAAAAAAGTTTATCTGCAAAGGGATCAAACCAGCTTCCAAAGGCGGTTTTTTGGCTTAAAGTCCTTGCAAAAAAACCATCAAGTAGATCCGTTAATGACGCAAAAATAAACACAATAAAGGCTAAAAAATAGCCCTTATCGAAAATTAATAATGCTAAAAACGGAATGATAGCAATCCTTATCGCAGTAAGTAAATTTGGAAGATTAACTATACCCATTATCTACATATTATTAACGATCTCTTTAGCAAAACCTGAACATGAAACCTCTTTAGCGCCATCCATCTGTCTCGCGAGATCATAAGTAACTGTTTTTGCATGAATTGTTTTCTCCAAGGCGTTGATTATTATATGGGCAACGGAATTCCAACCTAAATACTCAAACATCATCACTCCCGAAAGTATGACAGACGAAGGATTTACCTTATCAAGGCCTGCATATTTTGGTGCAGTTCCATGTGTAGCCTCAAACACCGCAAAGCCATCACCAATATTGGCACCGGGAGCCATACCAAGCCCCCCTACCAAGGCGGCGGCTGCGTCTGATATATAATCACCATTAAGATTGGGGGTAATAATTATGCTATACTCATCAGGTCTTAAAATTATCTGTTGAAACATTGCATCTGCAATACGATCGTTAACAAGAATTTTATCCTTTGCCACATCGCCCTCACCTTCTATGACTGTAACATCTTTAAACTCCCTTTTTATTAAATCGTATCCCCAGTTTCTAAACGCCCCCTCTGTAAACTTCATAATGTTGCCTTTATGAACAAGAGTAAGCACCTTTTTGCCTCTTTGTATTGCATACTGCATCGCCATTCTAACCAAACGCTCTGTAGCAAATTTGCTTATCGGTTTTATGCCGATGCCAACCTCATCGGGGAGTTTTTTGCCAAACTCAACTTCTAAAAATCTGCTCACCTTTAACGCTTCTTCACTACCTGCCTGCCATTCAATACCCGCGTACACATCCTCTGTGTTTTCCCTGAATATTACGAAATCTACCTTTTCAGGATGCTTTACAGGTGAAGGAACACCAGTAAAATATCTTACAGGTCTTACACATGCGTAAAGGTCTAACTCCTGTCTTAAGGTTACATTGATGCTCCTTATGCCTTTTCCAACAGGGGTTGTTAGTGGTCCTTTGATACCAACGCGCAACTTTTTTATCAATTCCAGGGTCTCTTTTGGAAGATAACTGCCTGTCTCTTTAAACGCCTTCTCACCCGCAAAACCTTCCACCCATTGAATATGCTTTTTGCCATTAAAAGCCTTTTTAACGGCTGCATCAAAAACTATCTTTGATGCATTCCATATATCTGGACCCGTTCCATCGCCCTCAATGTAAACTATGTATGGTGAGTCTGAAACGATAATTTTGCCATTCTCATACTTTATTAAATGCTCCTGATTTAGATTTAACATCTCAACTTAATCCTCCGTCTTTGTAAGATATTCAAACTTAATATCAAGCCCAATGACACCCACTATTTCTTCCCTATCGTTTCTAATGGGCGCAGATACTGTTACGCAAAGTGCACCCGTTATCCTGGAAGTGTAAAGGTCGGTAACATATATCTTGCCTTTTCTGATAGGTTCTATAAACCACTCTCTATCAGAAAAGTCCTCATGATAGCCAATCTTTTCGTATTTTGGTTTGTCTTCAATCTGTGTAATATTTCTCGTAATCTTCTTTCCTTCGGCATCAGTTATGTACGCAAACTGAACAAATGGGTTGTCGAAAACAAATTTTTTTAACGCCTCTTCTTGCCTTTTTGGTTGCATACTCTTTATTTCTGATAGTTCAGCCAGCTCTTCAATCAGGTGGGAAACCATATCTTTTGCTTTAGCCTTAATCTTATCAAACTCAGACATAAAAAGCTCTGGCAGGTACTTTCTACACAGCTTTTCCATTTCCTCATCTGATATAGAAGTGGTTCTTCCTTCGTTGTATTGTTTTTCGATCCAGTTATAAATCTTCAAAACGCTCGGATGCCTTTTGTCTATCTTTGCTTCATCTTTAAGTCCCAGCCGCTGATTTATCCAGTAAGCTATGCCTGCTACTCCAGATTTGTCTGTAATCGTAACTTTTATAGGTCTATTTAGTATCTTGTATGTATCAAAAATGTTATAGATTTCCTCATTTTTTATCACACCATCTGCATGTATACCTGCTGAGGTAGCATTAAACACATCACCTACAAACGGATAGTTAGATGGTATTTCGTAGCCAAGCTCTTTTTTAAAGTACTCGGCAATCTCGGTTATCACAGTTGTATCAATCAACTCTTCACCATTACCACGAATACTCAGATAATCAATAACTAACGCCTCAATTGGCGGATTTCCTGTTCTTTCACCAAATCCCAATAAACTACCATTGATTGAACTACAACCATAAAGCCATGCACACACGCCATTGATAAGCCCTCTGTGAAAGTCGTTATGACCATGCCATTCTAAATCTTTTGAGCGCATACCAGCTTCTTTTTTCAAAAGGTATATCAATTTGGGAACACCTCGTGGGAGCGATGCCTGTGGAAAAGGTAAACCATAACCCATTGTGTCGCATAGCCTGATTTTTATGTCTATTCCACTTTCATCAGAAAGATCTTTTAATTTTATCACAAACGGCAAAACAAAGCCGTATATATCTGCCCTTGTAACGTCTTCAAAATGACAACGTGGCTTTATCCCAAGAGAAAGCGTTTCTTTAACTATTGCAAGATAGTTATCCAGAGCCTTTTTTCTATCCCAACCTAATTTAAGGTAGATGTGGTAATCGGAGACTGAAGTTAAAATACCCGTCTCCTTAATTCCAAAATCTTTAACCAGCTTTAAGTCTTCTTTGTTTGCTCTTACCCACGCAGTTATTTCTGGGAAACGGTAACCCAGCTCCAAACATTTTGTCACTGCCTCTTTATCCTTGTTGTTATACAGGAAAAACTCTGACTGTCTTATTAAACCACTTTCGCCGTCTAGTTTGTGTAACATCTTGAAAATATCAACTATCTGCTTAACAGTATAAGGTGGTCTTGCCTGCTGCCCATCACGAAAGGTAGTATCGGTAATAAATATATCGTCCGGCGTATCCATTGCGATTATTTCGTTGTCATACACCTGCTTGCATACTTCCTTGTAAGGAAACATCTCCCTCAATAAATTTGGTTTCTCCGGGCAATCCAACTCACCTAAAGATTGTTTATCAGCTGCCTTTTGCTCAAATCTGCTAGTTTTCCTGTTCCAGTAAATCACTTTTAATCCTCCGAAAGTAGCTCTTCTTTATATTTTTTATACTTTTCCTGTGTAAAAGCTGTTTTTGGGATAACTCTTGGTGACTTAGCCCTTGCTTCCTCTCTTGCCTTATAAATTTCTTCCATTGTAATGTTTCTCGGTATCTTAAGTATCTGCCCTTTGTATAGTTTTTTTGGATCCCTCACTTGATTTCTGTTAGATTTATAAATTAATGGCCAGTAGTACCTATCGTTATAAATACTGGGTAGCTCTGCAATCTCTTCTAAACTCTCTTCCTCTCTAACAGTATAGAATGAAGGAAATCTTTTTTCAATTTTATATCGAATATCGTCCAAACTTTTTTTCTTAGGCTTTGTAACTACAAATGCTTTCTTTTCTTCAGGTAGAGTGACTATTTTCTGTGGAGTAGTTTCTTTCTGTTCTAACATTTTTTGTCTTTCAAGCTCTAAAAGCCTTCTTCTTTCCTCTTCTTTTTGCCTTTTTAAAAGCTCCTCTTCTTTCTTTTTTTCTGCCAACATATCTTCATATAGTAAGGTTTTTTGCATTATATAGTTATACCAAAGTAATGCAGCTTCTCCATCTCTTTTCCTTTCTGCTTCATCAATCTTTTGCCATACATCCTTTATAAGGCCCCATTCCTCTGGTAGATACTTAGGGACTTCTGCATAATACATAGCTTCTATCTCTAATTTAGCCCTTTTTATTTCTTCCTCAGGAAACCTTGAGCATGAAAAAAACACTAAAAACACTAAAAACACTAAAAAAAATTTCATTGCTTAGCTAAAGCCCTTCTAATAAAAAGCTCTCGCAATTGTTCATCTTCAACTAATGAAGGGGCATCTGTAAGAGGACAGGTGCCTTTCTGAGTCTTTGGAAATGCTATCACATCCCTAATAGATTCCGCCCCCAACATCAACATCACCAATCTGTCAAGCCCTAAGGCTATACCACCATGTGGAGGTGCTCCAAAATTAAGTGCTTCCAGAAAAAAACCAAACTTTTTATTAGCATCATCCGGGTTAAGACCAATCACTTCAAAAATCTTCTGTTGCAAAGACATTGAATAAATTCTCAGGCTGCCGCCACCAATCTCGCTACCATTCAAAACAATGTCGTAAGCTTTTGCCTTCACCTTTTCTGGTTCTTTGTCAAGTAAGGCGATATCTTCGTCTTTTGGCATGGTGAAAGGATGGTGAACAGCAACAAGTCTGTTTTCGTTCTCATCATACTCGAGCAAAGGGAAATCGTAAACCCATAAAAAGTTTAATGCATTTTCATCATATAGATTAAACTTCTTCGCAAGAAAAAGTCTGATTTTCCCAAGCACGAATAAAGCGATTTTCTTACTGTCAGCAACAAAAATTAAGGTGTCTCCCTTTTCTGCCTTCAATGCAGTTTCTATGGCAAGTTTTTCATTTTCACTAATAAACTTAGCAGCAGGAGACTGCCAGCCATCTTCCTGTACTTTTACCCATAAAAGTCCTTTTGCACCCAGTGTCTTTGACATTTCAACAAGCTCATCAAGGTCTTTTCTTGTCAACACCATTTTTTGTAAGTTTATTCCCTTTATGACCCCACCTTTTTTGACGACTTCTGAAAACACTTTAAACTCAGAACTTTTTAAGCAATCAGTTATATCAATAATATTTAATCCAAATCTTGTGTCAGGGGCGTCAGTGCCGTAGTTTTCCATTGCAAAATCATAGGCCAAACGTGGAAAAGGGGTGTTTAGCTCTATGCCTAAAAGCTCCTTAAACAAGATTTTCATCATGTTTTCGATAAGAACTATAATATCTTCCTCATTTATAAAAGACATCTCAATGTCAACTTGAGTAAATTCAGGCTGTCTATCCGCCCTTAAGTCTTCGTCTCTGAAACAGCGAGCTATTTGGTAGTAACGGTCAATTCCGCTAATCATTAACATCTGCTTAAAAAGTTGTGGCGACTGGGGTAGTGCATAAAAACATCCCGGATTAAGTCTGCTTGGGACCAAAAAGTCTCTTGCGCCTTCTGGTGTGCTTTTTGTTAAAAATGGGGTCTCTACATCAATAAAACCTTCTGTGTTAAGATAATCCCTGATTAGTTTGGTTACCTTATGCCTGAAAATTATATTGTTTTTTAATCTTTCGCTACGGATATCTAAATAACGATATTTTAATCTAACGTTCTCCGAAACCTTTTCTAACTCCATATCTTCAAGAGAAAAAGGTAATGGTTGAGATTCGCTCAAAATCTTTAATTCTGTAGCCTCCAGTTCAATCTTGCCTGTTTTTATGTTAAGATTTTCAGTACCTTCAGGACGCTTCCTTATCTTACCTTTTACAGCTATCACATACTCAAGGCGAATGCCTTCTGCCTTCTTATGAACAGCGTCACTGATTTTTGGATCAAAAACCACCTGAATAATACCTTCTCTGTCACGCAGATCAACAAATATAACTCCTCCATGATCTCTTCTGCGAAAAACCCATCCTGCAACTATAACTTCTTTGCCGATGTCTTGCTCTGCAAAGTTCCCACAATAGTCGCTCCTCTTCCACGGACTCAAAAACTCCATCTAAAACTCCTTTCATTCTTTTATTTTAGTTTCAATTAGTTGTTAGTTCAGAAATTAACTCAGTTTTTGTTAAACTTTTTTGGACTCCCGTTTTCATGTCTTTGAGCTGAAAGAGCCCTGTTTTTATTTCGTTTTCACCAATGATTACTACCCATTTTGCTGACAACTTGTCAGCCCGTCTAAACTGGCTTTTTAAACTGCCTTTAAATATGTCAAACTCTACCTTTAAACCAGCTTTACGCAGCTGATATACAAGCGACAATGCCTCTTTTTCAACATCGTCACCTACAAAAGCCACAAACACTAATTTTTCTGTATCGTTAAACATTTCAGGATTAGCAACAGTAACAACTCTTTCCATACCCATAGCCCATCCCACCGCAGGTATATTAATGCCACCTAAATTTGATGATAAACTATCGTATCTTCCTCCGGCAAGAATAGCGCTTTGTGATCCCAGATCCTTAGAATGTAACTCAAAAACTGTACGATTATAATAATCAAGTCCTCGCACAATCTGTGGAGACTCTGTAAAAGCTATAGCGTGTTGAGATAAAAGCAGTTTTAACTGCGTAAAATGTTGCTCACAATCACCGCAAAGAAATGCTGTTATTACAGGGGCGTCTATTGCTAAACTTTTACATACTTCACTTTTACAATCAATAAGCCTTAAAGGATTAACCTTAAGTCGCCTTTTACAATCGTTACAAAGATGTTCCTGTTTAGTCTGATAGTATTTTACAAGCTCTTCTCTAAAAGCCTTCCGACAATTACAGCACCCTAAAGAGTTAATTTTAAGTTCTACATTTCTTATACCAATCTTTTCAACGAGATGCATGATAAGAGTTATTACCTCTAACTCTGCCAGAGGTGACGAGTCTCCTAAAACTTCAACCCCAGCCTGATGAAACTGCCTCAACCTGCCTTTTTGAGGTCTTTCATACCTGAACATCGGTCCCATATAAAAAAATTTGAAAAACTTTTCTGTCCCGTAAAGCTTATGCTCATTAAAAAACCTTATAACAGAAGCAGTCCCTTCCGGTCTTAACGTAACAAGTTCACCGCCTTTGTCTTGAAACGTGTACATCTCCTTTTCAACAATATCCGTATCGTCACCTATGCCTCTCTGAAAAAGCTCAGTTTTTTCAAGCAATGGTAACCTCACTTCTTCAAATCCCCAAAGATTAAAGCAGTTTTTAATAATATTTTCTATCTTTTGCCAGCAACGCACCTCTGCGCCGTATAAATCTTTAAAGCCCCTTACTGCCTGTATCACCTTTAACCTTCCTTTCTGAGACTACCACAATATTTCTTGAGGTTTCTTTGCCTTTATACATTGCTTTATCAGCTAAGTCAATAAGTTCAGTCTTGTGAGAACTATGGACAGGATAAGTAGCCACCCCTATTGAAGCTGTAATTTTTATGTTTAAACCTTCTTCTTTAAAAAATATCCTTTCTTCTATCCGTCTTCTTATCCTTTCTGCCACTTTAGTAGCAAGATCTACACCAGTTTCAGTGCATATAACAACAAACTCATCACCACCATAACGCACAACAAAATCAATGCCTCTAACACTCTTTTTTATCTCAGAAGCTATCTCTATAAGCAACCTACTACCTACAAGATGTCCATAGGTATCATTTACTTTTTTGAAATAATCAAGATCAATAAACAAAATCGACAAAAATGTCCCAAAACGTTCTGCCCTTTTAATTTCATTATCAAGAGCCACATAAAGATAACGAATATTATAAACCTTTGTCAACTCATCTATATAGGCCATTTCCTGTGCGTTTAGATATCTTAAAGAGTTTTCAATAGCAAGATTTATTTGTTCCTTTATGAAACCAAGTATCTCCGCCTTTTCTGGCAAGATTTCGTCCGCAAAAACATATACATAACCATTTACTTCTAAACCTTTCTCAATTGGAATCGCAATAAGTTTCTTTTTATTTACGTTTTTAAGTTTATTCAGTCTTGCAAGATCGTAAACAAAGATGTTGTTAGGAAAAACTTCTTCGCAAGCGGTTTTGTCGGGTTGTTCTGCTAAATTAAACAAGCTATCTTTAATTTCAATAATCTCGTTTCTTTCAAAGCCTTTAAATGCCTTGACTTCAAGTTCCACTTCAACATCTCTGTTTAAAACGACCACCAGGGCATCTTTTAGAAAATTGTCAAAAAGCACCAGTATGTTGTCGTAAACCTTTGACAGTTCGAGTGTACTTGTAAGCATCTTGCCCAGTTCGTAGATAGTGACATATTCTTTAAGTTTTTTGTTTTCCTCTATAATTTGCCGTTCTCTAAGGCATTTAAGAATTATAAAGCGAAACTCCTCTGCGACAATAGGTTTTTTTATGTAATCAAAAATCCCTTTTCTCATCATTTTTATAACAGATTCAACTGTAGCAAACGCACTCATTATAATAACATCAGTATTGGGGCTCCTCATTTTAACGTTTTCCATTACTATATCACCAGTCAGATCAGGCAAAACTAAATCAAGGGCAATCACATCAATCTTTCTGTTGCTGACAATTTCTAAAGCCTCCTTCCCGGAAGTAGCAAGAAAGATATCCACGTCCAGATCTACAAGCATATCGACGCACTGTTCTAACATCAGCTTATCATCATCAACTATCAGAATTGACAGCTTCATGAGCCCCTCATTAGCCACTTATAGGTGAAAACAAAAAGTTTTCAAAATAATTTTCGTCCATACCCTGTAACTTTAAATACTCATAAAACTCTTGCTTGGTATACACAGGTGTAACACAAATATCTTCATTTTCAAAAAAGTTTTTCCAGTAAGTAAAATCCTGCTCCTTTATCACTTTGGCTATCGCTTCGATGAGAGATTGTTGGATCTTAAGTTCGTAAAGTGTTTTTTCATCGTAACTTAATTTCAATAGGTCAAGGGCACGTTTGAAAAACTTTTTTTCTATACAACCAAAAGCGATCTTCTTTCCATCCTTTGTTGTATAAATATTATAACAGGCAAACTTGCCTGTAAAAATGCCTTTTTCTATATAACCTCCTTTACCCGCAGCATAGAAAAAAGGAAAAATCGATAGCAAGGAACGAAACAGCGATAAATCTAACTCTCCACCTTCGCGGGTCTGCCTTCTTTTTTCGAGCATATAAAATACGCCAATAATTGCCCACAGCGCACCAGCTAAATCTGCTAACTGAAAAGGAAGCAGTTTGCCTTGCTCTATAAAATTGTGTATTATACCTGAAACTGCAACAAAATTCAAATCATGCCCAGCCTTGTCAGCATCTTTAAAACCCTTTTCATAACCAGCAAGTGATATGTATATGCAAGATGGATTTTTTTCTTTTACAGCATCATAATCTAATCCAGCTTTTTTTAAGAAACCTCTTCTAAAACCATTTAAAACCACATCCGCAGAAACTAAAATTTCGTAAATTTTTTTTCTATCATCTTCGCTTTTTAAATCAAGATACAGGATTTCTTTGCCTCTGTTTAAGTAAACATAAGCAGACGAGTCAAAATCTTTCAAAGGATCGCCTGCGACTGGTTGCTCTATCTTTATCACTTTCGCACCTAATCGAGATAAAAAACCACCCGCATAAGGTAAAGGTAAATACATTCCAAGCTCTATAACTTTTAAATTTTCAAACATCAGTATCATCCATTGAGCAGATTTTTTATAGTATCTTTCAATTCTGTCAAATCATGGCTTTTAGTAATATATGCCTCCGACGCCCATGTTGAAAAATCCTGCTTGTACTCTTCAAAAGCTGTGCAAAGTATTACAGGGATCTTTCTATGAGCGAAACGTGTTTTAATTTCATGTAGAGTTTCGATCCCGCCCATTCCCGGCATCTTGATATCAAGTGTGATTAAATCTGCATCAAAAGTTTTTAACTTTTCCAGAGCCTCTTCGCCACTACCCGCTACTTCAACTTCATAGCCTTCATCCTCTAAATCAAGTTTATAAAGCAAGCGAATATTTTCTTCATCATCAACCACAAGTATTTTATATTTTTTCATGAGACACCCCCTTTTTGTTACTCTTTTCATCAATATCAGCATATTTGCACGGGAACTTAATAACAAATCTTGCTCCCTTTCCATTATTTCTGTTCTCAGCATAAATATTTCCACTATACTGCTTTATAATTTTATAGCTAACAGAAAGCCCAACACCAACTCCATTAAATTTAGTTGTATAAAATGGATCAAAAATGTGGGGCAATACATTAGGAGCTATCCCATGACCTTCATCCTCTACAACAATATATACCGACTCATCATCTTTATAACCTTTTATAATTATCGTTCCACCATCTGGCATTGCCTGGACCGCATTTTTAATCAGATTGTCTATAACAACCCCCAGAACTGTTTCATCTATGGGAATACAAGGGATATCTGTGGCCACATCAATTTTTAACGCTATCTTATCAGTGAAAAGAAAAGAAAGATTGTTAATACTGTTGTTTATAACCCGAAATAGGTTACAAGTAGCTACATGATACTCATTTGTTTTTGTTAAATACAGAAAGTCATTGAACATATTGTTAACCCGTTCTGCTTGAGAAAGTATCTTTTGAGAAAGTTCTTTTATAGTTTTGTCTTCCGAGCGCTTGTTAATAATCTTCGCAAAACCACCCATCGCTGTTAAAGGATTTCTAACCTCATGCGCCAGAGTAGTTAACATTTCTCCAACAATAGCCAATTTTTCTTTTATCAATAGCTCCTGCTTTGCCGCCTTCAACATCTCGTTCGACTCTTTAATCTCATTAAAAGTTTTAGTATTTTCGATAGCAATTGAAGCCTGTGAAGCAAACGTCTCCAATAACTTGATATAGTCCTCATCTATCTTTCTCGTAGTAAATTTGTTGTCAACATATAGCATACCTAACAACTCTTCTCTACCAATGAGCGGAACGATGGCATATTCATTTACGCCAAAAATTTTAGCTAAAATATCATCAGGATTCTCTTCCAAACAAACCTGTGAAGTCCTATATGCTGTAGCAAAAGAGTTTACTTCATCCAGAAAAAATCTCATTGCCTTAACCTTTTGAGAAAAAGAATTATCCACAAAAGATTCCATCTCACTCAGTTTTTCTATCCACTTGATTGCTGATAGATCCTTGGGCAGGCTCTGCCATGCCTGATAAGCCTCTTCAACAGTCTCGCATCCAACCGCCATCATTCCCTGAAGTGTTCCAGTCTTTGAATTGTACATAAAAAGCACTGCTCTGTTAAATCCGATTTCCTCGCCAAACGTGAGCGTTGTTAGTAGTATGTATAGTAGATTGTCCAAATTTCTTGGTTTCATTAATATTTTGTTTATTTCTGTAAGCAATGAGAGGTTTTTTAAGTGTTTCTCAAGCTTTGAAAGTAACTGTTTTTCTCTTTCTATAGTTGCTGTGTAAGCAATAACAGGAGCCAATAGACTTCCAAGAGCTTCGAGAAAATTTTTGTCATCTTCTGTAAATGGCCTCTCGCCCAACTTTTCATAAACACTAAGAGTGCCGATAATCTGGTTTTCAAAGGTAAGCGGGACACATATTAGAGAACTAACATTTAACTTCGACTTAAGCAAATTAATTGACTCCTGTGTGTCAGGCAATACAAGTTTTGATTTACCTGTCAACCAGACTTCTCCTGAAACACCATCACCTTTTGGTATTCCGTGTCTTCTTATATGAACATCATGTAAACCAAACTCAGCTTTAACCTCGAGTAGCTCTTTCTCTTTATTAACAAGCCTTATAACCGAACCATTGCTATTCAAAGCATCAGTTACACTCTCCACTAACATCTTTAAGAGATCGTTCAAACTGTAATAGCTGCTTACCCGATTGGAAAGTTTTCTAAAAATTTCGAACTGTTTTGTCTTGTTAAAAAACAATTCTTTTAACTCACACCCTTTTATTCCACATATTGTAACTTCCTTAACAATGCGAAAAATGTCTGCATGCTCATGGAAGTAAGGATAAAAATAAAGTTTACCATAGATTTTTTCTGCATCTTTTATTGGGAAAACAGTAAATTCCCTGTCAAAAAAAACCTCGCTCCAAAAAGAGGTATCTTCCTGTTTTGCGAGCATAGCATCAAGTGTGTCTGTAAACACATTCTCGTCTGTATAAAGAATAGGTAGCACCCTTTTCCTGCAAACCTCAACCGTACTAATAAAAAACGCCTGTTGTATTCCAAGACGAGAAAAAAAATC
Organism: Deltaproteobacteria bacterium; assembly: GCA_037442505.1. GTDB lineage: Bacteria > CALINM01 > CALINM01 > CALINM01 > CALINM01 > JBBIPZ01. The sequence goes on along the minus strand of JBBIPZ010000013.1, from coordinate 55,602 downwards.
CCCCAATACCTTCAGCTTGTTAACCAACCCATCGACATTATGAAAATTTACTATAAAATCAGAAAGTTTGGCTAAAAGCTCCACTTTTTTACCCGTTTAATGATTTATAAAGCTCTATATACTTATCCGCAGAAACTTTCCACGAAAAATCCATCCCCATTACCCTTTTTCTCACCTTCATCAGTTTCAATGGCTGGCAATACAGTTTAACAGCCTTGTCAACAGCAAAAACGAGATTTGCAGATGAATCGGGAGAAAATTTAATTCCACACCCATTTTTTTCATCGGTTATGTCAATGACAGTATCGTTTAAACCACCAACAGAAGAGACAATCGGGATAGTCCCGTAAGCCATGCTAATCATCTGATTTAAACCACACGGTTCATACAAAGATGGCATCAAGAAGAAATCTGCCCCTGCTTCAATTTTGTGAGCCAACTCATTACTAAACCCTAAATAAAGTCCAACTTTATCCGGGAAGCGGTTTTTGATATCTGTAACAGCATCTTCATATTTTTTATCGCCTGAGCCAAGAATGATTAATAAAAGATCAAGCTTCATCAATTCTTCAATAGCATTAATTAACAAATCAAATCCTTTCTGATATGTAAGTCTTGATATCATTGCAAAAACAGGCTTTTTAATGTCATTTAAGCCAAAATGTTTCAACACATCCTTTTTATTAGCCTTTTTCCCTTTCGTTATAGTTTTTATATCATAATTGGCTACAATATATTTATCAGTTTTTGGTGCCCACTCTTTATAATCAATACCGTTTAGTATGCCATAAAGTTTGTCTTTTACATCATTTAGCACACCATTTAAACCAAAACCGTCTTTTTCGCTAAGTATTTCTTTTGCATAAGTTGGGCTTACAGTAGTTACTGCATCAGAAAAGTAAATGCCACCTTTCAAAAAATTTATCTTGCCCCAAAACTCTAAGGCTCTGTGGTTAAAATATTTCCAATCAAGATTAGTAAGATGCATATCAAAATGCCAGAATAGCCCCTGATAACCTAAATTGTGAATAGTCAAAACAGTTTTGCCATTAAAACTATAAAATACTTTGGCATATACAGCTGCCATTGATGTTTGCCAGTCGTTGATATGAATAATATCAAAACCATTTTTTATGGCGAACTCAACAATTAAACGAGAAAAAAAGATGAATCTTTCCGCATTATCAGGATAGTCTCCATCTTTTGTGGTGTATAGCTCCTGTCTGTCATAATATTTTTCACAATCTACAAAATAAACAGGCACTTTTCTTTGAAGTTTAGATTCGAAAATTTTTGCATGAGATGTGTTAGAAGATATGACAATAGAATAATTTTCGTTTGTGTCCTTTAGTCTAAATTTTGATTTAATTCCGCTATAAAGTGGTGTGATTACAGAGATATCAATACCTTTATCCTTTAAAGCCACAGGCAAAGCGCCTGCTACATCAGCTAACCCTCCTGTTTTAGAGAATGGAAATACTTCTGAAGATGCATAAAGCACTTTCATTGCTTACGTCTCCCTTAAATATTTTGCAGCTTCTTCTGGAGGTGTAGGATTGATATAAAAACCAGACCCCCATTCGAAACCAGCAACTTTTGTTAATTTTGGAATAATCTCAAAATGCCAATGATAATAGTTATTATGAACTTCTGTAAAAGGAGTGCTGTGCAAAACAAAATTATATGCTGGCTCTTCAAGAACAATATCGAGCTTTTGTAAAACAGACTGAAATATCAACGAAAGTGAGTCCAACTTTTCTTCCGATATGTATTCATAAGCGCTATCGTGTTTTTTTGGCAGAAGCCATACTTCAAAAGGAAAACGTGGGGCAAATGGCGCAAATGCAACATAATCATTATTTTCTGCAACTATCCTTACTCCCTGCTGTATCTCCTGTCTGATTATATCGCAGATGAGACATCGTTCTTTAAAATTATAGTAACGACTGCAGTTATCAAGTTCTTCGAGAACACGTTTTGGGACAATAGGTAGCGCTATCAACTGAGAGTGAGAATGTGGCAAAGATGCCCCAGCCTGTTCACCCTGATTTTTGAACACTAACACATACTTAAATCTAAGATCCTTTTTTAAGTCACTAATTCTCTCACGATACGCCCATAGAACATTTCTAAAGTGTCTCCGCTCTAATTTTGAAAGTGTGAGTTCGTGGTCAGGCGTTTCAATGATTACTTCGTGAGCACCGATACCATTCATTTTATCATATACACCTTCGCCTTCTCTATTTAGATCCCCCTCAATCCTCAACGCTGGGAACTTATTTGCAACCACTCTCAATGACCAGTTGGGAGAGTTTGCAGGTGTTCCCGAAGGTCTTATAGCGAGAATCTCTTTAGGCGTTATGTTTTCGTTGCCATAATCAAATGGACAAAAAGATGTTTTTCGTTCCACCTTTTGTGATACAAAGCTGTGCGGTCTTTGTGCCCTTTCAGAAGATATAATTACCCACCTATTTGCTACAGGATCTTTTCGTAACTCTGGCATAACTCTCTCCTTATCTCACAATTATACATTATGATTTTTTTTTGACAAATTTTGCTTCTTTATACGGAAGATAACCACCCAATAAATGAACCTTCATCATATTTGTGTTACCTTTTCCTACCACTGGCAATCCTATGGTAATAACAACCAGATCGCCCTCTTTAAACTGGTTATTCAAAAGTGCCTTTTCAATTTCATAAAGCATCTCATCAGTATTTTTACCTTTCTTTATAAGCAAAGGTTTTACGCCAAAATATAAAGACACCCTGCGTAACGTTTCTTTGCTAAAAGAAGCAGCTATCACAGGAGAGGTAGCCCTGAATTTGGACATCACAGATGCAGTCTGACCTGTGGCAGTGAAACATACTATCGCCTTCGCTTTTAAACTCTTAGCTGCACTAAAAGCGGCATATGCTATCGCAGATGTTATATCTCCTTTTAGAAATTTATAATCAGATGGCAAAAAGTCCCTATCATATCGTTGCATGTATCTTTCTGTTTCTCTGGCAACACTGTTAAGCGTTGCCAATGATTCTACAGGATATCTGCCATAAGCTGTTTCACCGGAAAGCATTAGCGCATCACAACCATCAATAATTGCATTTGCAATATCAGAAACTTCTGCCCTCGTAGGCTCTGGCTTCTCCACCATTGTTTCGAGTATCTGAGTGGCAACTATGACAGGTTTACCGTTCTCTCTGCCCATTTCTATAATCCTTTTCTGATATAAAGGCACCCTCTCCAGAGAAACTTCTACACCTAAATCACCTCTTGCTACCATCACACCATCTGCCACTTGAAATATCTCATCAAGCCTTTTTAGCGCCTCTGGTCTTTCAAGTTTTGCTATCACAGGTATGTTAAAACCCTTCTTAGAAAGTATCTCTTTTAGCTTGATGATATCTTCTTTTTTTCGTACAAAAGAAAGAGCTATATAATCTCCTCCCAATGCCTTAACCGTCTCTATATCTTTCAAATCCTTCTCGGTAAGCGATGGGAGAGGTAACTCTGTATCTGGGAAATTTACACCTTTGTTTTTTTTGATAACACCATCTGTAACAACAGCAAGCTTACAGCCTTCAGGCAGACAATCTAACACTTTAAACTTTATCTTACCATCATCAATATAAACACGATCGCCAACTTTAAGATGGTCCAGTATTTCCGGAAAATTGACAGTTATAGTTTTTTTATCAGATTTAGCAATTTTTTTTGAAAAAAAAACTTGTTCGCCCTTATCGACTTTTATAGTTTCATCTAAAGCATTAGCTCTGATTTTAGGTCCTGAAAGGTCAAAAAGGATTGGTATATAACGTCCTGTTTCGGCTTCTACAGCCCTAACTGAATCAACTATTTGCCTGTATTCGTCAAAACTACCATGAGAAAGATTTATCCTGACACAATCAAATAAACCTGACATTTCTTTAATCTTGTCATAACCACTGCTTCCCGATAGCGTCGCAATGATTTTTGTCTTTCTCACTTCTGTTCCTTTTCTTCCTGTTCCGTCTTACAGTCAATACAAAGAGATGTGACAGGTCTCGCTAAAAGTCTTTCAAAAGGTATTTCTTCGCCACATTCAGTACATTTACCATACTCGCCCTTTTCTATGCGTTTTAGTGTTTCGTCAATTTTTGCCAAAAGTTTACCTTCTCTGTCTTTAATTCTAAGTTGAATAGTCTTATCCTCTTCGTAACTTGCCCTATCAGCAGGATCAGAAAAGCTTGCCTCAGCACCTTCCTGTGCCATCTCTTTAACCACTTTTTCCTGAGACTCTATAATTTCTTTTTTCCAGTTTAAAAGTATTTCTTTTATTTTTTCTAATTCTTCCTTTTTCATATCGATCCACCTTAAAAATTTATATTAATTATCAAAATTATATTTCATTTTTTTTTTAATTAAAAGAATATTTGATATTAACAGCAAATTGTATATAATTATGTGATATGGTACCTGGATTAAATAATAACTTTAAGTATAGAGATATGGTCTTTCACATCCAGACAGAGGATACAGGCACAAAAGGGTATCAGGTTGTAACGCATCTTTACCTGAAGGGCTCCATTATCGCTTCTAAAAAAACTTATTACGGTGATGCAAAAAGCTCTCCAGAACTTAACGAGCTTGTTAAAGAATTAATAGAAAAACAACATAAAAGAATGTTAATAGAATTAAGTAAAGGGATGTATGACCAAAAAATAAGGGAAATTATTAATGGTCAGGTTTGAAAATGTTTCATTTTCTCATCCCCCACGCACTTCAGGACTTAAAGACATTAACATCACCATTAACAAAGGCGAATTTGTCTGCATCTCAGCGTCCACTGCTGAATACAAAACCACCTTTTTAAACCTTATATACGGAAGACTTCTACCCATTAATGGCAAACTTCATGTTTTCGATTACGTTTTGCCAGATGACAAAAGAAAAATCTCTGAAATCAGAAAACAGATAGGATACGTTTTTCACGATCAATTGTTTTTTGAAAATCTTACGGTTAAAGAAAATTTAAAGTTAGCCTTTTTGATAAAATCCAACAACAAGAAAAACATCAATATTGAAGAAAAGATCGACAAACTGCTGAAAGAAAATCATTTCCTTAAGCACGATGTTGTTGTGTCATGTTTATCAACGGGTGAAAAGCAGTTGTTAAATATATTACGTGCTGTTGTTAGTGAACCTTTGATAATCCTTGCCGATGAACCATTTAAACACCTGCACAGGGACGAAATCGAATGTACTATGAATCTCTTTGAAGAGGAACAAAGAAAAGGTGTTACGATAATAATGACAACTGGGGTGGCAGCTACTCAAGAGTCTTCCAGCATTAAACATTACTCACTGAAAGGTGGGAGACTTTATAAAAATGATTAGGACAAGTCTTAAGGTTTTTGACAACGTTTTTAAAGGGAGATTTAAGCAAAGGGCAGGAAATATTCTATTACAGTGTTTTCTTTTTACTATTTTTTTTACATTCACATTTTTATTTTTTAACTTTAATAACTACTTAGAAAAAACCTCATCAAGCGTTGTATTTTATGCATTTTTTAAAAAAAACATATCATCAGAAGTTATTACATCAACAAAAAAGGCTATTAATAACTGGCCTGAAGTAAAAAACATAAAAACCATATCGCAAAATGAAGGTCTTGAACTTCTGAAAAAATCACTTGGCAAAGAAGGAACAATACTTAATACCCTCGAAACCAATCCGCTTCCTTACACGCTCGAAATAAACATAAAGCCAGAATTTACCGAAAAAGAGTATTTAGCACAAATTCGAGAAAAACTTAAAAAATATGACCTTTTTGACTGGTTTGATTCTACAGAAAAATTTATCAGCCCTATTTTACAAATAAAAAAATACACTTCATTGATATTCACTTTAGTCACTGTCACAGTAATTTTTTTAATTTTATTGACGCTAAGAACAACCAACAAGATTTTTTTCCTGAAATACCAAAATGCCTTCTCGCTTTTACAGCTTTTGGGTGCACGCAGGAGTTTTATCGTCTTTCCACTTATCTTTGAAGGATTTGTTGAACTTCTTTTCAGCTCAAGCTTATCTTCATTACTCTCATACTATTTCACACTAATTATTAAGCAAGAACTTTCGGCTTTAAACATAAATGTTACTACTTTGCCACTAACTTTTTATATCTGTTTTATCGTTGTGTTTGCCATCATTGGGGCAGTTGGTGGACTATCATTAGATAACAAAGAGTTATGATTCGTCTATTAATCTTAATGGTATACGCCGGGGTTATTTTCTTTTTTCAAAACAATGCTTTATGTCAGCAAGAAGATAAATTATTGGAGTTAAAAAAAAAGATAGAACAAGAAAAGGCAGCGATAGAAGACCTTTCAAAAACAGAAAAGAGCATCACTCTAACTCTTGCACAGATTAACGAAAAGATAGTGATGTTAAAAAAACGTATTAAAGAAATAGAAAACAATAAAATTAAACTTCAAGCAGATTTAAATAAACTTTACGCTGAAAACAAGAGGCTTAACGAAGAAATTGCAAAAAAAAGGGTTGAAATAGAAAAACGATTGATATTATGGCATAAAACGTATCTGATAAAACCAACCTATTCTTTTACATTAGAGCTAAAGTATCCACTGATATTCGAAAATTATATGCGTTATATTTTCAACTACGACAGGACACTTTTTGACACACTTAAACAAAATCAGGAGGAGTTAACACAAAACCTGCAACATATCAAAAACAAACAGTCTGAGATATCCGCGGTTGAAAAAGAGTTTATTCAGAAGAAAAAAGAGCAGGAAGCTTTTGAGAAGCTACAAAAAGAACGCTTAACCGCAACAAAAAAAGAAAAGGCTATACATACAAAAAATTTAAAAAATGCCGAAGCTGCACTCCGAAAACTGGAAAAGGTGTTAAAAAAGGTCGAGCAGGTACCTGAATATACTGGAAAAGGGTTAGCAAAAGGTATTTTACCTTATCCAGTTGCAGGCACTATTGTTGGTCATTTTGGTAAAGAAGAAGGTGTAACAAAAGGGGCTGTATTTGCTCGAAAAGGTATCGAGATACAGGCAAGAGAAGGGGCAAAAGTTCGTGCTGTGGATAATGGTAAAGTTGTATATACTGGCTGGATTAAAAATTTAGGCAACATCTGTATTATAAGTCATGGAAAACATTTTTACACCATCTATGGTCGCCTCTCATCAATTACGAAATCCAAAAGCGACGAAGTTAAACAGGGAGAAATTATTGGGACTGTCGGAAGTGAAGCAAGCTTTTTTGATTTTCCAACACTTTACTTTGAAATTAGAGAAGGAGAAAAACCATTAAATCCAGAAAATTGGTTGAGATAACCGATGGCGTAATTTTTGTTTATTTTATTCAACATTTACTTTAATTTCTTTTACTTTTGCCTTTTCGCTTTTGGGGATTACGATCTCTAAGATACCGTCCTTCAGACTTGCCTTCGCCTCTTCAGTCTTCACCTCTACAGGGAGTGGGATAGTTCTTGAAAAAGCACCATAAGAAATTTCCTGTCTGTAATAGTTTTTCTTTTTTTCTTCCTTTTCCTTCTTAATTTCACCCTTAATGGTGATGCTGTTTTCCGCAACCGTGATATTGATGTCTTTCTTGTCCACGCCAGGAACGGTTGCCTTAACGATAACCTCGTTGTCTGTCTCACTTAAATCGATGAAAGGGGTAAACTCGAACTCATCCTTGAAAACAGGCAACCTTTCACCAAAGAAGTTTTCGAAGATTCTGTCCATCTCTTTTTTCAAATCAAGCACACCTTTAAAAGGTGTTGGTTCCCATTTCATAAGTGCCATATCTTACCTCCTTTTTCGCCATCTGGTTATCTCTATTAAAATTAATAATCATATGTTGTTTTTTGTCAAGAGTGGGGTGGAAGCTACCCCAGACCTTCTTTTGCAAAGGGGGAAGAAATGTGGTGCTTAGATTTCAAAAAAGGGAGTTTTGCATTCTAAAACTAACGTAAACGACTGAGGATACCGGTATAAATTAATTCTCCCGCCACTCCTTTTGCAAAAAATTTGTTTGTTCATTTTTTTGTTAAGCTGGTATAATATAGATAAGTTTTCTTTCAAAAAGGGGGTTTTTATGATTACAAAAGATATGACGTTTCAGGATGTTGTTAGAAAGTATCCGCAAACAATACAGGTCTTTGTTAAGTATGGATTAGGCTGTATAGGTTGCCATGCAGCCCAGTTTGAAAATGTTGAACAGGGTGCGATGGTTCACGGCATCAATGTTGACCAGCTTATTAAAGAGCTCAACGAAGCAGCCGGACTTACTTCGAAGTAATTTTATCCAGTATTTCTATTATTTTTCTGGCAGAAAGCTGGAGTAGTTTTCTGCCTTTTTCTTTGCCTGCCTTTGATGGATCTCCCCAAACGCCACTTTTCCAGTGTTTAAGTTTGTCTTTAACTACCTCACCGTAGAAAAAGTTTGGTTTGTCTTTCTTTACTGTCTTCCAATGTTTTTTAACTAAAGTCTCATCAATTGCTAACATTCTTGAGGTTTCTATCTCGCCGGCATGAGAGTCGTAAGATGTTTCAATAATTTTCAATGCCACATCGAAAAGCAAATCCAATTCAGAATAGACAAATACTCTAACGCCACCAACCTCTTTTTGAAACTTCTCGCATGCTTCGAGTATGGCAAACATATGAAGTTTTCCTGCATGCCCCGAAATCAAAAGTATTATCTTAAAACCCTGTCTTTTTAATGCTGTTAGTAAATCAAAAACAAGCAAACGTAACGTCTCCGGTGATATTCCAACTGTGCCTATATGTTGTTCTGTGCTTCTGCACACACCATAATGAATTGGTGGGGCAATAAAGACATTTCTTTCTTTTTCGACAATCTTTAACACCTCTAAAATCTGATAAGTGTCTGTTGATAAAGGAAGATGGCTGCCATGTTCCTCAACTGAACCAAACGGAAGTATCACAATAGGACTCTTTTTAACGTTATTTTTCAGTTCGTCCATCGTGATTGATTCTAAATACATAAAGCCTCCCTTATCTCTGATTGAAGTTCTTTTTTCCCCTCCTTCGTAACGGAAGAAAAAAAGATGGGAGAATAATCAGCAAATCGCTTTTTTGCTAAAGCAAGCTCGTTTTTACCGATTTTATCAATCTTGGTCATAACTATTTTGAACTTCTTTTTGTTAAACTGAAGCCAGTCTATTAACTGTAACTCCTCATGTTCTAATCCCCTTTTAACGTCAACAAGTATAAACACCTTTTTTAGGCATTGCGAGGATGTTATATAATGTTCTATCAACACTTTCCAGTCATCCTGCATCTTCTTAGAGACTTCTGCATAGCCATAACCCGGAAGGTCCGCAATTATGTAACTGTTTTCGATTTTAAAAAAGTTTATACATCTAGTTTTACCAGGCTTTTTACTTGTATGAGCAATTTTGCATTGAAACAAGGCGTTAATAAGTGAAGACTTGCCCACATTAGACCTGCCAGAAAACGCTAATTCTGGCAGATTAAACGTTTTATATTCTCCTGGGCTATAAACACCTTTTACAAACTCTATCTTCAAAACTTTATCCTTTTTACTGTGCCATCGTATTTTACTGCAATAATTTCGCCATTTTTTTCATCAACATCAAAGTCAATCAGGCTTTCTTTTATCTCAAATCTTTTAATTAGCGAAAAGTCTTTAAGGTCATAAATATCTAAATAAAGGGCTAAGTAATCTCCTGAAAGGGGAACCGTTTCTTTTATCTCTCTGTATAAATAAAGCCGTTCTTTTTTAACATGTATTATGGGTGCATCTTGTGTCGATAATTCGAAAGTTTTATCTACTTTACTTAAAATTAGCTTTTCTCCCTTTTTTGCCAGATAGGAGTTGTCAGCCCAGTAATAAATGTAATCAAGCTTCTGCGGCAACTCTTTAACTACTTTTCGAGTAACAAGCTCATAAATTTTCCCATCTTTTGGTACGTAAAGGAATTTTTCGTCCTGTGTAACCAGCCCATCATAGGAGTAAATTTTATCGCCATCATATACAAAAGTCTTCTCGTTTTCAGTAAGAAGATATAATTTTTTGTCCTCGGAAAACATATTTAACAACTTACTATCTGTGTTTATCTTTGTAGATTTTGAAATCGAACAGGTGAAACAAAAAAGTTCATTATCCTTTAATAGCCAGTGTTCTGCAGTATTTTGATCGAAAGCTATCCTTGTTGACAGATTGTATGTTCTGGTGTCATCACCATTTTGTAATGTTAATTTCCCAATAACGAGAATTCTGCCTGAAGGAGCCAGAACTTTGTACGTATATGATGCATCTTCTTTTTTATCAAAGACTATCGTTACGTTAGTCTTTTCATCAGGAACATCCTGAAGCTTGATGTCTTTTTCTTTTAAAAACAGGGATTTAATGTAAGCTTCATCACTATCTACTTTAATATTTGCATAAATCTTTTTTACTCCCATTACAACGGCATCTTTTCTAAGAGGTTTTTGTGCATTCGTTATGTAGATTCTTACCATTTTGCCTTTTACATCTTCTACTTCACCATACGCCAACTCGTCACCCGACAAAGCATCATAATTGATGACAACAAGGTCTCCTGCCTTAAAACTACCTTCTTTAATCTCTGCAAAAACAAAATCTTTTGTGTATCCAAATAAGGTTGCCTTTCCCTGAACAGAGTAAAATATTTTACGCAAGTCTTTTACAAAGGTGTCAAAACTAACTGCGTGTGAAGTTGAAGAAAATAGCCCGCAAAAAAATAAAACAAGAAAAAATAAATAAAAATGCTTAACGTTATATTTTTTAGACATTTTTTACCATCCTTATATTGCTACTTCTTTAAACCCAGTTGTTTTTCGTACCATTCACTATAGTAACGCATATAACTTCCATCTTTTATCCTTTGCCACCATTGCTTGTTTTCAACATACCATTTTACTGTATTTCTAAGCGCTTCTTCAAACGTATAAAGAGGCTTATATCCTAATTCATTTTGTATCTTGCCTGCGTCAATAGCATAACGTCTATCATGCCCTGGTCTATCCGCCACATACTTTATAAGTGAGTGAGGTTTTCCAAGTATATCAAGGACTTTTTTCACAAGTTCAATATTAGCCATCTCGTGATTAGAACCAATGTTATATACTTCACCAATTTTCCCTTTATCCATAACCAGCTCTATACCTCTTGCATGGTCGAGCACATAGATCCAGTCTCTTACATTCATACCATCACCGTAAACAGGAACCTCCTTGTCTTCAAGCGCATTGGTAATGATAAGGGGGATAAGCTTTTCGGGAAACTGATAAGGACCGTAGTTATTACAACAGCGTGTTATGATGGCAGGAAAACCATAAGTCTTGTAGTAAGCCCTGACCATTAGATCCGCTGCAGCCTTGCTTGCAGCATAAGGACTATTTGGCTGGATAGGACTGGTTTCAGTAAAATAACCGTCTGCACCCAAACTGCCATACACCTCATCTGTTGAAATCTGAATAAATAACTGTACATCTTTTTTCCTCGAAATGTTTAAAAGATTACACACACCAATATAGTTTGTTTGCGCAAATGTTAGTGGATTAAGTATGCTTTTATCGACGTGCGACTCTGCTGCGAAGTTAATAACAATCTGGATACTGTACTTCTCGAAGATACAATTAACATCCTGTTCGCTGGTAATATCGCCTTTGAAAAATGTGTAACGGCTATTATCGTGAAGCCCAATTAAGTTTTCTAAGTTGCCAGCATAGGTTAGACTATCCATGTTGATTATGAAGACATCTTCCCTTGTAGATAGTATATGCCTGATAAAATTGGAACCAATAAAGCCAGCACCACCTGTAACGAGAATGTTTTTCATCTTGTCCTCCTTTTTTTTTTGCGTTAACGATTAACTAATAGCCCTGTTTAAACTCACCAAGCCCAAACAAATTGACCGTCAACATAACAATATCTTCCTCAGGAAGATCTTTGTGCGTAAACAACATCTTCACACTATAACAACTCTTTTCGTAGTCAATACCAACGGATACTTCTCTCGCAAGATCAAGCTTAATATCGTATCGTGTTCCTGCAATAATTGTTGTATTGTACCCTAACTTTTTAGACAAATACAGGTTAAGAAACTCATCCTGTCCATCTCTAACAAAATAGTTTGCAGAAGCCTTAAATCCCTGTAAATTTGTAGTCAAAGCCAGATTCAGCTCACGTAAACCACCTTTATTATGGTCGTAGCTACCCTGTGCATCAATATTAACAACATCTTTTGAGAATCTCATTAAAAAAAACAGATCTGAAAATTTGTTGTTTGACGAAATCATATCGCTTAAAATATATTCCTGCCATAGGGTCAGATAAAATTGTTGTTTGAGTTTAGCAATGTCATACCATTTTTGTTCGAAGGCATACTTAACCTTTTTAGTATCATCAGTGATATCAGTGGAATCAAACATCCTGATTTTTTCGTCATCAAGTTTGTAAGGCAAAACTGTATCTACTTTAAAGGTGTTAATTACTTTGTATTTATCGTTAACAAGCAAAACTTTATCTAAGTAACCTTCAATATTGGTATAAATCATTCCTGATAACTGATTATCCTGATCTTCATATGCATTTATATAGTCTGCCAGATGGAGCTTTAATTTTGCTGAAAGACCTTTCTCTTCACCGGTTAGTCTATACATTACAAACGGTTCGAAGGCAACTCTCTTTACGGTATTCTCTTTACTATACGAGAATGCTGATAACATCGCACTATAGTTATATCCAAAGTCTCCATGCTGTTTTAAGTAGCCTTCTTTAGAGAGTGAAAAAGACCTGACATCATCATTCACTCCTGTGTTGTCCTGAGAAAAAAACAGTTTACCACTATATAAATCTCTTTTCCTGGCAAATTCGTAGAATCCGGAACTTCTTGTGTAAGGTTTGGTTTTGTCAAAACTGTTTGTCGCATATTGTGTAAAGAAATCTTTTCTGTTCACATAATCCAGATCTATTTTAAAATTTTCAGTAGAATTTTCTTTTGAATGTATCAGCTTTGCCTCAACATACCCTTTATTAATACTGAAGTTATCAATCAGCGTTAAATTAACCTCTCCACTCTCCGCAGAAGACAACATATACCTGAACTGGTTATCAATACCTATGCTTGTTTTCGATTTTATAAGCAGTGTATTGGTAATATCGAGACTATCGTTAATTACAGTATAGTAAGGCAGATTAAAAAGAACTCCATTTTTCCCGGAAAAGCCGATAGAAGGGATCAAAAAACCCGATTCTCTTTCTTTTTTGATGGGTATTAAAAAATATGGTGTGTATAACACCGGCATAGATGATGCGTAAAGTGTCGTGTTTCGGGATGTAAGATATTCTCCCAGCTCAACATTAATATCCGCACCCTGTATATGCCAGGCCTTATTTGTGCCATCGCAGCTGCTTATTCCACCTTCAGATATAAAGAAGCTCTCTTTGTCTTTAATAATTATATCACTGCCCCAGATGAATCTTTTTTTCTTTGGGTCATCAGAAAGAAAACTTACCTCGCCTTTACTTAAATAACCTTCTTTTGTTTTGATATTAAATTTTAGATACTCTCCATGCGCAATGAAATTGCCATAAAAAACCGCTTTATTAAAGGCGTAGATGGTATCTGTTTTTTTATCGAATAACAGAGAATCCGTCCAGAGACTGTTTTCTCCCAGTGTCACATAAACATTTCCGGTTGCATATACATAGTTTTCCGACATATCTGAAATTATGCTGTCTGCATATAGATAGACGTTATCGTCCTTTGCAAACAAAGGTTTTGAAACAGATATAACCAATAAAAAAACTGTTGCTAAAACAAGAAGCCTCGACATCAACACAACTTTTTATTGATTTTTTTTAAATACTCTTTAGCCTCTCCTACGCCATAAAGTGATCCTGTAAAAAGAATGGGCTTTTTTGAGTATTTTTTAGAAGTAAGCATATATTCAATTGATTTTTGTATATCACTAAAATACAAAAATTTATCCTTTCCTGAAAATATTCTTTTGTAGTCATCCACAGTATGAGAACGCTCATTCTTGTTAGGAACAAAAGCAAAAAGTTCAGCAAAAGGCTTCAAAGAGTTTACCATCTCGCAAATATCCTTGTCCTTCAGAACGTTCAAGATTATAACGAACCTTTCATCTGGATGAAAGGTAGAAAGATTTTTTACTAAAGATTGAACACCATGCGGATTGTGTGCACCATCAATTATAAATGGCGGCGCTTTTCTAACATACTCAAAGCGTCCTTCCCATTTTGCATCTTTTATGCCAGTCTTAATATCTGCTTCTGTAACACAATAACCCTTTTGTATAAGATTTTCTATAACAGCCAGTGCAACAGAGGCATTTTCGAACTGATTTAATCCAACAAGTTTTTTTAATTTAAGTTTTTCAAACTTTCGAGCAATTCCGAAATAATCAAATTCTGTAACCTTCGTACTGTTATAACGAAAATCTCTGTTTAGCGCAAACACCCGGCTTTTAGCGTCTTTTCCAAATTTATCTATAACTGCCAATGCTTCATCTTCAGCAGCGGTTACAACTGGCGTACCAGGTTTTATAACAGACGCCTTTTCGTATGCTATAGCCTCTATTGTATTTCCAAGAAACTCTTTATGTTCGAGCCCAACGTTAGTAATTACTGTAACTAAAGGCGTTAAAACGTTTGTAGCATCCAATCTTCCCCCTAAACCGGCTTCGATTATAGCGATGTCAACGTTTTTTTCTGCAAAATACTGAAATGCAAGCGCAGTTGTAACCTCAAAAAAGGTGTAGGGTCTCTTGCGTTCTGCTGAGTTGGCTATCTTATCTCTTATCATAAACGCAATTCTTGATATATCCTTTTCTGCAATCTCTCTATTGCCTATGGTTATTCTTTCGGAAAACTTAATAAGATGAGGTGATGTATATCTGCCCACACGATAACCAGCCCTGGATAAAATGGAGGTTAAAAATGCTGTTGTAGAACCTTTGCCGTTAGTTCCAACCACGTGAACAGATGGAAACTTTTTTTCAGGATTACCAAGCATGGATAGGATAATTTTTATATTATCAAGCCCTAAAATAATCCCGTATTTTTCTAAGCCATAAAGATAGCTATATAGCTCTTTTTCTTTATTCATTTTAGTTTTACTCGCAATTTTAAAGGTTAAATATGAAGTATATCACCATCATCAAGTATCGTAACGTTGTCCATATTTAATGCATTTATCTCTTTAGTAATCTCATCAAGGAGAGGTGGCTTCATATGAAAGATGTAAAACTTAATTTTTTCTGGGTTTTTAAGTTTTTCAATTTCTTTTAAGAATAGCTGCGGTGTTAAATGTCCTGTTGTTATTGCTAAATCATTCATTCTGTTTGGAAAAGAGACTTCTATAAAAACAGCCTTCATATTAGGTATCTCATTTATCCTTTGCCATAACCTATCTGTCGGTCCTGTATCGCCAGAGTATGCGATATATTTATCGTTTTTGCCGAGAATATATGCAGCTGATTCACAGGAGTGATTGGTTTTAACCAGTTCAACAGAATATGTTTTGTTCAAAGAGACTTTGAGCCCTGCAGCAATTGGCATCAGATTCAAAATACTATCACCTTTTTTGCTCTTTATTTCAAAAAAGTCTGGCCAAATTTTGTTGTTCATTACATACCTTTTTAACATATCAAGAACGTCGCTCAAACCATACACGTTTACAGGACCTTTCCCCATAAGAATCAAATTATCAGCCAAAAAACACAAATCTTTAATATGGTCAAGATGGCAATGGGTGATAAAAACGCCCTGTAATTTCTGTTGTCTCTCGAGGGGAAGTTCTTTAACAATAGAACCGCCATCCAAAAGATACCTGCCATCAACTAAAAATGTAACCGGATTATGTTTTATATCAACGCCTCCAAAACATCCCAACACTTCAATTTGCATCTTTTGCCTCCCTATGGTGCTGAGAAATTATTTCGCCTTTTTTGTATGCTTTAACAAATGCGTCTACAACAACCGGATCAAACTGTTTTCCAGAAAACTTAATAAGTTCAGATATCGCAACATCATCACCCAGTCCACGACGATAAGGTCTATCAGATGTCATCGCATCAAAAGTATCGCAGACAGCAATAATCCGACCTAAAAGCGGTATTTCATCACCTTTTAACCCCATAGGATAGCCCCTACCATCATAAGTTTCGTGATGGGAAAAAGTCCCCGCTATAATATCTGAAAGATGTTTGACCTTGCTAAGTATTTCTATACCTATTGCGGGATGTTTTTTCATTTGAGCTATTTCTTCAGGAGTAAGGGGTGCAGGCTTTCTTAAAATTGCATCTTCAATTCCTATCTTTCCGATGTCGTGTAATACAGCTGAAAGATATAACCTATCTAACTCTTCTGGGCTCAAATTCAATTCTTTGCCAACAGCAAGGCAAAACTCAGTAACACGTTTGACGTGTCCACCAGTATATGGATCTCTTTTTTCAACTGCCTCTGCTAATGCGAAAGATGTATCAAAAAATGTCTCTTTCAATTTTTGGAATAGATTGGCGTTTTCAATAGATATCGAGACAATGTGAGCAAAAGACTCAAATAAACGCAAATCATCCGTTGTAAATTGGGAGTTATCCTTTTTGTTTACTGCCTGAATCACACCCAACAACTTTCCCTTATATTCTAAAGGACTGCACATGATACTTCTTGTAATAAATCCCGACTTTTCATCTGCCTTTCTAAAAAAACGCTTGTCCTTACTCACATCGTCAATAATACAACTTTTCCGTTCTTTTGCAACAGCGCCTGCTATCCCTTCTCCAAGCTTTAGCCTGATTTCCTTAATTTTTTCACCTTTTTCCCCTAATGCCACCTCAAAAAAAAGTTCGTTTGTCTTTTCATCAAAAAGCAAAAGAGAACCAACTTCTGCGTTAACAAGTTCCGTTATGCCTTCTATAGTCTTTTGTTTAACGTACTTCACATCAAGAGACGAGTTTAATAATGTAGTAATATGAAGAAGACTTTTTAATCTCTCATACTCTTTGTTGATATCAGTATCTTCCATATTTATCACCTTATGCAATTCTACCTTTATGACAGGCAAATGCAAGGGATTTAAAAAAGTTTTCAAAATCACGGGCATTTTCTGTGCTTGACCAGATCCTCTCAGCTCTTTTAACGAGGGCACTTCCTATAACAAAACCATCTGCAATGTCATAAAAACTGATTATAATTTCAGGCGAAGAGATACCAAAACCTATAACTGTTGGCATATTTATTAGTTTTTTTATCTCAATGAGTTTTTTTTCTGTATCAGCAGGAAGTGATACTCTCTCACCAGTAACCCCAGTAACAGAAACAAAGTAAACAAAACTTGTAGCATATTTTTTTATTTTTAAAATCCTATCTTCATTTGTAACAGGTGTAACAAGAAATACAGGAGTTAAATCATATTTTCTCTGATACGAAACAAACTCTTCTGCCTCTTCAGGTGGCATATCAACAGTTAGAATGCCATCTACACCTGCCTCCTTAGCATCTTTACAAAATCTCTCCAGTCCATAAGCGTAAAAAGGGTTCATATATCCCATCAAGACCAAAGGGGTATCGTAGTTTCTACGGAAACGCTTAACTAAATTTAGTATAGATTTGAGAGTTGTTCCAGCCTTCAAAGCCCTTTCCATTGCTGCCTGAATTACTGGACCATCAGCCATTGGGTCAGAAAATGGCACGCCTATCTCGATAATATCTGCTCCATTCTCTGCATAAAACTGCATCAGTTTTAGCGTCCTGTCAATATCTGGATCTCCTCCGGTTAAATAAGGAATTATCGCCTTGTTTTTAGAACTATTTAGCTTTTCAAAAACTTTATCAATTTTGTTCATTTTCACCCTTGATATCTTTCACGTGCATCACATCTTTATCGCCTCTACCAGAGAGGTTGATAATAACAAGCTTGTCTTTAAAAAATTTGCTGTTTTTTAAGACATATGCTATCGCATGACTGCTTTCTAAAGCAGGTATAATTCCCTCTTCCTTTGAAAGCTCATAAAAGCCAAAAAGAGCTTCCTCATCAGTAGCATAGGTATATCTTGCCCTTTTTACGTCTCTTAAAAAACAGTGTTCAGGACCAACACTCGCATAATCCAGACCAGCAGAGACCGAGTGTGTGGTTAGTATCTGTCCATCTTCGTTTTGCAAAACATAGCTTTTCGTGCCCTGAAAGATGCCAGTCTTACCTGTTGCAAATCTTGCAGCATGTTTGCCTGTTTCAATTCCCAATCCTCCAGCTTCAACACCAATCAGTTCAACACTCTTGTTCTCAAGAAATGGGTAAAATATCCCCATTGCGTTACTACCACCACCAACACAGGCAACAATAACATCTGGCAACTTCCCCTCTTTTTTCTTAATCTGTCTAAGCACCTCTTCACCAATCACAGATTGAAACGTTCTGACCATCAAAGGATAAGGATGAGGGCCAAACACAGTCCCAATGACATAATGTGTATCTTTAACGTTTGTAACCCAGTCTCTCAACGCCTCGTTTATAGCATCCTTTAATGTTTTACTTCCGTTATCTACACCAACCACTTCAGCGCCCAACAATTTCATTCTGAAGACGTTTAGAGATTGTCTTCTCATATCCTCTGTCCCCATATAAATACGGCATCTTAACCCTAATAAAGCGGATGCAGTTGCTGTAGCTACTCCATGTTGTCCTGCACCCGTTTCGGCTATAATCCTTCCCTTTCCCATCTTTTTTGCAAGAAGCACCTGTCCTATCGCATTATTTATTTTGTGCGCACCAGTATGACAGAGGTCTTCTCTTTTGAGATACAACTTAAAACCATACTTTTTTGAGATGTTTTTCGCGAAATATAATGGCGTGGGTCTACCAATATAATGAGACAGGTAGTAACGTAGCTCTTTCTGAAAGCGACGCTCCCTGGAGTATTTAGTAAATGCTCCCTGCAACTCGAGGATTGCTGGCATAAGCGTTTCTGGAATAAACACTCCTCCATAACTGCCAAAATAACCTGTTTGGTCCGGAAATTCCTTAAAATTCATACCTTTTGATTTTCTCTTAATTTTTTAAAAATTTCAAACATCTTTTTGTGGTCTTTTTTGCCTGGTTCTGCCTCAACACCAGAAGAGATATCAATTGCATAAGGATTTAATGCGATAGCTTCGTTAATATTTTTGATATTGATGCCACCTGCAAGAATATACTCTCTCTTTATTTCATCTAACAATTTCCAATCAAAACTCTTGCCTGTTCCCCCATACTCTTTTTGATCAAATCTATCAAGTAAGGGAAAAAATTTAGAGTTATTAGCCAGCTCAACATCGTTTTTATCCTTTATTCTGTATGCCATTATTATCCTGTCAGGTGAGATATTGTTATAAACATCAGGATTGTTAGTGTGAATCTGAATCCTGTCTAAACCAACATATTCGCTAAGCTTAAACATTTTCTCAGGCTTTTCATCAACAAACACACCAACCTTAACCAGAAAAGGTGGCAACGCTTCAATTATATTTTTTGCGTCATCTGCTGATATGAAACGCTTGCTACCTTCGTAAAACACAAAACCTAAGGCATACGCCCCTAAATACGAAGCGTAAAGAGCATCTTCAAGTCTGGTAATTCCGCAAATTTTTACCCTTATCATTGATTTAAACCATTTAGCATCTTAAGCATCATAGCAGGATTTTCAGAAAGGACAAGATTTGTTCCTATCAAGAAGTTTGACACCCCTAACTGAATAAATCTTTCTATATCTTTTCTGTCTTTGATACCGCTTTCTATAACCACCTTCTGGTCTTCAGGTATATGTTTCAAAATTTCTTCTGATGTAGAAAGATCTACTTTAAGGCTATATAAGTCCCTATTGTTTATTCCCAGCAGAAAATCCTTTATATCTAACAATTTATCTTCATAAGATTTTAAACTGTGAAGCTCTATCAGCACATCTAAATCTATTTCCTTTGCCAAAGCAGTAAAATCATATAACTGCGATTTTTCTAATGCCTCTGCTATCAATAATATACTATCAGCACCAAAAGCCTTTGCCTGATATATCTCATAATCATCAACAATAAAGTCTTTCCTGAGTATAGGTAGAGATGTTAGCTTCTTAACCTCTTTCAACAACTGAATATTACCTGAAAAAAACTTTTCTTCCGTTATTACAGAAATGGCAGCAGCTCCACCTTCGTTGTAAGCTGAAACAAGCTGCTCTAAATTGAAATCTTCTTTTAATATACCCATAGATGGGGATGCCTTCTTCACCTCTGCTATTATCTTAACTGCATTCGCACACCTTTCTGCAAAAACATTATAGAATGGTCGTTTTTCTACATCTTGCATGCTTTCTTTTAGTTCTGAAACAGAAACAGAGGTTTTCCATTCCTTAACCTTTGCTTTTTTTTCTTTTAGCACAGTTTCTAAAAACATTTTCATCCTTTGCTGATATCTATAAGCATCTCTAATTTTTTTAAAGCTTTGCCAGAATCAATCACTTCTTCTGCCAATTTTACACCATCTTTAATGCTTTTTGTCTTATCTGCCACGTAAAATGCTGCGGCTGCATTAAGAACCACAATAGCACGTTTAGCACCTTTTTCTTTTCCTGTAAGGATGTCTCTTATTATCCTTGCGTTGTCCGATGCAGAACCACCTCTCAAGTCCTTAAATTCGTGAATCTTTAATCCAAAATGAACCGGATTAATTTCGTAAACCTTTATTTTGCCATCTTTAATTTCTGCAACTTTAGTGTCCTTCGTTATAGATATTTCATCTATCCCATCCATGCCATGAACTACCATTGCCCTTTTTGTTCCTAAGCGCAAAAGTACCTGTGCAAGTGTCTCACACAGTGATTCTTTGTAAACGCCTAATAACTGGTGCCTGGCAGATGCAGGATTTGTGAGTGGGCCAAGTATATTGAATATTGTCCTGATACCAATCTCTCTTCTTGGTCCAATCGCATACTTCATAGCCCCATGAAGCATGGGGGCGAATAAAAATCCAATCCCTGCCTTTTTTATACAACGTGCGACTATGTCTGGCGTAGCCTCTATATTTACCCCCAACTCTTGCAACACATCAGCACTACCACAAAGGCTTGATACAGACCTGTTGCCGTGTTTAGCAACCTTAATGCCTCCACCAGCAACAACAAACGCTGTCGCAGTAGATACATTAAAGGTCATTGTTCCGTCACCACCAGTCCCACATGTATCAATAATCGTCTCTCTGTCTATATTGATATCATCTCTATCTAAATCAACGTCAACACCTTCAACAGGGATTTTTGTAGCCTTTCTTCTCATTACCTTTACAGCTCCAGTTATTTCGTCAACTGTTTCTCCTTTCATTCTTAACGCAGTAATAAATGCCCCAATCTGAGCTGGGGTAGCCTCTCCAGTCATTATTTCTTCCATAACAATTATCATTTCTTCTTCATCAAGGTCTATTCTATCTACTACCTTATTGATAGCCTCTTTAATCACCTTTATCCTCCCAAAAGCGTTGTGAAAGCTCTAAAAAATTTTTTAAAATCCTTTTACCTTCTTTTGTTAGAATGGATTCGGGATGAAACTGAACCCCCTCCACAAGAAACTTTTTATGTCTAATCCCCATAATCTCGCCATCCTGTGTCCATGCAGATATTTCAAACTCGTTACTTAATGTCTCTTTTTTAATGGATAGTGAGTGGTAACGTGTTGCTTCAAAAGGATTTTCGATATTTTTAAAGATTGTCTTCCCATCGTGAAAAATCAATGAAACCTTGCCGTGCATAAGGCATTTTGCTCTTACAATTTCTCCTCCAAAAGCGTATCCTATCGCCTGATGCCCCAGACACACACCGAAAAGCGGTATCTTTCCTGCGAAATGTTTTATGATTTCGACAGAGCTCCCTGCCTCTTTAGGACTACATGGACCCGGCGATATAACAATCTTCGCTGGTTTCAACTGTAAAACATCTTTTACAGTTATCTCATCATTCCTGAAAACTACTATTTCCTCCCCCAGCTCACCTAAATACTGAACAAGGTTATACGTGAAAGAGTCATAGTTATCAATCATTAGTAGCATCTTTACTCTATAATCTCCTTAAGATTTGTTATCGACTGCATCAGAGCTTTTGCCTTGTTTATAGTTTCTAAATACTCGTTTTCTGGCACAGAATCCGCTACAATTCCGGCACCTGCCTGAATAAACACCTTTTTACCCTTTTTTAGCATAGTTCTTATTGTAATGCAAAAGTCAATATTGCCGTTATATCCAAAGTAGCCCACTCCACCAGCGTAAAACTCCCTTTTTTCTTTTTCTAACTCTTCTATAATCTCCATAGCGCGTATCTTTGGTGCTCCACTTACCGTGCCTGCCGGGAATGTGGCTTTAAACACATCAAAACCGTCTAAGCCATCTTTAAGTTCTCCCGTCACAGAAGATACAATATGCATAACATGTGAATACCGTTCGATTATCTTAAACTCTGGCACTTTTACCGTTCCAATTTTTGCAACCCTTCCTATATCGTTTCTACCTAAATCCACTAACATAACGTGTTCTGCCAACTCTTTTTCGTCTGAGAGTAGACTTTCTTCTAACAATAGATCTTCTTTTTCGGTTTCTCCTCTTTTTCTTGTTCCGGCAATAGGTCTAACCTCTATCTGGCTATTCTCTAAACGAACAAGTATTTCTGGTGAAGAGCCAATAAGGCTATACTCGACAAAATCTAAAAAAAACATATAGGGTGACGGATTTACTACCCTTAAAGCCCTATAAAGGTCAATATCATCACAATCAACCTGCGCAGTAAAACGTTGTGATAGCACCACTTGAAATATATCCCCGGCGCATATATACTCCTTAGCCCTGCATACCATAGATTCAAACTCTTCTTTTTTTGTGTTGCTTTTCATCTCCCCTAAAACAAAACGAGAATGCCTGTTTATCTTGAGTGGTGTTCTTACGATTTTGTAGAGTTGGTCCAACATGCTATTCGCATCTACATCGTTGTTAATGTTAAACACAACAAGGGTCATCTTATTCGTAAAGTTATCAAAAATGACCATCTGCCGAGGTAAAATAAAATACATATCATCAATTTTGAGGGATTGAGCCTTAACATCAGGTATTTTCTCGAAAAACCTTATCATATCATAACCAACAAAACCAACTGCCCCTCCAGAAAAACGCAAAGAGTCTGAAAAGGGCTGCAGGCAAAATGACTTAACAAGATTTTTAAGAACATCAAAAGGTTGTTCAGCATCAAATTCTTCGTTGATTATACCCGAAAGCTTGACCTTTTTCCCTTTTGTTCTAAACGTTAAAAATGGGTCAAAACCGATAAAAGAAAACCTGCCGTGCTTTTCTTTTGCTTCAACACTTTCAAGTAAAAATGCGGGAGTTTCTGGATACGCCTTTCTTAGCTTTAATAAACACGAAACTGGAGTATCTAAATCTGCAAGTACAGTTTTAAAAACAGGGGTGATATTTTGCGACTTCAAATGTTTTCCCCTATGTAGTTTTTCAAAAAACAGTTCCAAAAATTATGTTTTCATCTCTTTCAGGACCAACCGAAACTATTATAATCTTTATTTCAAGAAAATCCTCTATGAACTTAAGATAATCTTTTGCTTCTACTGGCAATTCTATGCTATCTCTAATTTTACTTAAATCCTTTTTCCAGCCATTAAATTCACGATAAATTGGCTCGCAAGCCTCTACATCCTCCGCATTTAAGGGCACATAGTCGATTTCTTTTCCCCTCAATCTGTATGCAACGCAAACTTTGATCGTATCAAGGTCGTTCAAAACATCTAATTTTGTGATAACAAGACTATCTAAACCATTAACCTGAACCGCCTTTTTTAGTGCAACAAGGTCAACCCAGCCACATCTTCTTGGCCTGCCTGTGGTTGCCCCAAACTCGTTACCCTTCTGTCTCAGATATTCACCAAGTTTTCCTTTTTCTTCAGTAGGAAATGGTCCGTTTCCTACCCTCGTAACATACGCCTTAGCAACACCAACAACCCTGTTTAAAATGTTCAAACCAACACCACTGCCCAATGATGCATTAGCAGCTACAGTGTTGGAAGAAGTAACATATGGATATGTTCCGTGATCTACATCAAGTAAAGTGCCCTGTGCACCTTCAAATAAAATCTTTTTCCTTTCTTTGATATACTGGTTAAGCAAAAGTGTTGTATCACATATCATTGGGGCAAGCACTGAAGCATGGGACAGACAATCATTGTAAATTGTATCAAAATCAAGCTCTTTTTCCCCTAAAACATTTGATAGGTATTTATTTTTTTCTTCCAACACTGCTGATAAGCGTTTTTTCAACCGCTCTGGCTCAAGCAGATCCCCTACCCTTATGCCATTTCTTGCAACTTTATCTTCGTATGCAGGTCCAATTCCACGTCCTGTTGTGCCAATCTTGACATCTCCCGCCTTTTTCTCTCTCGCGGTATCGATAAGCTTATGATATGGCATTATTAGATGAGCAGATGCACTTATAAATAACGACGTAGTATCTGGAATAAGATTGTCTTCTTTAAGTCTATTGTATTCATCAACCAGAACTTTAGGGTCTACAACCACACCATTGCCGATAACACAGACCTTGCCAGCCCATAAAATACCAGACGGTATAAGATGCAAAATTGTTTTTTTATCTTTTACTACTATCGTATGACCTGCATTGTTACCGCCCTGAAACCTGACAATAACATCAGCACGTTCAGAAAAGAAGTCAACAATCTTGCCTTTACCTTCATCACCCCATTGTGCGCCTATAAGTACAACTCCTTGCATACCTTCTCCCAAATATTTATATCTTATTTTATCATATCCTTTAAAAATTTATTAACAAAATCAGCGTTTAAGTTTTCAACAATACTTTCTAAATTTCTTTTGATATCGACAATCTTCACGGTATGATTATCTATAGTCACTATATAATCAAAACACTTTGATTTCACGATGTCATCATATTTATCTTTCTGCATTAATATTGCAGTGAAACCTTGTTTTCTAAGCTGTTGAGCAGTTTTAAATGCCTCTATGCTTCTATCAACATCGCTGAATAAAACGAGTAACTTGACAGGCTTGTTGTAACTAACTGTTAAAGATAGTTTTAATAAATCAACAGCAAAACCAGTTGCTGCCACATTTTCGCCGAGATAACATTGAAGTAGATTGTCGTATCTGCCACCAGTTATAACTTCGTGATAGTTTTTTAAACTATCTGCTGCATAACAGTCCAGAATCAATCCGGAGTGATACTCAAAACCTCTGACTTCACCTAAATCAAACTCGACATCAACGCCCATTTGCTCTGCCAGAATAGCAATATTCTTAAGTTTTTTGAAAAATGGTTTAAGTTGCTGAATTTTACATCTCCTTTCAAGCTCTGCAATCATCTTAATATCACCACAAAGCAGTGGCAATTCTGTCAGGAATTCCTGCTTCTCTTCAGGTAAATTTGTTCTGGCTGCTAATTTATTTATCGCTGAAACGTTTTTTTCTATAAATGCCTGCTTTAGCTCTTCAGATATTTGCATGTAACTATTTTTTTCATAAAACAACGATTTTAGAATGCCAACATCACTTAAAAATATTTTATAATCGCTAATACCAGCTGTTTTGAACACTGAATTAGCAAGAATTACCAACTCTAAATCTGCCAAAAATGTATCATCGCCTATTATCTCTACGCCCGCCTGATAAATCTCTCTATTTTCTCCACTAAGCTTCTTTGGGTTTCTTAAAACAACGCCGTCATAGCAAAGCTTTACTGGCAGACTTAACTTTTGGTTTGCAATAACCCTTGCTACTTGTGGAGTGAAGTCGTATCTAAAACATGCGGTTTTGGCTTCCACATGATCTATAAAATTGAACGTGTTTGTTTCGTCCTCACCAGAGATTTTAAAGGTATCAATCAGCTCTATGCTTGGAGTAACTAAAGGTAAAAAACCATGGCTTTGAAACAGCGATATTAACTTCTCTTTAACAAAATAAAAGACCTCGGCCTTTTCAGGCAAGAGGTCTGTAAAACCCTGTGGAACCTTTAACATCTTTATATCTCTATAGGTATCACCGAAACAATATTAGGTAGTTTAAGTAATTCTGAAACAACTTCCTTCGTCACTACAGCATCTATATGCAAAAGTGATATTGCCATTCCGCCAGACTTTTCTCTGCCAAACCTCATGCTTCCTATATTAATATTCATCTTACCTAAAGTTGTCCCTATGTTGCCTATAACGCCAGGCTTATCATAGTTGTAAATCATCAACATATGACCTTCGGGCACACCCTCTACAGGAAAATGATTGATATTAACGATTCTTGGTTCAATTCCAAAAAGTGTTCCCGCAATAAAAATTTGCTCTTTTTCGCCCTTTAATGTGACACTTATAAGATTGCTATAATCCTTTCTAGTCTCTTGTTTAACTTCTGTTATTTTAATTCCTCTGTCTTTTGCAATTATCGGTGCATTTACAAAGTTGACCTCTCCAACCTCTAATTGTTTTGAAAAAAAGCCTTTAAGAAAAGACGTTGTAAGAACATTTACCTTCTTTTCTGCCACTTCGCCATCATACTCAATTACAATCTCTTTAACAGCCTCCTTTACAAGTTGTGCAGAAAAAGCGCCCAAACGTTCTGTGAGCATAATAAAAGAACTGAGATAGTTCATTTCCTCGTTTGTTAAAGAAGGAACGTTAACGGCATTGACGATAATACCCCTTTCTAAAAAATCAACTATCTGCTCTGCCACTGCAATCGAGACATTAATCTGAGCCTCTTCTGTGGATGCACCCAAGTGTGGTGTGCAAACAAAATTATCTAATGTCAACAACGGGTTATCTGCTGGTGTTGGTTCCTGTTCGAAAACGTCAAATGCAGCTCCCGCAACCTTACCTGAAACCATCGCATCGTAAAGATCCTTTTCGTTAACAATTCCACCACGTGCACAGTTGATAATAAAGACACCATTTCTCATCCTGGCAATGGTGTCTTTATTAATCATATTTTTTGTCTCTTCAAGAAGTGGCACATGAACAGTAATATAGTGAGACCTTTTATAAAGTTCCTCCAGAGGAACTAACTCAATGCCTCTTTTTGCGGCAGCCTCTGGTGTTATAAACGGATCATAAGCGATAACATTCATTTTCAATCCTTTCGCCCTGTCTGCAACGATAGAACCTATGTTGCCTAATCCAATAACCCCAAGAGTTTTATTAAATAATTCCCTTCCCATGAACTTATTTTTTTCCCACTTACCAGCTTTCATCGACATTGTTGCAGCAGGGATCTTTCTCGTGAGAGACATCATCATCGCGATTGTGTGCTCTGCTGTAGTAACTGTATTGCCACCTGGTGTGTTCATAACAACAATTCCCCTTTTAGTGGCAGCAGGGACATCAATATTATCAACTCCAATTCCAGCCCTTCCAACAATCTTTAATCTTTTTGCGGCATCCATCACCTCAGCAGTAACTTTTGTTGCGCTTCTAACAGCTAACGCATCAAAATCTGCGACTATCTTCATCAACTCGTCTTTAGGAAGTTTATCATAAATAACAGCTTCGATATTTTTAGATGATTTCAGAATCTTCGCACCTTCCTCTGTGATTCCATCACAAACAAGCACTTTATACATATTTACCTCCCCAATATTATTCAGCGAGAACTTCTAAAGCTTTTGCCACTCCTGCCCCAAAACTAAACTGGTGTCCTAAGGATTTCAACGCAAACTCAATCGCAGAAAGTCCAACAATAACATCAAAGCGATCGTAGTAGCCTAAATGTGCAACCCTGAATATTTTACCCTTTACATGATCCTGCCCACCAGTGATAGTTACACCAAGCCTGTCTCTACAGAATTTTACAATCTTGCCAGCATCCATACCTTCAGGAGCATAAACCGCCGTGACTGCATTGCTTGGTGAATCAGGCGCAAAGAGTTTTAAACCCATCGCCTTTAAACCTTCCCTTGTTGCCTTTGCAAGCTGTTCATGACGTTTGTAAATATTTTCCAAGCCTTCCTTTTTCATTTCTCTTAAGACCTGATTAAGTCCGACTATCAACGAAACGGCCGGTGTATAAGCTGTCTGATTATCCTTAATATTTTTTAGTTCTTTTTTAAAATCAAAATAAAACTTTGGCAACCTGGAACTTTCTATCATCTTCCAAGCCTTATCAGACACCCCTGCAAAAGCAAGACCCGGTGGCAACATAAGTGCCTTCTGTGAGCCTGTAACGAGAATGTCGATTCCCCACTCATCCATAGGAAGGGGGAATACACCCACGCCAGTGATACCATCAACAACAAGAATGGTATT
Source organism: Deltaproteobacteria bacterium (assembly GCA_037442505.1). Taxonomy (GTDB): domain Bacteria; phylum CALINM01; class CALINM01; order CALINM01; family CALINM01; genus JBBIPZ01. The sequence goes on along the minus strand of JBBIPZ010000013.1, from coordinate 27,214 downwards.
TTCATACTGTTTTACGATATCTGCGATCTGCTTGGTTGGATGCATCACACCAGTAGAAGTCTCACTTGCCTGAATGAATACCGCCTTTATCTCGCTATCTTCCTTAAGAGCCTTTTCTATCTCAGCTGGATCAACAGCCTGCCCCCACTCAACCTTAATAACCTTAGCATCGACCCCATAAGCCTTACAGATGTTCGCCCAACGTTCCCCAAACTTCCCACCATTAACAACGAGTGCTTTATCACCAGGGGAAAGCGTATTAGTAACACTACCTTCCATCGCACCTGTCCCGGATGCGGCAAAAATTAACACCTCATTTTTAGTACCGAAAAGCCATTTTAAGTTTTCCCTCACTTCTTCCATCAGCGGAATAAACTCAGGTGCTCTATGATGAATTATCGGTTTTGCCATCTCAAGTAATGTTTCCGAAGCAATCATAGTTGGACCTGGCGTTAAAAGGTAACGTTTCATAAAATGCTCCTTTATAAATTGTTGATAGAAAAACTATATAGAAAAAACGCTTTGTTGTCAATATTAGAAATTTGCCGTTCCAACATTCAACTTGACATTTTAAAATTGTCAAAACAATTTTCACTTTTTTATCGAAACTTAAAATTAGATTGTTATAATATAAAGTTAGTTTTTTGGGGGGAGAGTGCTAAAATTTTTCAGTAACTTAAAAATTAGATGGAAGATTCTGGCTCTGGTTTTGCCATTGGTAGTTATCCCAATCATACTGGTTGCCTCTATTGTAGGATACGTTGCAAATATGCAGGCATATCTTGGCATCACAGAGACCAGTATGGCTGATTTAGACCACATGGCTCAATTTTCTGTTGGCCTTTTGACACTTCACAACGAAACTTATGGTTCTCCTACAAAAAACCCTGAAAAACTAACGTTACTAAAAGAGATTTTAAAACAAAAAAAAGTAGGAGATACAGGTTACATTTATTGTATTGATATGCAAGGGACATTAACTGTTCATCCTGCACGTGAAGGTGATAGCATCATTGATGCAAAAGATTACAATGGCTCTTTTTTCATAAGGGAGATGATAAAAAACAAAAATGGTTGGATACGTTACCCATGGAGAAATCCCGGTGAAAATTATGCACGTATGAAAATAGTAAGATATCTCTATTTTGCTCCATGGCAGTGGATTGTTGCCGTTGGTTCATACGAAAATGAGTTTTATAAAGAGGCTAATAAAATTAAGGACAAAATCCTTCTAAACACAATCATTGTTGTCATTCTGTCTATCATTCTCTCCGTTTTTTTTGTTTTTAAACTGTCTGATAAACTTACTGACCCAATAAAAACTATCATTGAAGTGATAAGAAAGATTAAGAAAGGCAAAATAAACGAAAGAATTTATATAACAAACAACGACGAAATAGGTGAATTGGCAGATAACTTCAACAGGATGTTTGATTTAATTTCAAAACAAAAAGAGCTTGAAAAATCAATAAATCAACAATCAAAGATGGCTTCTTTAGGCGTTTTAGCTTCTGAAGTCGCTCATGAAATTAACAATCCTATTGGTGTGATACTTGGCTACTCGTCATTCCTCGAGTCAAAACTTGCCGATGACGAAAAGATTAAAAACTACGTCATTGAGATAAAAAGAGAAAGTCAGCGATGCAAAAAAATTGTAGAAAATTTTTTGAACTATGCAAGAATCCCCAATCCTGTTTTAAAAGTGATAAACTTAAACGCCGTACTTGATGAGATTATATCTTTTGCATCCAATCATCCTGATATCCAAGATATTGATATTGAAAAGCATTTTGACAAGGATCTGCCGTTAATAATGGCAGATGAAGACCAGATAAAACAAGTAGCAATTAACCTTATTTTTAATGCTGCTTCAGCCATAGAAGGTTCTGGGAAAATTACAATCTCAACAGAAAGGGGGTTAGAAGGCTTTGTTAACATCCTTTTCAAAGATACAGGGAAAGGTATTCCAAAAGAACATTTAGAAAGGATATTTGAACCATTTTTTACGACAAAACCAAAAGGCACAGGATTGGGTCTGGCTATCGCAAGGCAGATTGTTAAACAACATCTGGGAAACATTAGTATTCAAAGTGAGCTTGGGAAAGGCACTCTGGTTGTAGTGTCTTTGCCCATAGATAGGAATTGGTGAGAAGATGGATAAAAGCATTCTTGTTATCGATAACGATATAGCACTTTGTAAGCTTGTTGAAGCAGTACTAACTGACAACGGCTATAAAGTTACCACCTGCTATGACCCTTATGAAGGAGTTGCTACATTTAAAAACGACATGCACTCGTTAGTTATAACTGATATAAAGATGCCCGGCATGGATGGCATTGAGGTACTTGAACAAATTAAACGTTTTAGTCCTACAACGCCCGTTATTATAATCACTGCCCATGCAACGGTAGATATATCTATTCAAGCGCTAAGGAAAGGCGCTGACGATATGATTACCAAACCTTTTGAATCCCCCGAGCTGATAATGAGGGTAAAAAATGCTTTTAAACACAACGATTTGCTGAAAGAAAACATACAGTTAAGGGAACAGCTTCAGGCTAAAGGCAGCTTTGAAAACATTATTGGCATATCAAAATACATAAAAGAGCTTATAGACAAAATCAGAAAAATTGCCCCTCGCGATATTCCTGTGCTCATCACAGGAGAGTCTGGCACAGGAAAGGAACTTATTGCACAGGCAATTCATTATAATTCAAACAGGAAAGATCAACCATTCATTGCCTTAAACTGTGGTGCGCTACCACAAAACCTTCTGGAAAGCGAGCTTTTTGGACATAAAAAAGGTAGCTTCACTGGAGCTATGGATAACAAAATAGGATTGTTTGAACAGGCTAACAATGGAACGCTTTTTTTAGATGAGGTTGGCAATCTCTCCTTAGAAGCACAAAAGGGTTTATTAAGATTTTTACAGGAAAAAGAGATACGCCGTATTGGCGATACAAATGTCATAAAACTTGACGTAAGAGTTGTTTCTGCAACAAATACCGATTTGCAAAAAGCTATCAAAGATGGAACTTTTAGAGAAGACCTTTTTTACAGATTAAACGGTATCACATTTCATATTCCTTCACTCAGGGAGAGAAAAGAAGATATTCCTCTACTTGCAACACATTTTGTTGCCTCTTTAAATAAAACATTTAACACAAACTTTGCCGGATTTACAAAAGAGGCGATGAACGCTTTAATAAACTACGATTGGCCAGGAAATATAAGAGAGCTAAAAAATGTAGTTTCTGCTGTGATGGCATTGGAAACTCAAAACTTTATAACATTAGATACTATAAAGCAATTTTTACCACTCGAAGAAGAACTAATTGAGACAAATATTGTAACAGATGGAGACTATTCTATCGCACTTGCTAACTTTGAAAAAGAGTATTTTTCCAAACTTCTAAAGAAACACCATTGGAATGTTGACACTGCTGCAAAAGAAGCAGGTGTAAATATAGCTACACTTTACAGGAAAATAAAAAAATTGGATCTAAAACGTGAATAGGCTTGCATATTTGCAAAACTATTTTCATTCATAAACAATGCTTATTCTGTAATTTATTCAAATCCTTTTGCAAAATTGCAAATTCTTAATCTTAATAAAGCTGTCAACTATGCCAGCTAAAAACAACATATTATTGATCTTATTTATTTTTTTCTAAATTGGCTCTTAATGGCATAGATACTGCAAAATATCCTTAAAACCTGAGGAGGTGCTTATGGCAGCAAATTTTTTATGTCCCTATTTTAGCAAGCAAAAATGCTGTAATGCTGGAAGCGATTACATAAACTTAAAAGACGCTAAAGAAATAATTAACGTGTGTTTAACTAACTTCAAAATTTGCCAGAACTTTATTTTACTTAACCAGAAACAAAAAACTCATTTTTATGATTCAAAAAAAATATCTTAAAAAGGGGGGAGTATGAGTAGTTTAAGTGAAAAAAAAGGTTGGATTGTAGTATTTTCAGGTATGTGTCTTAATCTGGCATTGGGCGTCTTGTATGCCTGGAGTATTTTTGGGAAACAGTTTACTGAAGCGGTTGATAAGGGTGGTTTTGGTTGGACAAAGACTGAGGCTGCACTTCCTTACACAATTGCGATAGCATGTTTCGCATTAATGATGGTGCCAGCAGGTAGATTGCAGGACAAAATTGGACCTAAGATTGTAGCAACAGCAGGTGCTATTTTAACCGCAGCAGGTTTGATCGTAACAAGTTTTGCATCTCCGGACAATATTATACCAGCTCTCGTTGGTTTTGGGGCATTAGCCGGGACTGGTTTTGGGCTTGGTTATGCAGCCGCAACACCTGCCGCAATTAAATGGTTTCCCGCAGAAAAAAAAGGATTAATTACCGGAATAGTAGTAAGTGGTTTCGGATTGGCGCCTGTTTATATTGCCCCATTGAGCAAATATCTATTAGCAAATTACGGAATAAATACTGCTTTCCGTATGCTTGGAATTGGTTTTGCATTTGTGACTATTTTTGTGGCTCAGTTTATCACAAACCCAATGCTTCCAAAAGTAGCATCTAAAAACAACACCACTTCAATACTTACAAGAAAGGATTTTGGCTGGGACGAGATGTTAAAAACACCTTCATTTTATCTCTTATGGTTAGAGTATGCATGTGCGGCTACGGCAGGTCTTATGATTATTGGCCATCTTGCAAAGATTGTAGCTTTGCAGTCTAACAACACGATAAAGATTGGTTTTATGTTCGTTGCCTTGCTTGCTGTTTTTAATGCTGCAGGAAGACTCTTAGCTGGCCTTGTTTCAGATAAAATTGGCAGAATAAAAACGATATTCCTCGTATGTGTTACACAGGCTGTTGTAATGTTTTTCTTCTCTAAATTCTCAACTATTTTACAATTCACAATTGGCTCAGCCGTAGTTGGTTTTAGCTATGGGGCGTGTCTATCACTTTTCCCATCTACGACAGCCGACTACTGGGGTACAAAAAACTTAGGACTAAATTATGGCATTATGTTCACAGCATGGGGTGTTGGTGGCGTTTTTGGACCACTCTTAGCTGGCAAGATTGCTGATTTAAACGGCTCTTACGCAATGGCTTATTTAATAGCATCCGGACTAATGCTTGTTGCTGCTACACTTACTTTTGTAACAAAGGCTCCTGTGAGAATTGAAGAAACATCATTCACAGAAGAAACAGAAGTTGCGTAAATACTTACGGAGACGCTCTTTCCGAGCGTCTCTTCTTACAACCTCAAAAATCTTCTAAAAGCTTCCAAGGCAAGACTATTTAAACGATTTATTTCTGGATACACAAACTTTTGATAGTCTTGCGGGAACCATTCTTTAATTATTTTATCGGTCACTTCTATATGATATTGCAATCCATAGATATTTTTGCCTACTCGAAATGCTTGATTTTCATACTCTTTTGAAATAGCAAGCCTGATGGCATCTGGCGGCAAATCAAATGTGTCGCCATGCCATTGAAAAACATCTAACTCTTCTGAAAATATTGAAAACAGAGCGTCTTCTTTTGCAGCTTTTGTATGTGTAATTTTACACCATCCAACTTCCTGAATGTGTCCTTTATAAACCTTTCCCCCTAAAGCTTCTGCAATCATCTGGGCACCTAAGCAGACGCCTAAAACCTTAACGTTTTTTTCATAACATTTTTTTATAAATGCAAGCTCCTTCTCAATAAAAGGATAAATACTTCTTTCATACACACCCATCGGTCCTCCCATAATGAGGACGCCTGAAATATTTTCAAAATTATCAGGAAAACTGTCTTTAATTGTTAAAATAGTTTTATAGGGTAAAGGCAATAGCTGTTCAAAAACGCCCGCACCCTCCTCCGGAACATGCTGTATCAAATAAAACATACCATAATATTGCAAAAACTGTTCCAACATTTTCCTGATTTTTAAATTGCCTTTTTAATATAACTGCACAAACATTTAGCAGTAAAAGATTTGTTGTATAAAAAATATGCAAAATCATTTTTAAAAAGATGTTTTGTTTTTTTCTTGACATTCTGTTTACTTTAACGTAAACTGGCAAAGATAGTAAACCAAAAAAGGGGGGGGAGTATGGCAGAAATGAAATACCCAAAAAAAGTTACAATTGGTGACATCACTGTAAGAGATGGTTTCCAACACGAAGAGCATTTTATTCCGACAGAAGCAAAATTATGGGTTGCCGAAGAGCTTATCCTTGCAGGCTTTAGAAACATCGAGGTTACAAATTTAGGAAATCCAAAAGGTATGCCTCAGTTTAAGGACGCAGACGACCTGCTTAAGGCTATAAGGAAAAGTAAACGTATAGCACATTTGCTTAAAGATGTAACAATCACAGTCGTAACAATCAGAGAAAAGGCTGTTGAACGTGCTATTCAGGCAAAAAAAGAGGGCTGGGGACCTGATAGAATTTTGCAGATGGTATCAACAAGCGAATCTCATCAGATTAAAAATTCAGGGTTGACACACAAAGAGTACTGGGCAATGACTGAAAAATGTATTAAAGATGCAAAAGAGGTTGGGTTAAAGTTTAATGGAACTGTCAGTACTATCTGGGGTTGCCCAATCGAGGGACCAACAGAGCTTAAAAAGGCTGTCGAGTTTACAAAACGTTATTTAGATTTAGGCGCAGACGATATTGAACATGCGGATCACGACGGTTCTGCACCACCAAACAAGGTTTACGAATACTTTTCCATGATTCTTGATGCAATTCCAGACTCAAGCAAACATATTGCACATTTTCACGTAACAAGAGGTTGGGGGCTCGCAAATGTATTGGCTGCACTTCAGGCCGGTATAACCCATTATGAGTCAACAATGGGTGGTATTGGCGGACAACCAGCAAACTTTGTAGATGGCGTTCCTGTTCCCGGCACAGGAAAGTATTATTACAGGGATCCAAATATTACTGGACTTGTTTCAACAGAAGATATGGTTGTTATGATGGACGAGATGGGCATTGATACTGGAGTAAACGTTGACCATGTTCTCGAAATTGGTAGAATGGTTGAAAGAATTGTGGGCAGACGATTAAGGTCTGAAACAATCAAGTCTGGAAGAATTCCTAAAGAACCAACAGAGTTTTTAGATGAAAGTCTGAAAAAATAATCAAGGGGCTTAAAAAGCCCCTTTTTATTTTCCAAAAACCAATAAACCACCAAGATGCCCTATCGTTGCTAAACAAATCATATTGGCTAACATCAGAATAAAATACAATATCGCGCAAAGGATGTTACTCATAGAAAAGGTTAACAAGCCTGTTTCTGGAGAAAACACCAAACCATAATGATGTAAACAAAATGCCAATAGTCCCAAAACAAAAAAAACTATCGAAAGGATAATCTTAACAGTTATAGTTTTGTAGCGTCTTTTCTCATAACGGTAATGCCAATCATACAGCCCCGAAAGAAATGCAGGAACAGAAAATATCACGGCAATTATAAGAAAAAATTGAGAAATATTGTTTATTTTTGAAAGATATGACATAAAAACACCAGTAACACAATGATTGTCAAATGCTGGTAACAGAAACGATGCAAAAGCAAGTAACAAAGATAACAAAAGTGAAAACGGAAATAGTCCGATAGGCAGGTGTGTAGAAACAGGATGAATTCTCAATTTTGGCTGATACCTTTTTATTTCCACATTGTGAACAACTGGTAGAGCATGACCAAACACATCCGCAACCTCTATAACAATTCCGCACAAAGGACAAACAACAAGCCCATTTTCATTAATATCGTGAAAAGAGAGCTCTAAATGGCAAACGGGACAACGAAATGTTTTGCCATAGATTCTCGTTTTTATGCGATCGATCAATTTATCTACTGCCTTTTCAAAGCCATCAATCATAAAGCTATTTCCCTCATTCTCATCATCTTTGCTACTATTACCATTTTTTGAATCTCTGTGGCACCTTCATAAATCTGATAAATTTTTGCATCCCTTATTAACTTCTCAACAGGCATTTCGTTAGTGTAACCATAGCCACCTAAAACTTGAGCAGCCTTTATGGCTGCCTCCATTGCTACATCTGCAGCAAACCATTTCGCTTGTGATGCTTCTCTGCTATTATCAAAACCGTTGTCAATAAGCCACGCCGCCTTCCACGCAAGAAACCTTGCAGCATCAAGCTTTGTAAGTATCTCTGCAAGAGGAAAGGAGATCCCCTGATTGGATATAAGTTTCTTATCAAATGTTCGCCTTCTTTTAGCATACTCGAGTGCCAGATTTAAGGCTGCACGTGTAATACCATTGGCACCACTTGCAACACCCGGTCTTGTGTGATCAAATGTCTTCATAACAATATTAAATCCATCACCCTCAGAACCAAGGCGGTATTTTGATGGCACTTTTACATCTTCAAAAGTCACTCGAACAGTGTTTGACGCATGTTGACCCAAGTTATACTCTTTAGGACCTCTAATAATACCGGGGGTATCTGCAGGGACAATAAATCCTGTAAGTTTGCCGTCTACCTTTGCAAGGACAAAATACCAGCTTGCTACGGAACCATTGGTAATCCACCATTTCACGCCATTTATAACATACTCATCATTATAGCGTTTAGCGATAGTTTCTATCCTGTTAACATCAGAGCCAGCTGCAGGTTCAGTAACAGCATATGCAGAAAACATTAACTCTCTGGTCATTGGAGTAAGAAACTCCCGTTTTTGCTCATCGGTTCCCGCAAGAATTACTGGAAACTGCGATAAGCCATTGGAGTCTATTGCAGTTCCAATACCCGTACAACCTGTGGCAATTTCTTCTGTAATCAACACGTGGTCCAAAACAGAAAGTCCAGGCCCACCATACTCCTTGGGTATGCTTGTGTTCATCAAGCCTTGACGAAAAGCCTCTTTACAAATCTCCTCTGGAAACTCCCCGCTTCTATCATACTTTAATGCATTTGGGGCAACAAAATTCTTAGAAAAATCTCTTGCCTTTTCTACAAGTTTTTTTTGTTCATCACTTAAGCCAAAATTAATCATTTAATCCTCTCCAAAATCAAAAAAATCTACCCTTTTGGGTTTTTCTTTAACATATTCTTTAACTTCGTTCAGAATATCTACGGGATTTTCTTCATTAAAAAAATCTGGCACATAAGACGTTTTTGCAATTGACTGTCTGCCGAGTGTTATTTTTAGACCGTAAAACGAAAGCAAAAAGATAATAAGATTGTTTACAAAATATAAGCCGAACTTTAACAGAAAACCATGACAGTCGTTAGCTATCGCTACTATCTCAACTATAGAGAAAATACAAATCAAAACTGACAAAAACAACTTAATTTTGTGTGTATTGTGCCATCTTGGATACATCTTGTTAGTTTCAAATACCCCACTAACTGATGCAGGTAAAGACGACAAAAACAAAATAAACAGAGAAAGTCTGGTCAAAAGCTGCCATTCTGCAGAATTCATCATAAAAAACGATATGCCATTCGTCTCACAAAAATGAGAAAATGCAGCTACAACAGAAAAAGCAATTGTTACATGTACAATGATTGAGTGAAAATGTCTGTTCTTATAATTCATCTATTTCTGCCTTCCTCTAATTTTGACAAAAGGTTATTTTATGAGATAAAAAAAATAAATCAAGTTAAAAAAACATCATGGGCATAACCTTATAAATATAAAAATCAAGATTTTAAAAGCCAAAAAGTTTAATTTGAGAAAATTTTATTTTTTATTGGAACATCTGTAGTAGTTAATAAGTGGTGCAGATAGCTGCCTTCCCAGCATCGATTCTATAAAAAAGGCAGCCTGAATAATTTTGTTAAAATTTAGATTAGTTTTAATGCCCATTTTTTCAAACAAATAAACCAATTCTTCTGTAGCAAGATTACCAGCAGCCCCGGGAGCATTTGGACAGCCACCCAAACCACCCACTGATGCCTCAAAACACCTTATTCCCATTTCAAAACCTTTATATATTGATGCAATAGCGATCCCCATTGTATTATGCAGATGCAGGGAAAAATAAGAAAGCGGATAAAGTTTTGACAAAAAAATAAGCAACTTTTCAACTTGTTTGGGCGTAATAACACCAAACGTATCGCACAGGGAAATCTCTTTAATGCCTAAATTTAAAAAAACATCAATAATTTTAGCAACTTGTTCTGGAGAAACTGCGCCTTCAAAAGGACATACAAATGCTGTAGATATACTACCTCTTATTGACCAGTCATTTTCTTTACATATCTTAGCCATATCTTTAAATTTTTGCAACGATTCATCAACACTCATATTCACATTTTTTTTGTTAAAAGACTCCGATGCTGCAACAAAAAAAACCGCCTTCTGAAACGGAACTTTAAAGGCGCTTTTCAGTCCGGTAAGATTTGGTACCAAACAAGAATAAACTGTCCCTTTATTTTTATTTACGCCATTTAAAACATCAACTGCATCAGCCAGCTGGGGGATGTTCTTTGGATTAACAAAGGATGTGGTTTCTATCTCATAAAAGCCCGCTTCGGAAAGCAAATTGATAAACTCTATCTTCGCCTCAGTCGAGACAAAAGAGGTTTCATTTTGTAGCCCATCGCGAGGGCCAACCTCAATAATTTTTACTACTTCATTCACCATATATTTACACTATCTACGCTTCTAAAGAGATCTTTTTTACAATGTTGCCGTTATCATCAAACTTGGCAGCCAAAACAAATGGATCATGATAAAAGGTTAACCAGGCGTTTTCTTTTCTTGCCCAGTTTTCTAACTCTTCCTTTTTTGCAATCGAATCTAACGGGTAATTATCGTAAGCCATCACCCACAAAGGATTGTAATGTGCGTGAGTTGGCATCAGATCGCCCATGTGCAGAGCCTTTTCCCCATTTGATTCGACATAAACAACCTGATGACCACCATTATGTCCAGCTGTTAATGACACTTTTACCCCAGTAAAAATCTCCACCTCTCCATCCACAAGCTCCAACTTACCACTATTTAGTAAAACTTCATAATTAACAGTCCAGAACGTATTTATAGAACGTCTGTTTGGGTGTGTAACGTCGTGCCACTCCTTTTTCTGTAGAATATGTTTTGCATTCGGAAATGTAAGTTCAAGGCTTTTATCCTGCTTCTGCATAACCACTCCGCCTGCATGGTCAAAATCAAAGTGCGTTAAAATCACATAATTAACATCTTCACGGGAGATACCTGATTTTTGAAGCTCATAGGGTATGTCCCAATCCTCTTTCACCCTGTATATTTGTTTCTGTTTATCGGTAAGCTTATTTCCAAGCCCTGTTTCGATTATAGCAATTTCTTTCTGTGTTTTAACTAAAATTGGAAAAGCTACCATTGGGATGTAGTTTTCCTCATTACAAGGGAACTTTTTAGACCAGAGAATCTTAGGGACAACACCAAACATAGCCCCACCGTCCAGTTCAAACCTGCCGCCATTAAGCCATACCAATTCAAAATCTCCTAACATAAAACTGTTAACCATAACAATCTCCTCTAAAGCAAGTTATTATTCATTTTCAAAAATTCCGACCTGTCAAGTATCTCAACAAATCTCTTAATTACAAAAGCCGTAACGCCAAAAATCCTGATATCATGGTAGTCATAAACTACACTTGGCTTTTCTTCTCCTTTCCAATAATATGTTACAATTTTTGGTTGGTGTAAAAATATCTTCAGTGGAATCAAGTGGACACTTGCCACTTCGTTTTTATCAAAAGGATAACTTTCCAAATATGGCACTATGCCAACATAAGGAACTAAATGAAAGTTTGTAACGCTGACCACGTCATCAAGCACACCAATAACTTTTATCTGCTCACGAGGTATACCGATTTCCTCTTCTGTCTCTCTAAGTGCAGTCTCAATTCCAGTGTTATCACCATCTTCTATATGCCCACCGGGAAAAGAGTATTCTCCGGGATGATTTTTTAGATGTGGTGCTCGTTTAGTTATTAGTAAATGTATTTTTTCATTAAAAACAAGAGGCACTAACGATGCAGCAGGTTTATAACCATTAATAGGAATAACTTTGCGTTCCCTGTTTTTCAGATAATTTTCAAGTTGTTTATAATCCACAAAGATATTTTATCATATCAAGAAATAAAAATGAACAATATGAGTGCTTTGAAAAAGCTCACTTATTGGGAGATTTTCGGGCACAACGAAGCGAAGAAACTCATCTGCTAATGGAAACTAACTTCTTTTCCTTTTGGTGATGGTCTCAAAAATACCGCAAGCCCAATAAAAACAGTTATTATTGCAAGTAAATAGAAGTTATCGATAAATGCGTTCATATATGCCTGTTTCATAACCTCTCCGGTAACAAGCTTATACGATACCTCAAGTTCCTCTCCTTTTACCGGTATGAATCTGGAAAATATAAAGTGTTTTATGTTCTGAATGCTGTTATACAACGTTATATTCATTTCAAAAAGTCTATCTACAAGCATAGTTTGGTGGAATTGTGCTCGTCTATTTAACAATGTCATTACAATAGCAATACCAATACTTCCCCCAATATTTCTCAACAAGTTGTAAATTCCGGTAGCGCTGCCGATCTTTTCTTTTGGCAGGTAAGAAACCGACGCTACAGATATTGGAATAAAAAGCATACCCAGTGATAACCCCTGTACAAATCTCGACAACGAGACATAAAAAAAGTCCGCTTGCAGATTGATATTAAATAGCATATACATCGAAATAAAATGTATGACTGTGCCTGCAAGTATCAACTTTTTCTCACCTAACTTAGTTATCAACCGTGCCGTTATAAACATACTGATAAAACCACCAATACCGCCCCACCCTAATGCAAGCCCCGAAGTAAACGCATCATAGCCATAAAGCGTTTGTAACATAACAGGCAATAACACTACACTGCCGTATAGCACAACACCAAGCAAGGTAATAAAAAGCACAGAAAGGCTAAAGTTCCAATTTTTAAACAGCGATAAATCTACAACTGGTTCTTTTTCCTTACGTTCCCAGAGAAAGAAAAAAATGCCAGATACTACACAAATTATCGAAAAATAAATAATTAAGTCTGAATTAAACCAATCTTCCCTTTCTCCTTTATCAAGTACATACTGGAGAGTGCCAAGAAACAGTGCAAGAAAACCAAGCCCAATATAGTCAAAGTAAGATTTAATTCGTTTTAAATAGGGTGGGTCAAATATAAACAGGTAAATTAATGTAAAAGATAGAACACCAATTGGCAAATTTATAAAAAATACCCATCTCCAGCTATAGTTATCTGTAATCCATCCACCAATAATTGGCCCAAGGACTGGTGCAATAACAACAACAAGGCCATAAAAAGCCATTGCTAATCCCCTTTTTTCTGGTGGATATGCCTCCAATAATATTGCCTGTTCTATTGGCTGTAATCCTCCACCTCCTAATCCCTGAAGAATTCTGGCTATTATAAGTGTTTCTAAGTTTGGCGCAACACCGCATAAAAATGAGCTTACTGTAAACGTAAATACGCATGCTAAAAAAAGTCTTCTTCTGCCAAAAATACCCGCAAGCCATGGCGTTATTGGCAAGACAACTGCATTCGCAACCAGATACGACGTGATGACCCAAGTGCTTTCATCGGTTGAGACTGAAAGATTTCCCGAGATATGAGGAAGTGCAACGTTTGTAATTGTAGTGTCGAGCACCTCCATGAAAGTGCCCAACATTGCAGCAAGCGTAATGAAAGCAAGCCTTACCCAGTTCATTATCTTTTATTTGACCTTTACTTTAACTTCGCAAGAAAGCCCCAATCTTAATTTCTTGTCTTCAGGGATTTTGTCAAATTTTATTTTTACTGGCACACGCTGGACTACTTTAATCCAGTTTCCTGTAGCGTTTTCTGGTGGCAAAAGTGAAAACACAACACCTGTTCCTGTTGCTATGCTGTCCACAGTACCCTCAAATGTATAATCGGGGTAAATATCTATCTTTATTATAACTTTGTCGCCCACCTTAATTTTTCCCACTTCTGTTTCTTTAAAGTTTGCCTCTATATAAGGCTCTCTCAAAGGAACTAACGCCATCAAGGGTTGCCCCGCTGAAACTACATTGCCTATTTCAACCGTTTTTCTTGCTATATAGCCATCCTGCGGTGCATAAATCTTTGTGTAACCTAAATACTGTTTCGCCTCTTTAAGTATCGCTTCGTTATGTTTGACAATTGCTTCTTCTCCACCAATTCTTACACCCAGAGATGATTTTATCTGTTCTTTTTCTCTTAACGATGCCTCATATTTTGCCTGAGACACCTTTAAATAAGTTTCCGCCCTTTCGTATTGTTCTTTAGGTATCAGTTGCTTTTCATAAAGCCTTTTTGCCCTTTCGTAATCAATTTTAGCCTTATCAAGTTCTGCCTTTTTTGCATCTAATCCTGCGTCAGCTTCCTTTATTTTCTGGTATAAACTATCTCTGTTATTTTTTGCCATAATTAACGCCATCTCTGCTTGTGCAACCTTCACTTCGAAATCTTTTGGATCAATTTCCACCAAAAGCGTGCCTTTTTTTACAAATTCGTTCTCTTTAACATAAACGTTGATAATCGTACCTCCAACCCTTGGTGCAATTATTGTGAAGTCCTCTTTTACATAAGCATTATCTGTTGACACATAACTTTTGTGATGCTGATACAGATAGTAACCAGTTATAAGCCCGCCAGCTACTAAGATAAAAGCCAATACGAAAATCAGCTTTCTGTTGATGGTTTTCTTGCTGCTTTCACTCATCTTTTAACCCCTTTCCAAGTTTATAAAGTTCACCTTTTGACCAAAGAAGTCTAAAGTATGCATTTTTATAACCAGTTACGGCTTCATAGTAATTAAGATTTGCTCGGGAAACTCTTAGTGTTGCAGCAATTAAATCTGTTGCTGTTATTAATTGTTCTGCATATCTTCCTTCTTCTATCGATAGATTTTCTTTTGCCTCCAAAATGGCTTCTTTAGCAACATCAACTTTATTAATGGCCGTCTTTACATCATTCATTGCCTGAATAACATCAAGCTTAACTAAATCCTTTGCCTGACGAACTTTTTCTTCGTATTCCTGTTTTGACTTTAACAATGACAGCTTTTCTGAAACATTCTTTTTGCCATCAAAAAGATTAACTTTTAATCCAACTGACATAAACAGGTATTGATTACTAGTACGATACTCGTTTTCCTCATAATTCACCCCTGCTAACGCGTAAAACTTTGGGTAATTGTCAGCCTCAACTGCCTTCAATTCAAGCTCTTTTAGGGTAACCAACTTTTGTGCTATCAATATTTCTGGCCTTTTTTCATAAATCGCTTTATCTTTAACAAGCAATGAATCGTCTAATTCAGTATCTTTAACCTCAATATCGTCTGTAACATTAAGCATTGTCTTTAATTTTTCTTTCAGATTGTCTATGTCGTTCTGTATAGAAAGTATCTTTTGCTTAGTATTACTTATCTCAACGTTTACTTGCAAAACATCATTCCTGGTGACCAGTCCTTCCTCGAAAAATCCATCAATACGTTTTTTTTGTTCAGTTAAAAGCTTTAACTCTTCTTCGTAAACAGCTAAAACCTTTTTGGCAAGCACCAGTTGATTAAAAACCATTGTTACACCTAATGCGCCATCATTTAATTCTTTATTTAAGAAAAGTCCTGTTAATTCAGTGTCAAGTAATGCACGCTCTATATAGGATTCTCTAATACCAAAATCATAAATTAGATGTGATAAAACAAGCTGTCCTTTAAGAAATTTACTTTGTTCAATAGGCAAGTTGCCAAAAGGTGTTTTAGATTTAGGCTCTTCGTTCAGTAGATTGTAGCTAATATCCAGTTCCAATGATGGAAGACGCGTAGATTTTGCTTTATCAATCAGATGCGCCTTTGCCTCTCTCTCATTTTGATAAATCCTGTTAATTCTACTGTTTTGTTTAAACAAACGAACAGCATCAAGCACATCAATATGCAATTGTGCAGCGTAAATTTTATTAAATGTGAACAATACAGCAATTAATACTAACAATTCCTTTTTCACTTTTGAACCTCCATAGATTTTGAAACATAGCCCCATATCTTATTGAGCAGTTCATTAGCAGACACATTATTTTGCACCTTAAAAACAATTGCACTTCTTAATACCCCCATAACAAAATATGGAAAGTAAGGATCATTATTGTCTGGCACCAGGCTCTTAATATTTAACAACGTCTCTTTTTGGAATTGGCTGAATGGTGTATCTTTGCCAGCAACAATTTTGTTTATCTCGTTTTGAATAACAAGATACAGATTTTTTTCTACCTGAAAAAACTCAAGAGCAGACTCGATAAACGCACGCAGCTTCTCATATGACGAATCTACAGTCTTAATCTTCTCTATGAAAATTTGATTAAAAAGCTTTCCTGCTTCCTTAATTATTTCGATATAGAAATTCTCTTTCGAACTAAAGTAATGATAAAACGCCCCTTTGCTAAAATTAGCTTTACGAACCACTTCTTCAATGGTAACTTCAGTAAAAGATTTTTTAGCAAACAACGAAGCACCTGTTTTAATCAGTTTTAGCCTTGTATCCATGACTTTAATTATACCGACTGGTCGGTATATAGTCAATAGAAAAATAGGTACATGTGTTGGATTCTTCAGTCTCTTTCGCCCCTTCAAAATGACAGTAAATGGGCGTGTCATTCTGAAAGTAATCGAAGAATTCCATTATTATTAATTGAGAGTTTTCTTAATCAGAAATAGAAAAAGTAATAAATAGAAGGTTAAAAAAGCGGGCGACGGGATTCGAACCCGCGACAGCAAGCTTGGGAAGCTTGAACTCTACCCCTGAGCTACACCCGCATTGATGTATATATTATATTTAAATTGGAGTTTTTTCTCAAAGATTTTTTTCAATGAAAATGCTATTTAAACATTTCAAGAATTTTTCTACCATCAACAACTCATTCTATCATTCTTAGCCTTAGACGAAGAATAGCATTCTTTAGATTCTTTGTTCACTACGTTCCCTCAGAATGACAGTGTGGTAGACAGAAAAATACTTGACAAAAATATATTCTTAAAATAATATATTCAAATAATAAAATATTAAAGGAGGAGGATGGGTATGAAAAAGATATTTTTAGCAGTTTTAATGGTTTTTGCTCTTTCTGGTTCCTTGTTCGCTTATGACAAAGAACTCGCTGTCAAGTTTGATTCTATTTTTTCTAAAATGACACAGGAAGTGCTTGCTATCGCCCCATGCCAGATTACACCCGAAAAAGTTCTGGAAATGCTTAACAAAAACGAAGATTTTTATGTACTTGACATAAGAACACCAGCCGAGCAGAATTTCGTTGGTATCACATTTAAAAATGGGCTCCACATCCCTATGAATCAGGTATTTAAGAAAGAAAACCTTGACAAACTACCCAAAAACAAGAAAATCGTTGTTGTATGTCACTCCGGGACAAGGGCTGCACCTACAACACTTGCTTTAAGAATGGTTGGTTTTGATAATGCGGTAATGTTAAAAGGTGGTATTTCTGCACTTGCAGCAGCTGTGACACCAAAAACAATGCCGCTCGAGAAGTAGTTTCCCGAATACCAGAAAAAAGCCCATCGATTGTGATGGGCTTTTTTATATCCTGTAACCCCTTGTTGTAACAAGCCTTCCAGAAATAATTTTTGTAGCTGTATTTCCTATGACAATTAGTGAATTCATATCAATATTGGCAACCGGCATTTCAGAAACTTTGCCTATAAAATATTCGTTGTCGCGTCCGCCATTTTTGACATAACCTGCATAAAAATCTCCCCTATTTTCCAGAATTATATTCCATAAACTATTAAACACCCCCCGTCTTCCTTTACTAACAGGATTGTATATTACTATAACAACATCTGCGTCAAGAAACGCCTTTAATCTTTTAACTATAACTTCTTCTGGGGTAAGAAGGTTAGAAAAACTTATAACCGCAAAATCATTCATCAATGGTGCACCTAAAACCGCAGAACAAATTGCAAGTGCTGGCATACCGGGGATGACTTCAGCCTCTATCGGTAACTGCTCCTTTTCTAAAATTTCAAATAATAGTCCCGCCATAGCGTAAATCCCTGCATCTCCTGAGCATATAACGGAGACTGTGCTGCCAGATTTTGCCAATTCAATAGCTTTATAAATGCGCTCAACTTCTTTTTTCATTCCAGTTTTGATGTATTTTAAGTCTGGCATTATGGCTTGCAATTGATTCACATAAGAAGTGTAACCAACAATATAATCAGAATGTGTCAAAACATCAAATGCATCAAAAGTTAAAGAGCCTTTTGTTATTGCTCCCAAACCAACTACAAATATTTTTCCTTTGCTATGCATAAGGTGATATTCCCCCCCTTTATTTTTGAAACAATAATCTTCCCATGATTACTTGCAAGCAATGCAGCGGCTTCAGAGACATTTCCGGAAAAATGATATTTTTTTACAACTTCACTCTGCGTTACAGCGCTAACGGCAGCAAGCTCATTCTCTGAAAAAAAGATGGGAGTTGCTTTTATCGTATCACAAAGAGTAAAAAAACCTTTTTCATTGTTTCGCTTGTCGATAGTTGCTATTATTTTTACCGCATCAAGGAATAATTTTCTTATTTTAAATTGCGACTTTACAAATGCCATCATAGCTTCAAAATCAAGTCCTCTATGAAATCCCATTCCAAGCACCAGTCTTTTTGGTATCAGATAAAGTGTATCATTTGAGCAAATGAGTTTTTCTGAAACCGCTATCTTTAATCCATCAATCTTTAAAAAGCTTTTTTTATCAAGTAATTGGAAACATGGCTGACGAAAAAAATGTTTTGGTTCACCAGTTTCTACATAAACAGGAATTTTCTTGCCTTTAATCAAAGCCATTGCAACGTCTTTGCAAATTTTAAAATCGCTTATTGTATAGTTCATTTCTTTAGCATAAACATCTACAGCAGGCAGATTATTTATATCAGAACTTGTAGTAATGACGGGTGTGGCGTTAATTAAATTCGCAATTTCTCGTGCAAGCATATTTGCCCCGCCAATATGCCCGGAAAGTAAACTGATAACAAATTTTCCTTTTTCATCAATAACAATAACGGCAGGATCAGTTTGTTTAGATTTTATGAAAGGGGCAAGCCCTCTTACTACAATTCCCGTTGCCATAACAGCTATTATTACATCATATTTAAAAGCCTCTTTAAAAAAGTTACGAAAGTTGTCTTTGGGTAATTTTTTTACTTCGACAGAAAAAGACAGCTTATTTGCAAGTTGAGTACATAACTTATGTGCACTTGTAGTTATGTACATTCCAAGAACACGAAGATTATTTTTTTCTGAATTCATGTTCGAAATCTTTTTCGTAAAGCTTTGAATAAGCATAGTGGTCGGGGCGCAAAAACTCTCCCACCAAAATTAAAGCAGTCTTTTTTATTCCAGCCTCTTTAACAAGTTCTGCAATATTAGATAGGGTGCCGGAAATAATTTTTTGATTTTGCCACGATGCTTTATAAACAACTGAGCATGGAGTATCAACAGAATAACCAGCTTTAAGCGCTCTGACAACATCATCAATGTAAGATATAGAAAGAAATATCACAAGCGATGCCCGCAATTTGGCAATGTTTTCTAAATTTTCCTTTTCTGGTACAGATGTTCTGCCAGAAAACCTGGTAAAAATGACAGTCTGGGATATGTTTGGGACAGTAAACTCTTTCTTTAAAGCTGCAGCAGCTGCAAAAGCTGAGCTGACCCCCGGAACAACTTCGTATGCAATCCCTCTTTTGTCAAGCTCAATAAACTGCTCAAAAATTGCACCATAAAGAGAAGGATCACCTGTGTGAAGCCTCACTACAAGTTTGTCAGACATAACTGATTTTTCAATAATACTAACGATTTCACCAAGATGCATTGTCTTTGAATCGTAAATTTCGCATGAAGGCTTACAGTAATTAAGTATTTCCCTGTTAACTAACGAACCAGCATATATAACAACATCTGCAGTCTCAAGCAACTCTTTGCCTTTGATAGTGATTAATTTAACATCACCAGCACCAGCACCCACAAAATAAACTGTTTTTTTATCAAACATTCTTATGCCTTTTTTTAGCTATAATTAACGAAAAATATGGCAGCTTAGTCATATCTTTTTTTACGTTTTCGATTATTCCAAATCTCTCACCTTTTAATCCCAAATTCTTGCCTAAATAAAGCGTGTAGTCTTCTGAGAGTTTTTTAAAAAACTCTTCATTTGATGGTTTTTTTAAAAAAACAATCGTGTCAAAATCCGCAACTTCACAAATATCTAAATTATCATCTGGTGAAATTAGCAGCTTTTCGTTACCCTGGACAAGTGGAAAATTTAAATTTGACGCAAGCACTTGATACGAAGTAATACCCGGAACATATAATGTTTCAAAGCCAGCATCCTTAACATATCTTTCGATATAATAAAATGTGCCGTAATGGAGCAAATCTCCAATACCAGCAAAAGCAACATCTGTCCCCTGAGAAAGGAATTCAATTACAGATTTTGCGGCACTCTGCCAATAGATAGAAATGTCTCCTTTTTTCATTGGCATATATAGTTCCAACACAGTTTTATCATCAAGATGAACGGGCATTTTTTTAATCCTTTCAAGGGCTACACTTTGCTCGTCTTTTTTTGATTGTGGCACAGCGATAACAGGAACCCCATTTAACACCCTCAATGCGTAAACAGTTATATTCATCGGATCGCCCACACCCAGAGAAACGCCAAAAAAACCACCTTTTTTTGTTTTTGATTTCATAATTTTCCTTTATTTGACAAAAACTCTTTCATAAGCTTTGCGTTTCTTTCGGGAGACACCAGCGAGAAAGATTCGCCATAAAGCAGAGTTGGAGTTTCGATATCTGTAGCAAACACATATATATCACGATAAACTCGAGGATACACTCTGATATGATTGAGCATAATCTTTGAATCAAGCGGAGACGAAAAAAGTGCCATATTAAAGCCGGGTATATTTCGTGAATCAAAAAAAAGACTTAAGTCTCTTAGTATCGAAGCAATATTAGCAAAATCTTCCGTGGTTATTTCGCAATAGTTGTAGCTGTTCTCAATGATAAGCAAAAACTCTCCTAACATTCCGCGTGAGGCGAATGGAGAAATTAGATTTACTCTTCCCCTTTTTGTTATAAATCGTTCATTTTCCTCAACTTCTTTTTCAAGGTAGATTTGAAAAAACTCCACCCCAATCCTTTTAGTGAAGTCCAGAGCCTTCTCTAAAACACGGGCATGATAGTTAAGCGGTGTATTTGTGACATACACCTGCATATGAGGATGTATGAGAGACCCACCAGATGTGGGCATATAGTTCCAGTGAATTAATGCAAACTGGTAATCGATTTGATCAAATGAAGAAACTGTTTTAGCATACTCAGCCATTAAAGTTAGCCCGTTAAAAATCGTCTCTTCAGGCATGCTTCCCATTGGCACGACGTGTTCTTTTGTTAAAACCGCAACAGCGGCATTTTCAGCATAAGGTAAAATATTTGGTATCAGAGTAACCGTACCTTTCTTAAAATGTCCATTTTCACAGAGTTTTGGATTAAAACGGGCAGCTTTATTCTCAAGCACCCCCTCACAGAATGGACAGCGATGTTTGTTTTTTTCTCCAAGCTCGTAAAAATCAACCTTTTTTGTCTGCCAATCAATCTCAAAAACACGCACTCTATGGCCGGTAAGAGGGTCAAAACGCATCTCAGCTTGCACATCAGATAGCTGAAAATCTTTGCGTGGATGAAGATACGAAGTAGAATAAATCTGCTTCTTTAACGTAATCAAAAAAACATCCTTTAAGCTTTTTTTAAATCTTTCATATACTCCATCAGCCCACCTTTAGAAAGCAGTTGTTCCATAAAGTCAGGCACTGGAAGTATTTTATATATTTTGTTTTGAGTGATATTTTTGATTTCGCCTTTTTCAGTATCAACATAAATCTCGTCACCCGTTTTTATCTCATCAGCTTCGTTACACTCAAGAATTAGCAACCCCATATTAAACGCGTTTCTGTAAAAAATCCTTGCAAAGCTTTTGGCTATCACAGCAGATACACCAGCATACTTTATCGATATAGGTGCATGTTCTCTACTACTGCCACAACCAAAATTTTTGCCCGCAACAATAAAATCGCCTTTTGATATCTTTTTTGTAAAGTCAGGGTCTTCGTCTTCCATACAGTGCTTAGCTAACTCCACAGGGTCTGACGTGTTTAAATATCTTGCGGGAATAATAAGATCAGTATTTATATCGTCACCATACTTCCATGCCTTACCAGTTAAAATCATAAAACCTCCTCTTTTACACCAATTTCTTGTGGACTACCAATCCTTCCCAACACAGCAGATGCAGCTGCAACGGCTGGGTTGCAAAGATAAACCTCACTTTCTGGATGTCCCATTCTACCGACAAAATTTCTGTTAGTTGTAGCCAATGCACGTTCTCCTTTTGCAAGAATGCCCATATGCCCGCCTAAACACGGTCCACACGTAGGCGTTGAAAGAGCCGCTCCTGCTTCTATAAACACCTCTGCCAGACCTTCGTTTAAACACTGCTTATATACTTCCTGTGTTGCAGGAATTACAATCAATCTAACATATGGTGCAACCTTTTTGCCTTTTAAAACCTTTGCTGCAATACGCATGTCTTCTATACGTCCATTTGTACACGACCCAATAACTACCTGATCTATAGTGATATGAGTAGCTTCAGAAACGGGTTTCGTGTTTTCTGGAAGGTGTGGAAACGCCACTTGCGGCTCTACAGATGACATATCAATCTCAATAATATCAACATATTTTGCATCTGAATCGCTTTTGTATATTTTAAAATCCCTTTTTGCACGCTGTTTTACATAATTTAAAGTAGTTTCATCAGGTTCAATAATACCGTTTTTCCCGCCAGCTTCTATCGCCATATTACAGATAGAAAAACGGCTATCCATCGAAAGTGATCTTATTGTATCTCCACAAAACTCCATCGCCCGGTACAAAGCACCATCAACCCCAATCTTCCCAATGATGTAAAGAATAATATCTTTTCCATAAACAAACGGCTTTTTCTTGCCATTAACGATAAATTTCATGCTTTCTGGCACTTTAAACCATGCCTTACCGGTCAGGTAACATGCAGCAATATCAGTGCTTCCTACCCCCGTAGCAAAGGCACCCAGTGCACCGTAAGTACACGTATGACTATCAGCACCAATTACTAAATCTCCGGGTAGCACAATGCCTTTTTCTGGCAAAAGGGCATGTTCAACACCCATCTCGCCTATTTCAAAATAGTGAGTAATGTTGTGTTTTTTTGCAAAATCTCTCAATATCTTCGCCTGTTCAGCTGAATTAATGTCTTTGTTTGGTGTGAAATGGTCGGGAACAAGCGCAATTTTATCCTTATCAAAAACCGTCTGAGCTCCAGACTTTTCAAACTCTTTAATAGCAAGTGGTGCAGTTACGTCATTAGCCAATGCCAGATCAATATCTGCCATTATCAGTTCGCCCGGCACAACTTCCTTTTTCCCACAATGTGCTGCGAGAATCTTTTCAGTAATCGTCATTCCCATAAAAACTCCTTATTTTGTGTGAATGTAGTTATGTAATTAAAATAGTATAGCAAATTTTTTGTATTTTTAACGATAAAAAACTTCTAACCTGACTAACTCAAAGCTTTTTAACCTCCCAGAGTTACTACTTTGAAATTCAATCTCAACCCTTTTATTATGTCATTCTGAGGGGCTTTTAGCCACGAAGAATCTTACACCAACTTTAAAGACTGCCTTTATTGTTGACATTTTCTATTTCATTAAGTTATTTTATCGTAAAATATGACCGGCTTTATCACAAATTCAGGTACAAAAAACTTAAATAAACGCATACAGGAACTCATCAGTAAGAGCAAAGAGTTTAAGTTCCTTGTAGGCTTCTTTTATTTTTCCGGGCTTACTGAGCTTTACAATGCAATAAAAGATAAACCTGACCTTCTTATAAAAGTTCTTGTAGGATTAAATGTTGACAGTAACATCTATGACATCTGGGAGTATGCCCAAAACGAAGACAGCTTAACGGACAATGAAAGAACGGCAAATTTTCTTGGTTCATTAAAAAAATCAATTAATACAGATATTTTTGATAACAGAGAGTTTTACAAACAGTCCAAATTTTTTATAGAATTAATAAAAAAAGACAGGCTGATCATAAGAAAGACTTTAGAGCCAAACCATTCAAAACTCTACATCTTCAAACTTGAAGACGACCAGATAGCAAGAAACTCCCTTTTCATCACTGGTAGCAGCAACTTAACAAGAGCAGGATTAAACCTGCAGAACGAATTTAATGTTGAGATATCCGATTACGGGATAGAGGAAGCTGAAGAGTATTTCGACATATTGTGGGATAGCGCTATAAAGCTTACTGAACATGATCAGACAAAAACAAAGCTTATAAATATCCTAAAAGACGAAACACTGATCAGAGAAGTTTCTCCCTTTGAAGCTTATGCTTACGTTATAAAATCCTACCTTGATACATTTAAAGGTATGGAACTAAGCAAAAGTCTCGAAGATTTGTTAGAAAAAAATGGCTACAGAAGATACAAATACCAGCTTGATGCTGTAAAACAAGGAGTATCCATAATAACTCGTAACAACGGCGTTATTATTGCTGATGTTGTAGGACTTGGTAAAACAATTATTGCTTGTGCTATTGCCTATCAATTAAAAGAGAGAGGTGTAGTTATTGCTCCACCATCACTCATTGGAGACAATAAAAGGACATCTGGCTGGAAAAAGTATCTGGAAGATTTCAAACTTTATTCACTTGGCTGGGATGTTTATTCTTCTGGAAACCTTGAGACAGCTTTAGAGGCTATAAGTAGAGCTAATGACATAAAGATAGTGATAGTAGATGAAGCCCACAGGTTTAGAAATGAAGATACAAAAAGCTATGAAGCCTTAAAAGAGATTTGTAGGGGTAAAAAGGTAATACTTCTTACTGCAACGCCCTTCAATAATAAACCAGAAGATATTTTTTCAATGCTCAAACTTTTTGTAATCCCCAGAAAGTCAAACATTACTCTGTCAGACAATCTGGAATATAAATTTAAAGTCTTTGGTGACATGTTTGAAGAACTTGCCTACATCACAAAAAATGCATATTCAAAAGACGATGAAAAAAGAAAGGCAGAAAACAAATATGAAGCCATCTTCGGTACCAAATCCATTGATTTGAGAAAGGTAAAAAAAAGGGCACACCATCTTGCCAGAGAAATCCGGGACGTAATAGAGCCTGTTGTGATAAGGAGAAACCGTCTGGATTTAAAAGAAAATCCCTACTATAGAGACGAAATAAACGACCTTTCAAAGGTAGAAGACCCTATCGAGTGGTTCTACGAGTTAGATATCAGTCAATCAACATTTTATGACAATATAATAAACAAATACTTTGCAATGCCATCAGATGGTGGAAAATTTAAAGGTGCAATTTACCAGCCCTTCAGTTATGAGAAGGGCGAAGTAGAAGAAGAGGGTAAAGACTACTTTGAATACATATCGCAGTT
Source organism: Deltaproteobacteria bacterium (assembly GCA_037442505.1). Lineage (GTDB taxonomy): Bacteria > CALINM01 > CALINM01 > CALINM01 > CALINM01 > JBBIPZ01. Next base: position 1,653 of record JBBIPZ010000013.1, on the reverse strand, counting down.
TAACCTTTATGATTTAATGAGAAGATTGCTTGTAAAAAGGTTTGAAAGCTCCTTTGGTGCCTTTAAGCAAAGTCTTGAAAACTTTAAAAATATTACCCAGATAGTTTTAGAGTTCGTTGAAAAGACAAATAAATACATTCTCGATAGACAACTTTTAGAAAGTATAAAAAATGAGCCAGACGAAATAATCGAACAAGAACTAAAAGAATATGCAGATAGGTTAAAGGAAAAAAATTATCAAAAAAATCACAAGGTTTATGAACTAAACAGGTTCCGGGACAGAGAAGGATTTTTAAAAGATATAAAAGGCGACATTGAACTATTTGACTTCATCTTAAAAGAAGTAGATTCTTTAAAACTTGTGGATAACGACCCCAAGGCTGAAAAATTGATAATCAAGATAAAAGAAAGTTTACAAAACGAGCCTGAAAGAAAGGTTATCATCTTTTCAGAGTACAAAGATACTGTACTACACTTACGGCCCAAATTAGAAGCTGTCTTCAACAACAGGGTTCTAACAGTAGCAGGAGATTTAACTCAACAAAAGACAAATGAAATTTACGAAAACTTTGATGCAAGCTACAGCAAACAGGAAAATAAATATGACATCCTGCTTACAACAGATAAAATCTCAGAAGGCTTCAACCTGAACAGGGCAGGCATGGTTATAAACTACGATATCCCCTGGAATCCTGTTCGAGTAATCCAGAGGGTAGGAAGGATCAACCGTATAAGCAGAAAGGTTTTCGACAGCCTTTACATAGTAAACTTTTTTCCCACAGAAAAGGGTGCAGACCTTGTAAGATCGAGAGAAATTGCGCAGAACAAGATGTTTTTAATCCATAACACTTTAGGTGAAGATGCAAAAATATTCGACATAGATGAAGAGCCGACGCCAGCAGGATTATATTCGAAAATTCAACAAAATCCTGAGGAGATGGAAGGAGAAAGCTTTATCACAAAGATAGTAAAAGAGTTTGAAGAGATAAAAAACAAAAATCCTGAACTTATAAAAAAATTAGAAGACTTCCCCAAAAGGATAAAAGTAGCCAAAAAAGGAACGGAAGACGAGCTGTTTGTTGTTATAAAAAAAGGCAGGATATTCATCCACCAAAAAACCTACGACAAAGAAGAAGATAACCATCAAATAGTTAGTTTAGATGAAGTCATTGACAAAATAAAGGCAGAAGAAACAGAAGCCCCTTTGCCCTTATCAGATAAGTTCTGGGATGCTTATGAAGAAGTCAAAAGATACGAAGAACGACATATATTAAGAAATAACCAACAAAGCACAGAAAATAAAGCGATAAACAACCTAAAGAGCTTGTTGAAAAGAGATGATAACGTGTGCGTTACTGAACTAAAACCTTTCATAAAAAACTTGCTTGAAGACTTGTTTGATTACGGCACCCTTTCAAAATACACAATAAGAAGACTTGCCGGGGAAAGTACCGATGAAGTTATAAGAAATATAAAAAAACTTCGAGAAAAACTTGGAGATGATTATCTTACAAAAGAAAAAGAAAGGATTTCGAGGTTAAAGAAAGAGATTATCATCGCCATAGAAAACAGAAAAAATTTCAATGAATACTAAAAAACTTAAAGACTCATAGACAATTTCAAAAAAAGGGGACAGGTCAATAATCTTCTTCA
>JBBIPZ010000012.1:0-74117 GCA_037442505.1 Deltaproteobacteria bacterium | reverse complement strand
CATTGCCAGAGGTTTTTCTATGAATACATCTTTGTCTGCTAACAAAGCTTTTTTTGCTATTTCATAATGGGTTTTTGCTGGTGTTGATATTGCTACAGCTTTTATTTTTTTGTTTTCTATCAGTTCATCTATATTGTTTGTAAATTTGACTTCTGGAAATTCTTTTTGTCTCTCTTTTATTAGCTCTTCACTTATATCGCAGGCTAACTCAAGCACGCCCAATTCGTATAGGTTTCTTAAGATGTTTTTGCCCCAGTATCCAAGTCCAATGTGGCCTATGCGCGTTGTTTGTTGGGTCATGTTTGCTCCTTTTGTGTTCTAAGTTCTATGTTAATGATACAGCTGATCTTTGTATTTGATCTCTTAAACTAAAATCTTTAATATCTAAAATGTTCATAGAGCTCTTTAACTAATATCCTTGCTTCTTTCCAGGCTTCAATATCTTCAAACCTTTCTGTCTTCATCCAATCCCCTTCCTAAACTCAATAACACAAACAATAACATTACTTATCCCCTTCCACGTTCTTTAACACTTTTTTTATCCTTTCCGCAGTCTTGCCATCGCCAAAGCAGGGAAGCTGTTTTTTTAGTTTGTGGCTACCATTATAGTCTTTGTAAAGAACGTTCCAGCCTGATTTGACCGTCTCTATCCACTCTGTCTCGTCTCTTAGTGTTATCGTCGGAACTTTTAGCCAGTATGCCTCCTTTTGCATGCCACCTGAGTCTGTAAAGAGCTCTAAAGCGTTGTTTAACATCGTCAATGTATCAAAGTAGTCCAATGGCTCTAATGGCTTTATTTTTTCAGGAAGTTCTATTTTTTGCGATTTTATTATCTTTGCTGTCCTGGGATGAACTGGAAAGTATATCTCTTTTGTCTTTGAATGGGTAACTACAAAGTTTATCATCTCTTTCAATCTTTCCAGGTCATCTGTATTTTCTGCTCTATGAAGGGTCATAAAGCTGTATGTCTTTGGCTCTATGTTAAGCTTTTTTAGTATGGTAGAATGGTTCTTTGCTGCTTTAAGCGATAGTATCACCGCATCATACATTATATCCCCTGTGTTCATAACTAAAGGATTGTCACTTGTTATTTCTGTATTGTTTATTTTGTAATCTAAGGATATGAGTTTACCTTTTTGGGCTATATTTTTAAACCCCTCTTTTTTTAGATTATCGCAAGCATTTTTTGTGGGACATAAGAGTATGGACGATATATGGTCTGTTAGTACCCGATTTATTTCTTCTGGCATCTTTTTGTTGTAGCTTCTAAGTCCCGACTCTATGTGTATGATGGGAATGTGGAGCTTTGCCGCTGCTAATGCTCCACCTAAGGTGGAGTTGGTATCTCCATAGACTATTACAAAGTCTGGCTTTTCTTCTATGATAACCTTTTCAACTTTTTCTATTATCTTCGCCGTTTGAACGCCTTGTGTTGCTGAACCAACTTCTAAATGATAGTCTGGCTTCTTTATGCCAAGCTGTTTGAAAAAAACTTCGGACATTTGATAGTCATAATGCTGTCCCGTGTGAACTAAAATGTCTTTTATGCTATCCTCTTTTTCCAGAACTTTTTGTAATGGGAAGTATTTTATAAACTGTGGCCTCGCACCTACTATTTGAATTAGTTTCATGGATTTTAAGCCCATACCACTTTATCTTTGTATTTTTGCCTATCTTTTATGAGATTTCTCGTATCTATTATAAGCTTGGCATTTTTTGCAATGAAGTCGGAATTGTATTCAGAATGATCTGTGGCTATTACTACACAGTCATATTTCTTTAAATTCTTCTCGGTAAGCGCCACTGATTTTTTGTGTAAGTCATATTTTCTTAATGGTGGTATTTCTGGTATGTAGGGATCGTTGTAATCTACTTTTGCGCCCTTCTTCTCAAATAGATCGTATAATACAAGTGATGGGGACTCTCTCATGTCGTCCACATCCTTTTTGTATGCCATGCCAAGGATTAATACCTTCGCATCTTTTATGCTCTTACCCCTTGCATTGAGGGCATCCACAGCTTTCTGAACAACATAGTAGGGCATGGATATGTTTATCTCTCCTGCAAGCTCTATAAATCTTGTAGAAAAATCATACTCACGAGCCTTCCATGTTAAGTAAAATGGATCTACAGGTATGCAATGTCCACCAATCCCGGGTCCTGGATAGAATGCCTGAAATCCAAAGGGCTTTGTCTTCGCTGCATCTATAACTTCCCAGATATCTATACCCATACGGTCAAATAAAACTTTTAGCTCATTTACTAAAGCTATGTTCACAGCCCTGTATATATTCTCTAATAGCTTCGTTGCCTCCGCTACTTTTGTGGATGAAACTGGAACTGTCTTTTCTAATATCTGATCATATAATGCCTTAGCCACTTCTAAACTCTCTTGGTCAATCCCTCCTACTACTTTGGGTATTTGCGATGTCTTGTAATGAGGATTGTTGGGGTCTTCTCTCTCTGGAGAAAAGGCTAAGAAAAAATCATTGCAAGCTATAAATCCGCTCTCCTCGAGTATTTTCCTCACATCCTCGTCTGTAGTACCGGGATAGGTGGTTGACTCTAATACTATGAGTTGACCTTTTTTCATATTCTTTGATATCGCTTTAGCCGTATTGAAAACATACGTCATGTCCGGCTCTCTGTATTTGTTAAGCGGCGTGGGAACACAAATGATTATGCAATCCACTTCTTTTAACCTGCTAAAATCTGTAGTAGGCTCAAATTTTTTCGAAATCTTTTTTATCTTTTCCGATTCAATATGATTTATATAACTTTCACCTTCCCTTAGCTTCTTGACCTTTTTATCATCTATGTCAAATCCAATTACCTTAAATCCCTTGCTCGCAAACTCTATCACAAGAGGCAAGCCGACATACCCAAGACCTATTATACCTACTACTGCTTGCTTTTTGACTATCTTCTGCTTTAAATCCATGAATAGCCTCCAATCATTGATAATTTAAACTAATATTCAAGGTAACTTCCTAACGGGATAAACCTCAGATCTTATGTTATCATATAAAGTTATGAATGGTTAGTCAATGATATTTATAGAACGCACCCCAGATAGGTATGGACATACTGAACAGTTTTTAGAAAAAGTAGAAGTTTATAATGATAATTTTGATGTTAAGATAAGCAGAAAAGAGGCGTGTGGGCGAATAGTCGATATTATTAAGAAGTAAATCTGTTTGCTCATTCGTTTAGTTTATGCTAATATGTCAAAAAAAAGTTTAGGAGGACTAAAAGCATGGCTTCTGAAATCAGGTTTGAAAAAACATCTTCTCCAAAACAAAAACCAGATGAATCAAACCTTAGCTTTGGTCATATCTTCACAGATCACATGTTTGTAATGGATTACCAAACAGGCAAAGGATGGTATGACCCAAGAATTGTACCTTATGGGGCAATGTTGTTCGAGCCGTCAATAATGGTATTTCATTATGGTCAGGCAGTCTTTGAAGGATTAAAGGCTTACAAAACTAAAGACGGAAGAATACTTTTATTTAGACCTCGAAGAAACATGGAAAGACTTAATGTCTCAAATGACCGTCTGTGCATACCAGAGATTGACGTTGATTTTGCGGTAAAAGCTATTAAAACTCTAGTAAATATTGAAAAGAATTGGATCCCATCTAAGGAAGGCACTTCTTTGTACATTCGACCTTTCATTATATCTACAGACCCATACCTTGGAGTAAAACCATCTGACACTTATAAATTTTTTATAATTCTATCTCCTGTTGGGGCTTACTATCCTGAAGGAATAAATCCAGTTAAAATTTACGTTGAAACAAAATATGTAAGAGCGGTGAAAGGTGGAATTGGCTATGTAAAAACGCCTGGTAACTATGCAGCAAGTTTAAAATCTCAGGTAGAAGCCAAAGAAAAAGGTTACACGCAGGTTTTATGGCTTGATGGGGTAGAACGTAAATATATAGAAGAAGTTGGAACAATGAATGTCTTCTTTAAAATAAAAGGAGAGGTTATTACTCCACCTTTAGAGGGTAGTATCTTAGGTGGAATTACAAGGGAATCTTGTATTCAAATGCTTAATAGTTGGGGTATTCCTACATCTGAAAGACGCATATCTATTGATGAATTATACGAGGCACATAGTCGTGGCGAATTAGAAGAGGCTTTTGGCACAGGAACTGCCGCTGTTATATCCCCAATAGGTGAGTTTAACTGGAACGGTAACATAATCAAAATTAACGGTGGAGTAACTGGTGAAATCTCTAAAAAGTTATATGACAATTTAACAGGTATTCAAACTGGTGCGATACCAGATCCATTTGGCTGGATAGAAGAAGTTAAATAACTATGAATAAAGAAAAAGTTATTGCTCTATTTGAAGATGCCACTTTTATAAAAGAGTTGGGGATAAAACCCTTAGAAGTTAAAAAAGGTTATGTCAAAACATCTCTGGCTGTAAAACCAATGCATATGCAACAGCACAATTTTATTCATGCAGCGGTGATTGCAGCCATAGCTGATCATACTGCAGGAGCAGCCGGAACTACGCTTGTTGATAACAACAAAGAGTTACTTACAATCGAGTTTAAAATTAATTTTCTTAAACCAGGCGTTGGCAACACGCTATACTGTGAATCAAAGGTGATTAGAGGTGGTAAAACTATCATAGTTGTGGAGTCTAATGTTTATTCAGATACAACTGGTGCTGACATTTTGATTGCTAAGGCGATTGTCACTTTAACACCCGTTAACAAAGATCTGATAGCTAACTAATTACTACAAAAAATTTAATAATTGACAAAATCACGTTGTTCCATATATTATAACAGCGTTTTGATATTTTTTATGGGGGCATAGTATGCTTTTACATCAGAAATTTATTGAAAATGCAAAAAAATATGGCAATAAATTTGCTTTTATTGATAGAACCACTGGTAAGCGTATCACATACTCTAAAGCACTTATCGCGTCACTTATTCTTGCAAATAGGTTTCAGAAATTTGAAAAAGGGTTTATTGGCATACTTTTGCCTACTTCAGCAGGCTGCGGTCTTGCTACGCTTGGGCTTCTTATGAGCGGAAGGACACCTGTTATGATTAACTATTCGACTGGTGCGGCTGAAAACTCAAAATTTGCTCAGAAAAAATGTAACTTTAAGACAATTATTACTTCAAAAGGTCTATTAGAAAAAATTGGTTGCCCTTTTGTAGAAGGAATGGTTTTCTTAGAAGATATAATGGGAACTCTTTCACCGGTTGAAAAATTAAAGGCTGCTATTAAATCTAAGTTGCCAACCTTTATGTTGATGGGCAGTGTTCATAAAGGGAACGAAGATGATAACGCCGTTATCCTTTTTACCAGTGGCAGTGAAAAAACACCAAAAGCGGTTCAGCTTACACACAAAAACATCTCTTCAAATATAGAAAGTTTCCGTAAGATATTTGACTTAAACGATAAATATATTATGCTTTCTAACCTTCCTTTCTTTCATGTGTTTGGACTTACTGTTAATTTCTGGACCCCCATCTTTGTAGGTATGACTATGGTTACTTATGCAAATCCACTTGAATATAAAAACATTGTAAATATTATAAAAGAAGAAAAACCCACTATGATGGTTGGAACTCCAAGTTTTCTCTCTGGTTACTTAAGGGCGTCTTCTGCAGGCGATTTTTCAAGCTTAAAAATTGTGGTAAGTGGAGCCGATAAGTGCCCCGATCAGCTAAGAGCCTGGTATATCGAAAAGCATGGTATTACGTTGCTTGAAGGCTATGGTGCTACTGAAACATCACCGGTAGTTTCAGTAAATACTTTTGAAGCAAATAAACCAGGAAGTATTGGCAAACCTATCCCAGATGTTAAGGTAAAGATTGAAAATTACGAAACCGGTGAAGAATGTAAAAGAGGCGAGATTGGAAGAATTCTCGTTAAGGGCGATAACGTGATGAAAGGTTACCTTGATGATTTTGAAGAGACATCAATGCGTATTCGTGGTGGCTGGTATGATACTGGAGATATGGGATATATTGACGAGGATGGCTTCTTGTGGCACTGTGGCAGATTGAGAAGATTTATAAAGATTGCTGGAGAGATGGTGTCTTTAGTCAAAGTTGAAAATGTGCTCGAAAAATACCTGCCAGAGGACGTCTCTTGCTGCGTAGTTGAAGTTCCTGACGCTTTAAAAGGCGCAAAGATTATAGCTGCAATTTCAAAACCAATTGACGAGAAGAAAGTCTTAAAAGCGATGGCTGAAGATTTGCCTAATATTGCTTTACCAAAGCAGTTTGTTGTTTTAAATGAGCTTCCTAAAATGGGAAGCGGTAAAATAGATTTCAGGAGTGTTACTGAGATTGTTCAAGACTACCTGCACAACAAAACTGTTAGTTGATATGGCTTAAGCTTTTTTAGACTTCGTTTATCTCCAAAATTCTATCAAGTCTGAATATGCGTTCATCTTTTCTTGTTGTGCAAAACGCTTTAAGGCCTAAAAACATTTTGCCATTGTAGCTAAGACGTCCAACATATAGAGGCTGTACTACCCGTCTGGATTTTTCATCTTTTGTCTTAAGGTAAAGTATTTCCAGGTGTCTTTTAGACTTAATAGCCTCTTCCAAAATACAAATTTTATCATTGGTTGGGCATTTTTTCTCTGCTTGTGCATATTGAAACTTAGTAACAAAATTGACAACCTTAAAGTCCATCATTATATGTTTTTTCTGGATTTTTTGTTTTAGAATTATCCCATCTAACGTTGTACATCTACTTAACGCTACATACATCTGACCGTGAGAAAAAGTTCCCTTACCAATATCAATAATGACCCTCCCAAAAGTTTTCCCCTGACTCTTATGTATAGTTACGGCCCAGGCAAGCCTCAAAGGGTACTGGAGAAAAGAGCCTATCTGTTCAGATAAAATAGCGTTTTCCTTTTCGTCATAGTAAAATCTGAACATTTCCCAGTTATAAGGTAACACTTCTACAACTGTTTTGTCTGCAAGCTCTACAATGATAACATCAGGCTCGTCATAGTTTTTTTCAATATCTTTAACAACACCAAGAGTGCCATTTATCCATCTGCCATAAGTGTCGTTGTTTAACAACATAACCTGAGCACCAATTTTAAGTTGCAACACCTCAGCTGTTGGCAAATCTTTGCTATGAAACTCTCCGTTTATCTCCCCTTTATATTTTATTAACTTGCCATCTAACTTAGATAATTTTTCGTTATTTATAGCATTTGCAAGGTCATTTGTAGATGTTAGATAGATATAAAACTCGTTTTCAGGTTCTTTAAAGTCTGGATAATAACGACAGTTTAACCTGGCTAATTGTTCTTCATTAACAGTGTTGTTTCTGATAGCATTTAGCAAATTGATAAATTCTTCATCCTTTTGTCTATAAATTTTTTCAAGCTCTATCAATTCCATTTCAAAACCAGAATCTTTTTTGTCTAAAAGTTTTAACTGAATATGGTCGAAGACTTTGGCGTTAAAAAAATATTGGCTTTTATAATGTTTGGTGAACAACTGTTTTTCCCTATATGTGACAACAGGTGGCAATTGGTAAAGATCGCCGATAAAGATCATTTGAATGCCACCAAACGGTTTTTTCTTCGATTTGCCATGTTTTCTTAAAAAAATATCGATACAGTCCAAAAGGTCTGCCCTAACCATAGAAATTTCATCAATGATTATTGTGTCAAGTTTCTTATAAATACTTTTGTTTCTTGGTTTGATATCCTCAACTGTAGTAGGTGTGACATCTGGTTTAAAATTGAAAAAAGAGTGTATTGTTTGCCCTCGAACATTAACGGCAGCAACACCCGTCGGTGCAAGAACAACAATATTTTTTTTTGTGTTATTCCTGAAGTACTGTAGTAGCGTAGATTTGCCAGTCCCGGCCTTACCTGTGACAAACAGATTTTTGTTAGTATTTTCCATCACATGTAACGCATAGGCAAATTTTGGATTGAGGTCGAGATTGATAGGCAGGCTTTGTTCCATAGTTTCATTTTAGATGGTTAAAATAACTATATCAACACTTTTGTGAGAAAAACATCATGTTAAAAATTAGTTCTTGATATTTTCTTTTAATATATCCTTAGTGTTCTTCATTAAACATCGTTAGCATTTTTTGTCATTTTCTGCACCTAACAACTATCTTTTTATATACTTTGCCAGGTTTTCCGCTAATTTTTGGTTTGACCCCTTAAGAAAATTGTTTTGAAATATTGCGTCATCTGCAAAAAAGATAAAACTACCTTTTCCAGAATTACCCGTTGCAATAATTCCAAATGGCCCCTTAGGTTCATAATTGTCAGGGACACCGTTTATGTTAAGGTCTAACCATGAATTAGCGCTTGTTGATGCAATCATAGAGACATCTTTATTATCAGAAATCAAGCCCCAGCACCCATATACTGCAAAATTGGTCAAATTTGTTGTCAGAGGATGTTCTGTTAATGTTTTAACATAAAAGTCTGTTTTTTTATTGTCTGCCAGATTTTCTAATTCAGAAATAGCTCCGTTAGTTATGCTTATACTAAAGCTCTGAAACAGTTTCTGGGCTGGTTGAGAAATATGCAGCATTACGATTAGTATACCGCCAGAATTAACATAATCTTTCAGTATATTAATTTCCCGTTCTGTGATTGGCTTGAATGGACCTGAAATAATTAATGCTTTCGCTGTAGAAAGTTGTTCTAAATTAAAGGTGTCTTTTATGGAACGAACTTCGAGCCCTTCATTTTTTAACGTTCTGGCTAACTGGGACAGGTGAAGTGCGCCTTCCTTAGAAATTAAAAACGCCTGTCCATGTCCTTCGTCAAACAAAACTACCTGCGCCTGTGCCTTAGATAGACAAAAAAATAACGTCATCATTAGAGATAAAAATAAAACTTTTCTCAACATATAGCCTCCTTGATATGTAACATTTAAAGTTTAATTTTTTTTAAGCTTTAAATCAAGACAAAAAAATACTTATTTGCATATGTCACTACTAAAGGAACTGTAACACCATAAAAGCAACTTTCTTATTGATAAAAACCACCGTTTTTGGTATAAATTATTTCATGCCAAGTTTTGACATTGTTTCTAAGGTAGATATGCAGGAAGTTGACAATGCTGTTAATCAGGCAAAGAAGGAGATCGAAACACGTTACGATTTCCGCAATTCGAAATCTTCAATAACTTTGCTCAAGGATGCGATAGAAATTATCGCTGACGATGAGTTTAAGCTTAACTCTGTTGTCGAAATACTTGAATCTAAGATGGTTAAACGCAACGTTTCTTTAAAGGCTCTTTCTGCCGGTAAAATAGAAAAGGCATCCGGTGACACTGTTAGACAAAAGTTTACTATAAAACAGGGCTTGACACAGGAAGAGATGAAGGAACTTAACAAGAAGATAAAGGAAACCGGGCTAAAAGTTCAAACTCAGATTATGGGTGATGAATTAAGAGTGTCAGGTAAGAAAATAGATGACTTACAGGCAGTTATAGCCCACCTAAAATCATTAGACTTTAAAGTTCCTTTGCAGTTTGTGAATTACAGACAATAGCAAAATAGTTCTTTAATTCTCCAAATTTCGTTTGAATAAGTGACTAAACTTTTCTATAATGTATACGATGTGTTTAGCAATTCCAATGAAAGTTGTAAATATTAGCGATGATTTTTGCACTGTAGAGCTAAATGGTGTATCCAAAACCTGTTTCATTGGTTTTCTTGACGATAAACCATCTGTTGGAGATTACCTGCTTGTTCATGCCGGGATGGCTATCAAGCGTCTTAAAGATAACGAATCTGAAGAAATCCTTAAAGAGTTGAAGTTGTTAATTGATGGAGAGTTGTCATAACAATGTCGTTTAATCCTGAATTCTTCAAACAAAAAGATATTTCAAAGACTATTTTTAATAAGATTAAAGAGCGTCTTCAATACTTTAACAACAATTTAAGACTGATGGAGTTTTGTGGAACTCACACACACAACATCTTTCAGTATGGATTTCGTTATGCCTTCAGTCCCAGGATAAACTTTATTGCTGGTCCGGGATGTCCAGTATGTGTTACTGCTGAAGAAGAACTTTTTGAGGCAGCTTATCTAATTGAACATCATAATGCGGGGATGATTCTTTATGGAGATTTGCTAAAAGTTCCTGTTTCAGGAAAGAGTCTTGCAGATTACCGCTCTGATGGTTATAGCATTGAAATTGTTTATTCTGCTCTTGAAGCTATTTCTATAGCTGAAAAATATCCAGATAAACAATGGGTGTTTTTAGGCGTCGGATTTGAAACGACCATTCCAGCAACAGCAGCTGCAATTGACTTTGCAACGAAAAAATCGTTAAAAAATTTAACATTTTTGTCGTTTCATAAAAATACACGGTCAGTTTTACAAGCACTGGGAAGTTTTGGCACACTTTACGCTGATGGGGTGATTCTTCCAGGACACGTCTCCGCAGTAGTTGGCTGGGATTATTTTTCCGCCGTAAAAAGTTTTGGAATCCCCGCTGTGGTAGTTGGCTTTGAACCTCTTGATATACTCCTGGGTATTTTAGAACTTGTTGATATGATTGAAAAAAAAGACATTGATATTAGATGTGCATATAAACGTGCAGTTGACGAAAAAGGCAATACTAAAATGCTGAAGAAGGTTGAAGAACTGTTTTATCTAAAAGATGCGCCCTGGAGAGGCATTGGTATTGTTAAAGATGGTGGATACGAGATTCGAGATGCCTATAGTGATTATAACGCTCGTGTTAGGTTTGATATACCAAAGGATGGTTTCAAACAAAAAAACAGTGCTTGTAAATGTGGAGATGTGTTAATAGGCAAGTTTTCTCCAGAACAGTGCCCCTTGTTCAGAAAGACCTGCAATCCAGATAATCCAATAGGCCCGTGTATGGTCTCCCACGAGGGTACGTGTTTGGCATATTATAAATGGAGTGGCAAATTTGAGTAAAGTAACGTTAAGTTTAGGCAGTGGAGGCAGAAAAAGTTTTCATTTTATTAATAACGAGATCGTGTCTCGATTTTCTAATGATTCGCTTGTTGTTCTTGCTGATGGTGCAAACATTGAAAATGAGTTGGTTATCACTACAGACACTTTTACTGTTTATCCCCCATATTTTGACGGTGGAAATATTGGTGTTCTTGCTTTTTGTGGAATGATAAATGACCTTGCATCGATGGCTGCTGAACCAATGTATATGACTATGGCACTTGTTATAGAAGAAGGTTTTGATTACGAAACTGTTATAAAAATCCTTGATGAAATAAAAAAGTTAGCTGAAAAATATAATGTTAAACTCGTTACCGGGGATACAAAAATAGTAGAAAAAGGCAAGATGGAAGGCATACATATTAACATTACTGGCATTGGTAAAAGATATTGCAACTACAAACTACCCCTTAGTGATTATAATGTAGGTGATAAGATAATTTTGACTGGACCTCTCGGAGAACACTCTGTTGCGGTTTTAAAGGCAAAAGGAACGATAAATTTTGATGGCGTTGTGAATTCTGATGTTGCTCCTTTATGGGACATAGTAAAAGCATTGTTTGATGCAGGTATAAATCCAAAGTTTATAAGGGATGTAACACGTGGGGGGGCGGCTACAGTATTAAACGAGCTCTCTATAACAGGCAAAATAAAAATCGCTATTTCAGAAGAAAATATTCCTGTTAACGAAAAAGTTAAAGCCATATGCGAAATTTATGGCTTTGATATATACAGCCTTGCATGTGAAGGCAGGATGGTTATGGTGTTTAATGAAAGTCAGGCAGATGAAGCTGTTTCAATACTAAAGAAATTTGATGTTTCTAAGGATGTTGCAGTTATAGGGGAAGTGGTAGGAAAAGATAAGCCGATAGTTGTATTGGAGACATCATTTGGTGGCAGAACTGTTCTCGACATGCCGTTGGGAGAAATTCTGCCGCGAATATGTTGATTTATTATTTGCTTGCTAAGTTAATAAAAAAAAGTAAAATATAATTAATGTCGAAAAAGATACTTGTTGTTGATAATAATCCGTTCTTTTTAGAGGTGATAAAAAAGTCTCTCGAAGCAGAAGGTTATTTAGTTTTTACTTTTAATGACCCGTTGCAAGCACTGGATGCTGTTAAAAATCATCATTTTGATTATATCTTTGTAGATCACGTCATGCCAAAGATTGACGGCATGAGGCTTTGTAGCTATCTTAAAAACTTACCAAATTCTAAGCATACACCAGTTATTATATTAACAGGAGTGGCTATCGAGGCGTCTGCCAAAGTAAAGGAGATAAATGCGGATGCCTATGTGGCAAAAAGTCCTGTTCAAAACTTTATCTCCGACCTTTTATTTGTTCTTAAACAATATGATTCAGGTGCTGATACAGCGGACCTAAAAGAGAAGGTTATTGGTGTCGATAAAATTTATCCCCGCGAGATGACAAAAGAGTTTATAGAGATTGAAAATCATCTTTCAAAGATTTTAAGTAGCATGTCCGAGGGTGTAATAGAATGCGACCACGAATACAAGATATTTTTCGCAAATCAAGCAGCTATTAATTTTCTTAATAAAAAGGAAACAGAAATAGTCGGGTACAACCTATTTAAAGTTTTAGGGCTAAACGGAAAACATTCCGACATAAAGGATTACTTTCCAACCCCCGAATATATCACAAACAATGATGATTTTTCGTTTAACTTTTGCATGGAACTGGGCTTAAAATTTTATTCAATTCATATTAATGCACTTAAGACGACTTCGATAGAGCATGGTGTATTAATCGTTCTGGAAGATGTAACAGAACTATCACAAAAAATTTCTGCCCTCACATCAGTAAATAATTTTGCAAGGGCTATATCGTCAGAAATTGAGTTAGAAGATGTTGTAAACAAAATGTTGAATGAGCTTGGCGAATTTGTAGGACCAGATACAGCCTTGTTATTTTTGTTTAAAGACAATGAGCCAAGTAGTCTGATTCTCAAAGACGTTGTGGGGCTCAACAAAAAGTTAACGGTTGGAAACAATTATATATCAAGTTTTCTCGCGAGCAGATGTTCACTTGATAGTATTACTCCATTAGTTATAAATAAACCTGCTGAGATTGAGGAAAAATTAAGTTTTATAGTCGATGGTGTAGGATACCAACCCAACAAAGCTATTGTTCACACAATTAAGTATAGGAATCATTGCCTTGGAACGTTAATTTTTCTAAAAATGAAAGGGGATTTTAAAGAATTTTCTGCTGACCTTTTCCAATCGCTCGTCAGCTTTGGAAGTGTTGCGCTCGAAAACGCTATGCGTTATCGCAAGTTAAAAGAACTAAATATCTGGCGCCAAAACTATATGGCGAATATTTCTCATGAACTTAGAACGCCTTTAACAATTGTAAAGGGCTTTAACGAAATACTCTGTGGAGACGTGCTAAAGGACGAGGTTAGCAAAAAAAATATCTTGAACAATATGTTGAATGAAGTAAATAAATTAACTCGTTTAATTGATAATCTGTTGACAATCAGTAAATTTGAAAACATTCCCACAATTTTCAAAATAAAGCGTTCCAGAATAGAGCTTAACGAGCTGGTGCAAACCTGCATCAACGAAATCAAACCTGAGGCTGACCTTAAAGGAATAACTTTTTTAGTAAATCTTTTTGAACAGCCTATTTACATTGAAGGAGATACAGAGCTTTTATCCCAATCAATATACCATCTGCTTTCTAACGCCGTTAAATACTCTCATCAGGATAGCCGAGTAGAAATATCAACTATGCTGAGTGGTAGTGTTGCATACCTTATAATAAAAGATTATGGGAAGGGTATCCCTGAAGAGCAGCTTAACCAGATTTACGAAAAATTTTATATGTTAGACGCAGGTCCAAACAAAACCACAAGAGGCGCTGGCATTGGTCTATATTTGGTAAGAGAGATCGTTAATTTACATTACGGAAATATTCAAGTTGACAGTATAAAAGGTATCGGCACTAAGTTTACAATAAAGCTGCCCGCTGAATTTAACAAAATAGACCAGTTATAATAATTTACAAGCCTTTTTAAGTTCTTGTATCTCTTCTTCTGAAAGAGGACGAAAATCACCAATTGCCAGCTTACCCAGTTTTAAAGGACCATATTCGATGCGTTTTAACTTCATTACTGGATGCCCAATCTTCATAAACATTCTTCTTATCTGTTGTTTTTTACCTTCTTTCAATACAACTTTAAACCTTGAATTCTCCCTGGTAGTCTTTAGAAAATAAATCTCACATGGTTGAGTTTTTCCATCTTCTAAATAAACGCCTTTGCGAAGTTTATCTAACTTTTCTTCAGCAGGCAGGTCTTTCACCTTAACTTCGTAGACCTTGGGCACTTTATAACGTGGATGAGTCAATCTGAGGGTAAGTTCCCCATCATTTGTGAGAATTACCAAACCTTCTGAATGGTAATCTAACCTCCCTACAGGCCAGACACGTTCTTTAATCCTGTTACGTATTATATCAATAACTGTCTGCCTGCCTTCGGGATCTTCCACGGTGCACATAACCTTCTTTGGCTTATTTAACATAAAGTAAACAGCTTTTTGAGTAGAAAATTTTATTAACTTGCCATCAACCTTTATGTGATCTTCAAACGGCGAAGCCTTAAAACCCATCTCAGTAACAACTTTGCCATTTACAGACACCCTGCCTTCTTTTATCAGCTCTTCTGCCTTTCTCCTTGATGCAACTCCGGCATCAGCCAATATCTTCTGAAGTCTTATCTTCATACTCATCATCTCCTATAAGCCTTAGTTGTGGTTCTCGCTCCCTTTCAAGTTCTTTGATCTCTTTTAAATTTGGCAATTGAGAAAGGTCTTTCAAACCAAAGCTTTTTAAAAACTCTTTTGTTGTACCATAAACATGAGGTTTTCCCGGCACATCTTTTTTCCCAACAATTTTGATAAGTTTTTTTTCCAACAAAGTTCTAATAGCATTACTTGAATCAACGCCTCTCAAATGCTCTATCTCCGCCCTTGTAACCGGTTGTTTGAACGCTATAACTGATAAAGTTTCCAAAGCAGACCTTGAAAGCTGCGCTTCTCTACCTAAAACAATCTTTTTAATGTAAGGGGCGTGGACGGGCTTGGTTCTGAAAAAGTAACCATTTGCTATCTCTGCAATCTCTATACCTCTCACTTCGTTAAGGGCATAGTAAGACTTAATTTCTTCAACAATTTCAATAACTTTATCTTTTTCTATATCTACAATTTTGGCGATTTTTTCTGCATCCAATGGCTGTTCGGATGCGAAAATTATTGCTTCGATAAGTGACATTAACTCTAATCTATTCAACTCCAACCTCTAAAAAATTAATCTTCAATATCTCTAACTCTTAGTTCAATTACCAAATCGGAAAAGAGGGCATTTTGTGCTATATAAATCATTCTCAACTTTGCCAGTTCCAATAAGGAAAGGAAAAAAACTATTAGTTCCAATTTTGTTCTGAAACGTTTTGCATACTCGAAAAAGTTTAACCTATTTTCCTTTTTCAGATACTCCACAACGTTATTCATCATATCTACGATAGAAAGCTTCTCCAGTTCGATACTTAAAAACTTCTCTTCAGGCATTTTTTTCACAAGGTCATAAAAGGCTTTAACCAGTTCGTACGCATCAAACTCTCCATCGAAATAATCAAACTTAAACTCAGTATAGCCTCGTGGAAAAAAGCTCTTGTATAAAAGGTCTCCGCCTTCGAGAATAGACATCATATCTTTAATTTTTTGATACTCTATGAGCCTCTCCACCAATGGTTTTCGAGGGTCTTCCTGTTCCTGATTTGTATCCAATGTATCTACTTCGCCCTCTATATCCACCTTTTTGGGAAGAAGCATCTTTGATTTAATATAAACAAGGGTTGCAGCCATTAGAAGAAACTCTGCAGCAATAAAAATATTAAGTTCCCTCATTTTATCAAGATAATCTAAATACTGGTGTGTAATCTCAGCAATAGGTATGTCGTATATATCGACCTTTTCTTTTTTTATAAGGTGAAGAAGCAGGTCTAAGGGACCTTCAAAAGTTTCTAACTTTACAGAAATGCCACTCATATTTTAACTACTTCCAGAACCTCTGCCATAGTTTCTCTTGCTTTGTTGCGGGCAAGTTCATTGCCATTTCTTATTATCTCTTCAACTATTTCCGGGTTAGCCTCATAATGTCTTCTCTTTTCCCAATAAGCCTCAATTTCTACATCCATCTTCGCCAACAACCGTTTTTTACAGTCAACGCATCCAATTAATGCTTGTTTACACTCCTTTGTAATTTCAAGACGCTCTTCCTCAGATGAGTAAACCCTGTGGAACAAAAAGAGTGGACATAACTCTGGATCTCCGGGGTCGGTTCTCTTAATCCTGTGAGGATCTGTCATCATAGTAAGTATCTTTTTTTTCACTACTTCAGGTTTGTCAGAAAGATTAATAGCATTATTGTAACTTTTACTCATCTTCCTGCCATCAACTCCTAAAAGCTTAGGAATATCCGTAAGCAGTGCTTCAGGCTCCGGGAATACCGATTTTTTAAATATAAAATTAAACCTTCTTGCTATCTCTCTTGTCAACTCGACATGTGGTACCTGATCTATACCTACAGGGACGTAAGCCGCCTTGTAAATTAAAATGTCTGCTGCCTGAAGAACAGGATACCCTAAGAATCCAAAGGTACTCAAATCTTTGTTTTTAATCTCCTGTAACTGTTCTTTATAAGTAGGATTTCTCTCCAACCACGAAAGCGGTGTAATCATCGAAAACAACAAAAACAGTTCAGCATGTTCTTTTATCTTTGATTGGACAAATATTACAGATTTTGCCGGGTCTATACCCACAGAAAGCCAATCTATAAACATCTCGTGAATATCAGATTTAATGTTGTCTGTATCTTCGTATTCACTTGTTAGTGCATGCCAATCAGCTGCAAAAAAGTAACAAGAATAATTATCCTGAAGCTTTAACCAATTTTTTAAAACTCCGTGAAGATGGCCAAAATGTAGTTTACCGGTAGGTCTCATACCACTCAATACACTTTTCATGCAAAAAAACCTCCAAGAATAGAAATAAAGATTTTGAACATAAACGACATATAAATATCAAAAAATCGTAATACGATTAAAATCATGATTATAAAAAAACCATAAGGCTCAATACGGTCAAAAAGCAGTTTGTATCTACGTGGCAGAAACGCCACCAATATCCTGCTACCGTCAAGTGGGGGAACTGGCAACAGATTAAATGCAAAAAGTGTAAAATTAAGATAAATTCCCGCCCTGCTCATCTTAAAAAACATCTCTTGATAACTTCCCAAAAACGCACCTTCAGGTTTTCCTACGTAATAGTAAAAAAATATAAAAAAGATACACAACACAAGATTTGATAAAGGACCAGCTGCAGAAGATAACGCCATGTCCCTATAAGGCTTTTTAAAATTAACTGCATTTATCGGCACAGGCTTAGCCCAAGCGATTAAAAAAGGAGACCTTATCAGTATTAACATCAGTGGTAATAGCACAGTTCCAAAAATCTCGATATGATGTATTGGGTTTAGAGTTAATCTACCCATTATCTTTGCCGTATCATCACCTAACTTATATGCTACGTATCCATGAAAAAACTCGTGCAACGTGATAGCAAGAAGGACAGGCACAGCATATATGGCAATATTAACAATAAGCTCATTCATAGCAAGATTATTGTATAGGAGTTTGCAAAAATTTGCAAAGGCTAAAGAAGGTAGTAAGTATCCTCAATTTCGTTCAGTATATAATAAGTTATAAGGCCCTTAAAAGTTACTATAGATTGTAAAATAAAGCTGTTTTTCTCCTTCTTTACTCAAACCTTTAGCAATACCTAAGGCTGGTGTTACTTTTAACCAGTATCCCAGAGTAATGTCTAACTTTAACTCGTAACCCAAGCCTAACTTTATATCATCCGAAAACTCTTTACCATAGCCCCAAATATTACCAAAATCTAAAAAAGCGTTCACAGATAGCTTTTCGTAAAATATCGGGGTGGTGCCCCTGCCTTTATAAAATGCTGTTACAGGAAATCTGTACTCAAAACTACCAGTGTAAATATACTTTCCCGTTTCAAATCTTGGTGCGTATCCTCTCAATGGAAAGGTTAAAAATGGCGTGGGAAAACCACCTAACTGAAACGCACCTTGAGCTACCTCTCTGCCTGTCGAAACCCCAGCGTTAACATTTAAATGAAAAACATCGTGTTTAATCGCTTTTGTTAATTCTAAACCGACATACTCATCGTAAAACAAAATATACTGCGCTTTTGAAAGTTCTCCACCTAAAAACGTTCCAGATATCCTTGCAAGCAAAGAAAGTTTCCTTCCTTCTTCATAGCTAATAGAGTTTGGGTACTTCCGTGGCCTGAATAAATCAACACCAAACAAAATAGATGATACATCGCCATTATAGAAGTAACCTTTTAACCGCTTAGCGTAGCTATTTAAAGGTGTTTTCTCTTCATATTCATAACCTAACTTAAAAAAAGCTGGGCCAAATGGCAGTAATGTTTCAATATGCACAACCTCACTTTTTTCCCACAAATCTACAAAATTAGCAAAATTACTATACACAATTGGCTGCGAGTAAATGTTTAGTTTAATCTTCGGGACAAACATGTTATTTAGATAGCTTAAGTTATAGTATGTCTCGCTACTGTTTATCCCCCTGCTTATTTCCAATGTGTAAGTATGATAACCAATTGCGTCCTGCCCTGCCGTAAAAACACCCAGAACCCCGCCTTTATAATCGGAATAAACATCAGGAATGAAAAACTTTGGTGTGATTGTGGGTAGTGATGAGTATTTACTCGCTTTAAAACTCTCCTGATCAATAGACATGACTCTATTTTGTGAAGTGATTTGTCTATTTAATATCGGGACGTTGACTGTATCCATAGTACTCTGTCGAAGCAACCTTAGTTCAAACCCATTGGCATTATAAGAACTGAAGACTATTTCTCCAGAATTAGAAACATCGAAAGAAAGTGCACCTCCGATAAGATTTGTTAATGTTTTCTGGCTACCATCGCTTAGACTATAGGAGTAAATATTAAAAACACCACTTTCATCAGATACAAAATAGATCGATTCATCATCATTGCTAAAAACGGGGTATTCAAGGATACATTCTTTTTCGATGATTTTCTTTAGCTCTTTGTTATTAATATCATAAAGATATATGCCACTTTTAGTGTCATTTTTTTTGCTAAAAATTATCTGTTTTTTATAATGTGCCCACCTGACCTGCCCCAGATGAGTGTAATCTAAACCAATCAAGACGTCATACTTCTTCTCATTCAATGATGAAAAAGACGTCAAAGCTATTCCTTCTTTTCCATCTTCCACAAATATGATTGCTAACTGTTCCCCGTCAGGCGATAAATCGATATCTTCTACTCTGAGCCATTCTATAAGTTTTTTACTTTTTTTTGTTTCTATGTCATATTCGTAAAGATTCTGGAAAAAGCCCGCCTGTTTTCTCCTCTCCAGCCTGGTATAGTAAAGCTTTTTACCATCATCACTAAAAACCAATGAACCTCGAGAATATCTTGCGGGAATTTTTGCAATAATTTTATTGGTCTTTCTTTCAGCAATTACCACTGCATTGCCTAAATCCAGATCTTCAATACGAAAGGCTAACTTAGAACCGTCCTTAGATAGGCGTGGATTTTTTATTATTTCAAAATCAAATGCGAGTTTTTCGCCCTCTAACAATGTAGTGTTTAAAATGGTGTCGATGTTAGACTGTTGTTTATTCCTTAGCCAATCAAGACTTTCTTGGTAGAGAATGTTATAATCTTTACTATTAAAAAGGTCCATTGGGACAGCATTTATAAAGTATGGGAAACGTTCAGAATGCCTTTTTGTAAGCAGAGAATACTTTAGATTATGTCGAGCCCTTAAATAAGCAAAAAGATTATAGCCAAAAATATATGGCGTGTGTCCTTTCGTCCAGTATGGTATGTCGCCATTAATCTCGTCAATTCGTGGTAATTTTTGCTGAAATACAGCCATCCTGAATATCATATCGTAAAAACTTTTTTTCCCTCTTCCACCATAGCCATAGCTACTTTCCATCTCTGTTGCTATTCCTTCGTGCCACCATTTTGGCATAAATATATTTGGTGGCGAAAGTAATAAGAAAAACAACCCGGATGTGGGTGTTTCTGCTGGTATAGGTTTTCCAAAAATTTTCCTAAATGTCTTAGAATATCCACTATTAACATCCATACTAAGGATATGCGCAAACTCGTGAACAAATAAATTAAACAAGTAATTATCATATTCACCAATTGTTGTATCTAAGTCAGGAAAACCAACATTTAAAAAGATTGTATTGTAAGGAAATACTATCGAATAACCGTTAACCAGGTCGTTGTTGTCCATAATCACCACCTGAGTTTTTTCATCAGGTGAGTATTGAAACTCGTCTGTTAAGAGCTTATAAACATTCTCAGATATATAAGCGACCTTTTTTGCCCAATGTTCTAAGCCATTGTGGTAGTGTATAGAAAAGTGGCTGGTATTAATCGTGTAAAACGTTTTATAAGGGTCTGGAGTTTCCATCCTGTAGATAAGATATGTGTCTGCAGATGCATAGCTTAAGGGGAAAAATATTAAGAGGAAACAAAACAGCCTTTTTATCATAGAAATTTGCCAAGCCTCTATTATAATTGATCTTTGGAGTTTCTATAAATAAACCCTCTAAAATCTTCTCTTAAAATGCCTTTAGTTTGCGCCAGAACCTTAAAGGTAGTTCCCATCCCCCCCGGCATAATCAGCGCTTTTATCTTCTGCATCTCCTGCTCAAACAGTTCCTGAGGCATTGATGATTTGAGTTTTTCAACTTCTTCAATAAACCCACAGCCCATTAAAAAATACTGCTGTTCAGTATAACCTGATGTTTTTAGACCTGCGGACTTTCCAGCAATATTCAACATACTAAAATTGACATGTGCAGTCATGTCCTGTTCTCCTACGCGTATGTAAGGATTTTCAAATGCTTGATGTCTGTAGTAACACATTAATGTGCCTCTATTTCTCGTCTGACTAAAATATTCGCCCATAGTGTATCCATAATCAACGGTCAATATAGCCCCTTTTTTTATTTTTTCTGCAACTGATTTGTAAAAAGATACAGCTATAGGCGAAACTTCTGTTCTAAGACGACTCGACACATTCACATTGAAAGCAGTCAAAAAGTCTCGTATGTAAGGCGAAACATCCTTTTTTAACTCATAAAACTGTTTGCCATCACAATCAACATATACTTGCTTAATACTACCTTCATCAAACTCTAAAATCTCGACAGGAAAAGCATCAAAAAGCTCGTTTGAGTAAAAAACTCCATCAAAAGTTTGTAGTTCAGACTCATGACTGATAAAGTTAATGGCATTATAAAACTCTCTTGTTTCCTTCAACTGAACGTCTCGGTAAGGCGTATGAGGCTCAATAATAAGGAGTTCAAGTTTATTGTGTATATCTTTTTCATAATTTTTAAAGTACTCACCGATGTCTCTTGCAAGATGGCCTTTGCCTGCACCAGCCTCAACAAAAGTAATTTTCCCAAACTCTTTTGAATCAACTATTTCTTTAATCTGTCTTGCGATTAGATAGCCAAAAAGTTTGTGAACAGTTGGACTTGTATAGTAATCGCCAGTTTTTCCTATTGGCAAGCTTTTTTTACGATAATATCCATGTTGAGGGTGATAGAGACACAGTTCCATAAAACGAGAAAAAGTGATAGGACCATTTTTTCCAATTTCTAATCTAATAATTTCAAAAAGAGCAGACATAAATAAAAGTCATTTCCATAACGAGGCATTAAGCAATGCTTTTGCTAAAATTGTTACACCAATTCTCAAAGCCTGTTCGTCAAAATCATAGAATGGACTATGTAAATAATGATTTCTGGCATTCTGTTTACCGCCACCTATAAAAAAGTAACATCCTTTTATATGTTTTAGATACGCAGAGAAGTCTTCAGCCCCCATCAATGGCTTCATATCCACAATACAATTCTTACCAAATGTTGACATTGCAACGTTTTGTAGAAACTGTGCTGTGCTTTCATCGTTAATCAAAGGGGGATAACATTTTACATAAGTAAAATCAAACTCTGCCCCAAATGCTTTAGTAATACCTGCAACAATTTCTTCAATTTTCTGGGGAACAAATGCACGCAGTTCATTATTAAACGCCCTAACAGTTCCTCTAATCACGACACTGTCAGGAATGATGTTGAATGCAAAGCCCCCGTGAATCTCTCCACAGGAAATCACCACCGGTTCAAATGGAGATATCATCCTTGATACAATACTGTTTAGTGCGTCAACTACCTTTGCAGCAACAAGAATAGTATCAACAGTTTTCTCTGGACATGATGCATGTCCACCTTTAGACTTGATTGTGATTTCAAACTCATCTGCTGCAGCCATTACAGGACCACTTAAAATAGCTAATTTGCCAGTTTCAAGAGTCGGGATAATGTGATAACCAAGAATGAAATTTACTCCTTTTAAAACATCCGATTCTATTAACCCTTTTGCTCCGCCATGAGGTGGCTTCTCCTCCGCAGGCTGAAAAATAAATCTAAAGCTGCCAGAAAATCTATTTTTGATTTTGTTTACAGCCATTATTAAACCTAACAATATTGCCATATGGCCATCATGGCCACACGCATGCATATATCCGGGATGTTCTGATGCAAATTCAAGCCCGGTCTTTTCTTCAATCGGTAATGCATCCATATCTGCTCTAACAGCAACAAAGACACCATCTTTACCCGTATCAAAGTCTGCAACGATCGCCGTTTTTCCAATCCTTCGATAATTAACATTTAGATCTTTTAAAAAATTTTCGATAAATTTAGCGGTTTTCTCTTCTCCATAGGAAGGCTCCGGGATTGAATGTAAAGTCCGCCTTATACCAATGATGGCTGGCATAAAATGTTCAACAAGCTGTTTAATCTCGTCCATACTTTACTAAATTATCAATTTAGCTAACAAAAAGTCAAGCTGATTAGGATAAAGTGTACGCTATTTTGATTAAATCACCATAAAAATAAAAACAGAATAACGTCTTAAATCATTTTTTTCTTGCAATGCTTTTCAATGGTTGTATAATCAATGTTAAGTTTTTGATTTTTTTTAAAAAAGGAGGGCGTTTTATGGCAGAAAAAAAGGCAACACAAAAAACGGCAACAAAGCAAACAGAAGTGAAAAAAGAAACTAAAACAAGAAAATGTGGAACAAGGTGTGCTGCAAAAAAGACCATTGAAGTTAAGGCAGCTGAGAAGGATACCGCCCCTAAAAAAACTACAAAGTCTGAAGAGGTGAAAGCCGAAAAAGTTGCAGTGAAAAAGACTGCGACCACCAAAAAGGCTGCAGCAAAAAAAGCTGGACCAGAAAAGGCAGTAAAAAAGACTGCAACAAAGACTGTTAAAGCAGCGACTGAAAAAAAGGTGGTCGCGAAAAAAGCTACTACAAAGGCTGCTGCTCCTAAAAAGACTGTGGCTGCAAAAAAGACTACTTCTAAAAAGTAATATTTGTTAAAGGCTGATTGCTATTAGATTGAAAATGTCTCAATAAGACGGTAATTGGCCTTTGTTGCAGAAAGTAGTAATTTTGTCAATCTCTTAATAATAGCTCCCATCGAAACCTCGGGGGTGTGATTGTTAAGTGTTTTTCTGGTTGTATTTAACAGGAAATAGCTAATTAACTCCTCAAAGCTCTCTTTGTGGAACCATTCTGTATTGTCGTGGTGATGGGCTTTTATGTAGTTTTTTACTTCTTTTTCCCCAAAGAATGATAAAAGTTTATCATAATATCTGGCTTCATCTTTTATTGTAAAAAAGTTTGATTTTGATATTATTTTAAACAGCTCTTTTACAGTAAGTCCATTTGTGGGAAGACTTCCCGTTCTTTCAAGATAGCGAATTAACCCTATTGTATCGTGTTCTGAAGAAAACAATCCAAGTTTTTCTAACAAATCTTTTATTACTGAAAGGGAGAATAAATAATAGCTGTTTTTTTTGTCTTTCACATAAATATTAAAAAGTCTCTTATGCTTTTGCAAAAACTTTAAAAAATTTATTAGTTTGAAGTGATCATTTTCAATAACTTCAACTTGTGACTCGCTAATAAGTTTTTTACTTTTCAACTCACAAATCAGGTCTATATAGATTTTCTTTATTTCAACTTTTTCATTATGACGTTTGACTTCGATATCGAGGATGTTTTCTATGATATTAGGGATTTCGATGATAAGACTTTTCAACATTTCTAAGACATTGCCAAATTTAATTGTTTTGTGTAAATCAAAAATGTTTTCATCTCCCATTCCATTAAGATAATCGTGAAGCTGTTTCCATGTTTTTTCCTCATCATCTATAATCTCTTCAAACTCCATAAACACATGATAGTCATAAGCATCGAGCTCGAGATAAAATCCCTGTTCACATAATTGTTTGCTATTTTTTATATAATACAGGTTGTTACTGTAATTTTTGAATACGTAAAAACAATCGGAATCACTTTTTAATTTTAAAGCTTCTCCTATAGATTTTCTGATCAAATTGGGTGTCATTCCATTTTTACGAAATGGAGTAGATGTCTTAAACCATCCCTTTGTAGATGCAAATTTATTATGATAAACTACAATCGCCCTTTCGTTGTGGAACATATTTGAGTAAACAAACACATTTTCATCTACATGTTCGCCTGCATAAAAATCATAAAGAACAAAGTGTTCTGAACCACTAAAGATGTGCCTCTTTTTTAGCAATGGGAAAATTCTTTTTTCATGCTCCATGACCAGTTCATAATCTATCTGTTCATCCCAGTAACACCTTTTATACTCCATCCCATACTTCTCTTTAAAGCCTTCTATTTGACCATGTCCAAACATAGGTAATCCCGGCATTGTAACCAACATTACTGCTGCACCAAAATACTTTTTTTCTTTGCCAAATTGTTCTATGGCAGTTTGTTCATCTGGATTGTTCATAAAGTTTACAAAGCGTTTTAAGATTTCTGGATCAAACTCTATAACATTTTTAATTGTTTTTCGATATTTTGAGTTCTCTTCCATTTTAATCATATTCATAAAAGCACTGTTGTAAACCCTGTGCATTCCAAGTGTTCTGACAAAATAACCTTCCATTAGCCAGAATGCCTCTGCCAATAAAAGTGTATCCGGAACCGTTTCTGATACTGTATCAACCACCTCACGCCAGAACTCATTGGGCATCTTATTATCAAACTCCTGTTTTGTCATAGAGAAATGAGAGCGAGAAGGAATTGCCCCTCCATGCCCCGGCTGTGGGAACCACAACCTCTGGTAGTGACGTTTTGTTAATGTCATGGCAGCATCAAATCGAATTATGGGGAAAAGCCTGGCAACCTTTATAATAGTCTTTATTACCGCATCTCTAACTTCTGGTAGTAAATAGTTAAGTTGTGCGGTATCGTTCCATGGAGTACTTGTTCCATCATTACCATGATAAATATATCTTATTTTGCCTGTCCTGTTATCAATATGTTTAAAAACTACCGCTGCATCAGTTTTTGTCCAGTAACCATCCTCAATAAAAATGGCAACATCTGGCGAGAAAGATAGATTCTCCCCTGTAAATTTATAATTGGTATAAGGCGGTTCATCAGTCTGTATGAACCATTCCGGGTGTCTTAGTATCCATTCCGAATAAATTCCGGTATGATTTGGCACCATATCGCTTGCCAATCTAATTCCTCTTTTTGCAGCACGTTCTTTAAAATTTAATAATGCATCGTATCCCCCCAGGTCTTCTGCAATCTCATAATCATATAAAGAGTATGCTGAAGCGATAGCATCTTTGTTGCCCGTTAGATGTTTAATTTTTTGTGAGGCTGGAGAACGTTTCCACACGCCAATTAGCCAGATTGCATTGATACCCCAATTTGCAAACTGATCTAACTCCCCATCTGGTATCTGGTCAAGTCTGGATATTTCTCGATTATACTTCTTAGATAACTGATAAAGCCACACATAAACCATCTTTGCAATAAGAACTATATTAGCCATCCATTCTTTATCCGGTGTAAAAAGTTCTGGTTCTGGATAATGATCGTGAGTGTCAGTACTATTAAACTCTATAACCTCAGTGTTTGACTTGACAATCTCCCTTTTAGAATTTTCTTCTTTGTATAAATCAAGTGAAAGCAAAGCTTCAGAGTATATCTCAGGAGGCAAAAGGTAACCAAAATTTTGAACTATAAACAACAGCTGGGCATAAAGTGATTGTGAATTGTGTTTTATTGGAGCTAATAGCAGTTCTTTGAGATTGCTTGCAATACCAGTCGTAGTAAAGGTTGGTGTATTTTCAAACTCAAAAAAGATGCTATTTATCAAATTCTGATAATAACTCGATTTATAAAAAGTTTTTGAATAAAACAGAGGCTTTAGTTTATCTGTAGCAGGATTAAGTTCTGCAAGATGTAGCAGTATAATATCGCATAATATATAAGACTGTTCTTTGTCATCAAAATAAATCTTTTCCAGATATTTTTCAGTTGTAGTTGTTGGCTCTAAAAATGGTTTGCCCGGGAAAATTTTCACGAAAACTTCTAAAATTTTCCGTAAATTATCGTTGTATTTTTTAAGCCTATTAAAAAAATTAGATAAAATACCGCTGTGTGAATCAATTAAATATTTGAAAATTAAATATCTGTATGCCCTATTTAGACAGGAAAATATATATATTTCACTTGTCGATAAAGTGAAAGCTTTTTTATGTTCTTTTTTTGACAAATTAAGATTAAACATTGTAAAAAACTTGATAGGTTTTTTGTAAACTTTGTAAAGTTCTGGAATATTTGCCTTCTTCCAGTATTTCCTCAAAATTGGAACACCATATAACAAGTATTCTCTGGTCAAATCTGTTTTGTTCATAGCGTCAATATCTTACCATAATAAGACACCTTCGAAAAAGGTCTCTTACTTTTTAGCATATCTGAAAGTCCCGTGCAAAAACAATTTAAAATCATTTGTAATGATTTTAAGGACCTTTGCAAGATTTTGAAAGGGACATATCTATCTATGTAACCACAAAAAATTAAAATTGACCAATTTTTTTTCTTAAAATATAATTATTGTTTATGCATATCCCGTTTCATAAACATCTTTGGTTTGAGGTTCTTATAAGAATAAGCGTAATTATCGGTGTTGTTATTTTTGCTACATTTTATTATCTAATCAATTATCAAAAAAGAGAAATCATTAAACACGAAAAAGAAATTGTCAAGCATCTAAGCCTTGCCTTAGAAAAGTCGATGTATTACGCAATGGAAAAAAATGACTTTAAAATTATTGATTCAATGGTAGCAGAAGTAGTTAAAACTTCAGAATACGAAGGTAAACTTAAATCTATCAGATTACTTGATAAAAAAGGCAAAATTCTCGTCTCAACACAGAAAAATGAAGTCGGGACATTTCTTTCAAAAGAAGATGGGCTCTGTGAAGGTTGTCACGACGGCAGTATGCCCAAGATGGATAAATTTGTAATTTTTGAGTCTAACAACTCGTTAAAAGTTGTAAACCTGCTCTTTAACGGTCCAACCTGTAGCCAGCACCACTCCCCTACAAAAAGGGTTTTAGGCGCATTAGTGCTTGATGTTTCATCAGAAGATATTAATGGGCTGATTAAAAATAGTCTCTACAAAATGATATTTTCATCTGCGATAGCTTTTATCGTAATGATTATATTGGTTTTTCTTGTAATCACTTTGCTTGTCACATGTCCTATTAAAGACTTGATGAAGGCAATGATTGATGCAGCAAGAGGAAACCTTAATGTAGAGGTCAAAATCCCTTCTGGCAACGAAGTGGGCGTACTCGCAAAGACCTTTAACTTTATGCTTCAAAAACTGAAAGATTTTCATGAGAATAATCTAAAAAAAGAACACGAAATCGCAAAGATGCAAGAAAGTCTCAGATATAAAGCAGAGTTAGAGGCGCTAAATGCCCAGCTGAAAGCACGTGTTCTGGAATTAGAAGCTGCAAACAATCAGATTGAGATGATGGTTAAAGATGTAGAAGAAAAAAACTATCACTTAGAAAAGGCTATTGACAGGCTTAAGATACTCTACAAGATTAGCAGATGCTTAACGACAGTTCTTAATCCTGATGATGTTATTAAAATGATTGTTGAAAAATCTGTTAGTATAATGAGGGCAAAGACGGGTTCACTGATGCTTGTTGATAAAGAAAAAGGCGAATTATATATAAAATACGCACTTGGTATGGAACCAGAGATTGTTGCAAACGCAAGGGTGAAGGTTGGAGATTCAATATCTGGTTGGGTAGCAAAAGAGGGAAAGCCCATAATAGTTAAAGATATTGAAACAGACGAACGTTTTAAAAGAATCAGTAAAAATCATTATGAAACAAAATCCCTTATATCTTCGCCTGTTATTGTAAAGGGAGAGGTTGTCGGTGTTTTAAATGTCAATAACAAGGTTGATGGTTCAGAATTTACGGAAGATGAGTTAGAATTGTTAAATACGCTTGCGGGACAAACAGCTGTTTCTTTAGAAAACGCCAAACTTTACATTGATTTGCAGAAAAGTTATTTCGATACAATCAGGGCTCTTGTCAATGCAATAGAAGCAAAAGACCCATATACAAGAGGACATTCAGAACGTGTAACTTGCTACTCACTTGAGATGGGGAGGAGGTTAAATTTATCACCCAAAAGGCTTGAAATTTTGCAACATGCTGCTATTTTGCATGATATAGGAAAGATTGGGACCGACCTAAATATACTTCACAAAAATGGGCTTTTAACAGATGAAGAGTATGAAAGTGTTAAGGAACATCCTTTGATTGGCTCCCAAATATTAGAACCAATTAGTTTTCTACAAGATGTAAAGACAATAATCACTGAACACCACGAAAGGTTTGACGGCAAAGGCTATCCTGATGGCAAGAAGGGAGAAGAGCTTTCTCTTGAGGCTCGCATAATTTCGATAGCCGATGCGTTTGATGCGATGGCCTCTGATAGACCATATAGAAAGGCTATGGCTTATACTGATGCACTTGAAGAGATAAAACGATGTGCAGGAACACAATTTGACCCAAGGTTGGTAGAGCTTTTTATAAATGTTATTAAGGACAATCCCTCCTGCTTGTTGATTTAATATAACATAAAATCACAAAAATTTTTGGCTAAATTCTTGAATTAAACCATAGCTGTCGTAAGATTGCCATTTTGGGCAATTTTCATCTGTCATTGTAAGCCTAAAACTATGTTATTCTAAATTTACGCTAAGAATCTCCTAAGCACCTAAACTCTATCAAAAATGAAAATGAATTGTAAAAGTTGCCACAAATTAACAAAAATTAACTTGACTAATAATTTTATAAAGGACTACTATTTTATGGTTATGGATTTGTCGGAATCTACTTTACTTTTTGTCATAGCAGCATTAATATCCCTTTTTTTACCATCTCTTGCATACCTGATATCTATAGCTGGGGCGTTTTCTTTTTTCGTTCTTGGGCTGTCTTTGCTCTCGAATAGTGCATCAGGAAATTACATTTTTAAACTGACCCCCTTTTTCGACTTATCCTTCGGTGGTGACAATATTTCAGGATTTTTTTTAATCGTCATCTCGCTTTTAACAATTGCTGTTTGCCTATATTCTATTGGATACACAAAAAGTCTTAAAAATAAGCGTTTCTTTGGTTTTATTTTTAGCTTATTTATCCCGTCAATGTATGGTGTTATACTTTCGACAAACATTATTTCTTTTCTTATCTGCTGGGAGACAATGTCTGTTTTATCTTATTTTCTTGTTGTTTTTGAAAATAACGAAAAATCTTCAAAAGCTGGACTTATTTATGCTGTGATGACTCACATAGGGACGGCATTTATCATAGCACTTTTTCTTTTGCTTAGTTACTATACTAAGAGCTCTGATTTTTCTGTTTTTAAAGCCCTTTCCAACAATATACCACTCCCAATAAAAAACATCATTTTTATCTTTGCTTTGATTGGTTTTGGCGTTAAAGCTGGTATTATGCCATTTCACTACTGGCTACCTATTGCTCATCCAACTGCACCTTCTAATGTGTCTGCAATAATGTCTGGGGTTATGATAAAAACAGGTATTTATGGCATTGTGAGGATAGGTCTTGATATTCTGGGCGTGGGAGCTTACTGGTGGGGCATCCTGGTTCTGGCTTTAGGTGCTATATCTGCCGTATTGGGAATTATGCAAGCAGTTATGGAAAAAGATATAAAAAGATTATTAGCTTACTCGAGCATAGAAAATATCGGTATTATACTTTTAGGACTGGGCGGTGCAATGCTTTTTAAGTTTTACAGTATGAACGCCCTTGCCGCATTATCACTGACAGCAGCATTTTATCACATATTGAATCACTCTGTATTTAAAGGACTGCTTTTTATGGGTGCAGGTTCAATACTTCATGCAACCCATACAAAGAATATGGAACTTTTGGGTGGACTGATTAAGAAGATGCCAATGACCGCCTTTTGTTTTTTAATAGGCGCCATTTCTATCTGTGCTTTACCACCTTTTAATGGATTTGTGAGCGAATGGCTAACATATCAGGCTTTGATTTCGGGATTTAATGCACCACCATCCATCGTTAAGATTATTTCTCCTATTTTTGGAGCTTCT
Source organism: Deltaproteobacteria bacterium (assembly GCA_037442505.1). Classification (GTDB taxonomy): domain Bacteria; phylum CALINM01; class CALINM01; order CALINM01; family CALINM01; genus JBBIPZ01. The sequence goes on along the minus strand of JBBIPZ010000012.1, from coordinate 43,420 downwards.
TTAGCTTTAACAGGTGCTATAGCAGCCACAGCTTTTGTAAAAGCTTTTGGGATCACCTTTCTGGGATTGCCAAGAAGTTCAAATACCGACCATGGGCATGATGCTTCTCCCACGATGACATCTGCAATGTTGTTTTTGTCAGTCATTTGCCTTGTTCTTGGCATTTTTCCAAATTATTTCATTACTTTATTTTCTTATCCAGTCTTTAATTTAACCGGTGGAAGCTTATCTTTTCTAACAAGAGGTTCTATTACGATTGCAGCAGGGTCGTTATCAACTCAAGCAATTGCATTGTCATTAATTATGACAATTATTTTTATCCTGCTCTTAAGCAGATCATTTTTTGGAAAGCCAAAGATTGAGCATGGTGATTCCTGGGATTGTGGTATTTTTACTCTTGACAGTAGAATGCAGTATACCGCAACGGCATTTATTAAACCCTTGAAAATTATTTTTAAACGTGTATACATGCCAAAAAGAGAAGTTAAGATTACCTATTCAGTGGATAAGCTTTTTGTTTCTTCTATGAGATATGGCGGTGATATTGCACCATTTTTGACGAAGTATATTTTATCACCCATGTTTAACTTTATAAACAATGTTTCTGATAGACTGAAGTTTTTGCAATCAGGTAGTTTACAGCTTTATCTGTCATATATTTTAATTACTTTGGTTGTTTTATTAATTTTTGGGATGTAAAGGGTGGAAAAGCTTCAGATTTTGATTATTTTATTGTTTGCGCCTTTGTTACAGGGATTTATAAAGAAGGTGAAGGCTTTGATGCAGGGCAGGAAAGGTGCATCAATTGTTCAACCATATTGTGATTTAATCAGGCTTTTTAATAAAGACATGGTTATATCAAATACTGCTTCGGTTATATTCAAGATTACACCTTACATTGTTCTCGCCTCTGTAATAACTGTTTGTTTTTTAGTGCCTGTTATTACGTCTGCAAGCAATTTCTATTATTTTGGAGACGTCATAGCTATCGTTTATACCTTTGCTTTAGCAAGATTTTTTATGGCTTTGGCTGGGCTTGACGCCGGGACAGCCTTTGGTGGTGAAGGAAGCAGCAGAGAAATGACGGTTTCAACCCTTGTGGAACCAATGATGATGTTATGTCTATTTACTGCAGCTATCCCTTCTGGTTCCACTAACCTTGCAGACATTGTAAATATTGACAATCCTATACTTACTCCATCTAAGGTTCTCGCTTTTTCTGCCTTTATGGTGGCGATTATTGCTGAAACCGGTAGAATTCCAGTAGATAATCCCGATACACATTTAGAATTAACAATGATTCATGAGGGGATGATTTTAGAGTATTCGGGAAGGTATCTTGCGATGATGGAGTATGCACACTATATAAAGCAGATGCTTCTATTTACTATACTTGCTGATATATTCCTACCCTTTGGGGTTGCAACATCTTTTGATATGATACATTTAACAAAGGCTTTTATCGTTTATTCAATTAAGATGCTGGTCATCGGCTTTACGATGGCTTTAATTGAGTCTTCAAGGGCTAAGATGAGGTTTTTTCAGCTCCCTTCGCTACTTGGGGGTGGGTTTGTTCTTGCCTTTGTATCGCTTTTGACTTATTTGATGCTGGGGAAATAGATGAGAGATTTGATAGATTTTGCATCTTTGATTGACTTTTTATCAGTAGGAATACTTCTTACAGCGATATCTATGAATAGTTTAAAGAGGCTCGAGTCTTGCATTAAGGCTTATTTTTTTAACTCCCTGTTTCTTACTTTGTTGATTGTCTCCGTTGCAGTGGTTAAAGGTGAATCCCACTTTTACTTTGCTGCCCTTTTAAATTTTATAGTTAAATGCTTTGTAATACCTTTATTTATAAGCAACATTGTAAAAAAGATGCAAGTAACACATGATGTAGAGCCATTTGTTAGTAACTCTCTTTCGTTAGTAATCTCCGGGATACTTATTGCAATTGTTTATTCCGCTATTTCTAAAGGCGTTTACGTGACAGGATTATCTAAAAACGTTTTACAAATATCTGTTGCGGTTATTCTTATAAGCCTTTTTGTTATGATTTCGAGAAGAAAGGCTATTACACAGGTTATTGGACTTTTATTTATGGAAAATGGGCTTTTTCTTGCGGGTTTTTCTCTAACCTACGGTATGCCTTTGATTATAGAATTAGGTGTGTTTTTTGATATGTTAATGGGTGTAATAATCCTTGGTGTTTTTGCAATACAAATAAAAAGATTATTTTCTACAACAGATCTGGATCAGCTTACCAAACTTAAGGGATAAGATGAAATGTTAGCGATACTTTTGATACCTATTGTAACTGGACTATTATGTTTTTTTATTCCAAAGCCAAAGTTAAATGGCTATCTAAGTCTTATCGGAATGATTATTACATCTATTCTGACTGCAAAACTTTGTTCACAAATAATAAACAACAATGCAATAAGAGAGGGAATATTCTATCTTGATAGCCTATCTTCATATATCTTATGCGTTATAGTTTTTCTATCAATGATGTCAACAGCATACTCCATAGAATATTTAGGGCATGAGCTTTCGTCTGGGCTTACTGACAAAAAATATGTTCAAAGGTTTTATCTACTTTTGAATATGTTTGTAACATCGATGATTCTTGTCGTTACCACCGAAAATATTGCAATTATGTGGATTGCCATAGAAGCAACTACTATCATATCCGCCCCGCTTATCGGTCTTGGCTTTACAAAGAGGGAGTTAGCTATAGAGGCTGCTTGGAAGTACATAATATTATGCACAGTAGGAATTACCTTTGCCCTTCTTGGAACATTTATAGCCTATTATGGAGCAACAAACGTACTTGGTGAGTCAGGCTCACTTAGTTTTGTTGTTTTAAAAGAATATGCAAAACAGTTCAATCCTGTAACGATGAAGTTAGCTTTTATATTCATAATTGTTGGATATGGAACCAAGGCAGGCCTTGCGCCACTCCACAGCTGGCTACCCGATGCCCACAGTCAGGCACCTACTCCAGTAAGCGCTTTACTCTCAGGAATACTTTTAAATACTGCCTTTTATGGAGTTTTAAGATTTCTGGCAATTGTTCAACCATCTGTCGGTAGCGAGTTTAGCAACACCCTATTGTTGGTCTTTGGTTTATTCTCGATAGCTATAGCCTCAATTTTCTTAATGGTTCAGGGCAACTTTAAAAGACTGCTTGCTTACTCGAGCATTGAGCATATGGGTATCATTTCCTTTGGATTTGGCATAGGTGGTAAATTAGCTGCTTATGGTGCTTTGCTGCATGTGCTAAATCATGCAATTGCCAAACCACTTATGTTCTTTGTCTCAGGCAAGATTCAATCTCGTTTTGGTTCCACAAGCATTGACAGGGTATGTGATGTAATCTCAAAAATGCCTGTACTTGGAGTGTTAACATTTATAGGCATTCTGTCCCTTGCTGGCTCACCACCTTTAAACGTTTTTATCAGTGAGTTTACAATACTCAAAGCTGCTGCTGATGCTGGTAAATGGTTGCCTCTGGCTTTATTCCTGTTTTTTGTAATTTTTGTATTTTTTGGTTTACTTTCTAATTTTGGTAAAATGCTCTTCAAAAGCGATTGCAAAGCAGATATAACCTTTAACGATACTCATTCTATCACATTCGACGAAATACTTTCCTATGTGGTTATGATTTTATTAGCAATTCTTGCTATTTTACTTGGCATCTATGTTCCAGAAACCATCAGTATGCTTATTAGAAACTCAGTAGAAATTTTGGGAGTCAGATGATGGAGATGGTGAAAGAAAAATGTGTTTCTTACAAAGAAGAAAAGGGCAAAAAAGTCTTTGAGATAAAAAAAGATGATTTTGTAGCGATTTCAAGATACATACACGAACAGAAAAAAGCTATATTAAGGGTTATGTTTGCAACTGATGAAAGGCACCTAAATGGCGCTTTCTGGGTAAGATGCATATTTTCAATTCCCGGGGATAAAAATTTATATATCATCAAATTTAGCTTAAAAGAAGGAGAAAAATACCAGTCAATAACGCCCTTTGTACCCGCTGCACACTGGTACGAAAGAGAAATCAAAGATATGTTCGGTATAGAGATGGTTGGACATCCAGACCCAAGAAGGTTAGTTTTTCACGAAAGTTTTCCTGAAAACTCCTATCCTTTAAGGAAAGACTGGCAGATAGCAAGGGAAGAGTTAGAAGATTGGGGAGAGGGGCAAAAAATAAAATCACCATACAAATTTTTCAAAGTTGAAGGCGAAGGTGTATATGAAATACCTGTTGGCCCTGTACATGCTGGCATAATAGAGCCGGGGCACTTCAGGTTTAGTGCTGTTGGAGAGACGATTTTCTTTTTAGAGGCAAGGCTTTTCTATACACACAAAGGCGTTGAAAAACAGTTTGAAAAATTGGGGTTCAAAAGAGGCGTTTTGCTGTCTGAGAGAATTTCCGGAACTTCATCTTTTTCCCACTCTACAGCCTATTGCATGGCAGTAGAAGATTTGGCTAAGATAGATATACCTGAAAGAGCAAAGGCTATAAGGACACTGCTTTTGGAATTAGAAAGATTATATAACCACATAGGTGATATCGGGAATATGTGCGCGGGAACAGGTTTGCAAATTGGTAATGCGGCAGGGGCATATATAAAAGAGAAACTGATGAGACTAAATCAATGTTTAACAGGGCACAGATACTTACGTGGTATTAACAAAATTGGTGGCGTTAATAAAGATGTGCTTGAAAATAAAGAAATTATTTTAAACTTCCTGAAAGAGTTAGAAAAAGAAAAAGGAAAGTTCTTAGATTTACTGCTTAATACTGTTTCTCACGTAGAGCGTTTAGAAAATACGGGCAAACTCGCAACAGACATAGCCTTGAAACTCGGTGCTACTGGTATAGCTGCAAGGTCATCTAAGATTGCCGATGATATAAGATTTGCTCACCCTTATCTACTTTACGATAGATTAAAATTTGATCTGATTACTGAGGGAAAAGGTGATGTTCTTGCAAGAATGATGGTTAGAGCCAGAGAGGCTGATGAATCAATAAAAATTATTAAACAGCTTATTGAAAAAGATTATCCTAAAAACATTGAAGCTAAGGAGATTCACATAGAATCCCATTCTGAGGGTGTTGGTTATGTTGAGTCTCCAAGAGGCTCGGTGTTTTACTATGTTAAATCGGGAGAAAATGGGGGTGTGGAGCGCGTAAAGGTACGTTCATCTTCCTACTGTAATTGGCCACTTATGCCCTATGCTGTTCATGGGAATATTGTTCCTGATTTCCCCTTATGTAACAAAAGCTTCAATCTATCATACTCAGGTTGTGATATGTAGGTGATAAAATGATAAAAAAGATACTTACAAACTTTATACAGAAAAAGCCATGCGAAATGATACCGGAAGCCAGGCTTTACGAAGAAGAAATTCAAAAACTTGAAGAACTAAGAGAGAAAATTTTAAAAATCTACGGGAGATCATTCAGGATCAGACAGGTAGATGCCGGTTCATGCAACGCCTGTGAATGGGAATGTACAGCACTTACAAATCCCTTTTATGATATCCAGAGATATGGTATAGACTTTGTAGCATCTCCAAGACATGCTGATGCAATACTTGTAACAGGACCGATATCCAGACAGATGCAGTTAGCTTTAATAAAAACGTATAAAGCAACACCATCACCAAAGTTAGTTATAGCCTGTGGTGACTGCACAATAGATGGTGGCATATTCAAAGACAGCTATGCAGTCACAAATGGCTTAAAAGACATCATACCTGTAGACATTTATATTCCCGGCTGTCCTCCAACACCTATGGATATAATAAGCCATCTCGTAACCTTTTTAGAAAAGGTAAATAAACTTTAGGTTGTTTAAGATTTTCAATAACAAATGCAGCGTATTGGCTGACTGTAACTTTTAACTACACGCATTGCCCATAGGCAGCGTAATCATTGTAATCTTTTAAAAAGGTTTTATCTGAATTTATACGACACTTCCATAGCATCCCGAGCCTTTCATCGCTGTGCAAACATAACAGTGTTCCGAAACAATTATATCACTTGAAATCAATGTTTCTATCTTAATATCATCAAGCTTTTCGATTCTTTCCATATTTAGAGCATTGTTAAAGTCACAGTCATACAGCCTGCCATCATATCCGATGTTAAGGACGTTTCGACACATCAGATTATTTAGCGTATCGGGATTGAAGCTTGAGTAAACCATTTTCAAATACTCGTCATATTTATTGTTTGTTTCGAGAAGTTTTTTAAACCTTCCTATGGGCATATTGTTTAACACAAACAGTTTGTTAAAAACTATTCCAAAATCTTTTAGCAAACACTGCCGATATTTCTCTTCAATAACCGGCTGTAAATCTGGCAGACTAAAACCCGATGGATTGTGTACAATATGTAAAAGGATGTTAGTCCCAAAACCATTTTTGTTAAGTAACTGTAACATTCTTATAGAAGTTTCAAAAACTCCATCGCCCCTTACGTAATCTGTCTCTTGTTTCGAGGTAAAAGGCAGTGATGCAAATAATGTTACGTTATAATTTTTGAAGACGTTAATCAATCCAATATTTTTCTCTAAAGCGGTTAGATTGGTTCTTACGTAGATTTCTTTTGCATATTTTGAAATATTTTCTATAAGATATGGCAGGTCGGGATGAAGTTCGGGGGCTCCACCAGTAATATCAACAATAAGATTTTTATTCTGTTTGATAAAGCTAATCACTTTCTCCATTATATCCCTTTTCATTAGCTTGCCAGAAGGAGCACCATCAATGTGGCAGTGCAAACATGCCTGATTGCATAAATTCCCCAGATTAATCTGCAGTGTCGAGATATTAGTTTTTTTAAGCTTTTTTCCCATAAGCATAATTTTTTCTGAGAAAGGTTGATAACTATCACAACAAGATTGCACAACCTTGCTTTCTGTTGTATATAAAACGTCTGCACCAGTATGACTTAAAATAAAATCTGTATCATATGGTTCCCGAGATAACCGTTCGAAGATGGTTTTGCTAACAGCAATTCTTTTTCCTCTCTCATAAATATTTCCAGCATCATCTTCTACCTTTTTATATGGTCCTTTGTATATTACTGTTTCTCTTTTTCTAATATTGTTTTCTTTGCTGCTCTTTCTTGCTATTACCGTCACCGAACGAAACTCAATATCATCAACAATCTGCCAAGGCTTATCATCCCACTTTACAATCTCTACACCATAAAAGCCTGCATTTTCAAATGCCTTTAAAAACAAATCTTCCCTAAAAGCACCTGATATACAGCCTGACCACAACTCAGGGTCGTCTTGTAAATACTGTGGGATGTCTTTATCTGAAACGATGTCGCTTATTACAGCCCTACCACCATATTTTAAAACTCTGTATATCTCTTGAAAAAGCTTGTTTTTTTCATCAGTCTTGACAAGATTTAATACACAGTTAGAAACAACAACATCTACAAAGTTATCGGGAATGAGAGTTTCATCTTTTTCTAACTTTTCACAGTATGCATTAAAAAGCGTTAAATCCTCAGAATTTTTGATGGGGTGTAGGGTTAAGTATTCATCAACCTTTTCAAGATTTAGTTTTAGATTTTGAATTCTTGCTTTAAAAAAATCTACATTAAAATAGCCAAGCTTTTTACCAAATTCCAGTCTATATTTTCTTGCAATATTTAACATTTCATCATTCATATCTACACCAATCACTTTACCATCGGGACCTACAACCTGAGAAATTAGGTAACAAAGTTTCCCGGCTCCTGAACCAAGATCAAGTACCGTTTCCCCATTCCTAACATACTTTGAAGGATCACCACATCCATAGTCTTTTTCGAGGACTTCTTGCGGAATGTTTCTCAAAAATTCTTGATTATAGTCGGTTGGGCAACAAAGCTTTTTCTCAAATGCCTTTGCCGCCTTTTTGTACCTATACAATACTGCATCTTCCATAAAAACACCTCATTTATAAAGTTTTATAAGTTTATCTGGCTTTACACCCAAAAACATTAACAAAACAATCAAAACGTTTCTGACACTAACCAAAATAGGGGATAATGGTATCGGTTTTATAAGCCTTCTCGAGGACACAATTACATAATCTGACAAACAATATAACCTATATTTTCTTCTCAATCTGAGGACAAAATCAATATCCTCAAGGAAAGGATAAGGCTTGAAACCACCCATTTGTTGAAACACATCCTTTTTGACAAAGATTGCTTGATCACCATACGGTAACGAATGCAATCTCGCTCTGAAATTTGCAAATATTTCTACCAACCTTATTGTGAAAGAGTCAGCATCAAATTTCAATTTAAAAAATCCCCCTCCAAACCCTGCATCTATTATTTTATCAAAATCTACCTCTTGTTTGATAATAGCATCTGCGTGTATAAATAAAAGGATGTCTCCTGTAGCAGATAAAGCACCTTTTTGCAACTGTATGCCTCTACCTTTTTCAGACTTTATAACCTGAATGCCTTCTAATTTTGCAATCTCTACTGTGCTGTCAGTGCTTCCACCATCTACGACGATAATCTCAGTGGGATTTAGCATTTTAACCGAATCTATGCATCTTTTAATATATAGCTCTTCGTTTAATGTTGGAATTATTACAGACAACGTGTATCTATTCAATTTTCAATATACCTACCAACACTGCCTTTGTTAAGATTATTTCCAGCACCAAAATACTTAAATAGACCATCATAAAAATCTAAATGATCAACGTATGCGTTTAATACCGCTTTATCGCTTAGTTTTCCATCTTTACAACACACCAGTGAGTATTTCTGTTTTTTTAGATTTGCATTTCTCACATCAGTATAGGCAAGAACCTTTTTCCCCTTTTTATTAATAATTAGCGGTTTTCCCTTTATAGCTTGTTCCAGATACTTCATTTCTGAAGCTGAAATGTCAGAGTTTATCGTCACACAGGTAAGGAGGAGGAGGATAAGCAAGAAAATGAGTTTTCTCATCTTATTAATTTTATGCAATAACTGTCATAACAAAAAATAGATAATTTCTATCAAAACATAGCAATTGATAGATAAAGTTAAAGTTTTGAACGAATTATAGCAAACAGAAGATAAACACCTAATATAGCAGATGTTGAAAATCCAACAATCCCAAGCAAAGGATAGCCAAAAATGTGCGCTCCTTTATCAGATATAAACACAAGTGAAGAGCCGATAATAAGTGAAGCCACCATCAGACTTACGAAAATCCTGTTGCTACTTCTTTTCATTTCATCTGTCAATGGCTACAGATTCATATGATAAAAATCTACCGTAAATTTGTCGTTTATCATCTTGTTCAGTAATTTGTCCATTCTTTTTGGAAAGCCAAAGGCAAGCTTTCTAAAGTCATTTAGAGTTTTTATCGAGTCTGCAACGGCTTCCTTAGCATTAAAATCAAAAACAGTTTTCTCCTGAAAAAGTTCTGTAATAAGATCTCCTAACGAAAAATCAGGAATTGTATTTTTCCCAATCGTCTCAATGTAAAGTAACGTTCGGAAAAAATTCAAAAGTTCAACTGGAAGGCTAACTTTATACTTAGATACAATACCAAGCAAGTCTCTTATTAACTAGGTAAATTCAAGTTGTTTTAAAGACATGCTTAAACGAAACTCAAAACAGTCCCTAAGTTCCCTTTCCATACCTATCAAACTGCCCTCATCTGTGACAAGTTTAAATTCAAGAAATTTTGCAGTCAAACTTTCATAATCTTTTGAGATAAGTGTTGCCAATAAATCTTTTAAAAGTTCTCTGGTTGTTTTAGTCAAAAATCCAACATTACCGAAGTCATAAAACACAATTTTGCCTTCAAATGTTATCCCAATATTACCCATATGTAGATCGCCGTGATAAATTCCATCTTTAAAAGTTTTTTGAGAAAAGATTTTAAAACTCTCTTAAGTAATTCTGCGACATCAATGCCTAACGTTGTTAAAGAGGCTTCATCTGTTAGCTTTATACCGCTAATCTTTTCCATCACAATGATATTTTTGCTGCATAAATGCTTTTCTGGTTTAGGAATAATAATATCAGGGGTATCAGAAAATGCTGCCGCCATTTTTTCCATATTGTTACTTCGTATAAAAAATTAAGTTCTTTTTTTATTGTCATTTCAAATTCTACGACAGTATCATATATCCTTAGATAACTTAACTCTGGGAAGTGTCTCTCAAAAAAAGAGCTAACAACTTTATAAGTACTAAATTATCCTGTATTGTATTTTCAATATCTGGACGTTTTACCTTTAAAACCACTTCTCTGCCATCAAGTAATGTAGCTAAATAAACCAAGAGACAATGATGCAGATGCCTCAGGATCAGGATTTATATGTTTAAATGTGACTCCAATATCTTTAAATTATCTATCCAAGATGTTTTTGACCTTTTCTAAAGGAACTGGATTTGCCATATCTTCTAACATTGTAAACTCCTCCACAAACATACTCCCAAACAGGTCTTCTCTTCTTGACAATATTTGCCCAAACTTAATAAACGTTGGTCCTAACTCTTCAAAAGCCATTCTTAGTTGTGTTTCTAAGCCACCTTTGATATAGTGTTTTACCTTCTTCAGCAGGCGTTTATAAAAGGGGATAGATTTTTTCAAATCCGTATTTTCTATGATATTAAAAAACCATACTTAAGAAAAACTGAAACAATCTCTTTCATTCTGGCAATATTGCGATATGTTAAGGAAAGGGAATAAAGCCTCATATGACCTCCAGTTCTATCCTTTTCGATGACATGCTAACATTAATAACCTTAACAACAACTTCTTTGCCAATTGTGTACCTTCTCTTAACCCTTCTACCTATAAGTGCAAGATGAAGTTCATCATAATGATAATAATCATCTTTTAAATTTTCAACAGGAACAAAACCTTCCACAAAATATTGTAACAGTTCAACATAAAAGCCATGTGGTGTAACAGAAGAGATTATACCTTTAAACTCTTCTCCAATCATATCTTTCATAAATTTAGCACAGGCAAAACTAAATACCTCTTTTTCCATATCAAACGCTAATCGTTCACGTTTATTTAACTGTACTGCAATATCCTCTAAATCTTTTTCAAACTTTTCTATGTTTGCAATATCCTTTTTTAGTAACATAAAATTGCGCAGATTTCTATGAACAATAAGGTCTGCGTATCGCCTGATTGGGGATGTAAAGTGCAGATAATTTTCAAGTGAAAGCCCAAAATGTCCCAGATTCTGGCTACTATACTTTGCCTGTTTCATTGAGCGAAGCGTTAAAGTACTAACAAGCTTTTCGTAAGGGGTGTTTTTAAAGTTTTTGATAATCTGTTGAACGTCTTTTGGATCGGGTTTTTCTTTAAGCTCCACTCCTAATCGCTTTAGCAAAACCTTAAGATTCCTAATTTTTTCAACATCGGGCGGTTCGTGAATTCTATAAATTGTTGGAAGATTGTTATTTTGAAACCACTCAGCAACGGCAATATTTGCAGCAATCATAAATTCTTCAATGATTCTGTGGGAAGAAAGTCTGTTTACTCTTGCAATATTTTCGATATTTCCATTAATTCCAATTATTATTTCTGGTTCTGGAAAATCAAAGTCTATAGTGCCTTTCTTGTAACGATGAGAGAATAACAGTTCAGTGAGTTCTCTCATATTAAAAAGCATTTTGCTTAACTCTTCAGACATACCACCTTTACCGCAAAAAAACTCTTCGACGCACTCATAAGTTAGCCTTGCCTTGCTTTTGATTTTTGCTGGATAGAAATCTGCATTTAACTTTTCGCCCTTTTTGTTATAAAAAATCTCAACCACAAATGCGCGTCTTTCTTGATTTGGATTTAAACTACATTCTTCGTTTGATAGAGATTCGGGCAGCATAGGTAACACTCTGTCGGGGAAATAGTAACTATTTCCCCTAAAAAGCGCCTCTTTATCAAGATGTTTTCCTTGTGTAACATAAAAACTTACATCTGCAATAGCCACAAAAAGTCTGAAACCCTTTCTATCCTTTACAACACATACGGCATCATCAAAATCTTTTGCCTTTTCGCCATCAATGGTAACGAAGTTAACATCTGTCAGATTTTTTCTTTCTTTTTCTTGTTTCCCATTTTTATTTCGTATAATTTGTTCAGCCTCTTTTGCAGCAATTGATGGATAAACACTGTCAATTCCTGATTTTAAAATGAGATTAGACACTTCAAATGTGTAGTCATCTCCTTTTAATACTTCTTCAACAGTACCCAAACCAATTTTATTTACAGGATACTGTAAAATGTCCGCTACAACTGTATCTCCTGCTTTAAACGAAGTTTTAGTTTCTTTTAAAGTAAGATGCCAGAATAGTTTTGAGTCATAGGGTTTAAGATAAAAACGATTTTTAACTCTGTAAACTGTGCCTAAGATCTTTTTTACTCCACGTTCTAAAATTTTAACAATTTCTCCTTCTCTTTTCTTTTTACGATTGTTTCTAAGACTAACAAGCACAATATCACCATCATAAACATCTTTTAACGTATATCGAGGCAAAAAAATATCTTCTGATTTCGAATCTAAGGGTATCGCGAAACCAAATCCATCCCTGTGACATTCAACCTTTGCCTTAATAAATTGTTGATTATCTGACAAAATAAACCTGCCTTTTGCAGTGTTCATTAAAACACCCTTTTCTGATAGCTTTGTTAGTTGCTGAAGAAGTGCCTTTCTTCTTTCTCCTTTTATCCCTAAAATTTTGGCTAAATTTTTATAATGAAATGAACCTTTAAAGCAGCGTTGGATAGTCTCTAAAATATCTTTCACGATTCCTCTTTTTTTAGATAAAAATTGGCTATGCGTTTTAAATTTTCTATATCAAAAATTGGAGAGAAAACCATATTTGCTTTAACACTCGTAGCCTTCATCTCGTCGATAACATCTCCACCAGAAACATATAACACTACTGGTATTTTTCTTATCTTCTTATCTTCTTTTATCATGCTGCATAATTCATAACCGTCATGCTTTGGCAAGTTGATATTAATAAAAACAAGATCTGGTTTTATTTCTAAAACCTTTTTGTATCCTGCTGCACCATCAGTAGCAAAGTAGGTATCATAATCCTTAGAAAAAACGAGATCGAAAAACTTTGTTATTTCGCTTTCGTTTTCTACAATAAGAATTCTTTTTCGCACTGATGACGATTCCAAATTGTCGTGTTTTAGTGTGCCTACAGGTAGAATTATAGTAAAAGTAGCGCCTGGACAGACTTTTGGATCGTATCCGCTACTTTCTGCATATATAATTCCACCGTGTAGATTAACTACTTGCTTTGCCAGCGACAATCCCATGCCTAAGCCCTTAGCCTGAAACTTGAAAACACCTGTAGAGTGTGTCTTGATATCACCTGTTTCATAAAACTTATCAAATATTTTATTCAGATCTTCATAATCAATTCCAACACCTTCGTCTATCAATTTTATCACTGTATAAATTTCTGATGTGGGCAGTTTTTGTAAAACGTAGTTGGGAAGAACCGTATCCGCCTTACTTTGTATAAAAGCTTTTATCTTTATTTTTCTGCCATCAGGGGTGAACTTTATCGCATTACAAACTAAATTAAACATCGCTTTGTTGAACCATTTGCCATCAGTTTCTATTACAACATCATCTTTCATCTCCAGTTCCAATGTTAAATTACGTTCTATCAAATAAGGCTCAACATCACGATAAACAAGGTTAAAAAGATTTTTTAACGAATATGGCATCTTTTTTATTTCTACCCTACCCATTTCGATCCTTGCATAATCCAGTATGTCGTCTATCATTGAGGTAAGTGAAATAAGAGTTTTTTTAGCTGCCTGCATAATAGATTTAGCATTATCTTTTGAAGTAATTTTGTCAGACAAAAGTGTGTCTAAATATCCCCTTAAAATTGTTACCGGGGTCTTTAGCTCGTGAGATAAAATACCTATAAAGGTATCTTTTGCTTTGTTTAGTCTGTTTAATTCTTCATAAGACCTTTTTATAACATCATACTGTTCTGTAAGTTCTCTATTTGTTCTTTCTAATTCTATGTTTGCATCCTTATAACTCTTTAAAATATCATTTATTTCTTTACGTCTTGCTACTATCTCTTCATAAGCCTTTCTTAACTCCTCTTCTTTTCGTTTTGTATCTGATATCAACATCTCTTTTTCTATTGCCACAGATGCCGCATTAGCAAGCTTTTCAAGAAAACCAATCTCCCTGCCTAACACATCTTTTTGTTTTCTATAGCTAACATACAACACACCATAAACTTCACTTTTATAAAAGATAGGAACTGCAATATTAGAGACAAGCCCTTCATTTAGCACAACATCGATATAAGGAAATCTTATCCGAGGATCTTCAAAATAGTTTTTGACAAAAACACCTCTTTTTTCTCTCAAAACAATGCCTCCCAGCCCAGTATCCGCAGGAAATGATAGCTGTTTAAACTCTTCTGTAAAGATATTCTGGAAAAATTTAAGATTGATTTTGCCTTCCTTGTAATCATAAATACCAATAAAAGATGCATCACTATTACAGTATTCACGAGCCTTTTCAAGTATAAAAGTGAAAATTTCCTGTACACTCCTTTTTTTCAAAAGAGATATTAATATGTCTGAAAGCAAGGTGGCTTCGGCAAAACCTTCTTCTTTTTTCTTAATATTTGCAATCCTTTCGCAATTAATCTTAAAAACATCTTCAAAAAGCATCAGAAAATCTTCCTGAAAACCAAACCTATTTTTTCCCTTTTCGATACACATGCCAACCTTTGTGTTTTCCGTCTGGAATAAGATGAGACTAAGATTACACTCTCCGCAAGCCAGCTTGTTCATACATTCTTCAAGTGATACTACTTCAAAGCCTAAATTTTTGCTAAGGAAGTTTTTTGCTGTTTCTACCAGTGTGTCATAGTTGTATTGTTTATCGAGTATTCTGATAGCCCTGTTAAGTTCAATAATTTCTCGCACACGGACATTTATCTCTTCTGTCATTTTGTTGATGTAAAAGTTTAGCTGGGTTGCCAGAGCATTATACTCTTTAGCGATAAAAGAAAACTCTTTTATGTCATACTCTTCGTCTAATTTGGTAGAGAAATCATTTTTCTTGAAACGTTCTAATGCTTCTATGAATTCTCTGAAAAAGAGAAAGATTTTTCTAAAGTATAAACAGACAAATATTAATCCAACGATGCTGGAAAAACAAAAGATTGAAAGCATTGAAAATAGGTATCTGTCAAGAAGCTGTTTAACTAAATTATAACGTTTTGCAAGAACAATATATCCTGCCACTTCAGATTTATAATCATAAAAAGGAACCTTTACAGCGATATATTTTATACCCTTTGCTATGAATTCTATCTTTTCACTATTAACATTCAATGATCTTATTATTTCTGCCTTATCAATATCATCGAGCCCAACACTAAATAAATCTTCACCTGTAAAAATAAAGCCTTTATCTATATCTAAATAAGGTAAATCAGCAAAAATTTTGTCTACCATATTCTCTAAAAGATTGCCTATCCAGACAAACTTGTAGCCACCAGATGATGATATCGGAGCGATCACCGAAAATACTAATTGCTCTTTTGTTCCGGGATTGTTTTCTATAAGAAACAGTTTTGACGGCATTTTGTGGACAAATTTCACCTCTTTGTTTAATTTGATGAGTTCCTGAATATATTTATCGACAATTAAATTTTCAGCAACTATTCCTGAAACGTTCTCCACCATTCCTTTTGCGTTTAATATAACTACAAAATTTGCATTGAAAGATATCTGAATATCTGTAGGCTGCCGCATAAGCAAAGATTTTAATATATCTGTTTGTTTATTCTGTTTTTGGGTATATAACGCAAGCTTTTCTTTAATTATAAATTGTGACACCTTTTTTAATGTTTCAAGATTCTGTCTCAAAATTTGTTTCGAAAAATAAAGATAAGAAATGATAAAACTTATACAAAACGCAAAAATGAATACCAAAGCCAATTTTATTAAAAAATCACTAATAAATGTTCTCTTCACTCTCTTTCATCCTTCTCACAATGGCTTTAGTGTCAACCACATTCAATACCACAATTTTATCACCTTCTTCAACTGGCTCTGTAAAACGAGCTTCCCAAAACTCACCATTTACAAAAATTTTCCCTTCCTTTTCAGAATATTTCTTAACACACTGTCCTTTGGCGTCTATAATTCCAGCATCTCCACCAACCTTTGGCATCTTTTGCACGACTAACCCTTTAGTAAGAAAGATCACCAGAAGTAGCAATAAAACAAAAATTACTATAATAGCAAACATGCTCATATTTGTTTTATCTCACTCAAAATTATCGAATAAACCTGTTTTAACGGAATGCCTTTTTCGATAGCTATTTTATTCATATCATCAAACTCGGGTTTAATATTGGTAAAGCCTTTGAAATAAGCCTTTTTAACCCTTATATTTCCTAAAGATGTTTTCACAACTTCTTCTTCCCTTTTTAGAATAATCCGATCCTCCCACCTGAACCTTATTCCTATTGTTGTTGTTTCTGAAAAAATTATATCACATATTTTATCTTTTACATCAAGCGACGAAAGGACTGTTACCAGGATAGCAGGTCTGCCCTTTTTACCAATTAAGGATGTAAAAAAACAGTCTTTCGCTCCAGCATTTAAAATTTTGTCTATCAAACATCCTAACAACTCTGGTGACATATCATCTACAGAAAATTCGATAACTAACACACTATCATGCGTCGGATAATCTTCATTTTCTCCAATGCTCAGTCTTATAAGGTTTCTTTTATTGGGAAAACTTTTGTTTCCAACCCCATATCCTATATGAGTAAGCTTCATTTTTGGAAAAAGTGAAAACTTGGCGTTCGTATTAAAGATTGCAGCTGCAGTTGGTGTTACATTTTCAAAACTAATATCGACACCATAAACAGGAAAATGTTTTAGCAACTCTAAGGTTGCAAATGCAGGAACTGGTATCGCACCATGGCTTGTATTAACAACTCCCTTTCCCAATGGTATCTCACATACAAAGACCTTATCTATTTTAAAAAAGTCCAAAGCTATAAAAAATCCAACAATATCAATGATTGTATCCACTGCCCCTAACTCATGAAAATGAACATCTTCAATATTGATACCGTGAATTCTGGCTTCAACCTCTGCTAACGTGCTAAATGTTGAAAAAGCACTTTTTGCAATATCTTTCTTTAAATTAGATTCAAACAAAAGTTTCTTAATGTCAGATAATCCTCTAAAATTAATTTTTTCTTCAATGGATATCTCTAAACGTGTTCCTGTTATTCCTTTTTCGTTAACTTTAATATCTTTTAAATCAAACTTGTTTGGGATAATATTTATCAAGGCTTGCTTCAATATCGAAATTGGCATGCCAGCATCAATAAAAGCAGAAAGAATCATGTCTCCACTTGCTCCGAACACTGGTTCAAAATACGCTATATTCATTTAAAAAAATGTCCTCCTTACTTTTTTATACAAAGACCAGAATATAGCAACCAGAAGTCCTGTGGCAAATCCACCAACATGAGCCCACCATGCTACGTTAGAACTACCCAAGAGTTGCGATACCGTGCCAAGATAAAACTGCATAATAAACCAAAAAATAAGAAAGAAAAATGCCGGTATTTCAATAAACTGAATAAAAATAAAGATTGGTATCAGAGTTAACACCCTTGCATAAGGATAAAATATAAAGTATGCACCCATCACACCCGCAATCGCCCCACTTGCACCAAGCGTTGGGATGGCAGAGTAAGCATTAAAAATATAGTGTAAAATTATTGCAGCCAATCCACAAAAAATATAAAAAAACAAATACTTGATATGGCCAAATCTATCTTCTACGTTATCTCCGAATATAAAAAGAAACAGCATATTACCAAAAAAATGGCCAAAACCACCATGCAAAAACATCGAGGTAAACATCTTTTTTATAGGAGTCAGGGAAGCAATTTTACCCTGAACTAAAAATGTTAGTTCGTTGGGATAAAATGCATAAGCCTCTATTAACTGCATAACATTACTGCCCTTTTTTATTTCCAACACAAAAATGATAGCATTAATGAGGATAATCAAATAGTTTACAATGGGTATAGTCTTGCTTGGTATGTTATCTTTTAAAGGTATCACAACGCTATATCCTGTTTATTAAAGATGCAAAGTATGCTGCACCAAAACCATTATCAATATTAACAGTTGCCACACCACCACTACAGTTACACAGAATGCTAAAAAGGGCAGTAAATCCTCCAAGATTTGCGCCATAACCAACACTTGTAGGAACTGCAACCACTGGTTTGTCAACCATTGCTGCCACAAAAGAAGGCAATGCGCCCTCCATTCCAGCAATAACTATCAACACCCTTGCTTCTTTAATTTTTGACTTGAAATCGACTATACGGTGAAATCCGGCAATTCCAATATCAGTGATTAATTCTACCTCGTTTCCTAAGTAACGACAGCAAAGCTCTGCCTCCTTTGCAACAGGATAATCTGACGCGCCCGCAGCAAGAACAAGAATTCTGCCTTTGCCAGTAACTTTTATCTCTTTATTTTGTAGAAAAAAAACCTTACTTCCTTCATCATAAACACTATTGTTAAAAAATTTTTTTAGCTTTATTGCATAACTGCTTTTAAGCCTTGTAACTATCACATTTTCATCTTTCTCATTAAAGACTGTTAGTATAGCTTTGATGTCTTTAAAAAGTTTGCCTTCCCCATAAACAACTTCTGGTAAAGTTCGTCTCACATTACGATGCATATCAAACTTAACATTTTCTACTGCAAAATACGGCAAATCCTTAATCTTTTCGTAAGCTTCTTCCATATCAATCTTTTTTTCAGCAACATCTTTTAGTAATCTTTTTAAAAAGTCACTGTTCATATAATAAAGCTTCCTCTTTTTACTGTAGATATTAACATATTACCGGATCTCAACTCAAACACAACATTTCTCCCTTCATTACCACCTAAATCTTCAGCTACTATTGGTATATTGTAAAACGATAACCAATATTTAGCAGACTCTATATTCTTTTCGCCCACAGATTTGCCTGTTAAAGGGAAAATAGTTGCACCGCCGCAAAGTTTTGTTACTATTTTTCCTTCTTTAATTCTGTTGTTAAACTTCTTTACAATCTCTATAATCGCTAAGTTTACATAATAGAATGGTTTTGAACTCTGCTCGCAATGCGGCAAAAGGACATGCAGCAGGCAACCTTCTTTTCTCTCTATGTCAAAAAAGGAAATTGCTAAACATGAGCCAAGCCCTTTACAATACAAAGTTGATGGGGATTTTTCCCACACACAGTTACCTATTGCAACATAAGTAGTATCTGACATCAGAATTATTTTTCGAACAAAAGTTTTAAAGATATTTCTTCTGGAACTAAAACAAAATCCATGAGAATCTTTTCTGCTTCGTTAAATATTTCTGTTTTTACAATAAGAATATCCTCAGCCGTTTGTTCATGTTCAGAAATGATTGACTGAATAATTGCTCCAGCCATATCTAAAGCAAAATGTGGGAGTCCCGGTGACAGTGGCATTTTTACAAACTGTGAAAAGTTGTTTAAAAAATAAGATGACATAATGTTTGCTATCTCTTTTAAAACAGATATGAACATCAGTTCATCTATCTTTTGTATATCAATCCCTGCCATTGACAATTTAACAAGCTTTTTTGCAGATTCGTCATCAAACATCAGCAAGATACCGGCGGGAAAATTGTTAGACACCTTTATGTATATTGATAATACCTGCCTTTCTGCAGGTCCTAATATTTCTATCACCTCGTCTGGAGAGACAAGATATACTTCTGGAACAGTAATCATCAGTTTAGTTTTGACGAGCTTATTTAACGCTGTTGCAGCGCCGCCTACCCCAACATTGAAAAACTCTTTTAACATATCAAGTTTATTGGTAATTTCACTCATTATTTAGAATTTCACTCCCTGTATATCTAAGATAATGGCTGGACTTCCATCCCCTAAAATTGTAGAAGAATAAAAACCTGGCACATAAGAAAGTGGTGGATTGAGAGGTCTTAAATAAACTTCTTTGTGTCCTCTAAACTCATCAACAACAACAGCAGTAACAACGCCTTTAACAGGCAGCAAAATCACAGAAAGCTCAATCTTTTTATCATTCTTTGGCACCTTCAAACTATCGTGTAAAAAATATAACGGGATATGTTCATTATTGAAAAACAAGACGTGGCTATTTTCTCCAATTTGCTCAATCTCGTCCCTTTTCACATCTAAAATTCTAACTATCTTATCTACTGGAGTACCAAAAAGATATTTATCTAAAGAAAACAACAACACATTAACAATCGAGATAGAAGATGGCAATACCAATTTTATGCTGGTACCCTTCCCTTCCTCAGAATCAATACTAAAACTACCACCAAAGCTTTCTATCGTAGATTTTACAACATCAAGCCCTACTCCCCGCCCAGAAACATCAGTAACTTCCTCTTTAGTCGTGATACCAGGATATGCTACTAAATAAAGCCTGTCTTTTTTAGTCTTAAGGCTTTGTAAAAACTCTTCGCTAAATTTTCCGCTTGTTTTAGCCTTTTCAAACACTTTATCAGCGTTAATACCTCTACCATCATCAGAAATTGTAACGACTATATTTTCCCTTTCTTTTTCTGCATTTACAACAATTTTACCAACTGGTGTTTTTCCAAACGACTGCCGTTCTTCTGGTGATTCGATGCCGTGATCAACTGAGTTTCTTATTATATGAAGAACGGGATCAAAAAGCGCCTCTACAACTGCCCTATCCAGCTCAATTGCTTCACCAGAAATATCTACTTCAACCTTTTTGCCTAATTTTTTAGAAATGTCTCTCGCCCATCTTGGTATTCTCGAAAAAATCATCTCTAAAGGCATCAACCTCAACCGCATCACCTTTTCCTGCATATCTTTAAGAAGTATCTCCATCTGATTAAGTGCATTTGATATCTCTATATCCTGTATATGCTGGGTCGTTTCACGTATTCTTGATTTTATAGTTAACAACTCTCCAGTTATATTGACAAAGTTATCCAAAAAGGCTATGTCAACCTTCACACTCTGGGGTAATACGAGCTTATCATCTGTCTTCTGTTCTTTTTGCTCTTCCTTATATTCCTTGTCCTGTTTTGATTTAGCACTGTCTGCAGTTACACAGTTTATACTTGTTATCTCTCTTATTTTAGACAGATAAGTCATCAAAGGCTCAATAGTTTTTGAGGGTATCAACTCTATTTTCAAGAAATTGTCCGGCATACTACCTTTTTTAATTTCATCTATTGATGGCAAACTATTTCTTATCGTTCCAAAAGTTTCTATATTTTTATAA
This sequence comes from Deltaproteobacteria bacterium, assembly GCA_037442505.1. GTDB lineage: Bacteria > CALINM01 > CALINM01 > CALINM01 > CALINM01 > JBBIPZ01. The sequence goes on along the minus strand of JBBIPZ010000012.1, from coordinate 22,042 downwards.
ACTAAAAACGCCCTTGCTAAAACAGAGGGTGCATTCTCAGCAAAACTAATTTCCAGAACTATAGGTTCACCTACCTTGAAATTGTCTGTTATAATTTGTGATGAGCCTTTTATTTCATCACTAACAGTTTTTAAGCTTTTGTCTGGCTTGCCAGCTTCTATCTCCTCTATCATCTTCCATAAATTGTCGTTATAAGAGATTAGTAAATCCTTAATTCTTTCATCAAAAGGCTGCCTGCCAATCCTAACCTCCTGCATAATGTTTTCCATACTATGTGCAAGGTCTGATATATGCTGATAACCCATTGCCGCAGCCATACCCTTGAGGGAGTGAGCCTCTCTAAAAAGCGTGTTAACTTCCTCTTCTGATAAACTAAGCTGAGATTTATCGAGGATTTTAGTTATATTTTCGAGATGTTCCTTCGACTCAGTCAAAAAAAGTCTTTTATATTTTTCTACATCAAAGCTCACTTTCGATAACCTTTCCGATGACTTCTAACACATTTTCCTCTGTAAAAGGCTTGACGATAAAGTCTTTTGCACCAGCCTCAATAGCATCCATAACAAGAATTTCTTGTCCCAAAGCGCTACACATAACGACTTTGGCTTTAGGATCATACGCAACGATCTCTTTAAGTGCATCAATACCACTTTTAATAGGCATAACGATATCCATCGTTACTAAATCGGGCTTCAGTGCCTTATACTTTTCAACAGCTTCAAGACCATTTTCAGCCTCACCAGCTATCTCGTACCCACCTTTTAACAGGACATCCTTGATAAGAGTCCTCATAAACTCTGCATCATCACATACTAATACCTTATACTTCATAATAGCTCCAGTTTTTTGGATTTTGAAAAAAACCTTCTAACTTGTCAAAATCAATAATAGAAATAAAACTGTTATCACATGTTTTAGCTATACATCTTAGGTATTCCTTTGTTTTTTCTTCAAGATTAAACTTTTCAATATCTTCCAGATCACTTTCTGCAACATCTACAAATCCATGTAGCTTAGATATACTATAGCCTAAATGTTTAAGGTTATTAGAAATCACAATTAAGTTAAGTTCAGAAACAACTTTTGAGTTTAAAAACAAACCTAAATCTATCACAGTTAAAATTCTTCCTTGATAATTTGTTATGCCAAAAATAAATTTTGGCAACATTGGAAGGGAAAATACTTTCCCGCTGGCTTCTACAATACGTTCTATATTGTTTATAGGAATACCAAACTTTAAATTGTCTAATTCAAACACCAAACACTTCATCAATCTAAACCTTGTATTCAGAAATGATGTTTCTAAGTTCTTCAGAAAGTACGGAGAGTTCCTTCGCAGATTGCGCCATTTCTTCCATCGCTGCTGTCTGTTCTTCAGTAGCAGCAGAAACTTCTTCCGTAGCAGCGGCATTATCATTGGTTACCTTAAATATATCGTCCACAGCCTTAACCATTTCTGTTGTTCCCATATCTACTTTTTCTGTTAGCAGTGTTATTTTACCAACCTTTCCAGCAACATCTTTAATCATATTAACAATATTACTGAGTGATTTGTTTGTCATCTCCAAGAACTTTTCTCCTTCAATCAGTTCACTTTTGCCCTGATGTATGTTTTGAACAACAGTTTTACTTTCTTTTTCAACATTTTCAATCAACTCTTTTATCTGTTCTGCTGAACGTCCTGTCGTCTCTGCAAGCTTTCTAACCTCTTCAGCTACTACCGCAAAACTTCTACCATATTCACCAGCCCTTGCCGCTTCTATCGTTGCATTAAGCGCAAGCAAATTTGTTTGCTGAGCAATGTTTGTGATAACTTCAACAATCTTGCCAATTTGCCCTGTCTTTTCGCTAAAATTTATAACAAGATTTGCATTATTTTCCATTTTACTAAATACGCTCTTTAATTTTTCCAATCCCGAAAGAATCAACTGCATACTATCTTCAGCTGCCTTGACAGACTTAAGTGAAAAATCATAACTATCTTTCGCCCCTGACGATATCTGATTCATATACACAACCATTTCTTTGATTAGTTTGGATGTCTTATCAACCATCTCTTTTTGATTTTCTGCCCCAAGCGATACGTTTTCGATCGTTGTAGCAATTTCAGTTGCAGAATTACTGATCTCCTGTGCGGTGATAGAGAGCGACTGTGCCAAAGTTGACACCTTTTCTGAAGTGTTTTGCAAATGTTCAAGCAGTGTTCTTATAGAATTTGTCATCTGGGCTATAGAAAATTTTAAGTCATCAACCTCATCATCGAACTTTTTCCTTTCCGCAGAAGGCATCTCTGTCAAATCACCCTGACTTATATTTACCGTTAAGTTGGAAAGTCTTTTTATATCGGATGTGAAGCTTTTAGAAAAAAGGATCCCAAAACCAAAACCGCTCAGTACCGCTATGATTACCGCGATAATCCTGCCATACTCAATATTGACATTAAATATCTGAAAAATAAGCGGTATAAAGACAACAATCAAAATAATTACGATGTTACCTAAAAGATATTTTTGGCTCAGGCTAACTCTCATAAACTCTCCTTTTTACATATATTCTTTCTTTGGGGTACTTTGGGTAAAAATAACTTCTCAACTTACCAATCAATCCTTCAGACTTTCCCAAAACTAAATATCCACCTTCCCTACATGCAGAAATAATTTTCGTCAACAACACTATTTGTGATTCAGGATTTATATAAATCAAAACATTTCGACAAAAAATAATATCCCAAGACTTTTTCAAATCCCTCAAAAAGATATCGTCCTGCCTGAAAATAACCATATTCTTCACTTCAGATTTTATCTCATAATGTCTATTATCAATCATACCAAAATATTTTTTTTTTAAAGTTTCTGATAAACCGGCAACTTTTTGCGTTTCGTATACACCAAACCTCGCATGATTTATTGATTGATTATCAAAATCTATACCAAGAATGTAAGGCTTAACAACCTTGATTTCTTCGGGAAAATACTCTTTTAGCATTATCGCTATTGAATAAGGCTCCTCGCCTGATGCACATCCAATGCTTAAAATTTTAATAAATTTTTCTTTATTTTTCAGTTTTAAATCAAAAAGTTCTGGGAGTAAACTTCTTTTAATCGTATCAAAAACTTCTGGATTTCTAAAAAAAGACGTTACATTAACAGTTAAAATGTCTCTGAACTTTTCAATTTCGGCATCATTAGAAATAAGGTAATGCCAATAAGCATTAATATCCTGAAACTTTAGAGCTATCGCTCTAAAATAAATTCTGCGTTTTAAATAATTTTCTTTGAAAGCATTGACATTTATTGCTTTTTCAGAGGAAAGATAATGTAATATTTTTCTGAAAGTAACTTCATCAATAAATGATTCAATGTGGCTTTCATCCATTAGCAATGGCTTCCTTTTCTATTATCTGGTAATAGGGAGCATCAAACCATAGCCCTTCCAGATTATACAAATCACGTTTGTCCTCCGTAAAGATATGAACTACCAGCTCTCCCATGTCCAAAAGTATCCATGTCCCTTCATCGTATCCTTCAATTAATATCTGTTTTTTTTGTTCTTTCGCCTTTTCGTAGATAGCATCTGCAATACTTTGCGTATGTTTAGTAGAAGTACCTGTACAAATTAACACATAATCAGCGTAGGTGTAAAACTTAGTGATATCAAGCGCAACAACTTTTTCAGCCTTCTTTTCCCATAACTCTTTAATTATCTTTGCGTATTTAGTTATCTTTTTCTTTCTCAAAAACTTATCTGTAAAGATTGTTTGCTTCAATGTAATCCAATACCTCCTTTGTAACAAAAGTAGAGATATCTCCACCTTTTTTACTTAATTCTCTCACTTCACTTCCTGAAATGTTTAAGCTCTTGACTTTAATGCTATATATCGTCTTGTTTTTGTAATTATAAGTGTCTGTAGCAGGATTATGCTTTACATCAATAGAAAAAAAGTTTTTCAGCAGCTTTTTAAGATTTTCCTGACTTGAAGAACGGTTAAAAATTACAAAGTTGGCAAGGGTAAAAAGTTTCTTCCAATTTTTCCATGTTGTTATTTCTAAAAACGCATCAAACCCAATTAAAAAATAAAAATCGTGTTGTTCTCCATAAACATTATTCAAATAAGATAAGGTATCTACTGTGAACAAAAACTTTTTCTTTATTTCAAGGTCAGACGGGAAAAGATACGGATTATGCTTCAGTGCCAAATTTAACATGTTATAGCGATGAAAATAAGGTTGAACATCCCTTTTGTGGGGAGGAAAACTTGCACACATAAACCATACTTCATCGAGCTTTAACAATGATTTTACATCCTGCGCAACCTTTATGTGACCCAGATGAACAGGATTGAAAGAACCGCCAAAAATGCCAATTTTCATTCAATCAGCTCCTGATTTGCCCATCCCCATAAATTATAAACTTCGTCGTGGTTAACTCCTCCGCACCCATAGGCCCATAGGCATGAATTTTTGTAGTACTTATTCCAATTTCAGCGCCCAATCCCAGCTGAAAGCCATCTGAAAATCTTGTCGAGGCGTTAACCAAGACCGTAGAAGAGTTAACTTCTTTTAAAAACCTTTGCGCATTGCTATAGCTGCTTGTTATTATAGCTTCTGTATGCAATGAGCTGTATGTGTTTATATGTTCAATAGCTTCATCTAAATCTTTAACTACTTTTACCGCCAGAATAAGGTCAAGAAATTCACAGCCAAAATCCTCTGGCTTTGCAAGCTTTACCTTCTTGAGTATTTTTTGTGTTTTTTTGCAGCCTCTAATCTCAACACCAGCCTTATCAAGGGCTTTAAAGACTTCTGGTAAAAATTTATCAGCAATATCTTGATGAACAAGTAAAGTCTCCATCGCATTACATACGCCGGGTCTTTGAACCTTTGCATTGTAAGCAATGTCCACCGCCATTTTAATATCAGCGTCTTTATCAACAAAAATGTGACAGACACCTTTATAATGCTTTATCACGGGTATTTTTGAATTTTCTACCACAAATCTTATCAAACCTTCACCACCACGTGGAATGATCAAATCTATATATTCTTCTAATTTTAGCATTTCTACCATTGCTTCTCGCTCTTTCACCGGAATAATCTGAACACAATCCTCTGATAACTTTGCATTTAACAAAGCCTCTCTCAAAACCTCTCCAATAGCAATGTTTGAGTTAAACGCCTCTTTGCCACCTCTTAAAATCACAGCGTTGCCAGACTTGATACATAAGGAAGCAGCATCTGCGGTAACATTGGGACGTGCTTCATAAATAATGCCGATAACCCCCAAAGGTATGCGCATTTTGCCTACCATAAGTCCATTTGGGCGTTTCCACATCTTAACCACTTCACCAACTGGGTCTTTTAAAGCAGCCACTTCAGTTATACCTGCCGCCATCTCTTCTATCCTTTTTTCTGTCAGTGTTAATCTGTCAACCATTGCCTTACTCAAGTTTTTTGCATTCTCATCAAGATCCTTTTTATTAGCTTTTAAAATCTTTTCTTTATTTTTAACAAGAAGTTTTGCCATGTTTAAAAGCGCTTCATCTTTGACTTTTGTGTCAGCTTTTGCAAGTAAAATAGATGCCTTTTTAGCCTTTTTTGCGATCTCTAAAATCTTAGACATAAAGCCTCCTAAATAGCTTTAACTAAAACCATGTTGTTTCTATGTACCACTTCATCATCATACCTGTATCCCAAAATTTTTTCAATTTCAGAAGTGTGTCCGCCTTTTATCTTTTCTACTTCGAGCAGATTGTAATTTATAAGTCCCCTTGCAATTACTTCCTTATCATAAATAATATCTACAACATCGCCAGCCTTAAAGTTGCCAACAACATTCTGTATGCCAGACGGCAATAAACTTTTACCCTTTTTAGTAATCGCCTCCATAGCACCTTTATCAATATACAACTTGCCTTTTGGCTTGACATTAAACGCAATGAAATATTTTTTGTGCGATATCTTTTTCTCTCCTGGACAAAAAAGTGTTCCCACATCTTTACCATCCAGCACCTTTAATATAATATTTTCTTCTCGTCCCTTTGCAAGTACCGTTGGTATTCCTACAACAATAGTTTTTTTTGCAGCCTCCAGTTTTGTGTATATTCCACCTGTTCCAACATTAGAACCAGCTTTATTAGAAGCTTTCTTCAAATATTTGTCTATATTTTGAATTGTAGTTATAACCTTTGCATCATTATGTTCTCTTGGGTCTTTATCGTAAAACCCTTCCACATCACTTAAAATTATTAACAGGTCTGCCTCGATAATACAAGCAACTTCAGCAGATAAATTATCATTATCGCCCAATTTTATCTCTTTTGTTACAACGGTATCATTCTCATTTATGATGGGGATAATTTTTCTTGAGATTAGATTTTCAAGCGTGTTTTTTGCATTAAGATAACGAGATCTTGCAGAAATATCTTCAGATGTTAAAAGAATCTGCGCTACTATAAGACCATAACGTGCAAAAATCTCACTGTATTTATGTATCAGATATCCCTGACCGCATGCTGCAACTGCCTGTTTTTCAGAAATCTTTTTTGGCTTTTCCTTAAGCTTTAAAACCATCATTCCAGCTGCAACGGCACCGGATGAAACGATAACAATTTCCTTGCCTTTTTTAGTTAAATATAATACTTGTTTTGCAAGAGAATCCAGAAAAGCCTCATCAATAACATCAAACTCGTTTGTGATAATACTACTGCCAATTTTAACAACAATTCGCTTAGCCTTTTTGATATCTTTTCGCTGGACCATCTTTAATCCTTATTGTTAAACATTTCCAAAAAATTAGCGACATAATAAAGCAATTCATCTATACCTTCTTTTGTGACAGAAGAAACTTTAAATACTTTAAAGCCTTTCTTTTCAAATGACACAGAAACTTTATTTGCCTTTTTTCGTACCTCAGTAATATCCATCTTATTTATTACTACAATTTGCGGTTTATTTACAAGCTCTTTATTAAAAAGTTCCAGTTCTTTATTAATAATTTCGAAACCTTTAAATAGCGTTTTAAAACTGGTGATGGAAAGGTCAATAAAGTGAAGGATTATCTTAGTCCTTTCGACATGTTTAAGAAACGAAATGCCTAAACCCTCACCTTTATGTGCGCCCTCAATAAGTCCTGGTATATCAGCGACAACAAAGCTTTTCATTTCGCCAATCTTAACAACACCAAGGTTTGGGGTCAAGGTTGTAAAAGGATAATCTGCTATTTTGGGTTTTGCAGAGCTAACTGCTGATAAAAATGTAGACTTGCCTGCATTGGGAAACCCCACCAATCCAACATCTGCTAAAAGTTTTAGCTCAAGGATAATATTTTTTTCTTCACCTGGAGAGCCCTTTTCAGCAAAGCGAGGTGTCTGCCTTACAGGTGTTGCAAAGTGTGCATTGCCACGCCCACCCTTTCCACCTCTGGCAACAACTACACTCTGACCTTCAACAATAAGATCAGCTATAACTTCATTGGTATCTGCATCTTTGATAATAGTCCCGACCGGGACAGGAATAACAAGGTCAGTAGCAGACCTGCCAGAACGGTTATTCCCCTCGCCAGGTCTGCCATTTTCTGCTACATATTTTTTTTTGTATCTAAAATCAAGGAGTGTATTTAAACTGTTAGTTGCCTCAAAACAAACATTGCCGCCATGTCCACCGTCACCACCATCAGGTCCGCCCTTAGGAATAAATTTTTCTCTCCTGAAGCTAACAACACCGTTTCCACCATCACCAGCTTTTACATAAATCTTAGCTTCATCAACGAATTTCATATCCGACAGTTTTAAACTGCAGGATAAACACTAACCCTCTTTTTGTTCTCACCGAAGTTTTCAAACTTAACAAGCCCCTCGATAAGGGCAAAAAGAGTATGGTCTTTGCCAATCCCCACATTTTTACCTGCGTAAATTTTTGTGCCTCTCTGCCTGACTATAATGCTGCCTGCTTTTACCAGCTGACCATCATAACGTTTCACACCTAAACGCTTGCCTTCGCTATCCCTGCCATTTCTACTACTACCTACTCCTTTTTTATGAGCCATAAAATTGACCTCCTGATTAACCTTTTATCTCTTCAATCAAAACCTGCGTATAAGGCTGCCTGTGACCATAAAGTTTGCTAAAGTTTTTTCTTCTCTTTTTCTTAAAAACAAGCACCTTTTTTGCCTTATCGTGTTTTAAAACTTTGCCAGAAACAGTCACACCTTCAACTATTGGTGCGCCAACAACTACAGAGTCGTCATCTCTTTTTAAAAACAAAACTTCACCAAAAGTCACGTTATTACCAGCTTCAACATCTAACTTTTCAACACAAATGGTTTCTCCGGGAAACACTCTATATTGTTTGCCACCAGTTTTAATAACCGCATACATAACCACACACCTCCAACGTTTCGTTAAGATTGTTTATTATATGCAATAAATTTATTACCGTCAAGAAAAATTTACCACCATCGTCCGTATCATAATTTATTTATTGGATATCTAAAATAAGACCTATGCAAAACCTTGCTAAGGTTATAAAAATCAATGGGGATAATTTTTTTTAATAACTTACCCCTTGGGGCTTTCGGATGTGACCCAAAGTAGGAGACATTTTTCAAAGGTCTCTTTTATGGTAAAAAACAACCAGCAAGGTTGGTTAGATTTTATCCTGTTAAGTAAAACGATGTTCTTTTTTTGTTAATTACGGATAACAACTAACTGTTTTTATTTATATTAATTACAAATAACCTTTGGCATATCCATTGCTTAATCATCTTAACAGCAATTATTAAGGGGTGAGTTTTGTTTAGTAATGGAAATTATTATTGGCGCTGGGCAGAAAAAAAATTTGTGGATGACAGTAAGGATTGGAGAAATGCTAAGCTTATCACCTGTGGGATTGACGTTGGGTCTGTCAGCTCAAAAGCCGTAGTTTGTCTTGACGGTGAGATTTATTCGTATAGCATAATAAGAACCGGTGCTGTAAGCAAGGAGAATGCAGAACGAGCATTTTCGATTATTGAAGCTGCCACAGGATTAAAGATAGAAGATTGCCATTATATTGTCGGAACCGGTTATGGAAGAATAAACATTCCGTTTGCAAAGAAAACTGTGACAGAGATTTCATGTCACGGAATGGGTGCTCATATTATTGGCGGCAACAAAGTTAGAACAATCTTAGATATGGGCGGACAGGATTGTAAAGCAATACATATAGATGAGAACGGTAAGGTAACAAATTTCCTTATGAACGATAAATGTGCAGCAGGAACAGGCAGAGGATTGGAGCTATTAGCGGAGCTGTTAGAGGTTCCTATCGAAGAATTAGGCACTCGTTCATTAGACGTAGATGAGGAGCCTGATCCTGTTAGTACTGTATGTGTTGTTTATGCAAAGTCAGAAGCGATGTTACTACTAAAAAAAGGCTGGTCAAAAAATAAAGTGTTGGCGGCATATTGCAGGGCAACCGCTGAACGGGTTTCTAATCTTCTGATGCGTATAGGTATTGAACCAGAATTTCTCATCACAGGTGGAATTAGCAAAAACATTGGTATAGTTAAACGTGTGGAGAAAATTATAGGATTAGAGGCCATAAAACCACGAATTGATACTCAAATAGCAGGCGCACTGGGGGCAGCAATGTTCGCAAAATTCCTTTATGAAAAGGAAAATAAATGACGATAGCCCATTATGGATATACAGATAGTTCTGGTGAATATTTTATTGCCGTCGATACCTCAAAATGTGCAAAATGTAAAGAGAAAAGATGTGTCTTTGCTTGTCCAAAAAGTGTTTTTGCTATATCAGAAGATGATTATGGTGACAAGATAATAACAATAAAAGATGAATACAAAAAGAGCTTAGAAAACATTTGCTCTGAATGCAAGCCAAAAAAGAACCGTGAACCTTTACCATGTGTATCTGCGTGTCCTTATGGTGCTATGGAGCATAGCTGGTAGGCTTATGGATACTAAAATTGACAGAAAAATGCTTGAGCAGGAAGGATTTGAAAAAAGAGGAATTTATGATGAGCCAAGACTTTCTGAAATACTTCAGATGTATAAAGAGTTAGGATTTGAAGTGTTGGTGGTGGATTACGAAAGATCGTTGGATTCGGATTGCTCAATCTGTTTAGAAGAAGCTCAAGACAACACACGTTATAAAGTGGTATATACAAGAAAATGCAAATAGGAGCTTAGCTTGGAAATAAATATCAGACCATTGAAAAAACAAGATTTACAGGCTCTCATACTCATTGATAGAGAAGTCACTAACAGGAACAGGGAGGCTTATTACAACAGAAAATTTGAGGAGATTTTTGGTTCTGGAAGGCTATCAGTATCATTAATTGCAGAGGTTGATAATATGCCAGTTGGATTTTTAATTGGTCAGGTATATCAAGGAGAGTATGGGATACCAGAAGATGTGGCTTATATTGATACAATAGGCATAATGCCAAAGTACAACAAATTAGGCGTAGGGAGCAAACTACTTGAACAGTTTATTGCCAATATGAAGGCTTGCAGAATTAATAAAATTTACACTTTAGTAAACTTTGGAGACGTTAAACTTATCAATTTTTTCAGCAATCACGGTTTTAGTCCATCAAAAAGATTAAATTTAGAACTGGAGGTGCTTTAATGCCTTTAAGCAGAAAACTATTAAAAATAGACCTTACAAACAAAACCTATGCCTTAGAAGATATTCCATTGGAGCTTAGAAAACGTTATCTGGGCGGCAGGGGATTAAATATGGCTTATCTCAACAATATGGTTGATAAAAATATTAAACCTTTTGATGCAGAAAATCCGATTATTTTGGGCTGCGGTCTGCTAAACGGTATCTACTTCGGACGAATGAATATTTCAGGCAAATCGCCAGAAAGCGGATATCTCGGAGACTCTAACATAGGGGGATATTTCCCGTCTGAGCTTACGCGTTGCGGCATAAGTCATGTGATTATTACCGGAAAGAGCAAAGAACCTGTGTATCTCCTTATTAATAACGATAAGGTAGAATTTAAACCTGCATCTCACCTATGGGGATTGGATACCTACGATACACAAACCAATATTAGAAGCGAACTAAATAACGACGATGCGAAAATCATATGCATAGGACCCGCAGGAGAAAATCTTGTTAGATATTCAACTGTTGCTTCAGGGTACAAAAGCATGGCAGGAAGGACAGGCATGGGGGCTGTTTTTGGCAGTAAAAAGCTCAAGGCAATTGTCGCTATTGGCGACAAGCATTTTAATATAAAAAACCCGGAAAGATTGACAAATGCGATGATAAATGTGACCGATAAGCTTTTAAAGACAGGATGGGCTAAGGCTTTAGGTAGGTACGGTTCACCATTGTTACTACATTATGCAAATGAAAAAGGTTTCTTAAGCTACAGATATCATCAAAAGACTCATATAGGGCGTGATGCAGAAAATTTAGAAGCAGAAAGCTTAGATAAATATGCAACGGGAATGGTCGCCTGTAGCGGATGTCCCGTTCATTGTCGCCACAGGTACAAGTCACATTCAATCTTTGGCTTGTTAAAAGGGGAAGGTCCAGAATACGCCTCTGTCTCATCTTTTGGAAACCAGTTAGGTAACTTGAGTTTGGAGGGCGTTTTACATCTTGTCGGAATATGCAATAGGTTAGGCATTGATACAATCTCAGGTGGTGGCTACTTTGGCTGGATTATGACCTTATATGAAAAAGGAATACTAACTGAAAAAGAGTTAGGTGTTCCTTTTGAGTGGGGTAATATAGACGCAATTGAAAAGATGTTGTATATGGTTTCAAAAAGAGAAGGCTTCGGAGACATACTTGCAGATGGTGTATTTGCTACAGATAGACTACCTGATGAAGCAAAAAAATATCTTATGCATATCAAAAACGTAAGTATAGAGATGACTGATGAAAGAACAGTAAAGGCTTTTGCATTAGGCCTTGCTACAGCTACGAGAGGCTGTTGTCATATGCGAAGCAGGGTTTCTATTGATGTTGTGCAGTATCCACGTGACGTCTTAAGAAAATTCTATGGTGGTGAAGTAGGAGAAAATTATAAAAGTTATGAAGGCAAAGCAAGGATGGTGCACTGGCATGAAATTTTTAATGCTTTAGTTGACTCTGTAGGTATTTGTCGTTTTGCAAGTGTTTTTAGCAGTATCAATGCAATAGACTATAATGATATATCAGAAATCCTTGCTAGCGTTACAGGATTTGAACTCTCTCCAAAAGATTTGGCTGATATTGGCGAAAGGGTATATACCATAGAAAGAAACTTTCTGTGCAGAGAAGGGATAACAAGAAAAGACGATACCCTTCCTGACTATTATTTTGACGTGCCTGTTCCGGACGGTCCTTCAAAAGGTGCTTACATAGATCGGGACGAATTCCATAAAATGCTTGATGAATACTACGAACTACATGGATGGGATAACCAAGGATTCCCTAAAAAAGAAACACTGGAACGTTTATCAATAGCAGGAGGTACAATGTGAAGATAAAAGTCTTTGCTGAAAAATGCACTGGTTGCGGTCTTTGTGAAAATATATGCAGCCTTTCACATATCGGTATTGTAGATAAAAACTGCTCTGCAGTAAAGATAAAGATGGATGACCTTGGCGAGAGCATTCACAGGCCATTTGTTTGTCAACAGTGCAAAAACATGAATTGTTTGGAAAGCGAACTTAATGATTTTCCACAACTTGACATAGATCAAGAGAGAAAAAAGTTTATCTGGGATGGGACTAATAGAGCAAAAGACTGTCCTTTCAACGGATGTTTTGAGTTTAAAGGCAAGGTATATCATTGTAATTTGTGTGAAGGTGACCCAAAGTGTGTAAAAGTTTGCTCACAGGGTGCACTCCAGATTTATGAAAAATAGAAAAAGGGAGGGTTACTAATGTCTGGAAAGTATAACGATATCGTATTTGTTAGCGCAGTAAGAAGCCCAATGGGCAAATTTGGAGGAACACTAAAAGATATGCCAGTTTACGAGTTAGGTGGCTACGTCATTAAAGAAGTTGTCAAGAGGGCTGGCATTACTCCAGAAGAAATTGACGAGGCAATAATAGGCAATTGCCGTCAGGCTGGCAATGGACCAAATCCTGCAAGATCAGCAATTTTAAATGGTGGGCTTACAAAAGACACCCCCGTTGTTACATTAAATATGGCATGCCCGGCGGGATTAATCTCAATCGTTTATGCTATTAGAGCGATAAAAGATGGCAGTAATGTTGTACTCTGCGGTGGTATGGAAAGTATGAGCACGATACCTTATTTGCTGAAAGGTGTTAGATGGGAAGGCTTTCGTATGGGCGATAAAATATTGATGGATGGATGGAGTGACAGCATAGATCCGATTATCAATATGGGAATGGGACAAACTGCAGAAAACTTAGTGGATAAGTATGGTTTTACAAGGGAAGAGTTAGACATGTTTGCTGCCGAAAGCCACAAGAAGGCTGCTTTAGCAAGGGAAAATGGCTGGTTTAAAAATGAGATAACACCCATCCCAGTTAAAGATAAAAAAGGCAACGAGCTCCTTTTTGAAGAAGATGAATCTATTAGAGAAGATGCCACACTTGAGAAAATGGCAAAAATTCCACCTGCATTCAAAAAAGGTGGTTCGGTTACCGCAGGCAATTCATGTGGTTTGACAGACGGTGCTGCTATGCTAATAGCAATGAAAAGAGAAAAGGCACTGGCATTAGGGTTAAAACCATTATTTAGCGTTGTTGAATACGCGCAATTAGCGGTTGAAAATGCATACATGGGAGATGGTCCCGGTTATTCAATTCCTGCTGTCTTAAAAAAGACAAATATGACGCTGTCAGATATTGACTTAATTGAGGTAAACGAAGCATTTGCTGCTCAAGTGCTTGCAAATGAGAAAGTTTTAAAATGGGACAGAAGCAAGGTTAATGTAAATGGTGGGGCTATCGCACTTGGGCATCCAACAGGCTGTAGTGGTGCAAGGATTGTCGTTACCCTCTACAATGCATTAAAAAGGCTTGACAAAGAGCTTGATGTTGCTGCGATTTGTGGTGCTGGAGGTGTAACCGTTGCTGCCATAATCAAAAGAGAAAACTAAGCCAGAAAAGCCAGAACATATAGGATGAATAAAATCGCAATATAGTGCAGGTTCACAATACACAATAGCACAACACAATAGGGGACAGGTCCACTATTCATACTTTTATGTCAATATGTCAAGACTTGTGATTTTAGCTGATTATGCCAATGAGTATTTTTGTTGCCAATAAGAAAATGAATTATAGACCTGTCCCTTGTATACCCCTAATGTCTCTAAGAAAAAACCAAGGTTAACTGATTTTGTATTATTAACTAAGATCTGGGGTTTTAGCCAATTATACCCAAAAGTATCTTTGTTGCGAGTAAGGCTAAAAATAGACCAAAAAGCCTTCTTAGCTTTTTAACTGGTAGTCTATGCGCTAAATTTGCTCCCTTTGGTGCTGTGAAAATACTCATTGAAACAATGCTTATTAGTGCAGGAAGATACACATATCCTAAGGTATAGTGGGGAATACCACTAACCTTCAACCCACTTATTACATAACCCAAAAAACCAGCCAGTGCGATAGGAAAACCCAATGCGGCTGCAGTACCAACAGCCTGATAAATAATGACATTACAAAAAAGCATAAATGGCACAGTAAGAAATCCACCACCAGCAGCAGCAAGGGAAGATATTCCTCCAATAAGCAGTCCAACAATAAAAAGTTCCAACCTCCCAGGCAATTTTGTATGTCCCTTAGGTTTAAATTCAAAAATTATCTGGAATGCCGCAAAATACATTATAAAAACAAAAAATATTTTTAAGCTTTTTGATGGCAAACTTCCAGCAAAAAAGGAACCTATAAATGTGCCAAAAAGTAACCCTGGAGCCATACCCCTAAAAATATCCCATCTTACAGCACCTTTTAAATAGTGTGCCCTCATACTGGATAGGGAAGTAAAAAAAATGGAAGCCATAGATGTGCCAAGAGCCAAATGCATTACATATTTATCAGGAAATCCCTGAGCTTTGAAAATCATTAGCAGCAATGGAACCTGAGTTGTTCCACCACCCACACCAAAAAGCCCAGCAACAAAACCAACAAAGCATCCAATAAGAATGTATAAAAGAAAGTAAACCAACTTCTTAAGCCTTATAATTTTTTATTTGTTCAATTACCGATTTGGCAACAATCCTTCCGCCTCTTTGAAAGCCTAAATTGTATCTACTGTCTATTTTTCCCAGATTCTGAATTGATTTTAAAAGATTTTCCTGCCAGTTTTCATCCTCTTCCCATATCTCATGCACACCACCCATCAGCCAGTAATTATAAACACCGGGGGCAAAAATCGGAGAAATCTTTGAAAGCTCAACAAGTTTTTCATATTCAATTTTTGTTATACGTGACATTGCTTTTAAATCCATAACACATATTTTAGCATCTTTTAAAGCACAAACTTTATCTGCCATCATCGCAAAGGCTAAAAAACAACCACTAACTGCCTCGCCATGAACGATAGAGATAGTTTTATGTCCCGATGCACTTGCAAGAAATATACATTTTGCCATATGGGCAAAGTAACCATTTATGCCTATATACTCTTCAAATCGTGATAGTTTATGCCCCTGTGTATCAACGAGAAAAACTATAGGCCTTTTATCTGTTTCTCTACCTTTATCCTCTTTGATGGTTTCCAAAACCTTTTCTGAAATTCGAAGAGCCAGTTTTGAATCTATGGCAACGCTCTTGCACGTTCCAATAATCTTTAAATTCTCTCCCCCAGCAATTGCATCACCATAGAGAAAGTAACCATCTATAATTATAGTATAATTGCCTATACCGAATAATTTGTTGAAAAGTATCTCACTATTCATTTTTGTAAACTTTCAATCGTTTTTTTAATTCCTCATGTTCAGCAAAAATTTCATTGTATAAACTTGTAGTATTGACTTTAAGTTTCCTTAACACTTTAACAATAGTATTTCTCACCACTTTAACGCTGTCTTTCACTACATATTTGACTTCACCAATTTCCTTTCTTGCATAAGCACCAACTGTTTTTATTATCAGTTCCCTATCGTTAGAGTTAAATTCGTCCTCCCCTTTAACTGTTTTTATAACTTCGGGACCGCTTAAACCCATTCTACCCTTTTCTGTCATTATTATTTCACTACAAAGTCTTGCCAAAATTCCCATACCGCCGAAGGCGCCACAATAGCCACCAATTACAGCAATTACTGGTACCCATGTGTTTCTTATATGGAGAAGGGACTTTATAATTTCTGATAATGCAACTAACCCTGAATTTGCCTCTTGTAACCTAACACCACCAGAATCTATTATAAAAATAACCCCATCTGGTTTTGAATTTAGAGAATGGTCTAAAATGCCTTTTATCTTAGCACCGTGGATTTCACCTACAGAACCACCATAAAAGGTGCAATCCTGAGAAATTAAAATTACTTTTGCATCGTCTATTTTACCCAACCCAATGATAACCCCATCATCTTCTCTAACAATAAGCCCCAGTGATTTCAGATGAGAATTTGTTAGATCAACAGTGATATTTATCTCCAAAAAGTCATCATCGTCACAGATACTATACACCCTTTCTCTTGCAGTTAGACTGAAAAAAGAATCCTCAGACATATTTTATTTGAACAGGGCTGCAAATTTTTCTCTTAACACATTTTTTTGAACCTTCCCCATACTGTTCCGTGGTAATTCATCTATAAAATAAACTGCTTTGGGGACTTTAAAATTTGCGATAGTTTTCTTCAATGTCTCAATTATTTCCTGTTCTGAGAGTTTTCTCCCCGCATCATCATTTCTTTTGACAACAAAGGCTGTTACAGCCTCACCAAAATCAGCATGAGGCAATCCAACAACTGCAGACTCAAAAACCCCTGGAATCTTATCAATCACCTCTTCTATCTCTTTTGGATAGACATTAAGTCCACCAGTTATTATTAAGTCTTTTGACCTGCCAACTATGGATAAATAGCCATCCTTATCCCATTTACCCATATCACCAGTTTTAAAATAACCATCTTCAGTAAACTCTTCTTTTGTTTTTTCTAGCATACTCCAATAACCATTAAAAACATTTTCTCCTTTGACCTGGATATAGCCAACTTCGTCTATACCAGCTTCCTTACCCTCATCATTTACAACTCTTATCGAAACACCTGGTAGAGGAAATCCCACTGTCCCGGATTTCCTTAACCCATCGTAAGGATTGGATGTAAACATACCCCCTTCTGTCATGCCATATCTTTCCAGAATTGTATGCCCCGTTCTTTTCTTAAATTCCTCGAAAGTTTCTGGCAAAAGTGGTGCAGATCCAGAAATAAACAACCTCATATTTCTACAAACATCTGCAGTAAAATTTTCATCCAGAAGAAGCCTAACATAATAAGTAGGTACGCCCATAAATACAGTTGCTTTTGGCAACAGCTCTATTGCCCTTTTTACATCGAATTTGGGCTCAAAAAGTATGGGGCTACCATTTAGCAAAGTGCAGTGGTTTGCTACAAAAAGCCCATGAACATGATATATGGGCAGCATATGAAGAAGCACATCACCTTTTTGAAATGCCCAGTAACTATGAAGGGTTTTAGCATTTACAATAAGATTTTTATGAGAAAGCATTGCTCCCTTAGGTCTTCCTGTAGTCCCTGAGGTGTATAAAATTGCAGCAATATCATCTGAATCAGTATCGATTGTCTCAAAACTATCAGACTCTTTATAGAAAATATCAAAAAACTCACCTGTACCTTTTTCATCAATACCCTGTACATACGGAACGCCGGAATTTTTTGCCATATCAATTGAAACTTCCTTTTTTTCAGGCACACAGAAAAATACCTTTGGCCTGGCATCTTTTAAAAAGTATTCAACTTCATGCCTCTGATAAGCATCATTCATCGGCAAATATATAGCTCCAGCTCTTAAAACCCCAAAATACAAAAAGATAGCATAGGGTGATTTTCTAATCTGCACAGCCACCCTATCTCCTGGTTCGACATTGAATTTATTTACAAGCAAATTTGCCATCCTTGCCGATTCTCTTACAAGTTCAACATATGTTACTATCCTGCCATCAGGCAAGATTAAGCATGGTGCATTTGAATCAACAGGAAAACTTGAACTTAAGACATTAAATAAATTTTCTCTCACTTTCATACTCCTTTATATTTGTTTGGTAGCCACATCACAATTTCAGGGAAAATGCACATTAACACAATGCCAATAACCATAATAATTAAAAAAGGAACAATTCCCTTCATGATGTCTTTAAAAGGTATATCAGATGCGACACCATTTATAACGAAAAGATTCAAACCCATAGGGGGTGTTATAAGCCCCATTTCCATGTTTACTGTTAAAATTGCGCTGAACCATATCAAATCAATATTCAAAGCCTTCAATGGTGGTAGTATAATCGGCATTACCATCAAAATAATTGCAACAGGTGGTAATAAACAACCAAGAAAAAGTAACAAAATGTTAATCCAGAAAATAAATTGCCACTTGCTTAGATTTAATGATACAAGCCATGCCGCAACTTCCTGTGTTATATGAAGATAGCTCATAACATAGGTAAACAAAAAGGACATGCCTATTATTAACATAATCATACTTGATTCCTTAGCCGTTCCAGCGAATATGGGTTTTAAATCTTTCCATCTCCATGTTCTGTAAACTATCGCAACAAGAACAAATGCACCAATAGCACCGATCCCTGCAACCTCAGATGGTGTAGCAACGCCACCGTAAAGAGCATACATAATAAAAAGGATAAGAACTAAAAATGGTAACAATCTTGGAATGGTAGCTAACTTTTCCTTAATAGTATATCTTTCAATCATTATCTCCTGATTGTTTTTATCAGCACTCTTTTTTGACCTCTTTTCAAGCCAGTATTTAATTACTACCCAGATTGAAAATAGCAATGTAAGAAGAATTCCAGGACCAACACCCGCCATAAAAAGCCTACCTATAGATTGTTCCGTTGCAAGACCATACAAAATCATCGTTAAACTTGGCGGGATTAAAATACCTAAAGTACCACCAGCACCAATAATTCCTGTTGCAAGGGCATTAGAATAACCTCTTTTTCTCATCTCCGGTATTCCAGAGCTTCCAATAGCTGCACAGGTAGCCGGTGAGGAACCACACATTGCTGCAAATATAGAACAAGCAATTGTATTAGCAACGCCCAAGCCGCCAGGAATTTTATAAAGCCATTTGTTAAGGGAATTATAAAGGTCAGAACCTGCTTTAGACTTCCCAATAGAAGCTCCCATAAATATGAAAAGGGGTATTGTAAGAAGTGTGAAATTATTAAGCTCACTGTAAATGTTTTCAGCAACAATCAAAACCTGTGACATGGGCATAAACACAAACATAAATATTAAAGCTACAGTTCCAACAGCAAAAGCAATGGGAACACCAGAAAACATTATCAAAACTGTTGCAATAGTATATAAAATACCTATCTCGAGTGTGCTCATTTTAAGCTCCTACTCCATTAATTCAGCATCAGAAACTTTATGTTCAGTAGTAACGTCTTTCTTCAAAACATTCGGTATACTTTCTTCAAAAAGTTGGACAACTATTTGAATAGTTAACATTGTCATACCAAATGCCATAAACAAAAATACCGGCCAGAGCTTTGGTCCCCACGAAGACTCACTCATTCTACCCTCGGTGAATGCTTCATAAAAAAGCTTGCAGCTGCTATAGCTTATAAAACCGCAAAACAGAAATGAAATAATATCAGATATCAAAATACGCCACTTAATTAACCTTTTTGACAACAGGCTATCGATGATTTCGATATTAACATGCCCCCTCGAAATCTGGGTAAAACCCGCAGCCATAAAAGTTGAGATTATAAGAAGCATAACACTAAGCTCAATCTCCCAATCTGTAGGCCATGAAAGAAAGTATCTAACAAACACTCCAAAAAAAAGGGTGCCAGAAACTATCATTATTACAATAGCCGACACAAATCCCATTAAGGTGTTAAACTTCTTAATAAAAGATGATATTACTTTCATTCAGGACCTCTCTAAAAAAAGGGGCTAAAGCTTTAGCCCCTATAATCATTATTTAACACTAAGTGCCATATCAAGAAGCTCTTTGCCATTTTTAACTTTTGCCATAAAATCTTTATAAGCGGTTTTTTTGGCTATCTCTCTCCACCTTTCAAAGGTTTTTTCATCCATATCGTGAACTTTAGCACCAGCTTTTGCATAGACTTCTGCCATTCTCTGGTCATCTTTCTTAGCTTCTTCCATACCAAACTTTTCGAGACTTGCACCTACTTCTAATACAATCTTTTGCTGCTCCGGGGTTAGCGAATCAAAAAGACTTTTTGACATTACAAGAGGTTCTAACATATACCAGAAAGATTTTTTTCTTGCTGTAGTTACATTTTTTGTAAACTCATATAACCTATAGCTTATTAAAGACGTGCTTGATGTAAGAGCAGCATCAATAACACCTGATTGCATGGCATTATAAATCTCACTTGACGGCATATTAACTACCGATGCACCAGCTTCCTTTAGCATCATATCCATCTCTCTGCTCCCGCCACGAATCTTCACACCCACAAAATTTTCAGGTGCTACTAACTTACCCTTAGTAGATGCTATTCCACCACCCTGCCATACCCACGTAAGAATTATAATATTGTGCTTTGCGAGAATTTCTGCAAATTTTTTGCCAATTGGTGCATCTTTCCATCTCAAGCCCTGTTCATAACTCGTAACCAAGGCAGGCATAAGACCTAAATTTGCCTCTGAAATTTCTCCACTGCCATAAGATATAGGAATAAGCCCCATATCCAGTGCACCCTTTCTCATTGCCGATATTTGAGATGTTGCTTTAAAAAGAGAACTTGATGGATAGATTTCAAATTTAAGTTGTCCCTTTGTTCTTTTCTCAACCTCTGTTGCAAATTTGCGACACAGTCAGTCTCTAAAATCACCCTTATCACCAGTACTTGCAGGAAACTGATGAGAAATTTTTATAACTCTTTGCTGCTTAGATGAAACAGTGTTAACTTTTGAGACAACCAAAATTAGAGCTAACACTACCAAAATACCAATTTTTACCTTTAAATTATGCATACCCTCCCTCCTTTTTTAGTAAAACATTGTTTGTGTATACAATTTATAAAATTTTGAATACTAAGTCAATAATTATTTACACAAAAAAATTTTTGGTATATATTAGTTCTAAAAATTATGAAAAAACGGACATCTCCTTCAAAACTATCTTTCGAGCTCAGAGAGAAAATAGAGGAGCTCATTGCAACAGGCACATTTCCTCCAGGAAAGAAATTAGATGAAATCGAGTTAGCAAACATGTTTGGTGTATCAAGAACACCAATAAGAGAAGCATTGATTCAACTAAGCTCCTCAGGATTAGTAGAGATTAGGCCAAGAAGAGGTGCAATCGTAACCTCCATTGATCCAAAAGGACTTTACGAAATGTTTGAAGTAATGGCTGAGTTAGAGGGTATGTGTGCAAGATTGGCAGCAAGAAGAATAACAGAAGAAGAACTGAAAAACCTTATAGACACACACAGGGAATGTCAAAAGAAAGAGGTATGTAAAAATCCAGATCTTTACTATCACAAAAATGAAGCTTTTCATTTAGCTTTATACAGAGCAAGTCATAATGACTTCTTAATTGAGCAAACATCACAACTACATAAAAGATTAGCCTCTTATAGAAGACTGCAGTTAAGGGTTAGAGGTAGAATAGAGTCGTCACTGAAAGAACATGAAGCAATAATAAATGCCATTGCTAATGGTGATGCTGACAAAGCCGAAAAACTTGCTAAAGAACATATCCTCGTTCAAGGCGAACGCTTTTCAGATTTACTTTCCACTATCAAAAATCTAACAGTTGAAGCTAAGTAAAATTTTTTCAATAACAAATTTGTTTTTTTTAATTAGGGGACAGGTCCATTATTTACAATTACAAATTTTATTTAAACAAAGGAGGTAACTCCTGG
>JBBIPZ010000011.1:0-78780 GCA_037442505.1 Deltaproteobacteria bacterium | reverse complement strand
TTTTATTCTCCTTAATCGGGGCATGGGATACCTCCTTTGGAAGAAAGTTTGGTTGATTAGACTGCCTGAATACATTTTAGGACTAAACTGAGGAAAAAGGCAAGAGATAAATGGATTATGGACCTGTCCCCTATATATATATACCCTATATATATACCCTATATAGTATATATACCCTATATATATACCCTATATAGGAGGACAGGAGATAGTAGGGTTACTTTTTTAGTAAATATTTTAAGAAGAATTCGGCGGTTGCCATAGCGTCACCGTAAGCTCTATGTCTGTCGGGATTGTTGATGTTAAAATTTTCCATAATTGAATCTAAGCTATATTTGCCGAGGTTCGGAAACTTTTTTCGTGCTAACATGACTGTGCAAAGTTTATCATTTTGAAAAATAAAACCATCTATTGCACTCTCTAACTCGTGTTTTAAAAAATGGTAGTCAAAGTTAGCGTTATGAGCAACAATTATTGAATTACCTAAAAATGATTTTATTTGCATAGCTAACTCTTTAAAAGTAGGCGCATTCTTAAGCATATAAGGTTTAATACCAGTTAGTCTTGAAACATACCAATTTATTTTTTCTTCAGGATTGACAAGACTGTGAAAATAGTCAGTTATAACAAAATTTTGTATTTTTACGATTGCTATTTCGATGATTTTGCCGTTAGGCACATTTTTTCCGGTTGTTTCAAGATCAATGACAGCATAATCTCCTGATATGTCAAGCTCCATAAATTTTTTTTATCCTTTCTATTATTCCTGTTGTGCTTTTACCGTCAAGGTAAGGGATGTTAATGACCTTTCCACCGTAACTTTCTACTATATCTTTACCAACAATATTTTCGATACTCCAATCTCCACCTTTGACAAGGACGTCAGGTTTAACAAGTTTTATCAATTCGTAAGGGGTGTCTTCATCAAAAATGCATACATAATCCACCATTTCTAAAAATGACAATATTGTTGCTCGCTCGTTTTCGTTTAGAATAGGTCTTTGTTCGCCTTTTAATCGTTTTACAGATACATCACTATTCAGTCCTATGAATAAAACATCTCCCAGTTTTTTTGCTTCTGATAGATAAATAACATGTCCGGGATGAATTATATCAAAACATCCATTGGTAAAAATAATTTTTTTACCTTGCATTTTCAGCAAAGCAGTAATTTTTTCAACGTCATTTATTTTTATTATCTTATCTTTAGCCATTACATTTAGTATTATCTATGTCTTTGAAAAAAATGGCAAGAATTAGTTAGCAAAAAATTGATTTAAAAAAAAATACGTATCTTATAAAATAAGAAAGTCAATTTAAAAATTAGGAGGCTTATATATGAAACTTAAGTTTTTGTTCGCTTTAGCTGTTGTTTTTTTGTTTACCTCTTTTGCTTTCTCTTTTGATAAAAAGGCTGCAAAGGCTATTTTTGAGAGCAAATGTTCTATCTGCCATCCTTTAGATTGGCCATTGGAAAGAAAAAAAACAAAAGAAGGCTGGAAAGAAACTGTCAAAAGAATGCGTAAAAAGACTGCAGGAAATGTGATAAGTGATGAGGATGAACAAATCATCGTCGAATATTTGACCAATATTAGGGGGAAATAATTGGCTTTCAATGATTTAAGGGAATTTATAACTTTTCTCGAATCCAGAGGAGAGCTTGTACGAGTAAAAGAGAAGGTAGCCTATCATCTTGAGATTGCAGAGATAACTGATAGGGTATCAAAAAATAATGGTCCTGCACTTTTTTTCGAAAATGTGGCAAACTCATCGTTCCCTGTGGTTACTAATCTATTTGGCTCTTTTAAAAGGATGGCTTGGGCTTTAGGTGTGGAAGACATTGAGGATGTGCCAAAAAGAATTGAAAAGCTTTTGAATCAAAAACCACCAGAAACCTTGATCGACAAAATTAAAATGTTACCACAACTTTTTGAATTTTCTAAATATTTCCCTAAAGTGGTTAAGTCTGCGCCGTGTCAGGAAGTAGTGGAAGAAAATCCCGATGTAACAAAACTTCCAGCTCTATTTTGCTGGCCCAAAGATGGTGGAAGGTTTATAACATTACCTTTAGTTTTTACAAAAGATCCCGAGACGGGTGTTAGAAATTGTGGTATGTACAGGATGCATATTTATGATGCCAAAACCACAGGAATGCACTGGCATTTACACAAAGATGGGTCCCATCACTATATAAAAGCAGAAAAGCTTGGTAAAAGATTAGAGGTTGCTGTTGCAATTGGAGGAGATCCGGCAGTTATCTACTCCGCTACAGCACCTCTTCCCGCCGGTATTGATGAGATGTTATTTGCCGGTTTTTTAAGGAAAGAGCCCGTAGAGCTTGTTAAATGTAAAACTGTAGATTTAGAGGTTCCGGCAAATGCTGAGTTTGTTCTGGAAGGATATGTAGAACCTTATGAAAGAAGGGTAGAAGGTCCTTTTGGAGACCACACAGGCTTTTATTCTCCAGCTGAGGAGTATCCCGTTTTTCATATTACCTATATTACAAGAAGAAAGGATGCCATTTATCCAGCCACACTGGTTGGCAAACCTCCGATGGAAGATTGTTACATGGCAAAAGCAACGGAGAGAATATTTTTGCCTTTACTCCGCCTTGATTTTCCGGAAATTGTGGATATGAATCTGCCTATGGAAGGGGTTTTTCATAACTGTGCAATTATTTCTATCAAGAAGACATATCCCGGACAGGCAAAGAAGGTGATTAATGGACTCTGGGGTAAGGGACAGATGATGTTTGCAAAGCTTATTATAGTTGTTGATGAGGATGTTAATGTCCAGGATTTAAGATATACAGCCTGGCGTATCTTAAACAATGTGGACTGGAAAAGGGATGTTTTAATCACTGAAGGTCCTGTAGATGCCCTTGACCACTCTGCAAGTTTTCCAAGATATGGTTCTAAAATGGGGATTGATGCTACGAGAAAATCCAGGGAAGAAGGAATGATGAGGGATTGGCCTGAAGAAATCAAGATGAGTGAGGAGATAAAAAAACTGGTAGATGAGAAGTGGAATAGATATGGCATCAGTTTATAGCTCTTTGCAAAGATTTAAAATCTTTCTCGAGATGATAAAATTCCCTCATACAATTTTTGCCCTTCCATTTGCCCTTACAAGCGCTTTTATTGCCAGCAATGGAGTGCCATCAAAGTATCATCTTTTTTGGATTATAATGGCTATGGTTGGCGCGAGGACTGGGGCTATGTCTTTCAATAGGCTTGTGGATATGCAAATTGATGCAAAAAATCCAAGAACCAAGGATAGACCACTTCCCAAAGGCTTGATATCTAAAGAGGCAGTAATTTTTTATACCCTGATATCGTTTATACTTCTTATACACTCAGCCCACAAGCTTAATCAGCTTTGTTTTTATTTATCACCTGTGGCTATAATCATCCTTTGTGGATATTCTCTTACCAAGAGATTTACCTCACTATCCCACATAGTTTTGGGGCTTGCTTTGTCCGGTGCGCCATTGGGTGCCTGGATTGCTATTAAAGGAAGTATAGATGTTTTGCCACTAATTTTAAGTTTTGCGGTTCTTTTTTGGGTCGCAGGATTTGATATCCTTTATGCACTTCAGGATTATGAATTTGATAAAAAAGAATGTCTCTACTCAATCCCTGTCATGGTTGGAATAAAAAAGTCTATCATTATTTCAAGAGTTTTTCATTTTATAATGGTTTCGCTTTTATTGTTGCTTTATTTTTCAGGTGGTTTTGGATTTTTCTATATAACCGGACTTATTGTAATAGCTATTCTATTAATTTATGAGCATAGTCTTGTGAAAGAGAATGATCTGTCAAAATTGGATATAGCCTTTTTTAATATGAATGGCTATATTAGCGTCATCTATTTTACTTTCACAGTTTTAGATATCTACTGGAAGGGATAATGAAAAGATTGGTCTTTGGTATAACAGGTGCTTCTGGAATGCCCTATGCAAAAAGTATTCTTGAAAGGCTTTCAAAGAAGGAAATTGAAGTATTTCTAATAGCCTCAAAAAATGGAAAACAGATTTTTAAAGAAGAGACAGGAATAGAGCTTTCTGAATTTGTTAAGCAATTTAATAATATCACACTTGAAGATGAAAATAACTTTTTCTCTCCTGTAGCAAGTGGCAGTAATTGTTTTGACGTTTTAATTTGTCCAGCTTCAATGGGGTTTGTAGGTAGACTGGCGTCAGGTATATCTGGGAACTTGTTAGAAAGGGCAGCAGATGTGGCACTAAAGGAGCGAAGGAAGATTTTGTTAGCTGTTAGAGAAAGCCCTTACAACCTCATTCATTTAGAAAATATGTTAAAGATTGCAAAGGCTGGGGGGATCATCATGCCTTTGTCTCCATTTTTTTATTTAAAACCAGCAAGTATTGAAGAGCTTGTAGAAAGCTTTTCTGAAAGGATAATAAAGCTTCTTTTTGTAGATTATGAGCCTGCTCATAGGTGGGGTTCAAAAAATGGCTAAATGTAGAAAATGTGGCAACACAACAAATTTTAATGTGTGGTGTAATATTAGAAAGATTCTTGAACTGGAATTGGATGAAAACAACGCTATTTATGGTATAGTGGGGGAGCCGGAAGACGAAGCATTAAGAGGAGAAGAAATTTCTGTCGCCGATGGAGATATAGAATTTTCGATAGTTAATTGTGCCTGGTGTGGCAGTAATGATATAGAGTTTGAAAGGGGGAAAAAAATTGAAAGACAGCAGTAAAAACATTACGATGGAGAAAATTAAAGAGAAGATATATGCTGGAGAAAGAATTAGCTTTGAGGAAGGGCTGTTTTTATTCGAGACAAAGGATTTATTGACAGTTGGAGAACTTGCAGATTATGTCAATAAGAAGAAAAATGACGATAAGGTTTACTTTAATGTTAACAGACATATTAATCCTACAAATATTTGTGTTAACAGATGTAAATTCTGTGCCTTTTCAAGGGATAAAGAAGATAAAGACTCCTATGAGCTTACAATGGAAGAGATGCTAAAAAAGGCAGAAGAAGCATGTAAACAGGGAGCTACAGAGCTACATATTGTGGGTGGACTCCATCCCCGCTGGGGATTTGATTTTTATGTTCAAATGGTAAAAAAACTTAAAGATGCTTATCCTTCCATGCATATCCAGGCATTTACTGCTGTAGAGATTGATTATTTCTCTAAAATTTCTGAGAAATCTCTCGAGTATGTTTTAAAAACACTAAAAGATGCCGGTTTGGGCTCTTTACCGGGTGGTGGTGCAGAAATATTTCATCCCGAAATAAGAGAGAAGATCTGCCCTGAAAAGATTTCTGGCGATAGATGGCTTGAGGTGATGGAGAAGGCTCATAAAGTGGGATTAAAATCAAATGCCACAATGCTTTATGGACACATAGAAGAGTACTGGCACAGGGTTGACCATATGGAAAGACTAAGAAGGCTTCAGGATAAAACAGGTGGTTTTCAAGCCTTTATTCCCCTTGCCTTCCATCCAGAAAACACAAAAATAGAAAAGAGACGATATACCACAGGCTTTGATGATTTAAAGACATTGGCGATAGGAAGACTATACCTTGATAATTTCCAGCATATAAAAGCCTTCTGGATAATGCTAACAGAGAAGGTTGCCCAGATATCTCTGTTTTTTGGTGTAAATGACCTGGATGGCACAGTTGTTGAGGAAAAAATAACCCATTCAGCAGGTGCAAAGACGAGAGAGGCTCTTACAAAAGAAGAGCTGATCACAATGATTAAAGAGGCTAAGAAGTTCCCGGTAGAGCGCGACACTGTATATAACGAGTTAAGAGTGTATTAAATGATTGGTTTAAACAGACTGAATTTTCTCTACCTGATTAATAAAAATTTATTAAGTTTATTTATACTGGTAGTTATAGCTTCTTTGCTAAGGCCTTTTCCCCAAATCAGTTTGATGGGGCTGGATGAAACTTCATATGCATTTTTAATAAAACATTTTGCAGATGGAACCTTTTTAGATGACTACATTTTTACAGCATTTCATCCCTTTTATTCTTTTATAGCTTCTCCTTTAGCTATGTTTGGTATTAATCCTGAATTGGCTGGTAGAATTGTTAGTTATTTATTTGGAGTTGCTGCAGTAATTCCTGCTTATTTTATTGGTGAAAAGATTTTTTCAAAACAGGCTGGCTTTATTTCAGGATTTATGACTGCTACATTTCCTCTTTTAGTAAAATGGTCAGGGATTGTTCAGGCTCAGACTGTTTACTCGTTTATGTTACTTATGTCAATGCTTTTTGTTGTTCTGTTTTATAAAAATTTCAAATTAATATATGCCGCTTTTTCGGGAGTATTTTTAAGTTTTGCCTATCTATCAAGGGCTGAAGGAATTGGTATATTTGCTGGAAATTTATTGCTATTTATTGTTTTGTGGCTTAAGAACAAGGTGGAAAAGAAAAGGATTTTAATAGGATTGTCTATTTTTGTGATTTCTTTTCTTGTTGTTGCCTCTCCTTATGTATATGCGTTACGATTAAAAACAGGTGATTTAAAGTTTACTAATAAATTGTACACACAAATTAGAGCAGCGGTAATAGTTAGCTATAATATGGATTATGAAAAATATAACTATGGTAAAGCTGAAATTCCTAAAGAGGAATTGTTGAAAATGGCGATAAAGATATATCCAGAAAAAGTTTTTGCAGCTATCAAAAACTTCCCTGAATATTATGGTTATCTGCCTTTATTTTTAGCAATTTTGCCTTTATTTTTAATGATATTTGGTTTTGGTACTATTGCCTTAAATAAGTATCTGTTTTTTTTGCCATATTTGTATGTTTTATTAATCATTCCGTTTTTCTTTGTTGTGGAAAATTATTTTGCTCCTTACGCACCTTTTGTTTTTGTTCTTGCTGGGTGTGGTGTAGAAAGCTTAAGGATGTTATCAGAAAAAAACTTGAAAAAAAAGTCTTACCTTTACATTTATGGTTTAATTTTATTTTTAACTGCCTACAATAATGTTCTTCATAATAAATTAAAACCATATTTCGTGGAGAAAAAACAACAATTTGATATACAAGGCATAATTTACACTGGTTACCGTGATTTTGGAAGAGAAGTATCTCATCTTATTCCTATAAATTCCAAAATTATGACAAGATTTAACATTGGTGCATGGTACGCAAAAGGAGAGTATGTTTCTTTCCCCGATGTTAGCTGGAATGAGTTTCTTGATGTATTGGATAAACAAAAGGTTGATTATATTATGCTTGGACCTGCTGAAATGGATATGAGAACAGATTTATACAACGAAATTTTCTGGCGAATAAAAGGAATTATTAAAGACAACAAATTCAAACTTGTGAAGCGAATAGTAACACCAAATTACCTTGAATTTTATCTTATAAAGGTGAATAAATGAAGATTTTAGTCACAGGTGGAGCGGGTTTTATAGGCAGTCATTTAGTTGATTCATTATTGGGAAAGGGGCATTTTGTTGTTGCAGTAGATAATTTATGCTTGGGCAGGCTCGAAAATATAGCTCATAATTTGAAAAAAAATAGTTTTGTATTCTTTAAATGCGACTTACTTGAACAGAAACAATTGAGCGAGATTTTTGAAAAGTATAAGTTAGATGTTGTCTTTCATATGGCAGCAAACTCTGACATATCAAAAAGTCATGATAGCCCGGAGATTGATCTTAAAAACACATTTTTAACTACCTACTCTGTGCTTGAGTCTATGAGAAAGCATAATGTTAGAAATATTGTTTTTGCATCAACATCTGCTATTTATGGCGAAACAAGAGAAAAAATTGCAGAAGATTTTGGTCCGCTTTTTCCTGTATCCCATTATGGCGCTGCTAAATTAGCCAGCGAAGCTTTTATCTCCAGTTATACTGAAAATTACGGTTTTAAAGCATGGATAATAAGATTTCCCAATGTTGTTGGCGAAAGGGCAACGCATGGAGTCATTTTTGATTTCATAAATAAATTAAAAAAGAACCCTAAAAAGCTTGAAATACTTGGTGATGGCAACCAGAACAAACCTTATCTGTATGTTAAAGATCTTGTTGATGCAATAATTTATATATGGGAAAAAAGTAATGACAAGATTAATTATTTTAATGTTGGTGTAGATTCACGAACAAAAGTAAAGGATATAGCAAAGATAGTTTGTGAAGAAATGGGATTGACACCACAGTTTATTTTTACAGGTGGCGATAGGGGATGGATTGGTGATGTTCCTGAATTCAATTACAGTCTTAAAAAGGTTCATTCCTTAGGATGGAGAGCTAAAATAAGCTCAGACGAAGCAGTTAGATATGCAGTTAAAGCAATTTTGGGGAAGAAAGAATGAAACTTGTTATCCTTGCTGGTGGAAAAGGGACAAGATTGGGTCTTACAGACATACCAAAGCCAATGGTTGAAGTTGGTGGGAAACCTCTTTTGCTTCATCAAATTGAGCTTGCAAAACGCTACGGTATAAAAGATGTTTTCATTTTGTCAGGGCATTTTGCAAATAAAATTTTTGACTATTTTAAAGATGGCGCAGAATTTGGTGTAAAAATTAGTCACGTAATTGAGCCGTACCCATTGGGAACTGCTGGAAGTTTAAAATTGTTAGAGCATTTCATAAAAGAAAATGATTTTTTAGTTTTTTATGGCGATTTGATGCTTGATATTGATATCGATAGGCTGTTAACTTATCATAAAAAGAAAAAAGCTATAGCCACATTGGTTGTACACCCTAATGACCATCCTTATGATAGCGATCTTCTTGAACTTGATAAAGATGGTTGCATCACAGCATTTCATCCCAAACCTCATAAAGCAGATGTATTTTATAAAAATATCGTCAATGCTGCTGTGTATGTATGCTCGAGAAGGATATTTAATTATATTACCTTTGGTGTTAAAACTGACTTTGGCAGTGATATTTTTCCTGACCTGTTAAAAAAAGGTGAAAAACTCGCTGGTTATAAAACGACTGAATATATCAAAGATATTGGTACCAGGGCGAGGCTTGATGAAGTAAATTTAGACTTTGACAAGGGCAGAATAGTTTTTTTTAACTTTAAAAATAAAAAAAATGCTATCTTTCTTGATAGAGATGGAGTGATAAACGAAGAGGTAAATTTATTGCATAAAATCGAAGACTTCAGGCTTTTGCCTAATGTAAGCAAGGCTATAAAACGTATTAACAGGTCTAACTACCTGTCAGTAGTGATTACAAACCAACCAGTTGTTGCGAGAAACCTTTGCACCTTGAATGAACTGGAAGCGATACACAAAAAGATGGAAACCTTACTTGGTAAAGATGGAGCATACTTAGATGGCATTTACTTTTGTCCTCACCATCCCGATAAAGGGTTCCCTGATGAAAATCCTGAATTTAAGATTGTTTGTGATTGCAGAAAGCCAAAGCCAGGCTTGATAAAACAAGCAGTAAAAGATTTAAACATCAATTTAAAAGGTTCCTATATCATTGGTGATAGTGAGAGAGATATTAAGTGTGGTAAAGCTATTGGGTTGACGACGATTGGAGTTAGAACTGGAAATGGGTGCAAGAATCTTAAGGTAAAACCAGATTTTGTATTTGACGAACTTTTAGATGCAGTAAATTTTATAATCAATGAGCCTTATAAAGCTTACTGTAAACTATTAATAGAAAGAGTTAGAAATATTAAAAAAAAGCCGTTTATAATTACCATTGGAGGAAATACGAGAAGTGGAAAAACAACCTTATCAAAATATTTAGAAAAAAAACTAAATGAGGAAGGCTTTAAAACAAAAGTGGTCCATCTTGATAACTGGTTGTTGCCGTTAGAAAAAAGAGCAGGGGAAATGAATGTTTTTCAAAGATATCAGCTGGATAAACTAAATATAGATTGTAAAAATATACTTGATGGAAGAGCAGTTTATATTAACAAGTATTCTCAATTACTTAGAGGATATAGTAGGGGTAAAATAAAATACTTTATAGGAAATGCGAATATACTAATTTTTGAAGGAGTTGTTGCTTTATCAGTTGAGAGCTTATTAAAATATAGTCGTTATAAGATATTCTGCGATATTAACGAAGCTTTGCTTTACCAGCGCATAACAAAGTTTTATAAATGGAAAGGCTTGTTGG
The DNA here is from genome assembly GCA_037442505.1 of Deltaproteobacteria bacterium. Classification (GTDB taxonomy): domain Bacteria; phylum CALINM01; class CALINM01; order CALINM01; family CALINM01; genus JBBIPZ01. Next base: position 68,681 of record JBBIPZ010000011.1, on the reverse strand, counting down.
ATGATGAAATTGTGAAGATTTTTCAAAAGAGAAAAGTTGACGAGTATGAAGTTATAAATAGTTACAAAAAATATGCTGACCTGATAATAGAGGACAAAGACAATGATAATTGTTAAGACACCTTTCAGGATAAGTTTTTGTGGTGGAGGAAGTGATATAAGGGAATATTACTCTCTTTATGGTGGAGCAGTTTTAAGTACCACAATAAACAAGTATATTTATCTTTCCATGCATCCTTACTTTTTTCGGAAAGGATACTTATTAAAGTATATGCGTCACGAAGAAGCTGACAGTGTTGATAGTATAAAACATCCTATAATCCGTGAAGTTTTTAAAGATTATAAAATTAAGGGAGTAGATTTCAACTCAAGCGCAGATATACCTGCTGGCACAGGCCTTGGTTCATCTTCTGCGTTTACTGTCGGATTAGTAAATCTTTGCAATATCTACACAGGTAAATATATGACCAAAGCAGAGATTGCTGAATATGCATGTAAAATTGAGATTGATAGGTTAAAGGAGCCTATTGGAAAGCAGGATCAATATGCTTCTGCCTTTGGTGGGTTAAATTTTATTACATTTAACAAAGATGATACGGTTTCTGTTGAAAAGATCTTTTTAAATCGAGAAAATTATGAAGAACTTCAAAACAACCTGCTAATCTTTTATACAGGTGAGACAAGAAGTGCATCTGAAATACTTTTAGAGCAAAAAACAAACGTTAAAAATGATGAAAAAAAAGTTGAGTTTATGCACAAAATCGTATCTTTAACCTTTGATCTTAAAAGAGAATTTATGCGAGGTAATATAGATGCCCTTGGTGAGATACTTCATCAAAACTGGTTATATAAAAGAGAGTTAGCAAGCAATATAACAAATAGCAGAATTGATGAGTATTATGAACTTGCTATTAGAAACGGTGCTATAGGTGGCAAGCTTTTAGGTGCAGGTGGTGGGGGATTTTTGTTATTTTATGTAAAAAAAGACAGACAAAAAGATGTCATTTTTGCATTGAAAAATTTATACAGACTAACATTTAAATTTGAAACACAGGGGACAGCTCTAATTTACTATGAATAAATAAGGAGCAATGTATGAATATGATTAATATTAAAAAAGAACAAATAAAAATACAAATTAAAGAATATATTTCAAAGCTTATTGAAACGGTTGCTAATCTTTCTTTAGATGAAATTGAAAAATTCTACAATATTCTTTTAGAATGTTACTATAGGAAGAATAATATTTTTGTATTGGGCAATGGCGGAAGTGCAGCAACTGCGTCACATTTTGCAGTTGATATAAATAAGGGGGTTAACGCTTATTTACCATTAAAATTCAAAGTTATTTGTTTAAATGACAACATACCTACGATGCTTGCCATAGCAAATGATTATGGTTACGAAGAAATTTTTGTTGAACAATTGAAAAATTTTGTAGAAAAAAGGGATGTTGTCATTGGAATATCTGGAAGCGGTAATTCAGAAAATATAATTCGTGCTATCGAGTATGCAAATAAAATTGGTGCAATAACAGTAGGAATAACAGGTTATGACGGTGGTAAGCTAAAAAAAATTGCCAAACATACTGTAAATGCGAATATCAAAGATATGCAGATCTCTGAGGATATCCATCTCATAATTAGCCATATAATTATGAGACTGATCCCTAAAAATGTTGATTTTCCGTTTATAGAAAAAATAATTAGTGGCGATGAAGAAGATTAAAAATAGCTACTCATTAATAATGCTTCTTAAACAAAACACTTTAAAGGATTGTGTATGGATGAAGAAATAGAAGTTTCTGTAGTAATCCCAACGTTAAACGAAGAGATAACAATAGGTTATTGTGTAGAAAAGGCCGTTAACACATTGAAAAGATTATGTATAAAAGGTGAAGTTATAATTTCTGATTCGTATTCAAAAGATAAAACTGTTGAAATTGCTACGTCCAAAGGTGCAAGGGTGGTTTATCAGCCTTTAAAAGGATATGGCAACGCTTATCATAAAGGGATTAAAGAGGCTAAAGGTAAAATTATTATTATCGGTGATGCTGATAATACCTATGATTTTAATGAATTGGAAAAATTTATCATGCCAATAAAAAATGGTGAAGCAGACCTTGTTATGGGTAACAGATTAAATGATACTATCGAAAAAGGTGCTATGCCCTGGCTGCATAGATATATTGGCACGCCGATAATGACCTGGGTTGTAAACAGACTTTTTAAAACCAATATATCTGATTGTAATTGTGGGATGAGGGCATTCACAAAAGAAGCATACGAAAAGATGAATTTAAAGAGCCCGGGTTGGGAGTATGCTTCAGAGATGGTTATCAAAGCTGGGCTGGTGGGACTAAAGATTAAAGAAATTGACATAACATTGCACAAAGATATGGAAGGTAGAAAACCACATCTTAATCCTTGGAAGGCAGCGTGGAATAACTTTAAATTGATGTTTATGTTTTCAGCAAGATATCTTTTTCTTATTCCCGGAACGATATTGACAATATCGGGAATATTAGTGTTTTTGCCTTTATTAATTGGTGGTGAACATAGTCTTATCTGGTTGGGTAGCATTGGTCTGGGTAACTTATCTCTTGTTGGCAGTTCTTTTATGATACTGATTGGTACGCAGTTAGTATGGTTTGCAATCTTTATGAGGGTTTATATTTTTTACCATCGTCTTAATTTTATTGATAACAAACTTAAATTTTTTCTAAACTCATCTTTATTTAAAACTGAAAACGGTGCGATCTTTAGTCTAATTTTATTTATTTTAGGTGCTTATTTTATCGTTGTTACATTTCTCAAGTGGGCTTTTGTAGACTTTTCGGGTGATCCAAATAACTTCAGGTTGTTTATAACAGGTTGTCTGCTAACATTTTTTGCTATACAAACATTTTTTAGTTATTTTGTATTGAACACATTTCTTGATGAAATACGGTTTAATTTAGGTACAGAAGGCACTATATCTTACAGAGATTAGCTGTTTAATAGGGAGAAATTATGACGGAAAAAATAGAGGTAGTTTGTCCAGTATGTGACAGTGATAGTTATAAAGTTATTTTTGAGCCATGGGTTAAGGAAGATGACCCTATAAAACTTTATGGTGCTGCCACAGGATTACAAGGTACTCAAAGGATTGTAAGATGTAATGTTTGTGGAATGATTTATGAGAATCCACGTTACCCTAAGGAAGTTATTTTAAGAGGTTATATCAATACAGAGCAATCACTACACGACAGTCAATATAAAAACAGGGTTAAAAGCTTTTACAATGCATTAAACAAGATAAAAGAACATTTGCCGGCGGAAGGTGCTAAAGTTCTTGATATCGGTACTGCTGGTGGAGCTTTTTTAGAGGCGGCAGCAAAGTTTGGATATGATGCTCACGGATTAGAACCATCTTTATATCTGTCTGAAGAAGGTAAAAAGAGAGGTTTAAATATTACACAGGGTACGATAGATGAAAATCCTTTTCCTGATAGATATTTTGATATGGTGTGTTTGTGGGATGTAATAGAGCATCTTGTTGAGCCAAAAGATGCATTATTTAAAATTAAACGGCTTCTCAAACATAATGGAATATTGTTGATTAACTATCCAGATATAGGGACATGGATGGCAAAGTTAAGTGGAAAGAGGTTCTGGTGGATTTTGTCAGTTCACTTACATCATTTTGATCACAAATCTATCACTAAAATTTGCGAAAAAACGGGTTACAAACTATTTTTATTCAAGCCTTATTGGCAAACCCTTGATTTTGGGTATTTGGTTGACATGGCGATTAGATATAAGGTGCCGTTTGCATCAACGTTAAAAAAAATTTTGCCAGATTTAATAAAAAATATTCCTGTTCCATATTATGCAAGTCAAACGACTATTTTAGCGAGGTTGCTTTATGAATAGAGGAGCAAAGAAGTTTTTTACAGTTTATTACACGGAAATTTTTGTTTTTCTTGTTTTTTTGGCAGCGTTGGTTTTCAGATTTTACACAAACACATATCATCTCTTGATGGTTCCAGACTATGATGGTTATCAGTATGTGAAGATAGCAAAAAATATGACTAAAGGTGTTTTTGTAACAGAAATGATTAATTGGACACCTCTTTTGCCAGCGATTATTGCGATATTTTCTTTTTTACCTTTACCACTTGATGAAATTGGTAGCATAATCAATATTATTTTTGGTGCTGCAACAGTATTTCCCATATATCTACTGGTAAAAAACATTTTAAACAAGGAAGCTGCATTTTTCTCTATATTGCTTTATGCATTCCATCCTCAGATAGCTTTTGTCAATGTACAGGTTATGTCTGAAACCACTTATATATTTGTATTTTTTCTCTACGCATACTTGATTTCAGAAATACTCAAAGGAAAATACACACTTAACTTTGCTTTGATATCTGGTATTTGCGGTGGACTTATATATCTTGGTCGGCCAGAAGGGATTTTGATTTACTTAGCTTTGACATTTTTCTGTTTTATAGTTGGCGGGGTTGAAATAATACATAAGCTTAAGTGGTTAGTTGTTAATCTCATATGTTTTGTACTTACGATCAGTCCATATTTAATCTTTCTAAAAGAAATGAAGGGAAAGTTTGTTTTTTCAGGTAAATCATCAGAAATACTCTGGCATATAAAAAATATTATGGGAATTCCTGATGTAGGACAGGGTTTTTTTGCCACATTTACATATGATTTATCAAAAACTTATAGTTTCCTTAATAAAAACTTGTCAAATGCTGTCTGGATATTTTCAGACTATAATTATTTTTTTGGAATTCTACTGCTACTTTCAACTATTTTTTTTGTTTACACATTAAATAGTTCAAAATTAGGCTGGAAGTCATTTATATTTTTTATTTCAATGATATTGCCCTTTGCTGCTCCACTCATATTTAAAGTTGATGAAAGGTATCTTTCTCCAACGACTTCTGTTATATTAGTTTATTTTGGGATAGGTTTATTTGGCGTGTATAAAATGTTTAAACTTGATACTAAAGCTGTTATTGCTAAATTTTTTATATATTTGGTAGCGTTTTTGTTGTTCACCTCTTGGGGATATTATAAGATTTACGAGAGGTTTGAAAAATATGGAGAGCTAAACGAAATCTTTGAGCAAGAAAGATTATATAAAAAAACCGGGGAATGGCTAAAGGCACATGTACCAGAGGATGCCACTCTTATAAGCACCTCAACTAATTATCTTATAGCTTACTATGCTGGTGATATGAAATTTGAAAATGTCAGTAGAAATTTGAGTGAAGAGGAATTAGTTGAGCTTGTTTGTAAATCCCCAAATCGTTACTTTATTGTGAATGAGTTTTCAATTACAAGATATTACAAGGACCTAAAATTTCTTATTAATCCCTATTGCCAGAATTTCAAAAATTCAAAACTTTCCGATAAAATATATCCAATCTACTATGATAGCACTGCTGTAGTAGCAGTATATGCCTGTAAGAATGGTGAAAATGAAAAAGGCAAATAGCTGGATTGTAAATAAATGTGATGAAAGTTTAGTTAATCACATTAAAAAGGTTTTCAATTTTAAGGATGCAATTGCAAGAATCGTAATTTCAAGGGGGTTAAAGTCTGAAACCGAAATAAACGATTTTTTAAGGCCCTCCTTGAATACTCTGCCAGTCCCATCTATGCTAAAGGACCTTAAAAAAGGCGCGGAGAGAGTAGCAAAAGCGATTTTCAATAAAGAAAAAATTGCGATTTATGGTGACTATGATGCCGATGGGGTTACAGCTTGTGCAGTTATGTATTTGTTTTTAAAAAAGATTGGGGCAGATGTTTTGTATTATTTACCAGACAGGTTTGAGGATGGATATAGCCTTAACAAAAAAGCTATCGATGATTTTAAGAGAAATGGCGTTGATATTATAATGACGGTAGATTGTGGTATCAGTGACTACGAGCTTGTCGAATATGGCAACAACCTCGGGATTGATTTTATAATAACAGATCATCATAATGTGCCTAAAAGATTGCCACCAGCTTATGCTGTTATAAATCCAAAGCGAGAAGATAGCAACTTTCCTTTTAAAGAAATGTCAGGTGTAGGTGTTGCGTTTTATTTTTTGATTAAACTTAGAAAAGTTTTAAGAGAAGCTGGATTTTTTACTAAAAATAAAGAGCCTAATCTTAGAGAGTATTTAGACCTCGTTGCCATAGGAACAATATCAGATATGGTGCCTATTCTTGGGCCCAACCGTGTTTTTGTTAAGTATGGTATCGAAGAAATTAAAAACAGTAATAAAGTAGGAGTGCGCTCATTATTAAAAGAGCTAAATATTGAAAATTTGGACACTCGCTTGATTACCTTCAGGATTACACCAAGACTTAATGCCCCCGGTAGAATGAGTAACCCAAAACATGCCTTCGAACTCTTAATTTCTGACAATGAGGAAACAGCGAAAGAACTGGTGCGTACTTTGAATAATGAAAACAATCGCCGACAAAAAGAGGAAGAGAAGATGATAAAAGATGCGCTCAAGATGATTGACGGTGGGAATGAATCTCTTGTGTATGTGTTATATTCCCCTCAGTGGCATCCGGGTGTATTGGGAATAGTAGCGTCAAAGCTATTAGAAAGGTACAACAAGCCGTTTTTCATATGCTGTGATGAGGAGGAAGGGATAATTAAAGGTTCTGGCAGGAGTGTGCCGGGCTTCCCTTTAACGGAGGTTATAGGTGAAATATCTCATAATCTTTTAAGTTTTGGGGGGCATGATATGGCATGTGGATTATCATTAAGGAAGGAATTCTTAAAAGATTTTGAGATATCGATAAACGAGTTGGCAAAAAGGTATCTGCTAAACGGTGATGTTTATAACTATTGTAAAATTGATACAGTTTTAGATGTAAGCGAGATAGACGAACTTTTTTTTGAACAACTTGCATTATTAGAACCTTTTGGGAAGGGAAATCCAGAACCAACTTTTTTAATTTCAGAAGTAAAAGTAGAACATTTAAGACCAGTGGGACAAAAAGAAAATCACATGAAACTTCAGTTGAGCAAAGATGGGAAAATTTTTAGTGGAATTGGCTTTTCTATGTTTAACGATGCTTTAAAGCTAGGTAGTTATTTAGATATTGTTGGTTTGCCAAAAATGAGTAGTTATAATGGTTATAAAAAATGGGATTTTGTGCTGAAAGATTTTTGCATTTTAGATTAAAATATAATGTAACCTATGAAAAAACTATACTTAATAGATGGCAGCTCCTTTTTATATAGAGCTTATTTTGCCTTACCATACCTTTCAACAAAAAAAGGCTTACCTACTCGCGTAGTCTTTGGTTTTTTTAAGATGCTTAACAAAATTGTTACCGAACACCTTCCAGAATATATTGCTGTTATTTTTGATCCTAAAGGTCCTACTTTCAGGCACGAAATGATGAAAGAATATAAAGTAAAAAGACAACCCATACCAGGTGAGATAATTATCCAATTTCCATATGTTATGCGATTATTGGATGCTATGAATATAAAAACTATCGTTAAAGATGGTTTTGAAGCGGATGATGTAATAGCGAGCATAGCATTGGAACATAAGGATGAGTTATCGGTTGTTGTCGTGACATCTGATAAGGATCTTTATCAGCTTACAAAATTTGGGGTGGTGATATGGCACCCTCAAAAAGATAGATTTATTGATGATAAAGCTGTAAAAGAGCTTTTGGGTGTATTACCTTCGCAGTTGGTGGATTATTTAGCGCTTTCTGGTGATACAGTAGATGGGATACCCGGTGTGAAAGGAATTGGAGAAAAAACTGCATTAAAACTGATAAACGAGTTTGGTTCGCTGGAAAATATCTATGAAAATATTGCCAAATTACCAGAACGCCTGCAGAAGCTTCTTTTAGACGGGAAAGAGTTTGCATTTCTAAGTAGAAAACTTTGCGAACTGAAAAATGAAAAAATAGATATTCAGATAGATGAAATGCAGGTTAAGACTTTTGATGACTTAAAGCTATTGGAATTGTTAAAAGAACTCGAGTTTTACGATATCATAAAGGAAATGCAGTTGGGAGAAACTATTGACCTTTCTATTCTGGAAATCGAAAATTATAATCGAAAAACCATTAAGTCTGACGTTATTTATATTTCTGTGCCAACTATTGGCGATGATAAAAAAATAATATTATTTACCGAAGATGGAAAAAAGATTTACAAAGTTACGTCAGAAATAGAAAATTTTTTGCAGCAGATTCAAAATAAAAAATGCTACACATCTGATGGAAAGCATTTGATAAAAATATTGATTGAGTGCAAAAGTGATTTTTTTGATTTTTTTGATTTATCTTTAGCCTCCTACCTTCTTAACAGCGCTGCCAATCATATGCATACAGCAGAAGATATTTTTAGAGATGAGTATGGTTTTATTCCTGAAATTGGTAAAAACAAAATTGCATCACTTTTTCCAGAAGATGAGTATGAGAAAAAACATGCTGTTTTGTTAAAAGGTCTTATAAATATATCAAAAAAAGTTGTCAATAAAATTAATGAGGACGAGCAGCTATTAAGACTTTATAATGAAATAGAAAAGCCGCTTTCAGTGATACTTGTTAAAATGGAAAACTGGGGCATAAAAGTGAACGTTGATTATCTTAAAGAAATTAACGAGGATTTGAAGTTGCGGTTAGATGAGATGGAAAAAAAGATATATCAACTAACAGGAGTTGAGTTTAATATAAATTCACCCAAACAGCTTGCCACAGTATTGTACGAAAAGTTAGGGCTGAAGCCCGTTAAAAAAGGGAAAAAAAGTCTTTCAACAGCATCAGATGTGCTTGATGAGTTATACGAAAGTCATTCAGTCATTCCTTTGCTTTTAGAATATCGAAATATGGCGAAGATAAAAAATACGTATATCGATGTGTTGCCGAATTATGTTAGACATGATGGCAGGATACACACTACATTTAATCAGACTCTGACAGCAACAGGAAGACTATCGAGTAGTAATCCCAATCTTCAAAATATTCCTATCAAGTATGAATGGGGAGAAAAATTAAGGAAGGCTTTTATTGCTGACGATGGGTATTTTCTTGTTTCTGCAGACTATTCCCAGATTGAAATCAGAATACTTGCAGAGCTTTCTCAGGACGAAAATCTTATAGAAGACTTCAAAAAGAGACGTGATATTCACACCATGACCGCAGCAAAAATATTTGGTGTTATTCCTGATATGGTTACAAAAGAGATGAGAAGGCAGGCTAAGACAATAAATTTTGGCATTTTGTATGGTATGGGTAGATATTCTTTGTCGAGAGAACTTAATATTTCCGCCAAAGATGCTGAAATATTTATAAATAGGTATTTTGAAAGCTATCCAAAAGTAAAAGAGTATCGAGAAAAATTGGTGGCTCAAGCAAGACAGAATAAGTTTGTAACAACGTATTTTGGCAGAAAAAGATATATTTACGAGATCGATTCGCCCGATCATAATGTAAGGCAGAATGCAGAAAGAATTGCGATAAACACACCACTTCAAGGAACAGCAGCAGATATTGTGAAAAAGGCGATGATTGATGTTTTTAAAGATTTGCAAGAGAGACGGATAGTTTTTAAAATGCTTTTACAGGTTCACGATGAGCTACTTTTAGAGGTTGAGGATGTCAGAACGAACGAGGCTATAGCGGTAATTAAAAATAAAATGGAAAATGTAGTTGACTTTAATGTCCCTCTTGAAGTAAAAATTGGCAGAGGTAAAAACTGGTACGAAGCTGCTATGTAAAATAAAGAGATAAATATTTGGAGGAAGCTATGAAAGTATTAGTTATAGGTGGAGGGGGCAGGGAACATGCCCTTTGCTGGAAGATAAAACAAAGTATACTTGTTAAAGAGCTTTATTGTGCTCCAGGAAATGGTGGTACAGCGTTGATCGCAAATAATGTCTCGATTAAGGCTGAAGATATTGAAGGCATTGTTAATTTTGTTAAAGAAAAGGGAATAGATTTTGTTGTCGTTGGACCTGAAGCACCACTAAATCTTGGATTGGTTGATGTGTTAGAAGAACTAAACGTAAAGGCGTTTGGACCAAAAAAATCTGCAGCAGTTCTCGAGGGTAGTAAAGTTTTTGCTAAGAAGTTTATGAGAAAGTATGGCATACCAACTGCTGATTTTGAAGTGTTTAGCAATGCAGAATACGACAAGGCAAAGCAGTATATAATTTCTAAAGGCGCTCCAATAGTAGTAAAAGCTGATGGTCTTGCTGCAGGAAAAGGTGTGTATGTTTGTAGAACAGTTGAAGAAGGTTTGGAAGCTTTAGATAATATTTTCTCAAAAAATGTGTTTGGCGAAGCCGGCAGAGAAGTCGTTATAGAGGAATGTATTGAAGGTGAAGAAGCCTCGTTCCTCGTATTTTCTGATGGAAAAACAGTAATCCCGATGGATTCTTCGCAAGACCATAAAAGGGTGTTTGATAATGATGAAGGACCCAACACGGGTGGTATGGGGGCATATTCACCGGCGCCTGTTGTTACTCAAGATGTGTTCGAAAAGGCTTTAAATCAAGTTGTTTATCCAGTAATAGAGGGTATGGCAAAAGAAGGCACCCCATTTACAGGTGTTTTATATGCAGGATTGATGGTAAAAGATGGTGAAGTGAAAGTATTGGAGTTTAATACACGTTTTGGCGATCCTGAAGCACAACCGCTTCTAATGCGTATTGAAAGTGATATAGTTCCTGTCTTGCTTGGATGCGTGGATGGTAATTTACATAATGAGTATCTTTTGTGGGATCAAAGACCAGCTGTTTGTATTGTGATGGCTTCTGGTGGATATCCTGACAAATATTGTAAAGGTTACGAAATTAAAGGATTAGAAGCTATCAGAGAAATAGAAGATGTTGTTGTGTTTCATGCCGGGACAAAACTTGTTGACAATAAATTTTTTACAGATGGGGGAAGGGTGCTTGGCGTAACAGCTTTAGGAGAAAATATTGACGATGCAATTAAGCGGGGTTATGATGCTGTATCAAAAATATACTTTGAAAAAATGCATTTTAGAAAGGATATAGGAAAGAAGGCCTTAAAATGGCTGTAAAAAACATAATTCTTGGCACAGCAGGGCATATAGATCACGGAAAAACTACATTTGTAAAAGCCCTTACAGGCATCGATTGTGACAGATTGAAAGAAGAGAAAGAAAGGGGTATCACTATTGAGCTTGGTTATGCTCATTTGATGTTGCCATCTGGTATAAAGGTTGGAATCGTTGATGTACCGGGGCATGAGAAGTTTGTTAGTAAAATGGTAGCAGGTGCGGCAGGTATAGATGTGGTTGCTTTAGTTATTGCAGCAGACGAAGGGATAAAGCCACAAACAAGAGAACATTTATATATTTGTGATATACTCGGGATTAAAAATGGCATAGTGGTATTGACAAAAAAAGATCTTGTAGATGCTGAACTGCTTGAACTTCAAAAGGAAGACATTAAGGATTTCATTAAAGACACAAATTTAAAGGACGCTCCGATAGTTGCGGTGTCTGCTCTTACTGGAGATGGTTTGGATGAGTTTGTTAAAGTTTTAGATGATATTGCAAAAAACGTGATTGAAAAACCCCACGGGATACCTTTCAGGCTGCCGATAGATGATGTTATAACGATCAAAGGATTTGGCACAGTCGTTCGTGGAACAGCTATTTCTGGGACTATTAAGCGAGGTCAGGAAGTGTATGTATTGCCTCAACGCTTACTTCTTAGGGTTAGAGGTTTACAGAGCCATGGCAAGAACATTGATGAAGGTGTTGCGGGGGAAAGGTTAGCTATAAATTTTAGTGATGTCGAAAGATATGAGTTAGAGAGGGGAATGGTAGTAGTTGATAATGAAGCTTTCGAACCCACAAACAGAATTCTGATAGAGCTAAATTATTTGCCATATAATGTAAAACCATTAAAACAAAGATTTGTATGTCAGTTTCATCTTTTTACTTCAAAAACAAATGCAGAAATTTTTATTTTAAATAAAGATAAACTGTTGCCTGGAGAAAAGGCTTACGCAATGGTAAGGCTTGATAAATCGGTTGTGGCATCTTATGGCGATCAGTACGTTATAAGGGGTTATGGTATTTATACAACCCTGGGTGGCGGAAGGATACTTAATCCTAAAATTCCGACATTTAATAGGGAATATTATACTGAAGAGTATCTAAGAAATTTAAGTGTTGGTAATATAGAAGATATAATTACAATCTTCACTCTTGAAAATGAAGATAATGGCATAACCCTTGATAGTCTGTTAGTGTTGTTAAAAGAAGATAGTTCTCTGATAATTAGGACGTTGAAAGATTTAGAAAGTAAATCCATAATTGTGAAAGACGACAAAAAAAGATATTATCATAAAAGTGTTATAGAACACATAAAACAAACAACGATCAATCAGTTGGTTAAGTTTCATCAGGAAAATATTTTAAAAATGGGTATTAATAAAGATGAGCTTTTTATGAAAGTCGGTTGTAGTGATAATATTTTTCCATTTGTATTAAAGTTACTGCAGGAAGAAAATTTAATTACTATAATTGGTGAGCTTGTAGCAAGCAAGTCTTTTGCTAATAAGTCTGAGACGAATGAATTGTTTGTTAAGATAGAGCAAATTTATAGAGATTACGGACTTATTCCCGACGATTTAGAAGTAATTGCAGAAAAGCTTAAAGTTGACGTAAAAAAATTAAAAGAAGCTCTGGTTTCATTGGTAAGACAGGGAAAAATTGTCAAAATCAATGAAAGCTATTTTATAACAAAAGATGTTTTAGAGTCTACAAAAGTCAGGTTGATTGATTTTTTCTCAAAAAAACCTTTTTTGACACCGCAAGATGTAAGAGAACTTTTTGGCATGTCAAGAAAATATATTATACCTTTTCTTGAATACTTAGACAGTGTAAAATTTACAATTAGAGTTCAGGAAGGAAGAAAATTGAGGAAATAATTATTTTTTAGTAACTTCCCCTGTTTCAGGATCATAAGAGATGTTTTGTTTATCTATAGTTCGCCCCATAAAATTTTCAATTTCTTCAATATTTTGTGGCAGTCTGCCTTTTTCTTCACTGAATTCCCTGATAGCTTTTTTTATGTTTGAAATTTCGGATATTATGCTGACATTTTGTGATTGTTTAACAGCATTAGTAAGAGTAGAACCATATTCCTGAACAGGATTTTCCTTACATCCAGTCATGAGAAAAATAGCTAAAATAAATAAGAAAAATGTATTTTTCACAACATTAAGTTTAACATTTTTATAAAAAAAGTCAAAAAAACCTTCTTTCTTATTGACAATTAATGCCAGAATGGATTAAAATTTACAATCTAATATTTAAATAGAAGGAGTGTTTCGAAATGAGAACATATTGGCCTAAAATGACAGATACTGAAAGGAAATGGCATCTTGTCGATGCAAAAGGCAAAACGTTGGGCAGATTAGCTACCGAGATAGCGAGACTGTTAATTGGAAAGCACAAGGCTTACTTTACACCTTCTGTAGATTGTGGAGATTTTGTAGTAGTAATTAATGCAAATGATGTTGTTCTTACCGGAAACAAGCTTGTTTCTAAGACATATTATTGGCATACAGGTTATCCTGCAGGTTTTAGATCTACTACTGCCGAAAAGTTAAAGGCTGAGAAGCCCGGCCAGATATTATGGGAGGCTGTTTATGGGATGTTGCCAAAAAATAAGTTAAGGGACCACAGAATTAAGAGGCTTAAGCTTTACATGACCAGTGAACATCCTCATGCGGCACAACAGCCTGTTTTGATAAATTTATAAAATTTAAGGAGTTAAGATGTCTATGTTAGAGAAAAAATTTTATGGTACTGGAAGAAGAAAAAGGTCAATAGCAAGGGTGTGGGTAAAATCTGGTAATGGTAAAATAATAGTTAACAAAGTTGCTGTAGAAAGTTATTTTAAATATCCGACAGCGTTGAAGGTTGTTAAAGAGCCTTTAGTTTTGACTAACCTTACCTCTTCCTTGGATATTTATGCCACACTTACAGGTGGTGGTATAATGGGACAAGCTGGGGCATTGAGACACGGCATTGCGAGAGCTTTGCTAAATTTTAACCCGGAGCTAAGACAATCACTTAAAAAAGCTGGTTATCTAACAAGAGACCCGAGAGAAGTTGAAAGAAAGAAATACGGAAGGCCAAAGGCGAGAAAGAGATTCCAGTTCTCTAAACGTTAATTTAAAGCCTTAGAAGGGAAAAGTTTTGCTTAAAATTGGCATATTTGGAGCAACAGGTTATACAGGTGCCGAACTGGTGAGGATACTGGTTCGGCATTCTCGTATCAAAATTTCTTATCTTTCAAGTAATCAGCATGTAGGAAAAAGATTTTCTGATGTTTTTCCAGCTTATTCAAATATTTTAGATATTCCCTGTTCTGAGATAACTACTAACGTTGATATAGATGTTGCATTTACTGCGCTTCCACATCAAGAAGCTTATAAAGTGGTAAAACCTCTTCTTGATGCGGGAATAAAAGTTATTGATTTGAGCGCTGATTTCAGACTGAAGGATTATGAACGTTACCGAAGCTGGTACGGAGAGCATCCTTATTTCAGCTTAACTGAACAGGCAGTATATGGGTTGCCAGAACTTTTCCGTAATCAAATTAAAGAGACAAAACTTGTTGCTAATCCGGGGTGTTATCCAACAAGTGCAATTTTAGCCCTGTATCCTCTTTTGAAAGAGTCAGTGATAAATAATGAAACTATATTTATTGACAGTAAGTCAGGTGTGACTGGTGCGGGCAGGGGATTAAGTCTAAAAACACATTTTTGCGAAGTATATGGCGGCTTTAAGGCTTATAATGTTACCAAGCACAGACATCAACCAGAGATAGAAGAAGTGCTATCGTCATCTGGTAAAAATGTTACTGTATTATTTACCCCTCACTTACTTCCCATTAAAAGGGGGATTTTAACTACGACATACTCGAAGATGAAGGAATTGGTGAGTGAAGAAGATATTTTCAATATTTACAGAGCTTATTATGGTGATGAAAAGTTTGTTAGATTATTTAAAGATGAGTTGCCAACAATAGAAAGCGTCGTAGGAAGTAACTACTGTGATATTGGATTTAAAATTGATATAAGAACAAAAACATTAGTAACAATCTCTGTTATCGATAATTTAACTAAGGGCGCTTCAGGACAGGCTGTGCAAAATATGAACATAATGTGCGGTTTTCCTGAGGAAGAGGCGCTATTTTTACCACCTATATTCCCTTAAAGATTTTTTTATTTTTATACTAATATCAGAGGATTAGTCAGAAAGTTTTTTTCGTCAGGTGACAGTGCCGGATTTATTATAACCCTTCTGCCAACAATGCTAATTCTGTTTTCTTCGTATAGTTTAATTGCTGTAGAGTAAATTTTATGTTCTACAGAGAGAATACGTTTTGAAAGAGTATCTTCTGTATCATCGTCTAAGATGGGCACAACGCCCTGGATTATTATAGGTCCAGAATCTACACCTTCATCTGCAAAATGAACGGTACAGCCAGCAAATTTACAACCATATTCAAGAGCCTTTTTTTGAACATGCAAACCAGGAAAGGCAGGAAGCAAGGCAGGGTGGATATTCATTATTCTCATAGGAAAAGCATCAAGAAGTGTTTTTGTAATCACTCTTAAAAAGCCAGCCATAACAACAAGGTCAACATTGTATGACTTTAGCACTTCAACAAGCTTTCTATCAAACTCTTCTCGCGTTGGGAAATTTTTGTGTTCAATGATTTCGTAAGGTATCTTGTGTAGTTTGGCTCTTTCTATAGAGTATGCCTGAGGATTGTTAGATATAACAACGGCAATTTTAGATGAAAGCTTGCCACTTTCAATGTTGTCGATGATAGCCTGTAGATTAGAGCCACTACCAGAGACCAATACGCCAAGATTTAAAGACATAAGTCATATACCCTATAAAATTTCGATAGAAGCTTCATCTTCTCGCTTTCTAATTTCACCAATTATTGATGATTTGATCTTCATATTGTTAAGTAGCGAGATTATATCATCTGCATTATCATTTGAAACTATCAGAGTTAATCCAACTCCACAATTGAATGTTCTATACATCTCTTTATCATCTATGTCGCCTAATTTTTTTACAAGTTGAAATATAGGAGGCATTTGAAAATTAGAAAGATTAAGGACAGCTTTAGTTTGCGATGGTATGACACGGGGGATATTTTCTAAAAAGCCACCACCAGTTATATGGGCAATCCCTTTTATTTCAAAATGTTTCAATATATTCAAGATTGGCTTAACATATATTTTTGTTGGTGTTAACAGCTCTTCTCTAAGCGTTTTTCCTAAGTCATCAATGTATGAGTCTAATTTATATTTATGTCTGTCAAAAAAAACTTTTCTAACGAGTGAGTAACCATTACTGTGAAGGCCTGACGATTCTATTCCGATAATTACGTCGCCGATTGTGATATGACTTCCGTCGATAATTTTTTCCTTATCAACTACGCCCACTCCAAATCCAGCTAAATCGTACTCATTTTCATTATAAAACCCAGGCAATTCGGCAGTTTCACCACCAATTAAAGAACAGTTTGCCTCTTTACAACCTTCAGATATACCTTTTACTACCTGTTCAGTAACGGAAGCGTTTAGTTTTCCACATGCAAAGTAATCAAGAAAAAACAAAGGCTCTGCACCACTCACAATAATGTCATTAACTACCATTGCAACAAGATCTATACCAACAGTGTGATGAATTCCACTATCAAAAGCAATTTTTAGTTTGGTCCCTACACCGTCTGTTGACGAAACAAGCACCGGTTCATTATACTTCTTGGTATTTAAACTAAAAAATGCAGAAAAACTTCCTATGTCAGATAAAACCTCAGGTCTAAAGGTTGCTTTAGCCAAAGGTTTTATTCTGTTAACAGTCTCGTTTCCTTCGTCAATATTTACTCCAGCGTCTTTGTAAGTGATTCCCATATAGATTATACTCCTTCAATGTTGCTATATGTTTTTTAGATTAAAGTAAGTTGTTCCAATAACACTTTTGAATACCAATTTAAACTCTTCGCCATCTTTCAGGTTAAGATTGTCATCTTTGTACCTTTGAAAAATGAGAATATAAGGAGTTGACCATGGATCAAGTGAAGGGAAAAAATGATTAATTACAGGGTAAGGTTCAGTATTTTTCCTTATAGCGAGAGGTAGCAATCTTGTTTTGTCTTGCCTTTCTATGTAAACCTGCCATATCGAGTTGGCTTTTTCTAAATCAGTAAATTCTGGATTTGGAGTATAAAAACTAACAAAGAATTTGATGTTTTTCTCGTTTATTTGTTTTTCTCTGTCCTGTAATACGAGAAAATCAGTTTCTTTAAGAAAATCCATCCTCTCTTTCAGATATGCGTTAACGAACTCTTTTGTAAAAGATGTCACACTGATGATACATTTGGTTTCAAATTCCTCATAAATTTTTTGAGTTAATGTGTATTTTTTATAAACGTTTAGGTATTCAGAAGTATGTTCTGATGGTATTGCGCCTAATTCTACTAACTGCTTTTTTATAGAAGCAGTCTGACAACAAACGAGTATAAAAGTCAAAGATAGGATTAAGGCAAGCTTTTTAATCATAAGTTACCCTAAAATATCACTTTTTTTCAGTAATGAAAAGAAACTTATGTTAT
Organism: Deltaproteobacteria bacterium; assembly: GCA_037442505.1. Classification (GTDB taxonomy): domain Bacteria; phylum CALINM01; class CALINM01; order CALINM01; family CALINM01; genus JBBIPZ01. Next base: position 51,008 of record JBBIPZ010000011.1, on the reverse strand, counting down.
TACTTTTAAAAAATTCCGTTGCACCTTCTTCTCTGTCAAGAATAGCTGCAATCCCTAAAACGTTTAAGCTTGCTTCTTTTGCAATATTATAAGCCTTGTATGACGACGATCCACTGGTAACAACGTCTTCTACTATTACCACAGGACAGTTATGAGGTAGGTTTTTATCGCCTTCTATCATCTTTGATAGTCCATGTTTTTTGGGCTCTTTTCTGATGATGAAGCCATATAAAGGTTGACCTTTCTGTTCGCTTATTACACATATACCAGCAGTGATCGGATCTGCACCTAATGTTGGACCACCAACTGCCTTTACGTTAGGAAATTTAGATGTTATCTGTTCAAAAAGAAGATTTGATACTATTGAAAGACCTCTCGGATGTAAGGTTATATTTCTTAAATCAACATAAAAATCACTCTCTTTTCCTGAAGCAAGAACTACTTTTTTACGTTCATAAGCAATGTCTTTTATCAGTTTAGTCAGCTCTTTTAACATCATCTTCTCCTGAATAGTTTTAGTTGTTCAAGCTCTTCCTGTGGGAAATCAATTGGGTACCTGGCGGTAAAACATGCGTAGCAAAAATCATCTGGATTTTTTACAGCTGATCTCAAACAATCAATTGATAAATAAGACAATGTGTCTGAAGTGATATAGCGATTAATCTCTTCAACTGTATGACTGTTAGCTATCAACTCCTTGTGTGTTGGTGTGTCTATCCCATAATAACAGGGAGAAATTATTGGAGGAGAGCTAATTCGAAAGTGAACTTCCTTCGCGCCACCCTGTCTCACCATTTTTATAATTTTTCTACTTGTAGTTCCTCTCACAATCGAATCGTCAATCACAATAACCCTTTTATTTTTCAGAATTTCTGGAGATACATTTAGTTTAATTTTTACACCAAAATGCCTTATAGATTGTTTTGGTTCTATAAAAGTTCTTCCTACATAATGGTTTCTAATTAAACCAAGTTCGAGAGGGAGTTTTGCTTTATTTGCATATCCTATTGCGGCGGGTATGCCAGAGTCTGGAACAGGCACAACTATATCTGCATCTGTTTTGTCTGAAGCAAAAAGTAGTTCTCCCAGTTTTTTCCTGACCATATACACATTTTCACCAAATATATGACTATCAGGTCTTGCAAAATAAATAAATTCAAAAATGCATTGTTTTTTGGGTTTATTTTCAAATGGAAAAATTGTTCTTATGCCATTATCGTCAATAACAACGACTTCACCCGGCTCTATTTCTCTAATAAACTCAGCTTCGATAAGGTCAAAGGCGCAAGTTTCTGAAGCAATGACATAAGAATTGCCAAGTCTGCCTAAAACAAGTGGGCGAAAGCCATGTGGATCTCTTGCAGCGATTAACTTATTTTCAGAAAGTATAACCAGACAGTAAGCACCTTTAATTTGATGTAGGGCATCTATGAGCCGATCCTCAGCAGTTGGTAAAGGTGATTTTGCCATTAAATGCATTATTACTTCTGTATCAGAATTTGATTGAAATAGTGATCCAGAATCGACTAACCTTTTTCTTATAGGAATGTTATTGATTAAATTACCATTGTGAGCTATGGCAAGACTACCTAAAGAATACTCCATCAAAAAAGGCTGACAATTTTTTTCGTTACTTGAACCAGCTGTCGAATACCTGACGTGGCCAATGGCAGAATTTCCTTTAAGTGTCTCTATAATATGTTGTTTAAAAATATCCGCTACTAATCCCATATGACGATGGGAATGCATACATTTACCATCGAAAGTAGCAATACCAGCACTTTCCTGGCCTCTATGCTGGAGTGCATACAACCCTAAATAGGTTAAATTTGCCGCTTCACGGTTATTATAAATACCAAAAATTCCACACTCTTCTTTCCAACAAAGTTCTCCCATTTTTTCACCTACTTTAAATAGTTTATAGCATTTTTAAAAATTTTCAATCCGTCAGGCTCGCCAATCTCCTGTCTGGTCCAGTTGGGATGGTTTGTTTTAAACACAAATGCTTCTGGATGAGGCATTAAACCAAATAAACGTCCAGTTTTATCAGATATTCCGGCAATCGAAAACATTGAACCATTAGGGTTTAAAGGATAATCCATGGTTGGTTCTCCGTCTTCATCAGCGTACTGTAAACAGTATAAATTAAGTTTATTTATTTCAGATAGAACTTTTGTTGATGTTACAAACTTACCCTCACCATGACGTACTGGTAAATAAAGTTGAGAAATACCGTTCGTAAAGATACAGGGTGAATTTTGGTTAACCTTAAGATAAACCCAGCGATCTTCAAATCTGTTAGAGTCGTTAAAAGTTAATGTTGCAGTTTGTTGAAAACCATTGTTGTTTATCATAGGAATAATACCTAACTTAACCATAAACTGAAAGCCATTACAGATTCCTAACACTAATTTATCTTTTTCCACAAACTCCATCAATTCATCTGAAAGCTTTCTTTTTATCCTGTCAATGAGTGAGTGTCTAAATCTGTTAACCTGTACTTTTGCAGAGCCTAAATCGTCGCCATCTAAAAACCCGCCCGGAAACACAATAAATTGGTAATTTTTTAATCTTTTTTCTCCTGAAATAATTTCTGAAATATGGACTATCTCTGCATGTTTAGCGCCTGCCAGCTTTAAGGCAGTTAATGTTTCATTCTCACAGTTGATTCCAAAGCCAGTTAAAACAAGACAGTTTGCCATTTTACAGTTCCTTGAGTATTTTTTGCCAAAAATATTTTAATTCATCAATACGTTCTTTTATAACGATATTTTTCCCATTATAAATTTCAACATATTCACTATAACCAACTTTTCCAATCTGTGCTACAGGTAATCCCTTAAATAATTGCTTAATTTTGTGTGCATTGGAGTAACTCGTCGTAAATAAAATTCTGCCTGCCGATTCAGAAAAAAGCATCAAGTCTTCTCTGCCTGATCCGATATAGGGTAAGGATGACAAATCGATAATGCAGCCTTTTCCTCCAGAAAATGCCATTTCAGAAATAGCTACTGCTAATCCACCATCAGAGCAGTCATGAGCAGCATTAATTAGCCCATTTCGTATACATTTCGCTATTTTAGAATAAATATTTTTGTTTAACTTTGCATCGACTTCCGGCAACTTTCCACCTTTTAAATTTAGCAAATTGCAGTATTCAGAACCGGCGATTTCATCTTTGGTTATGCCTGCAATAAAAATAACGTCGCCATCATTTTTGAAATCCATAGTTGTTGTCTTTGTTACGTCATCGATTACACCAATTAAAGAGAAAAGAAGTGTAGGTGGTATAGATATCTTAAGGTTTCCCATGATATAATCGTTTTTCATAGAGTCTTTCCCAGAAATACATGGAACACCATAGCTAATCGTGTAATCATAAAGAGCCTTATTTGCTCTAACTAACAGAGCAAGTTTATATTCACCATCAGGGTTTTTGTCGCTTTTTATGGGATCACACCAACAAAAGTTATCTAAACATGCCATTCTACCGATATCTGCTCCAGTGCAGGCAGCGTTTCTTATCGCTTCATCAAGTGCCAATGCAGCCATATTGTAGGTATCGTAATCACTAAACTTAGGACATATACCGTGCGATATTACCAATCCTTCGTTACTTTCTGGCAAAGGCTTAATAACTGCTGCATCAGAAGGACCATCGTTTTTGAGTCCGACAAAAGGTTTTATAACACTCATGCCCTGAACTTCATGGTCGTATCTTCTTACAACGGATTCTTTACTGCATACATTAAGAGAAGAGAGTAGATCTTTAAGCATCTGACCATAATTTTTAATTTTGGGCAAAATAAGCCTGGGCTCTTTACTTTTTGTAAATTTTGCAGTTAACTTCATCTCAGGCAGACCATTGTGTAAAAAGTCAAGAGGTAACAAAGCAACAGTTTTTTCATTATATAAAACGTGAAAATAGCCGCTCTTTGTAAATTTTCCAATAACTGTTGATTCAACATCGTATTTTTCTGATAATTTCAGAAATTTTCTAATATTTTTAGTGGGAACAGCTAATGTCATCCTTTCCTGTGATTCTGATACAAGTATTTCCCATGGATTTAATCCTGTGTATTTAAGTGGTGCTTTATCAAGTTCTATTTCACAACCACCAGACAGTTGTGACATTTCACCAACGGAAGAAGATAGCCCACCTGCGCCATTATCAGTTATAGCAGTATATAGCCCAAGATCTCTTGCTTTGTAAAGAAAATCGGCCATCTTCTTTTGAGTAATTGGGTCCCCAATCTGCACCGCAGTAGCCGGTGAACCTTCGTGTAGTTCTTCGGATGAAAATGTAGCACCATGAATACCATCTTTGCCAATCCTGCCACCAACCATAACGATTAAATCGCCATCATTTATGAATTTTTCATGGGATTTTTTCCCGTTAATTACCTTAGGCATAATTCCACCAGTACCACAGTAAACAAGAGGTTTTCCTAAATAGCGATTGTCAAAGACAATACTGCCGTTAATTGTGGGAATCCCACTTTTATTTCCACCATGCTCTACACCTGTTACAACTCCATCATAAATACGTTGTGGATGTAGAATGCGTGGTGGTAATTTTTCCTGGTAAAATGGGTTTGCAAAACAGAAAACATCTGTATTGAAAATTAACTTTGCACCGATACCTGTACCCAATACATCTCTGTTTACGCCTACAATGCCTGTGAGTGCTCCACCATAAGGATCTAATGCAGAAGGGCTGTTATGTGTTTCTACCTTAAAAACTACATTCCAGTCTTTATTAAAGGTTATAACTCCAGCATTATCAACGAAGACTGAAACAAGAAAATCGTCCTTCCTTTTTTTTCGGATTTTTTCTGTAGATGCCTTAATGTATGTCTTGAAAAGACTTTTTATTATTTCTTTATTGCCGTTTTCATCTTCATACAGAATTGTTGCGTTAAAGATTTTATGTTTGCAGTGTTCTGACCACGTTTGTGCGATAGCTTCCAGTTCAACGTCTGTAATCTCATCAGTTAACCCTAACTGCTTTCTTTTTGTCTGAAAATCTTTTTTTCTATAAAAAGATTGAATAGCTTTCAACTCTTCTAAATTTAAAGCAAGAAGCCTGTCTTTTGATAGTTTTATAAGTTCCTCATCAGAAAGTTCATACAGGTTGAATGTTACAACCTGAGGTTTTTGTTTTATACTCACCTTTGGTATGAAGATAGAGGGTTTATCTTTTGTCGAATAGATGTGATACTGCTGAATCAGTTGATTATAAAGTAACTCGTTAGCAATCCTTTGTACATCTTCTTTCGAAATGTTACCTTTAAAGCAGTATAGCTGTGAAGTGTAAACATTATCTTCTTGAGGTAGCTTTTTACCAAGCAAGGTTTCAATTGACTGTTTTGCTGTTTTTCCTACATTGTCAGTAACGCCCGGTAAAAAACCAACTTCTAAAAAGTATTTGAAATCTTCAGGAAGTTCGGGATTAATTTTATATTCCTGAATTATAGGGTCACAAAAAGGTTCTTTTGCAATCAGCTCAACCTCGGTTTTTGTGAGTTTTGAGTCTATCGTAAAAACATCATTTACAGAAATATCCTCGACTTTTATGTTAAGAAACTTACCTATTTTATCTTTTAAGCTTTTTCCTCGTGGGTCTGTGATGCCTTTTTTTAAGCTAATGACAACTCTCCAAGCCATATTTCACCCTTTTTTTGTTTTTGTTGTTCTGCCAAAAACCCTGTCAAAAATAAAGTCAACATTTTTTAAGTAATAATCTATATCAAAGGCACTCTCTATTTCTGACGGCTTTAGATATTTTTTAACATCTTTATCGTTTTTTATCAATGTTTTAAAATCTTTTCCATCTTCCCAGCTTTTCATGGCGTTTCTTTGAACAATTTCGTAAGCCTTTTCTCTTTTAATACCAGCTTCTGCAAGCATGAGAAGAATGCGCTGAGAAAATATAAGTCCTTTTGTTGCATTTAGATTTTTTAACATATTTTCAGGATACACGATAAGATTCTTTATGAGGTTGGTTATTCTATATAACATAAAGTCAACAAGAATTGTAGCATCTGGACCGATAACTCTTTCTACTGAACTATGGCTAATATCTCTTTCATGCCAGAGAGGAATGTTTTCTAATGATGCAATTGCGTATCCTCTAACCAGTCTGGCAAGTCCTGTAAGGTTTTCAGAAATAATCGGATTCCTCTTATGTGGCATTGCGGAAGAGCCTTTTTGCCCCTTTGAAAAGAATTCTTCAGCCTCTCTAACTTCTGTACGCTGTAAATGTCTTATTTCTACCGCAATTTGCTCAATTGTCGTGGCTGTCATGGAAAGTGCTAAAAAGTATTCCGCATGTCTATCACGTTGAATTATCTGTGTTGAAACAGGTTCAGGTTTTAATCCAAGTTTTTCGCAGACGTAGTTTTCTACAAAGGGGTTTATATTTGCAAAATTACCTACTGCACCAGAAATCTTGCCATAAGAAATATTTTCGACAGCCCTCTCAAAGCGTATTTTGTTTCTTTTCATCGCCTCATAGAAAAGAGCCATTTTCAAACCAAATGTGGTTGGCTCTGCATGAATCCCATGAGACCTTCCGATAGTAGGAGTATGTTTATATTCCATAGCCTTATCTTTTAAGGCATTCAAAAGCGCATCAATTCCTGTGATGATAAGTTCTCCAGCCTGCTTTAATTGAACCGCAAGTGAAGTGTCTAAAACATCTGAGGATGTCATACCGTAATGCAGGAACCTTGAGTCTTCACCGATAAATTCTCCTACAGAGGTTAAAAACGCAATTACATCATGTTTCACAACCAGCTCGATTTCATCTATTCTTTTTATGTCAAAGTTAGCCTTCTTCTTGATGGTATCAAGAGATTTCTTTGGTACGAGCCCAAGTTTATAAAAAGCTTCACATGCGGCAAGTTCAATATCCAACCAGATCTTAAATTTGTTTTGTGGCTCCCATATTTTTGCCATTTCTTTTCTTGTGTATCTTTCTATCATTCTAACCTCCTGATTCGTTGTTATGGATTATGCATTTGTAGTTGTGGTGTTTTGATTTTCCTTCTTTAGATAAATCATAAGTAAAGCTATCGCAGAAGGGGTTGAGCCAGGAATACGAGAAGCCTGACCTAAATTTAGTGGCTTAATTTTTTCGAACTTTTCTCGAAGTTCTAATGAAATTCCCGGTATGTTATATTGGAAATCAGACGGTATCTTTATAGCTTCTAAATTTTTTAGTTTTTCCACCTCTCTTTTTTGCCTATCTAAGTAACCTTTATATTTAGTTTCTATCTCAACAAAATCTAATACTTCAGGAGCATATTCTTTACATATTTTCTCAAATTGTCTTAAAGAGATGTTGCTGCGTCTTAAATATGTTTCTAAACTAATACTCTCGTTTTTGTCTTCATCTTTGATGGTGTATTCTTTGAGAGTTTCTTTTAGTTTGAGTGCATCCTCATAGAGCTTCTGAATATAATCATAGCGCTCTTTAGGAATAAGTCCTGAAGAAAAAGCCTTATCGGCCAATCTAAAGTAGACATTATCTTCTCGAAGGAAAAGCCGGTACTCCGCCCTGGAAGTAAAAACTCTGTATGGTTCGTCTGTTCCTTTTGTTACAAGGTCATCTACCATAACTCCAATATAAGATTCGCTTCTGTCTAAGATAAACTCTGATTTATCAGAAGTTTTCAAAGCTGCGTTTATTCCAGCGACTATACCTTGTGCTGCTGCCTCTTCGTATCCGGTTGTTCCATTTACCTGACCAGCAAAAAATAAGTTCTTGATATACTTTGTCTCAAGAGTTGGTTTTAACTGATGAGGTAGAATATAGTCGTATTCTATGGCATATGCAGGTCTTAAAATTACAGCATTTTCAAGCCCTTTCGGTGAACGAAAAATCCTTTCCTGTATTTCAGGAGGCATACTATTGCCAAGTCCTGACACATAGATTTCATCTGTATCTTTACCTTCAGGTTCGAGTATAACCTGATGTCTTTCTTTGTCTCTGAATTTTACAACCTTATCCTCTAATGAAGGACAGTATCTAACAGGGGTGCCTTTTATCTGTCCGCTATATAGAGCTGATTTGTCCAAGTTATCAAGTATCAAATTATGGGTATCTTTGTTTGTGTAAGTAACATAACAAGGATATTCTACGTATGGTAAATTATGGGAACGGTAAGAAAAGTAACGTGGCTTTCCATCACCAGGGCGCAGTTCTAATTTGGAAAAATCAATTGAGGAACGTTTTAGCCTTGGTCCTGTTCCAGTCTTGAAGCGTCCCATTTGAAAACCTAAGGACTTAATGCTATGAGCTAACTCATTGGCAGGGAATTCGCCAGCCCTTCCAGCAGGAAACTTTTTATCACCTATGTGTATTAAACCAGAAAGGAATGTTCCAGCTGTGATGATTATAGCTTTACCATAAAAACAAAAACCAAAGGCATCTTTCAGCCCAATCACTTCATCATTTTTCACAATAATGTCAGTAATAAGCGCCTGTCTGATAAATAGATTTTGCTTTTCTTCCAGAATTTGTCTCATCTTTACCCTGTAAAGATGTTTATCAACCTGGGCACGTGTTGAATGAACAGCTAACCCTTTTGACGTGTTTAAAGTTTTGTACTGAAGGGCAGTTAGGTCAGTAACATAACCTATTAAGCCGTTTAGAGCATCAACTTCTCTAACTAAATGACCTTTTCCCACACCGCCGACAGCTGGAGCGCATGGCATATGTCCAATGTTGTCTAAATTTATAGTTATGAGAAGTGTTTTCATTCCCAGGGTCGCAGCGGCATTTGCAGCTTCACAGCCTGCATGTCCTGCACCTAACACAATGACATCGTAAATGATATGCCTCCTAAAAGGTATTTTTTTGTAGTAGTTTAAAGGGTTCTTGTTTTTCCTAACTATGTTATTTTATAATAAAAACACCAAGTTTGAAATGAAAAAAAGACCTTATAGAGATTTAAAATCTTATTTTTTCGAAATTTTCGGCAAGAAAGTATATAAAGTTACGATTGATGCTGGACTTTCCTGCCCAAACAGGGATAACGGAACACCTTGTGTTTATTGTAACGATAGAGGTTCTGGCACTGGCCTGTCAAAGCAAGGCTTGAGTATCGAAGAACAGATATTTAGAGGCATAGAAGGAATTAAGCGTAAATACAGAAATGTAGATGCGTTTATAGCATATTTCCAGTCATACACTAACACGTATGCTCCACCAGATTTTCTAAGAGATATTTGGGGTAATATAAGAAAGTTTGATGATATTGTAGGAATTTCTGTTGGTACAAGGCCTGATTGTGTGGATAAGGAGAAACTTGATGTTTTGAATGAGTTTTCCAAAGATCATAAAGTTTTTTTGGAGTTAGGGCTTCAAACAATCAACCCTCACACCTTAAATTGGATTGGTAGGGGACACACACTTGAAAGCTTTACCAATGCTGTTAAATTAGCTAAACAATATCCTTTTGACATAGTAGCTCACATTATCATTGGTTTTCCTGAACAGAACGAAGATGAGATTTTCGAGACTGCTCGATACTTGAACAATCTTCAAGTCAATGGTGTTAAGATTCATTTGCTTTATGTTGCAAAAGGGAGTCGGCTTGAAAAGTTATACCGTTCAGGTGATTTTCTGCCTATAGAGCGAGATAGATATGTGTCTTTAGTAGCTAAATTTTTATATCATCTGTCTCCTGATATAGTTATTCATAGAGTTACAGGTGATGCACACAAGGGAGAGCTTATAGCACCTTCATGGTCATCTGAAAAGGCTATCGTGATAAGAATGATAGAGGAAGAGCTTACAAAATTAAAAGGTGAAATATGAATATTACAATTCGAACCGCACAGCTTTCAGATATTGAAGAGATTGAAGAAATAGAAAAAATGTCTTTTCCTACTCCGTGGTCTAAACAGCTTATAAAAGAAGAGATTCTTTTTCCTCTTTCCCTAAATTTGGTGGCTGAACAATCTGATAAAGTGGTTGGATATGTTCTTTCCTGGCTTATCGTTCCGGAAGTTCACATCTTAAATCTTGCAGTTGCCTCAGAGCAAAGAAAAAAGGGCGTGGGCAGACTTATCATTGAAACGTTATTTCAAGATGCTGCTAAAAAGGGTGCAAATAAATTTACACTTGAGGTAAGGCACAGAAATGATAATGCGATTAATTTTTATAAGCATTTTGGTTTTGTTATAAAGGGAGTACGAAAAAATTATTATCAAGATACAGGAGAAGATGCATTAATAATGTGGAAAGAGTTTTGAGCAAATGATAATCTAACTAAATTGTAAGGAGTCAGATATGTTGTTCGTAATTGATGTAGGTAATACGCAGATTGCAGCAGGTATTTTTAAAGGGGAAAAGATAATAAATTCTTGGCGCGTAAGGACTGAAAAAAATCGTACTGCAGACGAGCTTGGAATACTGTTTTATAATTTTATCGAACATTCACAGATTGCGGTATCAGATATAACCGGTATTGCGATTTCAAATGTCGTGCCTCCTCTCACTATTACGCTATCGAGGATGAGTAAAAAATACTTTCACAAGGATGCGTTTTTCGTTGGTCCCGGTATAAAGACTGGTATGCCAATACTTTACGATAATCCCAAAGAAGTAGGGGCTGATAGAATTGTTAATGCAGTTGCAGCATATAATAAATACAAAAACCCGCTTGTTATAGTTGATTTTGGTACTGCTACAACGTTTGATTGTGTGTCAAAAAAGGGAGAATATTTAGGTGGAGTCATAATACCGGGGATAGAGATATCATTAGAAGCATTGTCAGAACGTACGGCAAAATTACCAAAGATAGAACTGATTAGACCAGAAAGGATTATTGGCAAAAACACCGTTGCGGCGATTCAAGCAGGCATAGTTTACGGTTACGCAGGAATGGTTGATGCTATCTGTGATAAGATTATGTATGAGATGAATGAAAAAGGGTTAAAGTTTATTGCTACGGGTGGTCTTGCAACAGTAATATCTAAAGAAACGTCACATATAAAAATTGTGGACGAACATCTAACTCTTTATGGGCTAAAACTGCTATATGAAATGAACGTCAAAGATTAGTCAAAAAAGATTATAGAAAGTTATTTAATTTGTGATAAATTTATTTATGACTTTATCGAAAAAAACAAAAGGGGGTAACTATGGCAGATTTTGAAAAAAGATGGAACATTGCATTAGTTGCGCATGGGGGAGCCGGAAAAACAACACTTGCTGAGGCAATGCTTTTCAATGCGAAAGTTACAGAAAAGATGGGAAAAGTTGATGATGGTACAACTGTTTTTGATTTTGAACCTGAAGAGATTGAAAGAAAAATAAGTATTTCTTCTGCCTTTCATCACATACTCTGGAATAAAAATTACATAAATATAATCGACACGCCAGGTTATGCTAACTTTTTGAAAGATACGGAATTTTGTCTCAAAGCTGCAACTGGTGCTGTGGTAATTATAAGTGCAATATCAGGAGTAAAGGTTGAAACGCATACATTATGGAATTTGTTGGAGGAATGGCGTATTCCAAGAATAGCTTTTGTGAGCAAGATGGACAGAGAGAGGGCGGACTTTTTGAAAGCGGTTGATGATTTGGAGAAAGAGCTTAAGGTAACTCCAGTGCCGTTACAGTACCCAATTGGGCAAGAGTCTGATTTTAAGGGTTTTGTAGAGCTTTTAACTAAAGAAGCCTTTTATTTTGATGAAAATGGCTCGGGAACATATAAAAAAGGTGAGATTCCCAAAGAGATAGAATCAGAGGTTGAAAGGCTCAGAGATTTTCTTGTAGAAAAGGTTGCTGAAGTAAGTGATGAGTTGACAGAAAAGTATTTAGAAGGGCAGGAAATATCAAACGAAGAGATTATAGCTGCCCTTAAGTTAGGGGCTCAGACACATCAGTTTATTCCTGTATTGTGTGGTTCTGCTTACAAAAATATTGGAGTAGCTCATCTTTTAAACTGGGTAAATTTGACATTGCCGTCTGCTGACGAAGTACCAGATACTATTGGTATAAACCCTGTAACCAAGCAGGAAGAAAGAAGAAAAAGGGTGCCAGATGCACCTTTTTCTGGATTTATATTTAAAACTTATGTTGATGCCTTTACAGGTAAAGTTTCAGTTATGCGTGTCTTTTCAGGCAAGATGACGCCAGAAACAACCGTTCTTAATGCGAAAACTGGAAACAGGGAACGCATAGGGAATATTATGATTATAGAAGGGAAAAAATTTAAACCTGTAAATCAAGCTTGTGCTGGTGATATTGTTGCTTTACCAAAATTAAAAGATGTTAAGACAGGCGACACCCTTTGTGATGAAAATGCCCCTATACTTTATAAAGCACCAGATATTCCTGAACCGGTGATTTCTTTTGCGGTTGTGCCTAAAACAAGAGCTGATGAAGACAAATTAAGTCAATCAATTCAAAAAATTATTGATGAAGACCCAACGATTGGCTTTTCTATGAATGAGCAAACGAAAGAGTTTCTTCTTTCTGGAGTAGGTCAGACACACATAGAAATTACTCTCGAAAAAATGAAAAGAAAGTATGGAGTTGAAGTAGAACTAAAAACGCCTAAAGTTCCTTATAAAGAAACTATAAAGATCAGGGCACAGGCACAAGGAAAATACAAGAAACAGTCAGGTGGAAGAGGACAGTATGGGGATTGCTGGATTGAAATAGAGCCTCTACCTCGAGGTGCAGGTTTTGAATTTATTGATAATATAGTTGGTGGTGTTATACCAAAGCAGTATATACCAGCGGTTGAGAAAGGTATTGTTGAAGCGATGCAGGAAGGTGTTATTGCTGGATTTCCTACCGTTGATGTAAGGGTTAGATTATATGATGGTTCGTTTCATCCTGTTGATTCCTCAGAAATGGCTTTTAAAATAGCTGGTTCAATGGCATTTCAAAAAGCAGCCCAAAATGCAAATCCTGTTTTGCTTGAACCAATTATGGATTTAGAGGTAATAACACCGGATGAATGCATGGGGGATATAATAGGAGATATTAATAGCAAAAGGGGGCATGTTGTAGGTGTTGAGCCAAAGGCTAACAGCCAGATTATTAGAGCCAAAGTTCCAATGGCTGAAATACTTAAATATGCTAATGACTTAAAATCTTTGACGAGTGGAAAGGCTTTGTTTACGGTAAAATTTTCTCATTATGAGGAAGTACCGACACATTTAAGTGAAAAGATAATCCAACAAGCAAAAAAAGAGAAATCGGAAGGATAATGAAGCTTTCAGAGATTGCTCAAAAACTGCTTTTAGAACAAAAAAAAGAGATTAAGTTTATGGTGGTAGAGGGAAAATTTCCTCTGCCACCAAATGAGCTGATTTACATAATAGTTAGATATGCCATAGAAAATAGCGATGGCATAAGAGAAAAATGTATAGAAGTTTTAGAAAAGATGCCCCGCACATTGATTAAAAATTTTTTACTAACAGATATTCCTGGTGAACAAGAACTTTATTTTTTATCCTATGTTTTTCAAAAGGATTTAGACGTTTTACAGAATATACTGTTACACCAAAATGTTCCTATAAAGGCAATAAGACTTTTTTCTAAACTGCCCAAAACTGATATATTAGAGATATTGCTCAAGAATGAAGAAAAATGGTCAAAAGACTCGGGAACGATTGATAATCTGTTGAATAATACTGCACTTCCAAAAGAGCATTACGTGAAAGTCTTACATTACAAACAACCTAAAACATCTGGCGAAAAAGTTGATTCGAGTAAAACAGATGAAGTGTTTAAACAAGATAAACCGGCTACAACAGATAAAGCTAATAATACATCTTCGATACCTGTTAAAAAAACTACCGCTATAGAAAAGAAAAAAGAGGAAAATTATAAGCAGTTCGTTGATGAAGTTAAGGAGGATGATGAAGAGAAAAAAAGAAGTATCGCTGGTAAAATTGCAAAAATGGGCGTGGCTGAAAAGATTAAACTGGCTTCTCTTGGAAACAAAGAGGTTAGAAGTATTTTAATAAAAGATACAAATAAGTTAGTTTCCACTGCTGTTCTAAAAAATCCACGTATTACGGAGGGCGAAATTATTAAGTTTTCTCAGGACAAAAATCTGCCTGATGATATAATACGGATGATAGCGAACGATAGAAACTGGACACAAAATTACAATGTAAAGCTGAATCTTGTACTGAATCCTAAAACTCCGCTGCAAAATGCAATAAAATTTTTACCTTCCTTAGGTGTTAAAGACCTTGCTACTGTGGCAAAGAGCAGAAATGTATCATCACAATTAGCAACTATTGCAAGAAAAATTATGGTTACAAGGAAGGGCTGATGGCTTTTATTAACTACACGAACAAAGAAGTAAATGCAAAAATCGTTTATTACGGTCCTGGTTTATCTGGGAAAACTACTAATATTGTTTACATTCACAAAAAGTTGAAGCCAGAAAGCAGGGGTAAACTTATCAGTCTTGCCACGCAAACGGATAGGACTCTTTTTTTTGATTTTTTGCCTATTAATATGGGCGAGATTGGAGGTTATAAAGTACGTTTTCATCTTTATACTGTTCCCGGCCAAATTTTTTATAACACTACAAGAAAAATGGTTTTAAAGGGCGTAGATGGTATTGTGTTTGTTGCTGACTCTCAAAAACAGATGTTAGAAGACAATTTAGAAAGTCTTAAAAATCTGGAAGATAACTTAAAAGAACATGGCAAAAATTTTAAAGATATGCCATTTGTGATTCAGTTTAATAAAAGAGATTTACCTGATGTTATGGATTTAGAAGAGCTATACGCTCAGTTAAATAAATTTAAAGTGCCTTTTTTTCAGGCCGTAGCTACAGAAGGTAAAGGTGTGCTTGAAACATTAACAGCTATTTGTCGGTTAGTTATGAAAAAGCTTAAGGATTCATCTGAATTTGCTTCTGTTACAGCTGAAGAGGAGCCTGAAGTAAAAAAAGAATCAGAAGAAGTTAAAAAAAGAGCTGCATATCTGCCTGAAGATTATTCAGATGAAGCTCTTAAAATGCTCGATTTATTAGGAGAGACAGAAACTGAAAAGGTTGAAGAGGAAAAGAGCGAAGAACATGAAATTGAGGAAGAATTAGAACTTTTTGATGAGATTAAAAAAGAGCCTGAACGAGAAGCTGTAAGCGAAGAAGCACCAAAAGTATTTGAAAACAATATTTTATCCCAGCAGGCTTTAACATACGAAGAAAAGCAAGTTATAGAAGATGAGTTCAAAGTGGAATTACAAAATCCATCTGTTAGTGAGAGTGAGATAGAGATACCTCTTAAGTTTAGTTTCGGTAAAACAGAAAAATCTTTAAAAATTAAACTAAAATTTGAGTTTGGAGAGAATTAATATGTATAAGATTGTCCTTTATGGCAGTAGTGAAAAGGTAGTTTCTCTGTATAATGCCATCTTGAATGAAAAGAATGTAGAGGTTTTGTATGTTATCGTTCCCGAAAATAGAAATTATATTCAGAACTCAGATATTCCAAAAAAAATTATAAAAAGCAGCTTAAAGGATATTATGGCTGAGAAAGATAGTATCTTTGCGATACTGAACGTAGATGATGATGAGTCATTAAAAAATCAACTAATTAAGTTGGGCTTGGATAATATTAAGGTAATCAGTGGTACTTCTGCAGCATTTCTTTATGAGCTTCCTGCTTTAGAGACATCTACAAAAAAAGACTATCTTAAAATTGTTTCTGAACTTAAGAATATAGCTAATAACATATCTATGCTTTTCGATAGAGAAAAATTACTAAACGAAATATTAAGAGGGCTTTGTAGTTATATCGGTGCTACAAGAGGCTCTATAATGCTTTTTGACAATAAGGAGAGTGTTTTAAAGATTGCAATGGCTTATGGTATAGATAGAATTTTATGGGATTTTGTAAAGATACCACTCGGAGAGGGGATTGCAGGAACTGTTGCCAATACAAAAAAACCTGTTATTATTAGCGGAAGTCCCGATGACAGAAACTTTAAAAAATTAAGAAAACGTGAAGATATAAAGTCTGCGATATGTGTTCCGTTGGTTAAAGAAAATAATTTAGTAGGTGTACTGAATTTAGCCAATCAAAATAACATTAATGCGTTTTCAGAAAAAGACCTCACGTTTGTTGTTGATGTATCAAAGGTTATTACGGATATACTTTTTACATCTAAAAGTTTCACAGAATACAGAGAAGATGCGAAGATGTTTAAAACTGTTTCCGAATTATCAAAAATAATATCAGAAAAATTGCCTATTCAAGATAAACTTAACAAGATCGTTGGATATTTCAAAGAAGTTTTTGGCGTTCATTCGTTAATAGCTATTTATGGTGGTGATGAGTATTCTGAATCTGTTAGTACAAACCTGCCTTTTTTAGAGTTTAGTGATGTGCTTTCGGAGAATACTATAGAACGCAAAGTTTTCCTGGATAAAAAAGAGATATGCTTTATCGAACCTGATTGTGAAGGTTTTAAAGGATATCTATCCTTGCCTTTAATAGATGGTGATACATGCTTTGGAGTGTTATCAATTATAAATTTTGAAAAAGAGTGTAACGAAAAAACAAGCTTTTTTAAAGAATTGGCATCACAAATTTCGAGGCTAATTTCTTTAAGTTATCAAAAAGAGGGGTTGATAGAACAAAATAGACGCAAAGAACTTATTGATAAACTTGTGTCAGAACTTACACTTTTTGATAATCCTGTTGCGTTTGGCTCTTATATATTACACAATCTTGCAAAAGAGTTAGATGCAAAAATCGGTGTTTTTAGAATCTACGACGAGGATAGAAAATCTTATGTGGTTAAAGATGTTTATGGTATGGATGGAATAATAAAAAAAGAGTTTTTCCAGATTGACCGTGAAATAGTTAAAAAGACAGTTCTTACAAACGGAGAAATAGCATTGGTAAAAAATACAAACAAAGACAAACAGTTTTTTATATATTCTCATGCTGTTCACAGTTTTTTAATAGCGCCGTTACATTTTAACGAACAAATTTATATGACATTTTCTTTTTATAACAGTGAAGGTAAAATAATAGGTGAGGTATTTTCGAAATCAGATAAAAACTTCATACTAAAACTTTTTGAAAAGGCTGCAGAGCTCTTAAGCGATTTACATAGAAAAAGGGCATTTAAAGATGAAGAGTTTTTTGATGCGCTTACCGGGTTGCCTAACTTTAGATACTTTGAAAGCCGTGTTTATGATGAGGTGATGAGGGCAAAAAGACATGGGAAAAGGGTGATAATTCTCGTGGGAGAATTTGAACCATACGAAAAATATCTAAATGCTTACGGTAAAAAAACTACTGATAACATTATTAAAAGTATTGCCACACAGATAAGAGAAAAGATAAGAAGTTTTGAGGTTGTAGCAAGGTTAAACGTAAATAAATTTGGTGTGGTTTTGGTGGATGCTGATGAGAAAACATTAGAAATAATCTTCAGATTAAAAAAGATGTTCGAAAAAGAAGATTGGGATCCAAAACATCTGATAGATCAAGTGGTTACTGTAAGATATGGTTTTGCCAGATTTCCAGAAGATGGAGAAGATTATGATGAACTTATTATAAAGGCAAATCACATTAGAAATTAGTAAATTGGAGGAAAAATGAAAGGGAAAATTATTTCGATTAATGTTTGTGAAAAGAAATCTATTAAAAAGAGGCCTGTTAATGAAGCAATGCTGATAGAACAAAAAGGCATAGAAGGAGACGCCCATGCAGAAGGTGGAATAAGGCAGGTAAGCCTTCTGGCACAGGAAAGCATAGAAAAAATGCAAAAAATGGGGCTGGATGTTAAAGCTGGTGATTTTGCTGAGAATATAACTACAGAGGGCATTGATTTGCTTGCTTTACCTATCGGTACAAAACTAACAGTTGGAGATGTTTTACTTGAGGTAAGTCAACATGGCAAGATCTGTCACACAAAATGCAACATATATAAAACTGTTGGTGATTGTGTGATGCCAAAAGAAGGTATCTTTTGTAAAGTTTTGAAGGGCGGATTGGTAAGAGTAGGCATGATTTTAGAGACAATTGATTGATATGAAAACAAGTATTTACGATAAAATTTTAGAACAGCTCCCTTTTGGTATTTTGCTTTATTCTGAAGATAAAATATGTTACGTTAACACATCTGCTGAAAATATTTTGGGGCTCTCTTTAAACAAGCTAAAAAAACCTTTTGACGAATTATCGTTTTCTCAAAAAATTAAAGACATCTTTTTAAAGGTGAAACAAGAGGGTAAAGTTGCACGTGTTTATGAAGAACCCTTTATAAACTATTTTGGTAAGAGGTTTTTATTGAACTTTTACCTGATTCCTTTACTTTCTAAGGATGGCGATATTGTCATAATTTTGGAAGATTGTTCTTTTTTTAAATCTATAGAATCAACAAAACAACAGCAAGCTCATGTAGAAAAACTGGCAACTTTATTTGCAAGCATGGCACACGAAATTAAAAATCCTTTAGGAGTTATAAAAGGTATTTTGCAATTAATGAAAAAAGATGGAGTTGGCAAGAACGAAGCAGAAGCATTTGAAATCATATTTACAGAGCTTTCAAGAATTGAAACGATAATTCAATCCCTTCTTGATTATTCTGCGCCTCAGAAGATTAACATAGAAATATTTAACATTCTGGATGTTGTACAGAATATAATTGAATCTTTAAGGCCAATGATATTAGAAAAAAAGTTAGTAATTTTAAAAGAGTATGACTCAACGTTTCCAGATTTTTGTGGAGACAAAGAGAGCATTCATAAGGCTCTTTTTAATATAATTAAAAATGCAGTAGAAGCCTGTTTTATTGGAGGCAAGGTCACAGTAAAAATTAAAGTGTTGTTAGATATGAAATCTCGTGAAAACAAAAAAGAATACAACTATTTACTCATAGAGGTCACAGACACGGGCTATGGCATTACAGAAGAAGATTTAAAACATTTATTCACTCCTTTCTTTACAACCAAACAAGGTGGCACTGGTTTAGGAATGGTATATGCTCAAAAGGTAATTTTAGACCACTCGGGCTTTATCAACGTAGAAAGCAAGAAAAATAGTGGGACCAAAATAAGCATCTTTCTCCCAATGAAGGAGCATCTATGACGCTTGATAAAACAAAAAAAATTCTTGTTGTAGACGACGAAAAGAATATTTGTTGGGTGTTGAAGCGTTTGTTTGCGAGTAAAGATTTTATTGTTGATGAAGCCTATACGGGAAAAGAAGCTCTCGAAAAAATTGCAAATCAAAACTATGATTTGATTTTTATGGATATAATAATGCCTGATATCTTTGGACTTGATGTGCTAAATCAGATAAAGGCTTCTAATGTTCAAACACCAGTAATCGTAATGACGGCACAAAGCACAATGAAAAATGCCGTAGAGGCGATGAAAAGGGGTGCCTTTGAATACATAACCAAGCCTTTTGATATTTCAGCTATAGAAAAGCTTGCAGATAAGGCAATTAAGTCATATGAACAAACTTGTTCTGCAAAGTCGAAAGAAAAAAATGCTAAAAATAACGTTGAAGATGAACTGAATATAATTGGCAATACCCCTGCTATGAATGAGATATTTAAGATCATTGGTAAAATAGCAGATAGTGACATTACGGTGTTGATACAGGGCGAAAGAGGAACTGGAAAAGAGCTTGTTGCAAGGGCGATACATAATAGCGGAAAACGGGCAAATCAACAGTTTATCTCGGTTAATTGTGCAGCGATCCCTAAAGAACTGCTGGAAAGTGAGCTTTTTGGCTATGAGAAAGGAGCCTTTACAGGTGCAACAGAAAGAAAGATAGGTAAGTTTGAGTTGGCACATAATGGAACTCTATTTCTTGATGAAATAGGCGATATGTCTATTGATTTGCAAGCAAAAATATTGCGTGTGATAGAGGAGAAAGAGGTTATACCTGTGGGGGGTAATAATCCTATACGTATTGATGTTAGAATAATTGCTGCAACCAATCAGGATTTATTAGAACTGATAAAAAACAAAATGTTTAGAGCAGATCTTTATGACCGACTTAACCAGATTTCTATTGTTTTACCACCTTTACGTGACAGATATGACGATATACCACTTTTGATAAACTATTTTCTCAAAAATCTCTCTAATGAGTACGGATTAAAAAAAACAATTTCAGAGGATGCTTTAAAGTTTCTTAAGTCATATTCTTGGCCTGGAAATGTGAGAGAACTTTTAAATGCTATTAAAAGAGCTTATTTAATTTCACGTTCGACAGTTCTTGAAAAAAATGATTTCCCTTTTTTAATATTCGAAAAAGAGCGTGAAAATATGATGAAAGAACTTTCCTTAGAAGAGATTGTTGATTTGAAGCTTAACGAGCTTATAAGGCTACTACAGGACGGAGAAATGAAAGATGTTTATGAATTTGTTGTTTCGCAGGTGGAAAAACCATTGATAAAAAAAATACTTATAATGACGGGGGGCAATCAGATTAAAGCCGCAGAAATATTAGGTATTAATAGAAACACCCTCAGAAAAAAGGTTACTAACTTTGGACTTGAAGTGAAAGAATTAAAAAAGATTGTTAAACAAAAAAAGAGAATCTCAAAGAAGGAGCATTAAAAATGGCATCATTTTATACAATTCGCTTTGATGGGGAAAAGGTTAGTATGCTTGACCAGCGCCTATTACCTGAACAGGAAATTTACTATAGTTACACTGATTATAAAGAAGTGGCAACAGCTATTAAAGAAATGATAATTCGAGGTGCACCAGCTATAGGTATAGCTGCAGCTTTTGGTATCGCATTAGGGGCAAAAAATATTGAGACACTTGATAAAGAGGAGTTTAAGACTAAATTTGATGAGATTTTAGATGAGTTTGCAAAAACAAGACCGACAGCTGTAAATCTTTTTTGGGCTATTAACAGAATGAAACGAACATTTTATGAGAGTCCGTGTTTATCTTTAAACGAGATTAAAGATGAGCTTGTTTTAAAGGCAAAGCGAATATACGAAGAAGACGTGTTAACCTGCAAGAAGATTGGTGAAAATGGAGAAGCACTTATAAAAGATGGTTATTCGATTTTAACTCATTGCAATGCCGGTGCCCTGGCTACTTCTGAGTTTGGAACAGCGCTATCAGTTATAAGAGCCGCACATAAGAAAGGTAAAAAGATTAATGTTTATGCTGATGAAACTCGCCCGTACCTGCAGGGTGCTCGCTTAACTGCATGGGAACTTAATAAGGATGGCATTCCAGTAACGGTTATCTGTGATAATATGGCGGGGTATTTGATGTCGCAGAGAAAAGTTGATTTTATAGTAGTAGGTGCAGACAGAATTGCTGCAAATGGTGATACAGCAAATAAAATTGGTACATATAGTCTTGCGGTGTTAGCAAAATATCACAATATTCCTTTTTATATCGCAGCTCCATTATCCACATTTGACTTTAACATTCAGTCTGGTGTTGACATTCCTATCGAAGAAAGGCCTGCAACTGAAATAACTCATTTTGCGGGTAAAAGGCTTGTGCCAGAAGGCGTTAATGTATATAACCCTTCTTTTGATGTGACACCAGCCGAACTTATTACTGGTATAATCACAGAGAAGGGAGTTGTTAAACCGGCTGAAGTTAAGCGCTTAAAACCAGTATAGAGACCTTTTTCAAAGGGCTCATTTCTTAATGCTCTTGTTATATGCTTCCCAGTCTTTATTGAACTTTTCTATACCAACATCTGTTAGTGGATGTTTTACTAACTGCATAATTGTAGAAAATGGGATAGTTGCAATATGAGCACGGAGCAGCGCAGCTTCTAAAACGTGCATTGGATGTCTAACACTTGCTACAATAACTTCTGTATCGAAATCGTAGTTAGTATAAATCTGCATAACTTGCTCGATAAGATCCATCCCTCTTTGTGAAATGTCATCAAGCCTTCCAATAAATGGACTTGCATAGGTGGCTCCAGCTTTTGCTACTAACAAAGCCTGTGTAGGAGAAAAAATAAGCGTAGCATTAGTTTTTATACCGAGTGCGGTAAGATTCTTTATAACCTTTAAACCATCAATAGTTGTTGGAACTTTTATAACTGCATTATCACCTAACTTTGCATATTTTTGAGCTTCTTTAATCATGCCATCTACATCAGGTGCAGTAACCTCAATGCTTACAGGACCAGGAACAAGTTTCAAAATATCCTTTACAAGTTCCAGAAAGGGCTTTTTTTCCTTTGCTATCAATGAAGGATTAGTTGTTACACCGTCCACCATTCCAATATCTATACCTTTTTTTATTTCGTCTAAATTAGCGGTATCAATAAAAAACTTCATACTTTCTCCTATCTTTGAAATTTTATGTATTGTATTATCGCTTAAAATTAAAAAAAAGTTAAGTTATTTTTGTTTAGTTATGCCTTCATATACTTCACCTATTTCATAACAACTTGAAAAAGTAATTGTTAAACTATCTAAATCACTTGCTTTGTGATAAAATCTTAAAAAAAAATTGAGAATTTAGCGTGAAAAGGCTACATTTATTTTTAATAGCAATATTTTCTTTTGTCTTTTCCTTTATCAAGGTAAGAAGTTTTGATCTGTTTTACTATTTGAAAGTTGCAGAAATAGAAAGTATCTTATCGCCTATTAAAATCAATCTCTTTTCTTACAGTTTTCCCGATTTTCCTTATAAAAACTATTCATTTATTTTTTCGGAGTTTGCTAATTTTTTTAGTGATGTGTTTGGTCTACCGTTTTTAACGATTGTTCAGTGTATCGTGGTTGCATTGAGCTTTATTTTGCTTGCTAAATGTGTATACCGAAAAACTAATATATTTTTGTTGTTGTCTGTTTTGCTGTTGTCTATCTTCACATTGCGTTATAGATTGTTATTTCGTCCACATAATTTAAGTTATTTGTTTTTTGCTATTAATGTTTTTCTGCTTATAAAAAGACCAAAATTTTTCCGTTTTTTATTGTTTTTAAATCAGTTATTTTGGGTAAATACCAATAACAGCTTTATACTTGGGATAGTTAATCTACTCTTACTCTATCCTTATAACAGACAGTTAAGGATTGGATTGCCAAAAACTTTTATAGCGCTTGTTTTAGGCAGCCTTGTTAATCAACATTTTTATCTGCCATTTATGGAAGTTTTAAACCCATTTTGGGGCGATACAAAAAACATATTCGACTATATTAAGGTATCTGAATGGCAGCCAACAGATTCGAGACTTTACTTTTCTTTTTATGGCATGTTAATTTTAGTATCTGCTTATCTTCTTATTGCTGAAAAAAAATGGTTATTAGTATCATTTTATCTCTTTTATTTATTGCTTTCTATAAGATTTGTTAGGTTTATCGACTACTTTGCATTTGTTGGATTCTGGGTGACTATCACTGGATATAGGGGATTAGTTAAGCCGGGAGAAGAGAAACTTAGTTTATTTAAGGTATCTGTTTTCGTAGTAATACTTATCTTTTGTGTAAAAGATTATCTTTATAATCCCATAATACCTTATGGATATGGTGAAGCAAGCTATTTTTATCCAAAAGGTGCTGTTGATTATTTAAAAAAGAAAAAAATACAAGGCAAAATTTTCAATTCTTATGCATTTGGTGGGTATATAATAAAGTATCTATATCCTGATTGCAAACCGGTGATTGATGGCAGACTTTGTTATCCAATTGATTTCATCAAGCTTTATGCCAATTCTCACAAAAATAGGGATGCTTTTTTGAAAATCATCGAAAACTTTACTCCAGACATTTTTTTTATTGATTTTGATCATCCAGAGTTGGCATTGTATATCACTGAGCTTAAAAAAAATTACGCACTTGTATATTTTGATGATAATGCGATGATTTTTTTAGATCGTAACAGATATCCAGAGGTGGCAAATAAAGACGAGTTAGAAAGCTTAAAGCCTGTTTATGTATCTGGTTATGGTCAGGAAGAGAAGAATGTTGAAATGGTTAAAATTGAACTTGAAAAAGTGCTGCGGGAAAATCCTTCAAACAGAGGCTTCGTGATGTATTCGAATATTCTATTAAATGAAGGAAAAAAGAGTGATGCAGAGGCTATTTTAAAAAAGGTAGTTAATAATGATAATCCAAATGGCAAACAGGAAGCTTATAATAATTTGGGTGTTATAAAGCTTTCTGAAGGGAAAATAGAGCAAGCAGAAAGTTTTTTTAAAGAGACATTGTTTTTCAATAGCGATTTTCCGACAGCGCATTTTAATTTAGCTCAAATTTACGATCATAAAGGAAGGTATCTTTATGCTTTCTATCATTACAAAAAATTTATAAAGCTAAGTGAAATTAATGCCACAAATGATATCATTGAGAGAGTCCAGTGGTTAAAAAGATATCTCATTATTTTTGTTATCAGGCTTATTGTTGGTGTTATTGCAATTTGTGGGATATTATATATAATTCTAAGAAAAAAATTTAAAATAACATCACAAAGGAGGTAGCACACATGCAGCAAGATCATTTAACGAAAGAAATTAAAAAAAATGTATTAAAAGAGATAATATATAAACTTCATGATGGTCAACCGTTAGAAGATATAAAAAGAGAGTTTCGTTCAATTCTAAGTCATGTAACAACAAATGAGATTACAGAGCTTGAAGAAGAACTTATAAAAGAAGGAATGTCTCGTGAAGAGGTACTAAAACTTTGCGAAATTCACATGCAGCTTTTTAAAGAGGCTATTGAAGGTGAAGTGACCCTTGCGCCAATTGGGCATCCTATCTATATTTTGATGAAAGAACATAAATTAATGCTCGAATTGGTGAATAATTTAAAACAACTGCTAACAAACGAACAGTCGTTATCTATGGAAGCTTTATCTTCGATGATTAATTACCTGAAAAGTACTGAATGTCACTATTTAAGAGAAGAGAATGTTCTATTCCCTTATTTAGAAAAACATGGTGTAACAGAGCCTCCTAAAATAATGTGGATGGAACACGACAAGATTAGAGAGGTTAAAAAACTTATATTTCTTGATTTTGAAATGGTAAATGATGAAAAGTCATCTAAAGCCATCATTTCGTTGAAAAACAATCTTGACGAGTTGTTAGAACTGTTGTCAAGACATTTTTACAAAGAAAATAATATTTTATTTTCAGTTGCGATGCGTCTGATTGAAAAAGACGAGTGGTTGATGATTTATAAAGAGTTTGTTGGGATAGGTTTCACAAATTTTTATACACCAGAAATATGGAGTGAATTTATTTTATCAAAAGGTTCAAATTTAAGTGTATCTGAACAGAAAGATGTGGTATTAGAGACAGGACATTTTAACTTAAATGAGTTACAATCGCTTTTAAATGCGTTACCGTTTGATATAACTTTTGTAGATAGTAATGATGTTGTTAGATATTTTAGTGACTCAAAAGACAGGATATTCGTTAGAACTAAAGCAATTATTGGGAGAAAAGTTCAGCAATGTCATCCTGAAAAAAGTGTTCATATAGTGAACAAGATTCTTGAAGACTTTAAGTCGAAAACAAAAGACGTTGAAAGCTTCTGGATAAATTTACATAGAAGGTTAATCTTAATACAATACTTTGCAGTAAGAGACAAAGAAAACAAATACTTAGGTTGCATAGAAGTTACTCGGGACATAACAGAACTTAAAGATTTGAAGGGAGAAAAAAGATTGCTTTAATGTTAATTCTACTTTAAGTTTTATGCAAAAGATTATAAAATATAGAAACTAAAAAAGGAGTGTTATTTTATGAAGAAACTTCTCTTCACCATTGTTATGTTTATGTTTTCATTTTCGATTTCCTTTGCTTTTGGCAAGGATATGCAAGGATGTGGTAGTGACTGTGTTGCCTGTCACAAAATTACGAAAGGAGAGGCAAAAGCTGTCCTTAGTGCTGTTGATCCTAATGTTGCAGTGGAATCTGCAAGACATTCTCATGTTAGGGGATTGTATGAGGTTCTGTTAAAAAAGGATGGTAAAACGAGCGTAGTTTATCTTGATTTCTCAAAAAATAATCTTATTCTTGGTCGAATAATAGATATCAAAAACAAAAAAGATGTTACGAGAGAAACTATTGATGAAAATAGCAGTATAGACGTTTCAAAAATATCAACTAAAAATGCTATTGTAATGGGAAACAAGCAGGGAAAGAAAAAAATATACATCTTTAGCGATCCTGAATGTCCTTTCTGCACCAAGCTTCACGACCAGGTGGTAGAGCTTTTAAAAAAAGAGCCACAGCTTAAAGTATATATCATTTTGTTTGCATTA
This sequence comes from Deltaproteobacteria bacterium, assembly GCA_037442505.1. Lineage (GTDB taxonomy): Bacteria > CALINM01 > CALINM01 > CALINM01 > CALINM01 > JBBIPZ01. The sequence continues at coordinate 24,774 of JBBIPZ010000011.1, read as the reverse complement.
CCGATGCATAAAGACGCTGGCTGGAAAACACAATCGATAGTTTGCAAATCAAAAAAAGATATGGATAGTGCAGTAAAGATGCTTGAGGATAGTTATCATGGCAAACCCGTTGAAAAGATAGAGTGTGGCAAGGTTAATTATGCAGAAGAAAACAAGAAATTGGCTGAAAAATTGGGAATAGGGGCAACGCCTACAATAGTTTTTCAAAACGGAAAAGTAATAATGGGTGCAGTAGGAACTGATGAAATAAAAAAACATTTAAAATAGCGAAAAAGGGGAGAGTAAATGAGAAATATTTATTTGTCTGAAAAAGATATGCCTGCGAAGTGGTACAACATTTTAGCTGATTTACCAGAACCTTTAGAGCCTTATTTAGACCCGCAAACAAAACAGCCTGTTACTCCGGATAAACTGGCTGCTATCTTTCCAATGCCTTTGATTGAGCAGGAAGTATCCACTGAGAAATGGATTGACATTCCTGATGAAGTTAAGGAGATTTATAGTCTCTGGAGGCCAACACCGCTAAGAAGGGCTAAAAGATTAGAGGCTTTTTTAAATACACCCGCAAAAATATTTTTTAAAGATGAGAGCGTTTCCCCACCGGGAAGTCATAAGCCTAATACTGCTGTTCCACAAGCTTATTACAACAAAATTGTTGGGGTAAAAAGGCTTGCAACTGAAACAGGTGCTGGACAGTGGGGGTCGTCACTTAGCTTTGCATGCAACCTTTTTGGTATAGAGTGTACAGTTTATATGGTAAAAGTTAGCTATAATCAGAAACCTTATCGTAGAATAATGATGGAGACATGGGGAGGAAAAGTAATTCCAAGTCCAAGCAATTTAACAAACTCTGGAAGGCACATTCTCGAAAAAGACCCAAACAGTCCAGGTAGTTTAGGAATCGCTATAAGCGAAGCGGTTGAGGATGCAGCTACACATGACGATACACACTATGCGTTGGGTAGCGTTTTAAATCATGTTCTATTACATCAGACAGTTATAGGGTTGGAAGCACAAAAACAACTTACCGATATGGGTTTGTATCCAGATATTGTCATAGCTTGCGTTGGAGGTGGAAGCAACTTTGGTGGGCTTGTTTTTCCGTTTTTAAAGGATAAATTGGAAGGTAGCAAAAAAGATACACGTTTTATCGCGGTTGAACCAGCTTCGTGCCCCACGCTTACAAAGGGTAAATTTGAGTATGATTTTGGTGATGAAGCAGGATTAACACCCTTGATGAAGATGTACACGCTTGGGCATGACTTTGTTCCACCCTCAATTCATGCAGGAGGGTTGCGTTATCATGGCGATTCTCCAATTGTATCCTATTTAGCTCATAAAAAATTGATAGAGGCCGTTAATTATGAGCAGACAAAGGTGTTTGAGGCTGCTTTAACGTTTGCAAAGACAGAAGGTATAATTCCAGCCCCAGAAACTTCACATGCAATTAAAGCTGCTATTGACGAAGCAATTAAGGCAAGGGAAGAAAAAAAAGAAGTAAATATACTTTTTAACTTAAGTGGACATGGCTATTTTGACCTTACCGCTTATGATCTTTACATGCAAGGTGAACTAAAGGACTAATATCTTGATGGCAGGCACAGGATGTCTGCCTCTTTTTTTAAAATGGAATCTAAAAAAAAGGCTTCTTTATTTGCAATAACGTTAGCATCTATCTTGTCAACTTCTAAATTTTTAGTTGGTTACAAGTCGGGCTCGATGGCTGTTATCTCTTCTGGGCTGGATAGCATGCTCGATATATTCATGTCTTTCATAAATTTTCTTGCGATAAGGAAGGCTTCGCAACCAGCAGATAAAAACCATCTATATGGTCATAGCAAAATAGAGGATTTGGCTGCTATAGTTCAGACGCTTATAATAATAACTACGGGCTTAATTATTATCTACAAGGCATTTGTTAACTATACAAACAACACTCATATTAATTATACTATCTGGGATATTAGTGTAATGTTGGTATCTCTGACTGGAAGCTATTTGATAGCTAAAGTGCTAAGACATGTAGGAGAAATAACTGGCTCAAACGCACTGAAAGTTGATGCAGTCCATTACGCTACAGATCTGTACACAAACTTTGCGGCATTTTTGGCAATATTAGTTTCTTATATTTTTAGCTTATTTTTTATAGATAGCTTGTTTGCGGTGGTTGTTGGGTTATACATAATTTATCAGGCAACGAAGATCGGCAAAGAAGCACTTTATATCCTTACTGACGCCAGTATCTCAGATGAGTTAACTAAAAAGATTGACGAAATAATTGATAAAATGCCAATGCCTTATGCTGGGTATCACGACTTAAGAAGTAGATATACAGGCTCTAAGAAATATATCGATTTTCATTTGCTTGTTTGTAGAACAGCAACGATAGAAGAAGCTCACAACATGGCAGACAAAATTGAAACCGAAATTAACAGTCAATTTAAGGATATCGATATAATGATACATATCGAACCTTGTCCTTACGAATGTGATTTAACTGAAGACACGTGTAAGGTATTAAAATTGAGAAGAAGTAGACATAAAGATGTTGACTGAAAAAGACTTCATGGCTATTGCGTTTAATGAGGCAATGAAGGCGTATACAGAGGGTGAAATTCCTGTTGGTGCAGCAGCCTTTTTAAATGGAAATTTGTTAGTTAGTAACCACAATCAGGTTATTAAGCTCAATGATCCAACTGCACATGCAGAAATTCTTGTTTTAAAAGAATCTGCGAAGACACTAAACAATTTTAGATTGAAAGGAATTAAACTTTATGTTACCTTAGAACCCTGTCCAATGTGTATTTCGGCAGTAATAAACAGCAGAATTGATGAACTTTATTTTGGTGCTTATAGCGAAAAATGGGGGTACATGACCAGATTCAATATGGACTTGTCCCTCTGGAATCATAAAATTAAAGTTTATGCTGGCATAATGGCAGATGAAGCGAGTTGGTTGCTTAGACGTTTTTTTGAAGAAAGAAGATTATAATAGATAGATTGGAGGGGTACCGAAGTGGTCGTAACGGGCCCGACTCGAAATCGGGTTGCCCCTAAAGGGCACGTGGGTTCGAATCCCACCCCCTCCGCCAGTTATAAGGAGGATTTATGAAAGGTATCGTTTTAGCAGGTGGAAGTGGCACAAGGTTGTATCCAATTACTTTAACAGTTAGCAAACAGTTGCTTCCCATTTATGACAAACCAATGATTTATTATCCGCTATCAGTACTAATGTTAGCTGGAATAAGAGATATACTTATTATTTCAACACCGAAAGATTTGCCAATGTTTCAACATTTGTTTGATGATGGAAACGAACTGGGCTTAAACGTTAGCTATTGTGAGCAAAAGGCACCTAATGGAATCGCAGAGGCGTTTATTCTTGGCGCAGATTTTATCGGCAATGATACAGTTTGTCTTATTCTTGGTGACAATATATTTTTTGGTCATGGACTTACGGAGCTATTAAAAAAGGCTGGTAAAGATGTAAATACACTCGGCGGTGCTACTGTGTTTGGCTACTATGTTAATGACCCTGAGAGATATGGAGTTGTCGAGTTTGATAGTAATGGTAACGTTCTTTCTATTGAAGAAAAACCAGTAAACCCAAAATCTAATTACGCTGTAACAGGCCTTTATTTTTACGATAATAATGTGGTTTCAATTGCAAACTCTCTCAAGCCATCTGCAAGAGGTGAACTGGAGATTACGGATGTAAATAAAATTTATCTTCAAAAACTAATGCTTAGAGTGGAACTTATGGGCAGAGGGTATGCATGGCTTGATACAGGGACGCCAGAAAGTCTTCTTGAAGCTGGTGAATTTATTGCAACTATTGAAAAAAGACAGGGGCTCAAGGCTGCCTGTATAGAAGAAATTGCTTATTTATCTGGATTTATAGATAGGGAAAAACTAATTAAGCTGGCTAACAAACAAAAAAATAGCCCATATGGGCAGTATTTAATGAAGGTTGCAGAAAAAGCCGCAAAATTTTAAATCCTTGCTTAAAAACTGTAAAAATTGCTAAACTTTCTTTGATGAAAATTCTTGTAACAGGGGCAAACGGTTTTTTGGGTAGTTTTTTAGCAGAAAGACTTCTTAAAGAAGGATATGAGGTTGTTTGTCTTATCAGAAAAGAAAGCAATAAAAGATGGTTGAATGAAATTTATCACAACGTTGAAATAAGATATAGCGACTTTCTTTATCCTGAGACGCTTAGAGATAGTTTTAAAGACATCGATACCGTCATTCACGCAGCAGGTTTAACCAATACCTTTGATTGGCACAACTTTTATCTGGTTAATTTTTTAGGAACAAAAAATATACTCAAAGCATGTTTAGACGCCAGATGTGTGAAAAGATTTTTATATATTTCGAGCCATACTGCATCTGGGCCATCTTTATCTGATGAAGTGAAAAATGAAAATTCAACCACCAAGCCTGTATCACATCTGGGTAAAAGTAAATTGCTGGCTGAGGATGAGGTGTTAAAACACATATCAGAATTTAATATTACAATCATTAGACCAACGGTAGTATATGGCCCAAGAGATTATAATTTATTACCTCTTTTCAGGTTAGTAAAGCATGGTTTTTTTGTAAGGTTTGGTAGTTTAAGCAGGATTGTTAATCTATGTTATATTGACGATTTTGTTGATGGGGTAATAAAATCTTTAAATTGCAGGATGTGTTCAGGCGAGATATATTATCTGGGTGGGCATAATGAATATTTTTATGAAATTAAAGATGCTTTTTCGAAGGTTGTGGCTAAACAACTAAGAGATGTATTAATTCCAAGATTTATTCTCGTTCCTATTACACTTTTCTATGAAGGTATTGGCAGGTTGACTAAAAAGACATATGCTCTAAATAAAGACAGGGTTATCGATTTGATTCAGGAAAATTGGGGAATTACTATTGAGAAGGCAAAAAGGGATTTTGGTTATAATCCAAAATTTTCTCTGATAAATGGCTTGAAAGAAACGTTTGATTGGTATATGAAGAACAATTTACTTTAACTATCGATTAATCTATAATTTAATCAATAATCTGTATGGAGGAACACATTGAGAAATGATGGACGCAAATTATTTGATTTAAGACAAATCAGAGTGACAAAAAATTTTGTTATATATCCTGAAGGTTCTGTTTTAATCGAATTTGGAAATACTAAAGTTTTGTGCAATGCATCCATTGAAGAAAAAGTACCGTCATTTTTAAAAGGAACTGGACAGGGATGGATTACGGCTGAATACTCTATGCTCCCACGTTCAACACATACAAGAATGGTGAGAGAATCAACTCAGGGAAAAGTTTCTGGCAGGACACAGGAGATCCAGAGGCTCATAGGAAGGGCTTTAAGAGCTGCGGCAGATCTGAATAAATTGGGAGAAAGAAGCATCTGGATCGATTGTGATGTGATTCAGGCAGATGGGGGGACAAGGACAGCCTCGATTACAGGTGGATTTATTGCTTTATCTTTAGCTATCAAGAAAGGTTTAGAAAAGGGTATTTTTACAGAAAACCCTATAAAAAATAAAATTGCAGCGGTGTCTTTGGGTATTGTAAATGGCGAGCTTCTTGTTGATTTAAATTATGAAGAAGATAGTAGTTGTGAGATTGACTTAAATCTCGTAATGGATTCTGATGGTAAAATAATAGAGATTCAAGGCACGGGAGAACGTGGCAGTTTTACAAAAAAAGAACTTGATAAGATCGTCTCTGTTGGCTGGACAGCTATAAAAAAATTATTCAAGATACAAAAAAAGGCTTTAACCAGTGAAAAAAATATTATTAGTTACAAGTAATATGAAAAAGTTAAAAGAAATTGTTGAGATTTTTAAAGGAACTGATATAGAGTTTCTTACTTTAAATGACCTCCAGCATATTGATATTGTTGAGGATGGCAAAACATTTTTTGATAACGCCTTAAAAAAGGCTAAAACAGCTGCTGATAGATTCGGAATAATAGCTTTAGGGGAGGATTCGGGGCTGGTAGTCGATGTTCTTGGTGGCAAGCCAGGCGTTTATTCTCATAGATTTGCTGGAGCTAACGCAAACGACGAACAAAACAATCGTTTGCTTTTACAGATGCTTAAGCCTACTCCTTTAGAGAAAAGAACAGCACACTTTGTTTCCAGTGTGGTAGTTTATAAACCAAATGGTAGGTATATCACTGCAGATGGGAGGGTAGATGGTTTAATTATAGATACACCAAAGGGTGATAATGGTTTTGGTTATGATCCAATTTTCTTTTATCCCCCATTAAATAAAACGTTTGCTGAACTTGCTAATGAGGATAAGAATAACATTAGTCACAGGAAAATAGCTTTAGAAAAAATTAAACTTAATCTTGTTAATTTTTTGGAACAAAATGATTAAAATTACCTGTCCTTTTTGCTCTTTTTCTAAAGAAGTGTCACAAGAGAAGATTGTTAATGTAGCTTCGAAAGTTAGGTGTCCTGTATGCAACGAGACGTTCATATTTACTTTTTTTGAGCACAAGAAGGCAAGCTTTTTTTCTCGTTTGCTTGCATTTATAATCGATATGTTATTATTAAATGCTATTTTTCTTATCGTTTCTTTTGGTATTGATTGGTCTTTAAGTTATCTATTTCAGTCATTTGGTATTACTGATGAAGATTTTTCTAATATAATGATTGGGAGCATCATATACTTTGTCTGTGTATCGATTATGTTTTTCTACTATGTCTATTTTACACATGTTTATGGAAAAACACTCGGCAAAGCTGTCCTTGGAATTAAAGTTGTTAATAAACAAGGTAAAAATCCAGAAATTTCTGAAGTTTTAAAAAGAGAAGTTATAGGAAAAATATTGTCAAGTCTACTTTTTGGCATGGGCTATATATGGGCATTATTTGACAGGAACAATCAGGCTCTACACGATAAAATTGCCAGAACATACGTGATCTATAGCTAACCTTTAGCTCTAAAGCACCACGACAACTTCAAAGGTAAAAAACTATTACTGAAAAGGAAGCACGAAATGACTTTATTTATGGCGGAGCCGACGAGACTCGAACTCGCGGCCTCCTGCGTGACAGGCAGGCGTTCTAACCGACTGAACTACGGCTCCGCTGGTTTAGACAAATATTAAAACACATACTTAAATTTATTGCAAGAAAAAAATGTAGAAAAAAAAGCTTACTTACATTAAAATATAAGCTAAGACTTATGTAAGGTTTACAAAGGTCTTTAAAATCATTGGAAATGATTTTATAAATTTTCTGATATTACAAAAAATTTTATCTGTAGCTACAGGAGTGTGGCATTGCTGGAAGATTTATTACAAATTTCAGATAATTTGGAAGAAAGATTTTTTACTCTGAAAGAACATTTAAATCTGGAAGAGAAACAAGCGCGACTACAGGAGATAGAAAACATTGTCGCAAAAGAGAGCTTCTGGAAAAATATTGAAGATGGCAAGCAGTTGTTGAAGGAAAGAACACTTTTAATCAAGTTTTTTGAAGAATGGAATAAAATAATCAATCTATATGAGGAGATTAAAGCAGCAAGAGAACTTGTTAAAGAAGACTCTGACTCAGCATTAGTTTCAGAAATGTCTGCAAATATAAAGCTTTTTGAGAAGCTTTTGCGTGATTTTGAAATAAGAAAGATGTTTACCCAACCAGAAGATATACAGGGCGCTATTTTAAGTATTAATTCTGGTGCTGGCGGGACTGAATCACAAGATTGGGCAGAGATGCTTCTCAGGATGTATTTGCGATGGACAGAAAGAATGGACTATAAAACACAAATAGTTGACATTCTACCCGGTGATGAAGCTGGTATAAAAAACGTCACTATAACGGTAGATGGTGATTATGCTTATGGGTATTTAAAGGCTGAAGAAGGGATTCATAGGCTTATCAGAATTTCACCGTTTGATGCATCTGGTAGAAGACATACATCCTTTGCGTCTGTCTCTGTGATTCCGCAGGTTGAAGATGATATTGATATCGAGATAAAGGAAGATGATATTAAAATCGATACGTATCGTTCTTCTGGTTGTGGCGGTCAAAAAGTTAACAAGACTGACTCTGCTGTAAGGATTACACATTTGCCAACTGGTATTGTAGTTCAGTGTCAGAATGAGCGTTCGCAGCATAAAAATAGAGAAATGGCTTTAAAATTACTTAAAGCTCGTCTTTACGAAATAGAACTAAAAAAACGTGAAGAAGACAAGAAAAGGAATTACGATCAGAAGAAAGAGATTGCATGGGGAAGCCAAATAAGAACATACGTATTGCATCCTTATAAACAGGTTAAAGACCACAGGACATTGGTAGAAACGAGTAACGCAGACGCTGTTTTAGACGGTGAAATTAACGAATTTATTGAAAAATTCTTGTTATTGAAATAATTGAAAAAAAAGTAGGAGGAGTAATGGCAGGACATTCTAAATGGGCACAAATTAAACACAAAAAGGCCGCTGTTGATGCAAAACGTGGCAAAATATTCACAAAGCTTGCAAAAGAAATTACTATTGCAGTGAGACTTGGGGGAAAAGACCCTAATATGAATCCGAGACTTCGTACTGTTATTGCAAAGGCTAAAAACTTGAACATGCCTAACGACAATATTGATAGGGCTATAAAAAAAGGTACAGGTGAGCTACAGGACGTTCAATATGAAGAAATCCGTTACGAAGGATATGGTCCCGGTGGTGTAGCGGTACTTGTTGATTGTATGACTGATAACAAAAACAGAACAGTTGGCGAGATCAGACACATCTTTTCTAAATATAATGGTAATTTAGGTGAGTCTGGTTGTGTCTCGTGGATTTTTGATCAAAAAGGCTATTTCGTTTTTGATGAAGGGGTGATTTCTGAAGAAGAACTGATGGAGATTGCCATTGAGGCAGGGGCTGAAGATGTTAGACATGATGACAAATCACATGAAGTGATTACTGCACCAGAAGATTTTGAAACAGTAAAAGATGTTTTTGATAAGAAAGGTTTGAAATATTCTGTTGCTGAAATCACAATGCTTCCAAAAAATTACGTTGAAGTAAGAGATAAAGATGCTCAAAACATGGTTAAACTCTTTGACGCTCTGGAAGACCACGATGATGTTCAGAACGTTTATGCCAATTTTGATATTCCTGATGATGTAAACTTAGAATGACATATGATTATACTCGGTATTGATCCTGGCCTTAGAAAAACTGGCTATGGCTTTTTGAGAAAAAGTGGCGGTGATTTTACTTTGATTAAGGCAGGTGTAATAAAGCTCGATACAAAATCTTCTACACACGATAGATTGTTTCAGCTTTTTACTGAGTTAAACAGTTTAGTTAAAGAGATAAAGCCATCTTGCATGGTGATAGAGAAGGTTTTTATTGGGAAAAATGCGCGTTCCGCATTTTTAATAGGCGAAGCGCGTGCTGCCTGTATTATAACTGCCTTATCTTATAGTATTGCTGTGTATGAATATGCAACAAGGGCTGTTAAGCAGGGGATAGCTGGTTATGGTGATGCTAATAAAGAGGCGTTGCAAAGAATGGTCAAAATGATACTTAATATTAACAACGAGTTAGAAGAAGATGCATCAGATGCACTTGCACTTGCAATTTTTCATGGTAATATATCATACGGGATGAGGATTTAAACAAGATGATCTGTACACTTAATGGTGTATTAACTGAAAAAAAAATCGATGTTATAACAGTTGATGTTGCAGGTGTTGGTTATGAAGTTTATATTCCTTTAAAAGCGTTCTCTCTTTTGCCAGAAGAGGGCAAAAAGATTTTTCTATATATTCAGATGATATTCAAAGAGGACGGTTTTACGCTATATGGTTTTTTTCATCGCAAAGACAAAGATGTTTTCAATTTTTTGAGAATGGCAAAGGGTGTGGGTGTAAAAACAGCCTTTAATTTGTTGTCTTCTTTAGAAGCAGATGAGTTAATTAACCTTATATCAACTGAAAATAAAGACGCATTTGTTAATGTTCCCGGGGTAGGCAGAAAGACTGCAGAAAGGATAATTTTCGAACTAAAAGACAAAATAAAGAAATATATAGTTGCCGATACGATCCATAAGACACCTGCTGCCTATCTGGATGTTGAATTAGCGTTGATATCTTTAGGATACTCACCGAAGGATGCGAAGGATGCAATACAAATCTCAAAAACATCTTTAGGAGATGGTGCGCCAATAGAAGATGTTTTGAAAACAGCATTAAAAGTGTTGGTAAAAAGGTGATAAATGAGAGATGAACTTGTTGTTCCTGAAAAAACATTTGAAGATATCGAGTTAGACAAAAGTCTTAGACCTTCTTCTTTTGATGACTTTTTAGGACAATCTAAAATCAAAGAAAATCTTAAAATTTTTGTAAAGGCAGCTTTAGAAAGAGGTGAGGCGTTAGACCATATCTTGTTATATGGACCACCGGGACTTGGAAAAACTTCTCTTTCCATCGTAATTGCAAAAGAGCTTGGTGTTAATATAAGGATTACATCAGGTCCTGTTTTAGAAAAGCCTGGCGATCTGGCAGCCATGCTTTCAAGCCTATCTGAAAGAGATGTTATTTTTATAGACGAAATCCACAGATTGCCTTCGATAGTTGAAGAAATCTTATATCCAGCAATGGAAGATTTTAAAATTGATATCAAAATTGGGCAGGGGCCTTCTGCAAAAAGTTTAAGAATAACACTGCCAAAATTTACATTAATTGGTGCTACTACACGTGCGGGTTCACTTACATCACCATTACGTGATAGGTTTGGCTTTTCGGCACGTCTGGATTATTACAGTCAAGAAGAGCTGAGTTTTATAGTTAAAAGATCTGCAAAAATTCTGGGTATTTCGATTGATAATGATGGTGCTAACGAAATTGCAAGACGCTCAAGGGGGACACCAAGGATTGCTAACAGAATTTTAAAAAGAATCAGGGACTATGCACAGGTTATTGGCAACGGAAGCATAAATAAGGAGATTGCAGATAAAGGCTTAGCAGCTATGGATATCGATGAAGAAGGGCTGGATGCAATGGATAGGGATATTCTTAAGACTATTATTTCAAAATTTAATGGTGGACCGGTAGGAATAGACACGATTGCAGTTTCGGTTTGTGAAGAAAAAGAAACGATTGAAGACGTCTATGAACCGTATCTGATACAAAAAGGCTTTATTGCAAGAACTCCACGTGGTAGAATCGCGACATCTTTAGCCTATAAATATCTAAAACTGCCTGAGCATAAAAAACAGAATACACTTTTTAATGATTAAAAAATAGGCATAAAAAATTATATTGAAGTAAAATTGTCGTTAAAATGTTCAAAATTGTTTTTTAATAGTGCATTTTTATGGCAAGCTTTTTGCTCATATTTGGTATAAAATTGAAAAAAACGTGGGAGGTTTATAATGAACTCAAAAGAAGTAGTACAATTTGCAAAGGAACATGGTGCTCAGTCTGTTGACTTTAAGTTTATGGACTTTATTGGCACCTGGCAGCATTTTTCTATTCCAATCTCTGCATTTGATGAAGAAATATTTGAAGAAGGGCTTGGTTTTGACGGGAGCAGCATAAGAGGCTGGAAATCGATTCATGAAAGTGATATGATTCTTCTGCCAGATCCGTCTACAGCAGTTATTGATCCTTTTATTGAAATGCCAACTCTTTCGCTCATCTGTAACGTTTACGATCCTATTACAAAAGTGGCTTACGAAAGAGACCCAAGAAATATCGCTACAAAGGCTGAAAACTATCTATTATCAACAGGTATAGCAGATGTGGCATATTTTGGTCCCGAGGCAGAGTTTTTTATTTTTGATGACGTAAGGTATGATCTGGGGAGCAATCATAGTTATCATTTCGTTGATTCTAATGAAGCTATCTGGAATTCTGGTAGAGAAGAGGAACCAAATTTAGGATACAAAATCAGGCATAAAGAGGGTTATTTTCCTGTTTCTCCTGCAGATAGCCAGCAAAATATCAGGGATGAAATGGTAAAGATGATGGAGTGTGTTGGTATTAATGTGGAAAGGCAGCATCATGAAGTTGCTTCAGCAGGTCAGGCTGAAATAGATTTCAGATTTGATAGCTTGCTTAAGTGTGCAGATAAACTTATGTGGTTTAAGTACATTGTTAAGAATGTTGCTTTAAGAAATGGAAAAACAGCTACATTTATGCCAAAACCATTATACGGTGATAATGGATCTGGTATGCATACGCATATTTCCTTGTGGAAAAAGGGTAAACCACTTTTTGCTGGAGATGGTTATGGTGGACTCAGTAAGTTGGCATTATATTTTATTGGTGGTATTTTAAAGCATGCAAGGGCTCTTTGTGCAATTACAAATCCAACCACTAATTCATATAGAAGACTTGTTCCTGGTTTTGAAGCCCCTGTTAATCTTGCTTATAGTAGCAGAAACAGAAGTGCTGCTATCAGAATTCCTATGTATTCACCTTCTCCAAAGGCAAAAAGGATCGAGTTCAGGACACCAGATCCATCCTGCAATGGTTACTTAGCATTCGCAGCAATGCTTATGGCTGGATTAGATGGTATTGAAAACAAGATTGATCCAGGACAGCCACTTGATAAAGATATTTATGCGCTTTCACCAGAGGAACTTAAAAATGTTCCATCAGCTCCTGGTTCTTTACAGGAAGCTTTGAAGGCTTTAAAAGAAGACCATGAATTTCTCTTAAAGGGTGGTGTTTTTACAAAAGATGTTATTGAGGCATGGATTAGTTATAAGACAGAAAGAGAGTTCAATGCTGTTAACTTAAGACCCACTCCAATGGAGTTTTTCCTTTACTACGATATATAAAAATTAACAAATTATTTCAAAAATAACAACAATAGCACCTTCAAAATATTTGTTTTGGAGGTGCTATTGTTTTATAATCGTTTATCCAATGAAAACAAGAATATTTAATTTAACGGAAGGAATTGATAAAGTCACAGAGGCTTGTGCAGACGTTTTATCTAAAGGTGGGCTTGTAGTCTTTCCTACCGAGACTGTATATGGTATTGGTGCAGATGCATATAATTTAGATGCGGTTAATAAAATTTTTGAGGTGAAACACAGGAAAAGAGATAATCCGTTAATCTTTCATGTTGCCAATATAAACACATTATTAGCGTTAGCAGAAGTATCCGATAGGGTATTGGAAATAGTAGATGCATTTATGCCAGGACCTTTAACACTGGTTCTAAAAAGCAAAATAGACAAAAGATATACCTTTGGACTTGAAACGATCGCAGTTAGAATGCCCGACAATCTCATTGCGGTTGAGTTAATCAAGAAACTCTCATCGCCGATAGTTGCACCCAGCGCAAATATTTCTGGTAAACCAAGTGGCACTGATTTTATTCATGTTGTTGAAGACTTTGATGGAAAGGTTGACGCTATAATCGATGGCGGTGCGACTGTTTATGGTTTAGAATCAACAGTTATTGACGTTACAACACATCCATATCTGTTATTAAGGGCTGGGGCAATCACCATAGAAGAACTTAAAGAGAAAGGTTTTCCTGTCGTTATCCCTGAATCTTTAGATATTTTGAAAAGATCCCCGGGCACACGTTACAAACATTATGCACCTGAAGCGATGGTCTTCCCTTTCGAGACAGAAAGCGAACTTTCTAAAGCAATTGAAAAATTTACTGAAAAAAAAGTTGCTCTGCTGGGAATTAAAGATTTTAAAGGTAGTTTTTACAAAAAGGTTATATTTGAAGATATAACTGAATACGCTCGACTTCTTTATTCTACATTCAGATACATGGACGCTGCGGGGGTAGAAGTTATACTAGCTCAGCTTCCAGAGAATCAAGGCTTAGGAATAGCGATAAGAGACAGAATTATCAGGGCATCGCAGGACAATTAAGAAACATGAGAAGAATTATTTATCTGACAGTAGTTATTTTTGTTGCAACTATAATTTTCTTTGTAAGTTATGGATTCTATATTTTTAATGAGGTAAAAGCATTAAGAGACAAAAGTTACTCTAAGGTTATAACTGTGTATGACTGGAATAAGAAGGGGTATCCATATACGTTAGGTCCAAAAAATCCATACTTTGTTTACTGGAAAAACATAAGTCAATATGTTAAATGGGCTGTAATACTATCTGAAGATGCTAAGTTTTATAAACATTCAGGTGTTGATATAGATGCAATGAAACAGGCTTTTAAAAAAAACTTAGAAGTAGGTAAATATGTAAGGGGTGGTAGCACAATTACACAACAGCTTGCCAAAAATGTGTTTCTTTCGAGGGAAAAAACAATTTCCAGAAAGCTTAAAGAGGTTGTTATTGCCTTTTTACTTGAGATGCAGCTTTCTAAATCACGTATTTTAGAGTTATATCTTAATGCGGTTGAGTTTGGACCGCTTGTTTATGGCATTGGTCACGCAAGTAAATTTTATTTTGGAAAATCACCTTCTGCTTTAAATCCATTGGAAGCGGCATTACTTGCTTCGTTGTTACCGGGTCCTAAGATTTTTAATCCTTACAAAAAGATAGATACAGTTGAACTTCGTGCAAAGAGAATTTTAAAACGGATGGCAGAGGTAAAAATTATCACAGAAGAAGAACTGGACAGATACCTTAAGTCAAGTTTAGTAATAAGTATGGAAAGAAAGATTGAAGTCAAGATGAATGAAGAACCGTCACCTTTTGAAAATATAAGTTCAAAACCTATTTTTAATAGTCATTCTTCAACAGATTAAGAAATAGAACTCTTGGAATTAACTTTGCTCCAAAGTTAAACATATGTTCGGAAGGTGTCTGACAATCGATAAGTTTGCATCCGTTATCGAATAGGTTTATCGCTAATGTTGCAAATGCTATTTTTGAAGCATCATTTACAACTGTAAACATTGATTCCCCAGAAAATACATTGTTAACATAAACTCCGTAAACACCGCCAACAAGTTTATCATCAAGCCAGCTTTCTGCAGAAATGCAGTATCCTGCATCAAATAGTTTGATGTAAGCATCTATCATTGATTGAGTAATCCATGTGCCACCTTTATTAATGGTATGGACTTTGGAACAATTTTGAATTACATCTTTGAATGCCTTGTTAAAAGTAACTTTGATTTTACTGTTTCTTATTTTTCTTTTTAACCTTTTCGTGATGTAGAAATCTTCTTTAAAAATGACACATCTTGGATTGGGTGACCACCACATTATTGGCTCACCTTCAGCAAACCAGGGAAAAATTCCATTCTTATAGGCAGCTAACAGTCTTTCGACGCTTAAATCACAACCAAAAGCAAGTGGACTAAAATCAGGTGCAAATCGCGGATCAGGGAAAGGCTCGTTAGTTTTTAAAAATACTACCATTGAATTGGAGCTTTAACTTATTTTCTACAAGATTGATTGTTACTGAACCGCCTTTTTTGAGTGTTCCAAAAAGTATTTCGTCTGTTAGTTTGTTGGTTATTTCGGCTTCAATAAGACGTCTGAGCGGTCTTGCACCGTAACGTTTATCATAGCCTTTTAAAGCCAGATATTTTTTAGCGTCGTCTGAGATATAAATATCAATCTTTTTATCAGCAAGTTGTAACCTGATTTCGTTGATAAATTTATCAACAATCTCTAACAATATTTTTTCGTTCAAGTGATTAAATGTGATGATTGCATCTAAGCGGTTTCTAAATTCTGGTGAAAAAAGTTTTTGAATATTAGTAAGACCTTCTTTCTTATGCTCTTCTATTCTGTTGCCAAAACCGATAGTAGTATTCTCCATTTCTTTTGCACCGGCATTTGATGTCATAATCAAAATAACATTCCTGAAATCAGCCTTTTTACCGTTATTATCTGTTAATGTGGCATAATCCATCACCTGAAGCAGTATATTGAACACGTCTGGATGTGCCTTCTCAATCTCGTCTAATAATAAAACTGTGTGAGGAAACTTTCTTATTTCGTCAGTAAGTAAACCACCCTGATCAAAACCAATATAGCCGGGTGGTGCACCAATTAATCGTGAAACAGTATGTTTTTCCATATATTCACTCATATCAAAACGCAAAAAATGTATCCCTAAAAGGTTTGCCAGCTGTTTTGCAAGTTCAGTTTTACCCACGCCCGTTGGACCGACAAAAAGAAATGAGCCTATTGGACTGCTCTGGTTGCCCAATCCTGCGCGTGAGCGTTTGATCGCTTGCACAACAGACCTAACAGCTTCATCCTGTCCAAATATAACGTTTTTAAGCTCTTCTTCTAAATTTACCAGTTTGTTGGTTTCGGTTGTAGAGACAGTTTTTACTGGTATTCTTGCAATCTTCGATACTATATTTTCAATATCTTTAGACTTTACAACCTTATTCACTCTGTTGGAAAGCTTAACCTTTGCACCAACTTCGTCAATGATATCTATTGCCTTGTCTGGTAAATGTCTATCATTAATATATTTTGCAGATAGTTCCACTGCTAAACGTAAAGCTTTATCAGTATATGTGACACCGTGAAACTCTTCATAATATTTTTTCAGACCAGACAAGATTTTATAAGTCTCTTCAACCGTAGGCTCTAAAACGTCAATCTTCTGGAAACGTCTTGAAAGTGCACGATCCTTATCAAAGAACTTTTTATATTCTTCGTAAGTGGTTGCGCCTATACAATGTAGTTGACCGCTATTTAGATAAGGTTTTAAAATGTTTGATGCATCCATAGAGCCGCCTGACGATGCTCCAGCACCAACAAGCGTGTGTATCTCATCGATAAATACTATTGCATTAGGGATTCTGGATAATGCCTGAACTGTGCCTTTTAGACGAGCTTCAAAATCACCTCTAAATTGAGTGCCAGCAAGCATCGCTCCTAAATCTAACGAATAAATTTTTGTATTTTTTAAAATTTCAGGTACGTCTCCCTTTGATATTTTTAAAGCTAGCCCTTCTACAATTGCGGTTTTGCCAACACCTGGCTCTCCAACAAAAACAACGTTATTCTTTCTACGTCTTGACAATACGTGTATTGCAGTCTCAATTTCTAACTCTCTTCCAATTACAGGAGAAATTTTGCCTTTTGAGGCTAATTCAACTAATTCTACACTAAATTGTGAAAGCGGATCTTTTGTAAATTCTTTTTTGGGTCTGTTTTGATGTTCAGTATGTTGGTGAGATGTATAATCAGTATAATCATTACGTATTTTAGATATACCGTGAGAAATGTATCTTAATATGTCCAGCTTTGTTATACCTTGAGCTTTTAAAATATTTAAGGCATAAGAATCGGTTTCAGAATATATTGCATTTAACAAATCGCCAGCATCCACTTCTTTTTTTCCAGCTGCCTGTACGTTTCTTATTGCTGTTTGAATAACACGTTGAAAGCCAGATGAGAGTATTGGCATTGAATCACTTATTTCTTTAACATGAGGTATATATTCCGCAAAGAACTCTTTTAAATCAGATTTCATTTGTTCAACGTTACCTTTACATTGAAAGATAATCTCTGAACCATAATCATCGTGGAGAACAGCATAAAGTATGTGCTCAACAGTTGCATACTCATGCCCCTCTAATTTTGCTTCTCTTAAAGTTGCGTCAATAATAATTTCGAGATCTTTATTTATCATAATTTTGTTACTCTTTTTCGATACTGCATCTTAATGGAAAACCATTTTTTCTTGCGAGTTTGTGGACAGTTTTAACCTTACTTTCAGCAATATCTTTAATATATGTTCCTGCTAAACCCTTTCCGTTATTATGAACATGAAGCATTATTTTGGTGGCTTCCATCTGATTTTTATGAAAAATAGACATAAGTATGTCCACTACAAAATCCATAGTAGTATAATCATCATTTAGAAGAAAAACGTTATAAAGATCAGGCTTTTTTGTTTTAACAGATTCTTTTTGGCTTTTTTCTACTAATTCATAAAAATCCATAATTATATTATATCATTTTTCTGCTTTTTTAGTATAAAATATTTGATAAACCTAAGATTTTTAGGATTATTTTATGGCAAAAAATTATACTGGCAATATAAAAACAGAACTAATAATTGGTGTTTTTTTGTTATCGTTTCTTGCCATATTTATCACATCTTTTGCTACATTTAAAATATCAATAAAGAGGCAGGTTGAATTAGAAACCGTATATTTGCAAAAAATCTTTTACGATGCAGAAAAATACAATCCTGATAAAATTGAGCAAATTCTATTATTTCTGCCTGTTGGAGTTTCGTATGGATTATATGATCCTGTTACGAAAGAGCTTATATCTGGCGTTAATTTAATTGATAAAGAAAAAATTAAGCTGGGAGTGGCTGACACTATAGTCGGTAATAATTTGTTTTTCCCCTCGATTACAGTTTATCAAACTGTATATATAAAAGGAAAACCTCTGTTTTTAGTTATAAAAAGAGATTTTGATGTAGAAAAAAAGATGATTAAAAAAGATATTTTGATTTTTTTGCCTTTTGGGGCAGTTTGCCTATTAACATTGACAGCCTTTGCCTATTTTATCTACAAAAAAAGGCTTTTCACACCATTTGAATTATTGAAAAATGCTCATTTAAAAGTAGGAAGTGGAAATTTTGGTGAAAAACTTTCATACATTAATATAGAGGAATGGGATGTATTGTATTCTCACTTTAATCAAATGAGCGACTATTTAGAAAATTATAGAAATGATCTGAAAAATACGATAGAAAAACTTTCAAAAACTAACGAAGCTCTTAAAACTGCGCAGGAAGAAATTGTTTTTTCTGAAAAAATGGCTACAGTTGGTCGTTTGGCGGCAGGATTAGCGCATGAAATTGGCAATCCACTAACAAGTATAATTGGGTATCTTTCTTTTATGATTGACAATGCTAAAGATGAAGAAGACAAAAATATATTGAAGCTCATACTTGATGAGACTGAAAGAATAAATCGTATTATTAGAGACCTGCTTAACTTTGCAAGAAACCATAAAGACGATATTTTGGAAATCTGCAACCCACGCGATATACTTGATGAAACAATTAGACTTTTGACACCGCAGAAGGACTTTAAAAAGATTAAACTTATTAATGATTTTAAAGAAAGTATGCCAGTTAATTTTAACGGCGAGGCACTTAAGCAGGTGTTTCTCAATTTACTTATTAACGCAATTGATGTTACTCCTGAAGGCGGAAGTATCACGATTTCTTCGAAATTAGAAGGCGATATGCTTATAATTACGATTTCAGATGAAGGTGGAGGAGTTCCGGATGAGATCAAAGACAAGATATTTGAACCTTTTTTTACAACCAAACCACCTGGCAAAGGCACAGGACTTGGTTTAAGTGTAGTCCTTACACTTGTTGAAAGGCATGGCGGGAAGATACAATTTGAGAATAGCGATAAAGGGGCAATATTTAAAATTTTCTTAAAAGGTCTGGAGGAGCAAATTGGCTAAAATATTGGTTATAGATGATGAATTAAGCATCAGACAGATGTTAAAAAAGGTTCTTGAAAAAGCTGGTTATGATGTTGATATGGCTGAAAATGGTGCTATTGGTCTGGAGAAGGTTAAAAATGAGCTTTTTGATATTTTGCTTTGTGATATTAAAATGCCGGAAATGGATGGTTTCGTATTTTTAGACGAGGTTAAAAAACTTGAACTTTCCTTGACAATCATCATGATGACGTCTTTTGGTTCTGTTGAAACTGCCGTAGAAGTCATACGTAGAGGTGCTTACGACTATATATCTAAACCTTTCAAAACAGACGAAGTTATAATTGCCATCAAAAAGGCTGAAGAAAGACAACGTCTTATTAAAGAAAATACATTGCTTAAATGGCAGTCAAATCAAATGTTAATGGATAATACTATTTTCGAAAGTTCAGCAATTAAGAATGTTATAGCGGCTGTCGAAAAGGTGGCTCCATACAGGCAACCTGTGCTTATAACAGGAGAGAGTGGTGTGGGAAAAGAAGTTATTGCACATCTTCTGCATCAGAAAAGTCATCGTGCATCTAAACCTTTTGTAGCAATTAACTGTGCGGCGATTCCAGAAAATCTATTAGAAAGCGAAGTTTTTGGGTATGCGAGGGGTGCTTTCACCGATGCAACTAAACCAAAAAGGGGACTTTTCGAATATGCAGATGGTGGTACGTGTTTTCTGGATGAGATATCTGAGATGAGTGAGTCGTTACAGAGTAAACTTTTAAGATTTCTTGAAGATGGAGAGATTAGACCTGTTGGTGATGTTAAAACAATCAAGGTAGATGTTAGAATAATATCCGCTACAAATAAAGATTTAAAAGCACTTGTAGATGAAGGCAGGTTTAGAAATGATCTTTATTACAGACTTAACGTCATTCCAATTCATATACCACCTTTGAGAGAAAGGAAGGAAGACATAGTTGCTTATGTCAACCTGAGATTAAATAAGGTAAAGAAAGAGATATCAAAAGACGCATTATCTGTGTTACTAAATTATCCATGGTTTGGTAATTTTAGAGAGCTTAGAAATGTAATTGACCGCATCTTGATATTCTCCAATGATAATCTAATTGATATTGATGATTTGCCAGATTATATGTTTATAAGAGAAAATATCAATTCAGAAAAGGTTGATTCTTCAATCCTCTCTCTAAAAAAGGTTATTGAAGATGTAGAACGAGATTACATAAAAAAGGCTCTTACTCTTACAAATGGTAATAGACTAAAAGCTGCAAAGCTTCTTGAAATTAGCCCTCGTTCTATTCATTACAAAATTAAAGAGTATGGAATTGAATAGCTTTTACTGGCAAATATTAGAGATGGACTTTCAAAAAAATCTCTTCTTGTTTGATGATTTGTGAAATATAATCAAACTGCTTAAATAATAAAATAAAAACATAGAAATGGGTTAAGGTACCATCCCATTCTTTCATGATTAAAATAAATAGTTGCCGATATTCGTATATCACAAATACCGCAAGGGCAATGCAATAGGTGGAACAAATGAGTTGTTACTTAACAGATGTTAAGCAGTAGAAGCAGTGGTCAAAAATCAAGCATTTAATATTAGAGTGTGAATCTTACAAGGTAGAAGCCACAACTTTTTTATAAGTAAATAGTACAGCACAAGCACCATCACAACATTATAAAAAAAGATGTAGGTGTAAAATTAGATGATAAAAAGGATGGAGAAAATATCAGTCTTCCATTTTTAGCAGCGAAAGATAGCGCAAAGATTGACATTAAGATGTGTATTGTGTTTTAAAACAGTATTTTTATGGATTTTTACATATAAAAACTTTCAATCCTTAAGGCATTCAGATAAGACGCCGTTAATTACTAATAAAGTTGAAGGAAAGTCTTGAGAAAATTCTGAAATATTTTTCAGCTGTTGCAAAAAAATAAGAGGATAATAACCCTTTATGTTACTTAAATGTAACAAATATCTCTATCCTGAATGTATAAAAATTTTTTTGAATTTTCATAGTTTTGTATTTTTATCTTGCAACTTACTGTTTCTTTTTTGTAACATAGCCATGTTGTAGAAGGCTTTAAAATCATAGATTTATATGTTGGCATGAAAGTTGTTGTAAAACAATAATTCTAATTGGGTAAATGTATGCGCATAGGAAGTGAGAGGAGATTTATTTTTTTATGTCAAAATCTTATGTATTATGTTGAACTTAAGCTGCCAGTTGTAGAAAGATATTTTTAAGTTTAAGGAGGTGTTAAGATGGCAATAAGCCGGAGACAGTTTTTGAAAAATTCAGCTGCAGTTGCTGCGCTTGCAGCAATGGGAGAAACGTTTTTTAATCTCTCGGATGTAATGGCAAAGGAATCCATGAGCAAGATTCCCTTTGCACCGAAGGAGGATGTCCTGATTCCGTCCACAGATACGATGTGCGTAAACTTCTGCGGTATAAGGGTGAGGAGGGTTAACGGTGTAATAAGGGCTATTTACGGCAATCCTGAAAATCCTCAGAATGCAGGTCATCTCTGTCCGAAAGGTGTTTCAGGTCTCTTTGACACCTATAATCCTTACAGGGTAAAGAGGCCCCTTAAGAGAACGAATGCTAAAAAAGGTCCCGGAGAGGACCCAAAATGGGTCGAGATCAGTTACGAAGAGGCCTTTGATGAGATTGTTAAGAGGCTTAAAAAGATCAAGGCTGAAAATCCGAGCAAGTTTGTATGGCAGCATGGTCATGGCAAATATCTAATGCGCGACCATTTCCCAAAGGCATTTTGTAAGGCTTTTGGCACCCCCAATGTAGTCCACAGGACAACCGTTTGTGAGGCTGCAAGACATGTCTCTGATGAGATAACCTGGGGTAATCATGCATTCCTGCCTGATGTGGACAATTGTAATTACTTCATAAACATGGGTGCAAATCCGATGGAGGCAGAGCAATGGGCAAGGTGGCTTGACAGAAAGATTATTGAGAATATTGAAAGGGGAATGAAATATGTTGTGGTTGAGCCGAGGCTTTCAAATACAGCAGCAAAGGCAAACGAATGGATTCCAATAAGGCCTGCCACAGATGCGGTATTCCTCCTTGCCATGGCAAATGAGCTGATAAAGAATAATCAGGTAGATGAAAAATTCCTCATTACCTATACCAATGCACCCATGCTTGTTGGCGAGGATGGAAAGTTTGTAAGAAAGGACGGCAAGCCCTTAATCTGGGATAAAAAATCAAATTCAGCCAGACCATACGAAGGAGATGTCGAACCAGCCATTTCAGGCAGTTATACTGTTAATGGCAAGCCCTGTAAGACAGCCTTTGAGGTGTTTAAAGAATCAATAAAAGATATAACTCCTCAGTATGCAGAGGAAGTTACGGGTGTGCCTGCTGGGACGATTAAAAGGATAGCAAAGGAGTTTGGTGAACACGCCCAGATTGGCGCAACTGTTGTAAAAGAGGGTAAGGTTCTGAGATACCGTCCTGTAGCGATACATACCTTCCGTGGTATGAGTGCTCATGAATATGGTGTGCAGAATAACAGGGCAAGACAGATCGTACTCATGCTTGTAGGTGCCTTTGACGCAGTGGGTGGCATGCATCTGCATGATGTTTATAAAAATCCAAAATACATGGAGCCATCAAAGTGCGAATATCCTCCAAAGAGGGTAGATCTTCAGGAAAGTGTCTATTTCCCACATGGAACCCACAATGTAGCACAGCAGGTTGCCCTTACACTTGCTGATCCAAAGGCATACGGATTGCAATACGAGCCTGAATTCATGATGTCTTATGGTACAAACAGGCCATTCAGCACATCCGATGTAAAAAGACAGATAGAAGGCTACAGAAAGATCTACAGCGTGGTTATTGATACAATCCTCACAGAACTTGCAGACATGTCGGACATTGTGCTTCCTGATAAGACATACCTTGAATCATGGCACTGGTCTGACACGAGGTGGAACCTTGAATCCAAGCATGTGGCAATAAGACAGCCTATTGTGAACGCCTATAATCTCAAATATGATGCCTTTGATATCCTCATGGCACTTGCCGAGAGATTAGGTATGCTGGATAAATATATTGAAAATATAAACGCAGCGTGGAAGATCAAGCTTGCGCCTGGCAAGAAGTATTCTTCTAAGGAGGTTGTTGCAGAGATTGCAAAGGCAAATCACACAGACATTGAATATCTCATGAAGCACGGATTAAAGGCAAAAAAACTCCATACAGAGGATATATATCTTAAGGGTGTTGAGGCTAAATTCAAGGGAGCGGGAAAACCAAAGATGAACTTCTACGCAGAAAACCTTCTGCTTACTGCTGAGAAGGTTAAAGAGATAGTTAACAAGCATGGAATTAAGAATATCAGGACTGACAATCTTGATGTGGTTTATTCACCTCTTCCAAGAAAGGAGCATGCATTCCCGACTCCTCATGTGGAGGCAAAAGGTTATGACTTGTATCTCATAACTCACAAGAGGATATACTTCAATCAGAGCAACAATGCGATGGTGCCTGTGCTAAGGGAGATCGCTCATGATGCTGATGAGAACTTTGTAGCCATAAATACTGAGACTGCAAAGCAGAAAGGCATAAAGGATGGAGATTATGTCTATGTGGAATCAAGGGCAGGAAAGATAAAGATCAAGGCAAAGCTCACAGAAGGAATAAGGCCTGACACAGTGGCGATAAGTTATCACTACGGGCACTGGTCAAACAGTATGCCTGCTTATGCAAAGAAGGGTGCAAACCCCAACTGGGTGCTTGAACTCCATCCTGACAGGATCTCTGGTATGAACAGCTTTAATGATACAAAAGTAAAGGTTTATAAGGCATAGGAGGTGAAGGATGAGTAAATACGGAATGGTAATTGATATGAAGCGCTGTTTTGGATGCAGGGCATGCGTTGCTGCCTGTAAGACAGAGAACATGGTTCAGTCGGGCAATTACTGGAACTTTGTTCTTGAATATGAACAGGGTAAGTATCCCAATGTGAGAAGGATATTCACTCCCATGAACTGTATGCACTGTGAGAATCCTCCCTGCGTGAAGGCATGTCCTGAAAAAGCAATCAGCAAAAACGAGTATGGAGTTGTGCTTATTAACTACGACAAATGCAAGGGCAGGAAATACTGCATCGCTGCATGTCCTTACGGTGTAATCCACTTCATTGCCAAGGAAAAGACCTTTTATGAGAAGGATAAGATCCCTTACGAGACCTTACCGCCCGAGGCACAGCATCCCCTTCACAGAAAAAAACCGGGCATCGCAGAAAAGTGCACACTCTGCTGGCACAGGATAGAGAATGCCCTTAAAGAGGGTAAGAAGCCAGGCAGTGACTATGATACCTCACCAGCCTGCATTAAGGTCTGCCCTGCGAATGCAAGATACTTCGGTGACATTGATG
>JBBIPZ010000010.1:32552-80574 GCA_037442505.1 Deltaproteobacteria bacterium | reverse complement strand
GCTCGTAGCCAATTTTTAGATGGAAGGCTGGCCCAAAGCAAAAACCATTGTCTGGAAAAAAAAGCAATATTAAGAGGGTTAAAAACAACACCATGATAAATAATTATAGCACTTTCCAAAAAAATGATGAGCATAAAGATTATGAATATTTCATTCGTAAATATTTAAAGGGGCTGGGGTTTGCTTACGACAGATTTATTGTAGTTGATAATACCCCTGGAATTGTTAACTGTGTTGAAAAAAAGATTTTGATGGAAAATTTAAGAAAGGAGTTGGGCGATTGTAAGCGTTGTGAGTTATATAAAACAAGGAAAAATATTGTTTTTGGGGTAGGTAATCCCTGTAGTGAGGTGATGTTTGTGGGTGAAGCACCAGGAGAAGAGGAAGATTTAAAAGGCGAGCCTTTTGTTGGTAGGGCAGGAAGATTGCTTGATAATATGTTGCTTACTATTGGGCTGAGCCGAACGAAAAATATTTACATCGCAAATGTGTTAAAATCCCGGCCGCCGGAAAACAAGATTTCCAATCATCTTGAGTCTATACCAATTTGTCTGCCTTTTCTTATGAAACAAATAGAAATTGTTTCGCCAAAAATTATTTGTTGTTTGGGTGCTGTTGCAACTCAGGCGATACTTAATTCTAAGTTGCCAATTTCAAAAATCAGGGGACATTTTCACGATGTCAATGGAATAAAAGTGCTTCCAACATATCATCCATCTTTTTTATTGAGAAATCCAATAGCGAAGAAAGAGGCATGGGAAGATTTGAAAAAACTTAAAAAAATGATTGATATCTTAAGGGAGGATAATTAAATGTTTAAAATTGCCGTTATTACTTTGAGTGATACGGGTTCAAGGGGTGAACGCAAAGACTTAAGTGGCGAAGAACTTAAAGCAATTACATCATCCTTAGGCAATATTGTGCATTATGAGATTTTGCCAGACGATTTGGAAATAATCTCAGAAAAACTTGCTTCGCTTTGTGATTCAGGTATGGTCGACATAATATTTACAACAGGCGGGACTGGTTTCACTGAAAGGGATATTACTCCAGAGGCTACAAAAAGAATCATCGAACGTGATGTGCCTGGACTTGCAGAGTATATGCGAATCAAAGGAGCGGAAAAAAGTCCAAATGCGATTCTTTCGAGGGGTGTTTGCGGTATAAGGAAAAAAACATTGATAATAAATCTGCCGGGTAGTCTTAAAGCGGTGCGAGAGAACATTAGTTTCATTTTACCGGTACTTCCTCATGCCCTTGAAAAGTTGAAAGGTGATACTACTCCTTGTGGTGAAATAAAGTAGTTGAAAAGTCAAGATAAAATTTATGTCTTACGAAACAAGAAGCGAAGAATCAGCATTTTTACTTTTAAAAGAAAAAACTTTCTTATTGTTCTTTCTAACTGTGTTTATATCTAATATTGGTAGCTGGATACAAAACGTTGCATTAAGCTGGCTTTCTCTATCTTTAAAAAATACCGCATCAAGCTTTGGTTTTATCAGCTTTCTGGGGGCAATTCCCAATATTGTTTTTCCGTTTTTTGGTGGGTATCTGGCAGACAATTTTGATAATAAAAAGACACTTGTTGTTACTCAAACTTTGGGGATGTTAGTCGCATCCATTATAGGTGTGGGAATCTTTTTTAATTTCATAACTTATGGTGGGCTTGCAGTGATGACGTTCATTAATGGTGTTTCTACTGCAATATCGTATCCTGTTTACTATACCTTATTAACTTCGCTTGTTGAGAAAAATAAAATTCCACGTGTAATTGCTCTACATTCTGTTCAATTTAATGTTTCGAGATTTATAGGCCCACTACTGTTTGGAGTTTTTGTTGTAATTTTTGGCCTTGCTGGTTGTTTTTTGATAAATGCTGTCACCTACATCCCGCTTATTTTTGTCCTGTCTAAACTGCGTTCGAAACAACCCCTAAGGGAAAACAATATAAAATTTCTTATGAATATCAAGGAAGGTTTTTTTTATGTCGTTAAAAACAAAGGAATAACTGCGATAATGGCAATAATATTTGTTTATAGTTTTTTTGTTTTACCTTTCTTCGGTATGTTACCTTACATTGTTAAGAATTTTCTTGAGGACGATCCAAAGGCTGTAAGTATTGTCATGGGATTATTGGGCGTTGGGGCTCTTACTGGTGCATCATATATCTCTTTTTTCCCCAGGGATATTAAAGGCACGTTGCACAGATTTATTTTTGGTGGGTGCTTTTTCCCAATTGCCCTCTTTTTCCTTGGTTTTTCAAAAACTCTTCTTTTTGCTTGTGTAGTTTCGTTTATTTTAGGGTTTATGATGGTGTTTTTTTATGCCTCTGGAAATGCATATTTGAATAGTATCGTCATACAAAAGTTTAGGGGTAGAGTTGTTAGTATTTTCACGGCGTTGTATTTAGGTGTCTATCCCCTGGGCATAATAGCAATGGGAATGATTTCGGAACGTATTAATATTTCTTATGTAATGGCGGGGCAAGCAGCTCTGGCATTTGTTTTATTTACACTTTTTTTATTTACCTCTCAAAGGAGGCTTTATGAAAGTAAGTGAAATAAAGGCTATACAAGAGGTGTTGAAAGGCGATGACTTTGCCGATATTTTAATAAAAAATGGCAAAATTGTTAATGTTTTTACCAACGAAATAGAGTATGGCAAGATTGTGGCAATAAAAGGACGCAGGATTTTTTATATTGGCAAAGAGTGTCCGGAATTTATAGGGCAAGAGACAAGGGTTATTGATGCCGCAGGTTGTTATATCACACCAGGATTTGTTGATGCGCATACACATCTGGATAGTATGGTTCCTTTTAATGAGTTTGTCACTTATGCATTAAAAGGTGGTGTAACAACGGTAATAACTGAGTGTGCAATGGTAGCAAACGCTTGTGGAATAAAAGGCGTTTTTTCTTTTATTAAGTCTACTAAAGATTACCCCTTAAATACATTGTTTTTAGCACCACCTTTAGTGCCACCACTTAAAAGATTCGAAACATCCCATCATTTTAGCTTTAAAGACTTTAAAAAACTACTTGCCCGAAAAGATTTTGTCGGAATTGGTGAGGCATACTGGAACGAAGCTGTTAGAAACGAAGGGTGTTATTTTGGTAAGGTATCCTTGTCGAAAAACGCAAAAAAAACTGTCGAAGGACACGCAGCAGGAGCAAAGGCAAAAAACCTTATCTCATATTTAAACTGTGGGATAACATCATGTCATGAATCCATAACTGTAGAAGAGGCGGTTGAAAAATTAAGACATGGTGTTTATGTGATGATTAGAGAAGGTTTCATCAGAAGAGAATTAGATGAGCTACATAAGTTAAAGGATCTAAATATTGATATGAGGAGGTTAATTCTTGTTTCTGATGTGTTCAGCGCTTCTATGCTTCTGGAAGGCTATATTAATATTGTTGTTAAAAGGGCGATAGAATTTGGTTTTAATGTCATTGATGCGATTAAAATGGTAACTATAAATCCAGCTGAATATTTTGGATTATCAGATAGAGGAGCGATCGCTATTGGTAGAGTAGCAGATATTAATATAATTGAAGATTTAGAGAATCTGAAAGTTAAGACTGTTATAGCTGATGGCAAATTAGTAGTATACGATGGAAGATACATCGCTCACTTTGAGAAAAAAAAGGCTTTAAGAATTGAAAATTCATTAAAATTGCCGAAAGTAAGAGAAGAAGAACTGTTTATCACTGCTGATGATAACAAAAAGGTAACTGTAATGGAAATTTACTCCCCTACCATCATTAAGCAGAGTGAGGGTGTATTGGAGGCTGAAAAAGGTAAACTTGTTGCAAATATCAAAGAAGACATAATTCCAGTTTTTTTGATTGACAGAAGGCATGGGACAAAGATGATGGGCAAAGCCTTTATTAAAGGCACTGGAATTAGTAAAGGAGCAGTAGCAACAACACTTGTTTGGGATACCTGCAACATACTTGCGTTGGGGTCTGATGAAGACAATATAGCGATAGCTATAAACAAATTAATCGATATAGGTGGCGGTATTGTAGTTACGTATGACAAAAAAGTTGTTTACGAGTTTCCAATGCCTATTTACGGTTTAATTCCATTGCTAAGTATGCAAGAAATTGCAAAAAAAGAAAATGACCTTGAGAATGTATTAGCAAAAATGGGGTGTAAAATGAAAAGACCTTTTTTAAATATTCAAACAATTGCTTTTACAGGGCTGCCTTTTTTAAGATTAACAAGCAGGGGGCTTGTTGATATAAAGACAATGCGAAAAGTTCCTCTATTTAAAAAATGTGATATTTGACATTGCTTAACCAACATATTTGTGGTATAACTTACTATTAAGAGGGTAAAGTGTTTATAAAAGGAATACCTAAGAAGGTTTTTTTGCTCTTTTGTGGTGATCTTATTTTGATTGCCTTTGCTTACATTTTAGCGCTCTGGCTTAGAGGCGCAAGGGAAATACTTTTTGATGACGTGTTCTTTTTACACTATTTTGCTATAGTTTCGATAAACATTTTTATGTTTTATTTGTTTGATCTTTATGACTTTTCCATACCATTCTCTAATCT
Source organism: Deltaproteobacteria bacterium (assembly GCA_037442505.1). Classification (GTDB taxonomy): domain Bacteria; phylum CALINM01; class CALINM01; order CALINM01; family CALINM01; genus JBBIPZ01. Next base: position 76,012 of record JBBIPZ010000010.1, on the reverse strand, counting down.
TAAATATTTGTTCATGTTTTTGGTGTCAGTTTTATTAAGTTTTTTGATAGTCTCGACCGTTTTTTATTTTTTCAGCTACCTGAATGTTGGAAGGGGTGTTTTGCTCATTAAAACCCTTTTTATTGTAATACTTTGTTACAGTTGGAGGATTTTGTTTGAGAAGGTGTTCAGTAGTTATCTTTTGAAGCAAAAAAATTTATTGATTGTTGGCGCAGGTAGCTCTGGAAAATTTTTATACAATGCTATAAAAAATGACCCACTGATAAAGGTAAAATTTTTTATAGATGACGACCAGAGTAAAATTGGAAAAAGCAACTCACCCCTTGTTATAGGTGACTGTGAAAAATTGTTGGATGAAAATTTAATGAAAGATATTGACGAAGTTATTATCGCGATCAAAGGAATAAAATCAGAGAAACTTCTTAAGTGTATACTTTCATGTAAAGCAAAAAATGTCGAAGTGAAAGATATGCCTACTTTTTACGAACTTTATTTTAACAAAATACCTGTTAAATACATCGATGATTTCTGGATTGTTGCTAATCCAATGCTTGGTATGAAAAAGACTGTTTATAACAGCAAACTAAAATCGGTGCTGGATATAGTTTTTGCATTTATTATGTTATTATGTAGCTTGCCTATACTTTTGATTTCATTGTTTCTTATCTGGTTAGAGGATGGGCGTCCTGTAATATTTAAGCAGCAAAGGGTAGGTAAAGATGGTAAATTGTTTACGTCATATAAGCTTAGAACTATGCGTAAAGGGACTGAAAATAATCGGGAAAAGGCAGGAGAAAAAGATGATCCGCGAATTACTAAAGTAGGTAAGTTTTTAAGAAAGTTAAGGATAGATGAAATACCACAGCTATTGAATGTATTAAAAGGTGATATGAGTATTATAGGACCGAGAGCTTTGATAGAAGAAGAGGTTGGAGTTTTTGAAAAAGAAATTCCTTATTTTGGGTTAAGACACACTGTAAAACCTGGTATCACAGGATGGGCTCAGGTAAATTACAAACATGGGGCTAAGGTCGAAGATGGGTTTGAAAAGCTGCAATATGACCTTTATTATATCAAAAACTTGTCTCCTGCTATTGATTTTTATATCTTGCTAAAGACTATAAAGGTCGTACTTTTTGGCAAAGGTGCAAGATAAATTTCAAAGATTTTTAGGTATTAAAACGCTGCCTCTCATTCTTTTGAAATGAGAACTTTTTCAAAGGTATCAATATCAATTGCTTTGACGTCTTTAAACTGTTAAAATTTAAATATGATTGTTACTGATTTTCTTGTTATTGGTAGTGGTATTGCAGGTCTTTTTTTCTCTATAAAAGCCTCTAAGTACGGAGAAGTTTATATCATTACGAAAAAGGAGCGCAGTGAGTCAAATACAAACTATGCACAGGGTGGCATAGCATGTGTTTTGAACAAAAGCGACTCGTTTGAATCGCACATCAAAGATACTTTAAATGCTGGTGCTGGTATCTGTCACTATGATGTAGTAGAAATGGTTGTTAAAGAAGGACCTGAGAGAGTTAAAGACCTGATTGAGTTGGGAACTAAATTTACACCAGCGCCACAGGACGATGATACATATTTTGATCTTGGCAAAGAGGGCGGACATTCTGCACGAAGAATTCTCCACGCAGGTGATTTTACAGGGCGAGAAATTGAGAAGGCACTTTTAGAACAGATCAAAAATATTCCTAACATAAAAGTGTTAGAAAACCATATTGCTATTGATCTACTGATAGAATCCAGGGTGAAAAAAACAGCCTTGAATAAGGATAGATGTTTAGGGGCTTATATTCTTGATGAAGAGACCTCAGAAGTTAAAACCTTTGTCTCAAAATTCACAATACTTGCAACAGGTGGTGGCGGGCAAGTTTACCTACATACAACAAACCCTTCAATTGCCACTGGCGATGGTGTTGCGATGGCTTATCGTGCTGGAGCCAAAATAATGAACATGGAGTTTTTCCAGTTTCATCCAACTGCTTTATACCAACCTAACGGTGAAACATCGTTTTTGATTTCGGAGGCTGTTAGAGGAGAAGGTGGGATTTTAAGACTTCCGGACGGAACACCATTTATGGAGAAGTATCATCCGATGAAAGATCTCGCTCCGCGTGATATTGTTGCAAGGGCTATAGATGCAGAGATGAAGAGATTGGGATTAAAGCATGTATATCTCGATATTACACACTTAACCCCTGACTTTATAATTAGGCGTTTTCCACAAATTTACCAGCATTGTCTTTCAATGGGAATTGACATTACAAAGGAGTTTATACCAGTTGTGCCTTCTGCACATTATATGTGTGGTGGAGTAATGACGGATAAAAATGGAGAAACCTTTATCTCTAATTTGTATGCTATAGGAGAGGTTGCTGCTACTGGACTACACGGAGCAAATAGACTTGCAAGTAATTCGCTATTAGAAGCTGTTGTTTTTGCTCATAATGCCTTTAAAGACAGTGTTTTAAAGCTACCATCAACAGAACGTCCCAGTACTTCTGAAATTTTAGCATGGAAGTACTATGGAACTATAGATCCTGAGGAGATGATTGTGATAAAGCATAATTGGGATGAAATTAAACGCTTTATGTGGAATTATGTTGGGATTGTCAGAACAGATAAGCGTTTAGAAAGGGCAAAACGCCGTATAGACCTTTTAAAAGATGAGATAAGAGAGTATTACCACAACTTTAAATTAATTGCGCCACTGATTGAGTTGAGAAATATCGCTACTGTTGCCGATCTGATAATAACCTCAGCACTGTTAAGAAAGGAGTCTCGAGGTCTTCACTACAATTTAGATTATCCTGAAAAAGATGATGTTATGTGGGCTAAAGATACAGTTTTATTCAGGAAACCAGGTGGTTATCTATGAAGATGCCAAAAGAAATTTATGATATAAGAGAGCTTATTGATGCGATTGACAGCAGCCTTCTAAAGTTACTTAATGTAAGATCATCACTTGCACTTAAGATTGGCGTTTTGAAAAAAACTTATAATCTTGCTGTTTATGACCCTGAACGAGAGAAACAAATCATAAATAGACTAATATCAGAAAATAACGGTCCTCTTGATAGCAATGCCGTAATCAGGCTTTTTGAAAGAATTATTGATGAGGCAAGGCGATTAGAAAGGCTAAAAGCCAGGGAGGAGGATTAAGATGCTCGTTATATTTGAAGAAAATGCCTTAGAAAAAGATATAGAGAGGGTAAAGGATTACTTGATAAAAAATAATTTTGATTTTCACACTTCAACAGGACTAAAACATGTTATAATAGGTGTAATAGGTGATGTGAAGGGTTTTGATTCGACGGAACTTGAAAATATGAAAGGTGTTCAGCAAGTAGTTAAAATCACTGATTTTAAAAAGAAAAAAAGGAGGTGATTTTATGGTAGCAAGGGCATGGTATATGTTGAGACCGGTCACACATTGTAAAGAGGGGTGCTGACCCCTGGTGGGGTCTTATTTTGAAAGAGTTAAAAGCGGACTAAATGTCCGCTTTTTTTATTAATAGGGACCTTTTTCAAAGGTGTCAAGTGGCTAATTGATACATTCTTTCAAGTGACTTTTTAGCATTAACTATCACATCTTCAGCGACAAAGACCTCGTTTTTAAGTTCAATTATCTCCTGATGTAGGTCTTCAATACTGGTAAGTTTCATATTGGGGCAGACAAGTTTTTCTGATGCCAAAACGAAATTTTTATCAGGATTTTCCTTTTTTAGCCTGTGTAAGATGCCCTCTTCTGTGCCTATAATGAATATTTTTGAGTCATCTTCTTTGCAAAACTTTATTATTCCAGATGTACTAAGTGCCCTGTCAGCAATATCGATAACCTCTGGTCTGCATTCAGGATGAACAAGCACTTTGGCTTCAGGATACTCGCTTTTCTTTTGTATAATATCTTCTACCTTCAATTTTTCGTGGGTGGGACAAAAACCTTTCCAACAAACAATCTCTTTTTTTACAAAACGTGACACAAAATTGCCAAGATTTTTATCTGGGACAAAAAGTATTTTATCTGATTCAATGTTTTTCACAACATTTACTGCATTAGAAGATGTACAACAGGCATCACTTATCGCTTTTACTGCAGCGGAAGAGTTAACGTATGTAACTACTTTGTGTTTCGGATACTTCAATTTCTCCGCTGCAAGAGCATCTGCAGTCACCATATCAGCCATCGGACATCCCGCATCTATTCTTGGCATAACAACTTTTTTTTGTGGAGAAAGAATTTTTGCTGTCTCTGCCATAAAATGAACACCGCAGAAAATAATAATATCGGCTTCAGTATCTCTTGCTTTGATGCTTAGCTCTAATGAATCTCCAACAAAATCAGCAGCATCCTGCACTTCAGGTCGCTGGTAATTGTGAGCAAGGATAACCGCATTCTTTTCTTTTGCTATTTTTCTGATTTCTGATATTAAATCTTGAGTCATATTTTGTTTACCTGTTAAGTATATTTTTTAAAATTGGCGTTATATCAACATTATCAATGTTGTCGTTAAAAAGAGGTATATCGCCTAACTCCAGAGACGCATCTTCGTAAGTTTGTCTTTCTGTTTTGTAAAAGAGACCGATTGGTATCCTTTCATTTGTATTGATAGCCAAATTTAAGGCTTTTTCAAAATCAGAAGTGTCATGTCCAGAATCTTCTAATTTGTAAACACGAGGATTGTAAAAGGGGTAAGAATATTGCGGGTTGAAAGAAACGCAAGGTTGTAATACATCTATAACTGCAAAACCTTTGTGCTTTATTCCGTTAGCTATAAGATTTGCGAGATGGTCTATTTCGCCTGAATACCCTCTTGCAACGTATGTTGCACCAGAAAGAATAGCAAGTGCAAGAGGATTAACTGGAAGCTCAATCACCCCGAATGGTGTTGATTTTGTTTTGAAATCTTTTGGACTGGTAGGAGAAGTCTGTCCTGTAGTTAACCCGTAGATTCTGTTATCGTGAATGAGATAAGTGAGGTCAATGTTTCGTCTGCATGAGTGAATAAAATGTCCCAACCCGATACCCAATCCGTCACCATCACCGGATGTTGCAATCACGTTGAGTGAATGATTTGCAAGTTTAATACCAGAAGCAACAGGAAGTGTGCGTCCGTGTATGCTGTGGAAACCATAAACTTTAAGAAAGTTTGATAGATTTCCTGAACAACCAATTCCGAAAACCATTGTTATTTCGTTGTTTTTTAGATTTAGTTGATGAAACGCATTTTTTAATGCGTACCAGATGCCAAAGTTGCCGCAACCCGGGCACCATGTAGGTGTTTGATAAGTGTTATATTCTGGGTAGTCTTTCATAAAGCTACACTCCTGAATTTTGTTTGATATATGCAACAATCTCGGATGGGAAAAACGGGCGACCATCTGATTTTAACAGTTTTTCTTTAATTTCTATGCACAGGTTTTCCTGTAAAATTGATGCAAACTGTCCGGTGTAATTGTTTTCTATACAAATGAGCCTTTTTGAGCTATTGATAAATTCCCTGTACGATTTGATATCCAGAGGCATGGTGCATCTACAATGTAGATAATTGCTACTGATACCGTTATGTTCAAGCAGTTCCATGGCTCTTAAAACAGTATTTTTGGTAGAACCAAAACCAACAAAAGATATGTCGGCATCTTTCTTGCCAAAAAATAGCGGTTTTGGTGTGTCTTTTTTAATCATTTCAAGACGTTTAAACCGCTTCTCCTGCATCTTATTTCTTATGTCACTTTCTTCACTAACAAGTCCATACTCGTCGTGTTCATCGCTGTTTGCTAAATGCATTCCATTTTCTGATGGAGGAAATGCCCTGTAAGTTATACCATCGGGGATCGACAGGTCATAACGTTTATAACCTTCAGGAACATTTATTAGACGCTTTCCTCTTTCAACGGGAATATTGAGATTGCTAAAATCATCAACTGTATCGTGGCTTTCAGATAACATCTTGTCGCTAAGGATTATTACAGGAATTTGATATTTCTCAGCCAGATTGAAAGCCTGTTGTGTTAGTTGATAAGCCTCCGCCACATCACCAGGGGTTAAAACTACCCTTAAAAAATCACCTTGTGAGGCGTGCATAACAAAACGCAAGTCTCCCTGCTCTGTCCATGTAGGCATACCTGTACTTGGACCGGGTCTCTGACATTCAGCTATTACAAGAGGTGTTTCAGTGATAGCAGCCATTCCCAAAGCCTCAACCATTAAACTAAAACCTCCACCGGACGTTGCAGCCATTGATCTTACACCTGCATAACTTGCACCAATCGCTGTTAATATTGCAGCTATTTCATCTTCCGTGTGTTTAACAAGAATTCTGTAATCCCTTGCTAAAGGTGCCAGAAAATGTAGAATCGAAGAAGCAGGTGTCATTGGATATGCAGCATATAATTTTAAACCAGCTTTAACAGCTCCAATTGCGATAGCTTCATTGCCCGTTACAACATATCTTGGGTTGGCACCAGTAGGGGCTAACTTAAATGAAAAGTCGTACTTAAAATGTTCTTTGGTGAAGTTGTAACCCGCAAGAACAGCCTTTTTGTTCATCTCTAACACTTCCTCGCCCTTATCTTTAAATACCGAATGCACTGTGTCGATAATATAATCAGCAGGCAAATCAAGTATTGCAAAGGTGACACCAAGACTGACATTGTTTTTGGTTATCTTTCCGCCTGCTTCGATTGCCAGTTGCTCCATAGGAACTTTGAAGAATCTGTGAAAGTTGTACTTTTCTGTGTTTTCTTTGCTATCAATAACAACAACGCTTTCGGAATGCAGTTCTGTCTGATGAAGTTCGAATGTTTCGGTGTTTAGAGCGACTAATAAATCAATCTTATCTTCTGCAATTGTGGAATTGGAGTCTCTAACTCTAACCTGATAGCAGTTATGCCCACCTCTAATGCGCGAAGGATACTCCGGATAACCATAAACTTTAAGACCTATATTTGCGCACGTCTTTGCAAATATAAGCCCGGTAACCATTGCGCCTTCACCTGCTTCTGCACCTAATTTCCAGTTAAAGTCGTTTATATTCATATCGTCTCCTTTAACGACTGATTTGTATATTAAAATTTAGCCATAAACGTTATAAAAAGTAAAGCTTTCATCGAATAATGATTATATTTCAGACAGTTACAAGTCTTTCTTTAAGCAACTTTATCTCGTCACGTATCCTGGCTGCCCGTTCAAACTGTAGATTTTTTGCCATTTTTTTCATCTCTTTTTCTAATTTTTTGATTTGCTTTTCTATTATAGCATCGTCAATGCTATATGATTCTTTATTCTCTTCTATCGATACGGTGTAATAATCTTTTTCGCATAAAATGCCAAAGTCTTCTTTAATCGCTTTTTTTATCGTTTCTGGTGTAATACCATGTTCTTCGTTATACGCAAGCTGTTTTTTCCTCCTTCGCATTGCTTCATTTATTGCGTTAGACATTGATTTTGTAACAGTATCTGCGTAAAAAATGACTCGCCCATTTACGTTTCGAGCTGCTCTCCCGCAGGTCTGTATAAGTGATGTTTCTGATCTTAAGAAGCCTTCTTTATCTGCGTCTAAAATAACAACCAGAGCAACTTCAGGCATATCAAGACCTTCTCTTAAAAGATTGATGCCTATCAGGACGTCAAAATCACCTTTTCGTAGTGATTTTATAATTTTAACCCTTTCTATTGTGTCTATATCGGAATGCAGGTATTTTGTCTTTATACCTTTATCTTGCAGAAATGTTGAAAGGTCTTCCGCCATTCGTTTGGTCAAGGTTGTAACTAAAACACGCTCATTTTTTTCTATTGCAGCTTTAATTTCGTTTAGCATATCTTCAATCTGATTTTTTGCTGGTTTTACAATAATTTCTGGATCTACCAGTCCTGTGGGTCTTATCAGCTGTTCTACCAGTTGCTCCTTTTTGACAAGTTCGTAAGGACCCGGCGTTGCAGATATGTAAACAACTTGATTAATTCGTGCTTCAAATTCGCTAAAAGTTAATGGGCGGTTGTCAAGGGCTGATGGCAGTCTAAAACCATGCTCGACAAGTGTTGTTTTACGAGATTTGTCTCCTGCGTACATCCCATTAAGCTGGGGAATAGTTAGATGTGATTCGTCTATTATCAACAAAAAATCTTTTGGAAAATAATCTAATAAAGTAAAAGGTGGTGCGCCAGCAGGCCTGCCATCCAAATAGCGAGAATAGTTCTCAATTCCTTTACAATAACCCACTTCTTCGAGTATCTCTATATCGTATAATGTTCTTTGCTTCAAACGCTGTCCTTCTAAAAGTTTATTGTTTTGATGCAAAAAGTCTAACCGTTCTTTCAGTTCGTTACGTATGTTCTTTATAGCCTCTTTCATCTTGTCTTCTGTAGCTACATAATGGCTTGCTGGATAAATCGCTATTTTGGGCAGGCTCTCTTTCACCTCTCCTGTCAGCGGGTCAAATGTATAAATGTTCTCCACTGTATCGCCAAAAAATTCTACCCTTATAGCCTTGCTATCTTCATAAGCAGGAAAAATTTCTAAAGCATCACCTCTCACCCTGAATGTGCCACGGTAAAAATCGTAATCATTTCTGATATATTGAATCTGTATCAATTTGCTCATAACCTGTCTTATATCTGCCTCGTTGCATTTTTGGAGAAAGACCAGTAAGCCATGGTATGCCTCAGGTGAACCTATGCCATATATACATGAAACAGAAGCTACTATAATAACATCGTTTCTCTCAAGCAGCGAATACGTTGCACGATGTCGTAGTTTGTCAATTTCTTCGTTGATCGAGGAGTCTTTCTCGATATAGGTATCTGTTTCCGGGATATAAGCTTCAGGTTGATAATAGTCGTAATAGCTAACAAAGTATTCAACGGCATTTTCGGGAAAAAGTTCTTTGAACTCAAAGTATAGTTGGGCTGCAAGTGTTTTATTAGGTGCAATGATAAGAGTTGGTTTGTTTACATTGGCTATAACATTTGCCATTGTGAATGTTTTTCCAGAACCTGTTACACCTAAGAGTACCTGGTGTTTGAGACCTTTTTTTAAGCCCTCAGTAAGCTTTTTTATAGCATGCGGTTGATCCCCACTCGGGGCAAAGTCGGTGACAATTTTAAAATTTTCCACATTGTTTATTTTAATGCCTGGCAAAAAAATTGACAATACAACTTTTTTTTTGTAACTTATTATAACGTAAATAATTATAATCCGGTGGTGATAACCCATGGGGAAAAGAAATGCGATTAAAATAGGTATATTAGGGGTGGGCAACTGCGCAAGTGCACTAATCCAGGGTATTGAATATTATAAAAGCCTTGGTAGTAACCATCCCGACTCATCAATTGGCTTGATGCATTATAATTTAGGTGGATATGAGCCGCAGGACATAGAGGTGGTATCTGCCTTTGATATTGATGTAAGAAAAGTGGGAAAAGATTTAAAAGAAGCTTTACTCGCAAAGCCTAACTGTGCCAAATTATTTTATGATAAACTGCCAGACTTTAAAATAAAAGTTTCAATGGGGCACATTCTCGACGGCGTTGCTGAACATATGTCAGATTATCCAGATGATATGCGTTTTATTCCTTCTGATGCGAAGCCAGTTAATGTTGCCAGGGTGTTGAAAGAGACAGGAACAGAGATTTTAGTCTGTTATCTGCCTGTTGGTTCTGAACGTGCGGTCAGGTTTTATGCTGAAGAATGTTTGAAGGCAAAGGTAGCTTTTATAAACTGTATGCCTGTTTTTATAGCTTCAGATGAAACATGGGCTAAACGGTTTGAAGATAAAAATATCCCTATCGTAGGTGATGATATTAAAAGTCAGGTTGGGGCGACTATTGTTCACAGGGTTTTAACAAAGTTGTTTGAAGATAGAGGAGTAAAGATTACATCAACGTATCAACTTAATTTTGGTGGTAATACAGATTTTTTAAATATGTTAAATCGTAGCAGATTGAAATCGAAAAAGATATCTAAGACAGAGGCTGTTCAGTCACAGCTATCACAACCATTACAATGGAGCAATATCCATATAGGGCCATCAGATTTTGTGCCTTTTTTAAACGACAACAAAATTTGTTATTTAAAAATCACTGGTAGGGCATTTGGTGGTGTGCCTATTGATTTAGAGCTGAAGCTTTCTGTGGAGGATTCGCCCAATAGTGCAGGTGTTGTTATTGATGCTATCCGTTGTGCAAAAATAGCAATTGATAGGAAAATTGGTGGCGTGTTAAAATCTGCTTCAGCCTACTTTATGAAGCATCCTATCAAACAATATTCTGACGAAGAGGCGCGCGAGAGAGTAGAAAAGTTCACCAGAGGAGAGATTGAAAGATAAATGGTTGGAAGCTGGTTGTCCAACAAAATTGAGAGGCAGATTACTACTATAGCATATTATATTCCGTTCAGACCTAATACGCTCACTGTCTTAGGGCTTGTAGTAATTATTTTTTCAGTTCCATTTATTTTTTTTGGGAGGCATATTATTGCTGGTATTTTGATCTTATTGGCGGGGAGTTTTGATATCCTTGATGGCGCTAAGGCAAGAATGCTTAATATTGCTACACCGTTTGGTTCTTTTCTTGATTCTGTAACTGATAGAGTTTCTGACAGTCTAATTTTTATAGCTCTTACAGGTTATTTTTACTTTGTAGAAGATACAACTGCGGGTTTTCTAACTGTATGGGCATTATCGCTTTCTTTTATGATAAGTTACCTTCGAGCGAAGGCTGAAAGCTTGGGCAAAACATGTAGGGTTGGCATTATAGAACGTTTCGAAAGGATTGTTTTAGTATTGCTTGCGTTTTTTACAGGAAAACTTACGTTATTTTTATTGATAATAGTGATTCTCTCTGTTATTACTGTGGTTCAAAGATTTGCGCATGTTTATAAGCAACTTACATAGACTTAATTCATTCAAAGCTGCCAAAATTTAAATCTTCTATATCCTTATCCCCAACGAAGTAATGTCTATAAAAGAAGGTGATTTTAGATATATTGTCTTTACATCTGGTTTCTATTTTAAACGGTTTAACATCTTGGGGCATTAGTTCTTCGGGAAAGAAATCAAAATTGCTCAAACAGACGATATTTCCGTGTTCATCAATGCCGCGAGCAGTGATTTCCAGATTTCTGATCTTATATACGTAGTTGTTTTTTACCACCCCATCCACACTAAACTGGTTATTATCAATAATCGAGTTCCATACAATAACGACATCAAACGCCTCGTATCTTTTTTTGTAATCTTCCATACTTAATTGTTTCTGTGAAGGGATTGTTGAGCAGCTTAAAATAAGCATTATCAAAAAAATGTAAACAAGCTTCATATTTCGAATTTTAGCATGAAATGAGACCTTTTTCAAATGCCACTTACCCTCGGGAAGATCTTAAAGCCCCTGCTGGAAAGTTATTAATTTATAAAAAGTTCTAAAATCATTTATTGATTCTAAGACTTTACAGATTTTACAAACATTTTGTGTTAAAATTAGAAAAAATATAAGACGGAGGATATTGTATGCCGCTTGTTAATATCAAGATTGCTAAAGACAACGTATCTGCTGAAAAAAAAGCAGCTTTGATAAAAGGCGTAACGCAGCTTTTGGTTGATGTCTTGGGTAAAAATCCTGCTACAACAGTCGTTATTATCGAAGAGGTTGAGACCGATAACTGGGGAATTGGTGGAGAGAGTGTAACCGAAAGAAGAAAAAAGGGTTTGTAACTCTCCTTATTTTTAATGAATTTTTCTTGCGAATTCTATAAAATAATTTAATGGAACGTTGAAATTTTGTCTTAAATGTTGAGAGAGGGAAAACTTTTGCTTATGAAAAAGTGGATAGAATTTATCAAGAAACTCAATAATACCAATTTTATTTTGGGCTTATTTGTAATAACTGCTTTTGTTTTAAGATTGCTACCTTGGAACAGCATAATTGTGGATTGGGGTAAGCATGTTATTTTCATTCAACCAGACGCCTATTATCAGATGCGTAGGGCTATGATATGGGCGGCTAATTTTCCTAAGCTAATTACTATGGATTACTATATGTCTTACCCATTTGGAGCAGAATGTCCATGGTCGCCTCTTTACAACTTTACACTGGCTGTTTTGACATTAATCTTCAGTGGTGGAAAACCAAACGTTCAGGTGCTTCAACTAATTACAGCACTTCTTCCACCCATTATTGCTGCATTATGTATTTACCCAGTTTATAAAATTGTAAAGACGGTATGGAAAAGTGAACGTATTGCTATCTTTTCTGCCTTTTTTGCGATTATTATGCCGGGTATGTTAGGTTATTCGACTATTGGCTCAGGTGACCATCATGTAGCAGAAACTTTTTTGTTTCTCTGGTTCTTTTATTTTGGTTTAAAGCAAATAAACAATATTCTTGAGAACCAACTGGCAAGGAAAGATATTATTAACACCGGTATCTTTTTTGCCTTAGGAATACTTATCTGGCAAGGACAGGTAGTTTTTTTTACAGTATGGGGAATGTATCTTGCCTTAGTAATAATAATGAATCATAGAAATCTGGAACTCATTAAGAAGCTATCTATGTCTTTTCTTTCTGCTGCTTTAATAGGTTCTGGCATAGCTGCTATTGTTAGATTTATTATCCCCAGAAGTACGGAACAAACGCTCTTTGATTTTGGCTTTTTTTCATATTTTCAGCCTATTTACGTGACATTTATTTATATTGTGATTTTTCTTCTTGTTTATTTTATCGAGATGGTTCAAAAAAACAAAAAGAATGTAATTAAGGTTGCGTTGGGAGTTGGCATTGCAATACTTATTTTATTATTGATACCACCTTTAAGAAAGGGTGTATTTGATGGAGTGAGGTTTTTGTTAAAGTCGGATCCCTGGCACTCTTCGATAAACGAGTTTCAAAACACGTTTAGTATTAAGCTGATTATTACAACAATAAAAACACAGGAAGGTATTATTAATCTAATCTATCTGATTAGCTTCTTGTTTCCTTTGTATTTTGGTTTCATCTATCTTTACAGAAATCTAAAATGGAAAGAAAATAAGCTTTATTTTATCTTTCTGGGAGAAACAAAAATCACCAAACCTGCCAGTCTGATTTATAGATTGCAAAAACCGATGAGTATTGATGGTTTTATAAAGCGCGAAAAAAAAGCAAGAATACTAACTCTATTTTATGGCGTTTCCGGTGTTATGATTGGACTTATGGCTCTTTATCAGAAAAGGTGGGGGAATGCATTCAGCCCAATTCTTGCTATAGGTATATCACTTTTTGCTAATGCAGCTTACATTAAAATTAAAACAGGACATGGACTTTTTAGGGAGTTTATCCAGTGGAAGCGTGAAAAGAAAAAGATTTCTGTTGGTTTTCTGACTAAACTTATTGTTTATTGGGAAAAATCCCCATTCTTTTTATCGTTGTTTTGCATTGTGTTTATTATGATACCATACTTTTTTATGGCAGAGAGTATGCTAAACACACAGGGTTATCCTATACAATCAGATTTATACAATTCTCTTGTATGGATAAAAAACTATACACCAAAAACAAGTCATCTCTGGAAGCCAGATAAAAAACCTGAATATGCGATACTTGCACCATGGGATCATGGACATTATATCCAGTATATAGCTGAAAGGCCAACCATAGTAAATAATTTTGGACATCAATTAAGAGGCGATGGTTTTAAGACTGCTCTTTATATCTGGAGCTGTGAATCAGAAGAGGAAATGATTGATATTGTTAGCAAATACAACGTCAGATTTCTTTTTTTAAATGATCAGATTAACTATATTAGTCCAAGATCTTCTGTATATTACAAACCTGGCTTTTTTGACAAATATATAAACTTTCTTGATGGACATTTTGGAGAAAAGGTGCCGACTCCCAAAGAAAACTTCTTTACTTTACCGCTTCCACGTCTATGGGTTTTTGATGGAAGTTCTACAACTTTTGGACCTGCCTTAAAGCATTTTAGATTAGTTTTTGAGTCTCAAAATCCAACGTTTATTCAATATTTTGACGATATCGAACTAAAGAGTTATAAACTGTTTGAATATGTTAAAGGTGCAAAAATTTCCGGAAAAACAACACCACGTTCGATAGTATTTTTCACGGCACATTTTATAACCAATTTTGACAGAGAGTTTGATTGGAATGCAGCCGCAATTGCTGATGAAAATGGCAACTTTAGTGGTGTGTTACCATATTCAACCGCAGATGATAATTTTTTCGTAAAGCCTTTATCACCATACTTAGTGTATTCTGATGGTAAAGTTGTAGAGCTACTTGTGAAGAACGAAGATGTTTTAAATGGGAATCAGATAAATGTTGATTTCAAAAAGGCTGTAAAGGCGTCAAAGCCTTTTGAAGATTATGTAAGAGATGTACTTAAGAATATTGCTGGACTAACAAAACCAACTTATATCAATATTCATAAGAAACCGGTGCAGGATAACAAATGATATTGGGATTAAAAGTTGCGGTAATCATACCGTTATATAACGAGATTAACTCTATTGAAGATATCGTAAACGAGGTTCAGAAACAGGGGGTTGATGAGATTATAATAGTGGATGATTGTTCAACTGATGGTTCAAGACAGTGGCTTGAAGCATATATAAATCCCAGCGTAAAAAAAATCTTCCACGAAAAAAATATGGGTAAAGGCGCAGCGGTGAGGACAGGCATTCAGCATGTTACTGGCGATGTAATAATCATTCAAGATGCCGATTTAGAGTATGACCCTGCAGAGTATGAAAAGCTGATTAAGCCTATTGCTTTAAAAAGGGCTGATGTGGTTTATGGTTCAAGATTTAAAGGTATAACGAGGGTTTTTTATTTCTGGCATTTAGTGGGGAATAAATTTTTGACACTGATAGCAAACATAATGTTTAACACTACTCTAACTGATATGGAGACTTGTTACAAGGTATTTAAACGTGATTGTATTAATGATTTAAAACTTAAATCAAATGGTTGGGGGTTTGATCCTGAAATAACAGCGTTTTTTCTTAAAAAAGGCTTTCGCATAGTTGAAGTTCCAATTTCCTACTATGGCAGGACATACACAGAAGGTAAAAAGATACGTTGGGTGCACGGCATAACTGTTTTAGTTACGCTACTATGGTGTAGATTTTTTAAAGAGGATTGATATGAAAAATATCTTTGTAATTTTGTTGATGGTTATTATTTGTAGTTGTTCTGTTGTTACAAAACATCTGGAAAATAGTAAGATACCTTTAGTAAATGAAAAAACAAACTTTGTAAAGGCAAACGCAATATACGACATTCTTGGAGAAAATTTTCTAAAAGAACATTCTATAATAATTTTTTCGAGTAGAGATTATACTGTCAATTTTGCTGAAATTTTGAAAAACACAGATAAAGAAATTTACTGGGTAATCCCTGAAGACGAGTTTAGACCTGAGGATATTGTTTCTTATTTAAAACTCCTTGAAAATACAGGTATAAAACATGATCTCAAGCCGGCAAACGAAGGTTTAGTTGGCACCATTAATGATGTTTCGGTGTCTATATTACCCAAAAAAGGGATTGAAGCTATTGTGACTGAAAATCCTGTATTAATTGTTGACGTTGACTTCTTTTTTAGGATAAATCGTAACAAGATTACGCAACCTAAATCTATGGATGTTATAACATTTTACAGAACAGTTGATGAATACAACATAAAACCATCTACAATAGTTCTGGTAAAAAGCCTGGATATTTCACTGCCCGATTGGGTACAGGAGTTCTCGTATCTTGTTGAAAAAATCTTCGTAAGCTGGCAGAAAAAAGAGTTACCTGTTGCAATAATAGCTCTGGATGAAGCAGATAGGTTGATAAATTTTGCCCAGTATGAAGAAGCTTACAAGTTATTAAAAGAGATTCAAAGCCAAAATCAGGATAATCCTTTCTTTTACGAAAGATTATTTTGGGCATCAATGAAGACATTTCGTGACAACGATCTTATTGAGGCAGCTGAAAAGGCTTACGTACTTGATGGGACTATGATAAGACTTTATCTCGAAGGTGTAGATTATCTTTTAGAGAAGAACGAGTTATATCCTGCCTATGTATTGATTAAAAAGGGATATAACAAAGAGCCCTGGAATAAAAATCTTAGAGAAAAATTTGAAGAAGTCGTACAGGCAGGCTATAATTATTACAACATGCATGGTGAGGCAGAGCTTTTCGAAATCTTTAAAAAAGAAAAAGAAAATTTGTCCAAATAATTTTAACTGGAGGTTTTTATGCAAAAGAAGTTATTGCTTTTCTTACTTGTTAGCGTCTTAATAACTTCATGTGCAGTTCCTGCTTACCAGTCAAAAATAAAATACTTTGACAAAGAGAGAAATTTTAAAGTTACGATAACTTCTGATTTTGAAAAGTGTAGAAAAGTTGGAATAAAAATGTTAGACGGAGAAAAGACTATTTTTGAGACCTGGGAAAAAGGTGGTGGAAAAGAACTGGAGTTTTATATATCAGATAGGGTTTTAAAAGAAGGCGATAATTTTTTAAGGCTATTCTGTGACGATAAGCCATATTCTCAAACAGTTCAGATTAAAAACAGCAAATACCCTTATATGAATCTGATTAATTTGGCTAACGAAGAATCTGAAATTGTCAAGCCAGAATACGAACCCCTCTTTAGTGATACTGGTTTTTATGTAGAATTAAGTAACTACATGCGTTTAAGCAAGGAAAATTACAATAAAACCAGAGATTTAATAAATCTTTTCCCGACGCATCTACGTGTTCAATTATTGATAGATATCGCAGAAAAATATAACGATACAATTATATTAAGAAACGTAGCTTCATCGGCCCGTCAACTTTTACATGAAGAAAAAAGCAACGATTTGTTAATGCTTTTATACAAGAAAAATAACCCTGACGTTGATTACGACGTAACCAACATCTTGTTATCCCGTCCAGTTAAGAGATATTTCGACACCTTCTTTCAAGTGATGGTAACCAGAGCAAATATTTATCCCCTTATAATTGAGCATCTCACTAATAATCCTTCTACAGAATTTTCTCAGCTTGTGTTCAATTATATTAAAGATAAGGCTGAAAAAAATGATATGATTGGCTTTGTAGTGGCGGCGTTCCCTGTATACCTAAAAAATAATGTCGATGCGAATGTTTATACGAAGCAGCTTCTTTTTGCTGGTGATAAAGGCAAAGAACAGCTTGCACTAAAAATTTATAGTGAGAATGGCATTGACGAACAGACTGGTATTTATATTCGTGAACATTGGGATAAATTAAGTACAACCGCAAAAGATGCTCTTACGCCTGTTATGTTGAAAAATTTTGGCAATGACCCCACTTTTTACAAAAGATTTTTAAATACAAGCAATACTGAAATTAAAAAACTGCTTTATGAAGTCGGGTTGCAGGTGCCCACACGCTATAAAGATGCTGATATAATAAACTTTTACCTTTCAGAAGACAACAGAGATTTAGTCTATCAATACTTTTTAGTTGCACCAAAGGAGATAAAGTTTAAAGGTTTAAGCAAATTTTACGAGAAATCTCCCCTTGATATAAATTTATTATTAGGTTTAAAGGATGCCGATGCCGAGTATTTTGCTAAAAAACTTATAGAAAACTTCCTTTACAACAAGGACGTTTCAAACGTTGTGTTTGCTGCGTACAATCTTTCTGAATTTAAAGATAGATATCTTCCAGAACTAATAAAAGCTTACGAGGGAGAAAAGGTTAATACTGAGAAAAGGCAGCAAATTTTAGCTGCTATTGCCAGAGCAAGTAAGGCAGGATGTAAATATGCCTGGGATAAGGTAAAAACTGAACCAGTGTCAGATATAATCAAAGATGTTTACAGGAATATAGCAACACTTGCAGATGGTGAAATACTCGAAGAATTATTGCAAAACCTTAACAAATTTCCAAAAGACATTTTTATTAACGTAACTATGGGTTTTGAAGAAACTAAAAAAAATATCAATTGTGAAATCCTGAAACAGGCTTACAAAGCTAACACAGATAAAGATATACGTTTTCGGGTGATATGGACATGGGCTTACTGTTGCCCGGACACTTACTTTGATAATATGTTCGATGTTTTTAAAAACGATATGACAGAAGAGGTGTTTCTGGAAGCCCTTGATGGCATTCGTGATATTATCAAAGATGTAAAACCCTCATTAAAAGATAAAGGGTTTAATTTTATTGAAAATGTTTATCATGTCAAAAAGACGAAGGCTGTTAGAGAAAAGATTGTAGATATAGTATTTGATGCGGGAGATAAAACAAAGCTTCAAATCATACAAAAGCTTTCTCAAGATGCTGAATCAAAAGAAGAAAAAGATTTTTTTGAAGAAAGAATTTCAGCATTCAAAAGTGAGTAAGATGCGAATTAGCCTGAAATTTTTGTTTTATTTTTTAATATTTTTGAGCATCTCAACCGCTTCTTATGCTCACATTGCTATAGAACCGGATAACATTTATTTAGGTGAAGTGGGTAGAGATGTGGAACAAAAAAGATACATAATTCTGAAAAACAAAGGTGAAAGTGAAATTAAGATTTTAGGTGTAATCAATCAGTGTGGTTTAAACCTTTCAATCCCTAAAAAAGAGCTAAGAAAGGGCGAGTTGTCAGAAGCGGTATTGAATTTTTTTTCAAGTACAGCTCTTGGAGATTTCAGGGAGTCCCTGGTTGTCATTTATCAAGAAGATGGAGCAACAAAACAGGCTTATATCACAGTATCGTGGAAAACAAAAGGTGCTGTTTACAATGATATATCTATAACGCCCAAGAGGTTCGATTTTGGTAAGGTTCCTGTAAACAAACCTATTAATTTTTATATCGAAATTACAAACAGGGGTAGTTTGGGAGGAAGCGTTGTAACCATAAAAAGGGATACTGGTATTAAGTTTGTTTCTAATGTTGAGATTAAACCTGGCGAGACAAAAGTTCTGCAAGGTAGTATTATCCCATCTGAATCAGGTAAAAACAAAAAAATCCTTACTTTAGAGATTAAAGATTTTACATCACCAATTCAGGAAATAGAGTTTAACTATGAAGCAACTACTGATGCAATAACAGGTAGCTATTTTGAGTTTGGAGAGGTAGAAAAGGATGGAAACTTATTCAAAATTCCTGTGACAATCACTGCAAATGCTCAAAGTATACAGATGGTTTACGTTGAAACACCGGATGGTGAAAAAGTAAAAATTTCTGAAGACGCACCTTTCTATATCCATAAAGGAGAAAAGAAAAGCTTTTATTTGATTTTGGATGAGAGTAGATACAGGTTTTTAAAAGATTCTTACCTGTATTTTAATGTTGGAATAAAAGCACAATAATTTTGTTATTTATTTTGTTTTTTGCCTGTAAAAGTCAACCATCTGATGGCGCGTTTTAGGATATATATAAAATGACTGAAGCTTTTGATCCCCCTCACAAAGTCTTTTATTATATGAGGTCTTAAGTAAAATTTTAGTAATGCCTTTCTTCTGTGCCAGGATAACTCTTTTGTCGTAAATCCAGGGGGACTCCAGATTGTTGCCTGTAGCGAAGGATTAAAGTTTTCCCAGTGATCTATCTTTAGCAGTCCTTTATCAATAAGTTCATGGTATGCAATCGTTCCAGGCAAAGGTTGAAAGTTTGCAAAAGATGCCCTTTTTAATGGAAGTGAAAGTGCAAAGTTTATTGTGTTTTCAATGTGTTTTTTTGTTTCTCCTGGATAACCTAAAATAAAAAACGCATTTATGTCTAAATTGGATTTTTTTATAACTTCTATTTTTTGTTTTATTTTTTCGATGGTAAGTGACTTTTTCATAGCTTTTAGAGTATCGTCATTTCCAGATTCTATGCCTAAAGAAAGCGCATAGCATCCAGCTGACTTCATAGCGTAAAGCATCTCCTCATCAAGTGTGTCTATACGAACACCATTTGGACACGTCCATGTAAGATCTGGAAACATCTCCTTGATATTTTTACAAAATTCAATGACGTAATTCTTGTTGAACGTAAAATTATCATCTTCTATGTGTATCTCTTTAACTCCATAAGTATGGTAAAGCAGATTTATTTCATCCAATACATTTACAATACTACGTTGTCTAATCCTGTATCCTGATATTATGTGACCACCACAAAACGTGCAGTGGAAGGGACAGCCTCTTGAAGTGATTATTGGTGCAAATGGATACTGTTTGTAAAAAGCACCATGTGGTGCCTGAGGGTAAGTGTCAGGTGGAATAAGCTCCCATGCGATTTTGAAGTTATCAATATTTTCTGGACAGATAGAGGGGTTTTGTATTATTTCTCCGTCTTTTGTATAACAAAGGCCTTCAATATCTTTTAAATCGAGATCTTTATTTTCCAGATACGAAACAAACTTAGGAAAACTGACTTCAGACTCGCCAACAAAAACATAATCGCAAAGTTTATCAAAAAACAAAAGTGTTTCTTTTGGAACCGCAGAAGGGTGTGGACCACCTACAAATGTTACTATGTCCTTATTTGCAGATTTTAAGGCGTTTAAGTATTTTTTGCAAAGACTCAGGTCTTTTGTAAAAAGAGTTATACCAGCAGCATCAAAATCTTTTGAAAGTTTAGCAACGTCATCATAGTCAATCTGTTCTTTCAAACAGTCAACTATTTTGACGAAGTGTTTATCTTTAACGGTTTCTGCCAGATAGCCAAGTGAGATAGGCGGAATAATCTCGTCAGCAGCACTGTTCATCCTTATAAGCAAAATTCTCATAGTTTTTTAATATAACAGAAAAAAACGTTTTTGTTTAGTGAAAATGCTTCCCTCACTAACTTTAAACTTCAATTAAAAACTGTAAATGTGTTATCATAACATACTCTATGCGTTTATATAAGATCGAGATAATTGGTTTTAAATCTTTTAAGGACAAGGTAACCATTGAAGTGCCAGATGGCATAATAGGCATAGTGGGCCCCAATGGTTGTGGTAAAAGTAATGTTGTTGATGCGGTAAAATGGGCTTTAGGAGAGCAAACGCCAAGATATTTACGTGCCAAAAGTATGGAAGATGTTATTTTTGCAGGAACGACAGAGTTTGCTCCTTCAGGTATGGCTGAAGTTTCTCTTTTCTTCAAAAGAGGGAATGAACCATTTCCAGAACCCTATAGCAATCTAAGTGAACTTGTTATCACAAGAAGGCTTTTTCGCTCTGGCGAGTCTGAATACTTAATAAATAAGTCTCAATGCAGGTTAAAGGATATTACAGATATAACAATTGATACTGGGCTGGGTCAGAGGTTTTATGGTCTGATAGAGCAGGGGATGGTTGAAAGTTTTATGAATTTTAAGCCTGATGAAAAAAGGCTAATTTTTGAAGAGGTTGCTGGAACTGCAAAATACAGACTCAGAAAAAAAGCAACAATACAAAAGCTTGAATCTGCTAAACTTAATCTTGACAGGGTGGAAGATATTCTTTCAGAGGTAGAAAATCGTTGTAAGGAACTGGAAAAGGAAGCTGCACGTGCGAGAGAATATAAAAAAATATTCGATAATTTAAAAAAGGTGGAACTCCATACAAACGCAATAGAGTATAGTAGCCTCATTTCCATGTATAACGAAAAGAAACAAGAAATTATGTTGCTGGAAACATCGCTCCAAGAAAAAGAAATTCTTTCCTCCACGCTTGAATCAGATCTTGAAGTGAAGAAAAATGAACTTTTTTTCCTTGAAAAAAAGGTTGAGGAACAAAAAAAGGAGTTGTTCAGGATAGGTGAGGCTATTTTAGCGGTTGAAAAAGAACATAATGCTGTTAGTGAAAGCAAGGGGTATCGTCAGAAAAAAATAGAAGAGTTGAAACAACAAAAAAATGATTTAATTGATAAAAAAAACAAGCTCAAATTGGAACTTGAAACCATAGAAAAAGAGCTAAAGACCTTTGAAGTTGAACTCTCTCAAAAAGACGGGTATTTAAGAGAACAAGAGAAAGTTGATAACCTGTTAGCAGTTAAAATACGTGAGTTGAATGGCTCCATATCATCCCTGCAAACCGAAACAGGTAAAGATAAAAACCAGCTGGCGTATTCTGAGTCACAGATATCCTACGAGGAACGTGTAATTGCGGATACAAATGATAGACTTGTTTCGTTAAAGAAGGAGTTGGAAGAACTTATTGGCGATGCAGATGCTACGAAAAGCCGCCTCGAACAAGAGAAACAGTCATTTAAACAGAGAGAAAGCGAGAGAAATACAATTTTTGCTGCGTTGGAATCACTCAACCATAATTTTGTTCAGGAAAAAAAAGTAGCAGCAGAAATGAGAAGGAAATTACAGGAAAAGGAACTCAAAAGGGAAAGGCTATTGGGTTCATATAACTCAAGCAAAAAGTTTATTGAAGATTATAAAGGTTTGAGCAGTGGCGTGCAACATGTTTTGAAAAATTTTGGGAAAGAAGAAATCCTTGGTACATTTATCGAACATATTGAGGTTAAAGAGGAAATTCTATTTGCTCTTGAAAACTTTTTAAAAGATAAGATGGAACTAATTCTGGTTAACGATATATCTGTTGCTTTTAAAGCTTTAGATTATTTGAAAAAGGGTGATTTAGGCAGCTGTTTCTTGCTTCCAGTTTCACAGTTAGATAGCACAAATACTCAAATTGATGGTAGTGTTCTTTCCTATATAAAGTTTAGTGATAAAGTCAAAGATGTTGTTTTTAAGCTGTTTTCGAACATAAAAATAGTTAAAAATCTTGCAGAGGCAGTAGATAGATTTGTGGCGGGAGAACGTTGCAATTTTCTCACGCTGGATGGTGATGTTTTAGATGAGTATGGTGTTGCTTATGGCGGAAGCAAGGGCAAGCACAATCCGTTTATAATTGAAAAGGCACGTTTAAAGGAGTTAGAAAAGGAGTTAGAAGTTTTTTCAAATGAGTTAGAAAGCGACAGAAAAAACATTAAAGATAAAGAGTCTATCATCAGAACTATAGAAGAAGAAATCTCTTCAAAAAAGGTGGAACTTTCACACATTGAACTTGAGCTGTCTGAAGAAAAAACAGAGTTGAGACTAAAAGAAGAGGAATTAAAGAGAAAGCTGCTTAAAATTGAAAATATTAAACAGGAAATAAAAAACTTAGAGCTTAATCTATCGTCTTACAATAAGAAAAAAAATAACCTTACTGAACTTGTGAAAAATCTACATGCAGGTATTTTAGAAAAGGAAACTAAACTTAAGGAAAAGACAGAAGTTTTAGAAAAATTAAAAATTGAGCAGGAGTCTAAGAAGGAAGAAATAACTAAGATAAAAGTAGCTCTGGCGGAAGAGAGGCGAAACTTTCATCATAAAAAGGAAAATTTTGAAAGGTTAAAAGGACAATTAAGTAATATAGAAAATCAGATAAACGTTGTTGCGGGTGAAGAAAACGCCCTCCTGAAAATAGATACAGAAGCAGAGAAAAAACTGCTGGAATGTATTGAACAACTGAACAGGCTGAAATCAGAAGAAGAAATTATAAACAGTAAAACAAAAATTGACGAAGAGCAGTTAAGTAACTTAAGAACTAAACTTAGAGAAGATGAAAAAAACTTGTCTCAGCTTAGAACAGAACTTGAAAAGTTGAGAAAAAATGTGTTTAATTTAAAAGAGATGTTAAACGAAACAGAACTTAAGGTAAAATTGATTGAAGAGAGGATAAGAGAAAAGTATTTTGTAGAAATATCAAAACATTATGCAGAATATGTGGAATTACCTGTGACAAAAGAGGAATGTAGTCAGACATTCATTGAAGAAAAATGGAAACAGCTAAGAGATATGGGTGAAGTAAACCTTTTGAGTATAGAAGAGTATGAAGAAGTTAAGGCAAGATATGATTTTTTAACCAGACAGAAAAAGGACATAGAGGATTCAATAGAAAGTTTGAATAATGCTATAGATAGGATGAACAAAGTTTCAGTTGAACTGTTTTTAAGTTCGATAAAAGGGATTGAGGAAAATTTTGATAAGCTGTTCAAAAGGCTATTTGGTGGTGGTAAGGCTAAAATTTTGCTGACTGATGAGAATAATCCCTTAGAATCAGGCGTGGATATTGCAGTAGAACCACCATTTAAGAAGTTTCAGAATATAGAGCTACTTTCTGGTGGTGAAAAGGCATTGGTTGCATTATCATTGATGTTTGCGTTTTACATGCTCAAACCAAGCCCATTTTGTATCCTTGACGAGGTTGACGCACCGCTTGATGATGCAAATGTGATAAAATTTAAAGGGTTGTTAAAAGAAATGAGCAAGCTTTCTCAATTTATGGTAGTTACGCACAACAAAATAGTAATGGAAGCAGCTAATGTGTTGTATGGTGTTACTATGGAAACACCGGCGGTATCAAAAATTATCTCAGTTAAAACTGATAGAGGTGAAATGTGGCAATAGATACTGTTTTAAATCCGAAGCTCACCTCCGAGATGGCCGCCAGTAAAAAGGTTCAGGATATAGCAAAGAAGTTATTTGATGTCATTAACAGCGAATCAACCAACTTAACTCGTATAGAAATAATTCAATTACTCAAAAACCTGAACAAGGTGTTTCTTGACAAGATTGAAGACCTTGCAGAACTGGAATGGAAGACACAAATGTTAATAAAAAAAATAAGAATTGCTGATAGCTATATGGAGTTAAGAGATATTCACGCTGAACTTAATGAGACACAAAAAAGTTTTTTTTCAATGTTGCCATCTGTTAATGAGCTTATGTCTATCTGTACTGAGTATCGAGATCTTATCACAAAAAAGATTATCAATTTTGTTGTGCAGGAACTAATTAACCAGAGTGTTTTTTTGCCCGAAGAGAGCTTTGCTTATCTGAGTTTGGGAAGCGATGCAAGAATGGAGCAAACTCTTATTACAGATCAGGACAATCTAATTGTTTTTGAAGACAGCAAAAGTAGATACAAAGAAGTGTATTACGAAAGATTTTCAGACCTGCTTGTAGAACGTTTAAGTTATTGTGGTTTTAAGAAGTGTACTGGCGGTATCATGCCTTCTAATAAGGAGTGGCGGGGTAGCTATTCAGAATGGATAGAGAGGGTAGAAAATTTATGCCGTTTTAAGGCTAAGGATTTTAAGAAAAATCTTGTTAATCTGATTTCTCTCACAGATTTAAGGTTTATCTATGGCGACGAAGAATTGTCTAAAAAATTTATAGATATGGTTTATAGGAAAATTTTTGATAACCAGATTGTTTTAAATGAAATAGCAAAATCTGCAGCATCTCTTGGTGTTGCAAAAGGGTTTATGAGAACACTGAAAACAGAAAAAAAAGGCCCATACAAGGGCATGATAAACATTAAATTACATGCGTGGGCACCGTTAATCCTTGCTATAAGGGCTTTTGCGATGAAAAATCAGATTATGGATACCGGAACGATTAAGAGGATAGACGCGCTTGTGCAAAAAGGTGCTTTTAGTAAAGAAGATGGATCGGTTTTAAAACGAGATTATTATCTTATTACAAGATTAAAGGTTACCGCTCAGGTTTACTATCTCAATGGCAAAAACGATTCAGAACACTATATTAATCCAGATGACCTATCAAGAAACGAAAAAGAAGAGCTTTTAGATGCATTATCAGATATAGACAAGATACAAAAGCTTCTTGTAGAATCTATGGGCTTAAGACTATAACTTTAGTTTTTACAGAAAGCTTTTTTAACTTTGTATGTAATAAATTCTTTAAAACGACAGTTCCTGCTTTTTCCCTAAAGTATGGATCATTAGTGCTACATCATGAGTTTTACCATCTAACCTTATGAACCAATCCCTTAAAACACAATTTAAGGTAAAACCTAACTCGAGAAATGCTTTTATCACTTTAGACTGTTCCAGAACTATCTCTGCCCACAATATCTTTAAACCACATTTTGCAGCAATATCAATAAGTTCTTTGATCATTATACTGCCCAAACCAACACCTCTATATTCCGGTCTAATATAAATTCTTATCTGGGCAGAATGACGATGGCTATCTTTACCAAAATGTAGGGTTGCATTGCCGATGATTTTATCCCCATGAAATGCAAGTAATGGGAACACCCTGGTTAAATCTAATTCCTCTATCCAGTGTTTAATCAGCTGCTTGTCACGAACGTTTTGTTTAAGAAAAATAATATCCTCTTCGGGGGCATTCGTGAAAAGGTCTAAAAGGTTTTCATAATCTTCTTTTAGCTGAGGACGCAGCAACACCTTAGATTGATTGTTTAAGCTAACAAACTTTCTGTATAAGCTTAGATTCATTGTTCTTACCTCACATTTTATATTATACTTAATACCATCAGAGCAAAAAAAGTCAAGAAAATTTATAAAGCGGTTTAAAATGATCAGCTATTAGTTTAAAATATAACAATATGAGGTCTCTGTTTACAAGTATTTTCTTGCTTTTGCTGTTAACAATGCAGGTTAATGCACAGGATTTGAACGAACTTTATAAAACTGCAAGAAATTACATAGAGAAAGATAGTTGTAATGAAGCTACTAAGTTATTAAGTACTTTAACGGAGAGCGATTATATACTAAGAGATTATGTGCTTTATGACCTTGCCAGGTGTCATATAAAACAAGGTAATAATCAAGAAGCAAGGAAACACTTACAAGAAATAATTAACAACTACAAAACTTTTCCTTTGATTAAAGATGTGTATAAAGATGCTGTAAATATTGCTATTAAGGATGATAGTAAACAGGCTATCGAGCTAACAAAGGATTACTATTCAAAATTTGGTTATAATGACGATCTTATAATTTTATATTTTGATGAGTTGGCGAAATGTGATATACAGCAGGTTACAGAAATAGCAAAAAAGGTATTTTTAAATGGTGGACAACATATTGATACTATTTATAAAAAACTGAAAGCTTATGGCATATTTCTAACAAAAGAGGAGATTTTAAAAGGCTTAAATAATGCTCTTCTTAAGAAAAACTATCGTAAAATTATAAAGGTAATCGAAGAAAATGACAATTTTGATGATGAATTAAAGTTTCTATTAGGCAAAGCGTATTTTTCTGTAAGAAACTATAATGCAGCAATAAGACGTCTTATTTATTTGCCACTTAGAGAAGCGAAGATAATTCTTGCAGATGCATTTTTACGTATAGGTGATAGAATTGCTGCAGAAATAGTATTTAGTCGTCTATCCGGACAAGAAGAAAAAGGTTTATATAATCTTCATATTCGATTTGCAGAATTGGAAAGGAGAGAAAATAAGGTTTTAAACGCAACTAATCGTTTGAAAAGGTTATTAATATTATTTCCAGAAAAGAAATCAGAAATACTCTGGTATCTTGCCTGGTTAAATATAACTACAGAAAATTACCCCGAAGCAGAGATACATCTTAAAGAGATTTTAAATGAACAACGTTTTAAAGATGAAGATAAAATCTATTTTTGGCTTGGTAAAATTAGAGAATATCAAGGACAAAGTAGCGAAACTTACTTTTTAAAATTAAAAGGTGGTAAAAGCTATTATGCTTTCAAATTAAACCTCGGATATGACGTTAGTAGTAACAATGATGTGAATATAATCCAGCCTAACAATTTGCCTGAAATGCTCAAAACTGCCTATTTAAGGGCTGAAAGTCTTAATAGGCTGTCTTTAAATAACTTTGTATCAGCAGAAATAAAAGCAGTTGGCAAACAAATAGACAAAAAATATTTGCCTTTATTTGCAAAATTGTTAGAGAGCGTATCGGATTATTCAACTCTAATTCGATTAGCAGAGGTGTTTAATGATATTAACAGTTATTCTTATCCGCTTGCATATATAGATTACGTGTTAAATATAGCTAAGGAAGAAGAAGTTGATAATTTTTTAGTTTTGGCGGTAATGAGAGAAGAGAGCAGATTTAATCTAAACGACACTTCAATTGTCGGAGCAGTAGGACTTATGCAGCTAATGCCTGACACTGCTTTTCGTTATTTGAAAACAAAAAAGTTAAAAGATATTTATTTGCCCGAAAATAACATCAAGGCAGGGATAAAGTATCTTTCTAAACTTTTAAAGATGTATAAAAACTACTATTATGCTGTTGCTGCTTATAATGCCGGTGAACACAGGGTTAACAGTTGGCTGAAAAAACACTATAAGGACGAAGATGAATTTGTTGAGGACATACCGTTTGGTGAAACAAGAAACTATGTAAAAAAGGTTATGAAAAGTTACTTGATTTATAAAAAACTCTACCAGAACAAAATTCAAGAACAACAGGAGCAGTAATGAAAGAGTTATTATTGGGTGTGCATTTATCTGTATCGGGTGGAATTGATTCCGTTTTTGCTGAAGCTGAAAGATTAAAAATCAATTGTTTTCAAATATTTTTGGGGTCTCCACGTGTCTGGAAGGTTAGTGAGCCAGACGACAATAAAATAACAATATTCAAAGAAAAGGTAAAAGCATATAAATTTTGCAATGTTCACGCACCATATTTGCTAAATTTTGCGACATTAAATCCAGAACTATTTGAGAAATCTGTTAACAGGGCAGTTTTTGATATGAAAATTATGAGTAAGTTGGGAATAAAATTTTATGTTATTCATCCCGGCTCGTCTAACAACGTTAATGGAATAAGCAGAATTAGAGAAGCAATAAAATTGGTAATCGACGCTACAAAAGATGGTGTGATTTTGATAGAAAACCTGTCTGGAGAGAAAAATGACTGGGGAAAAAACATAGATGAAATCGTTGCGATTATTGATGGCTTTGGCGATAGGGTCGGGATATGTTTTGATACATGCCATCTTTTTGCATCTGGGGTTGATATCAGAGACGAAAAAGAAGTTGAAAAATTTCATCTTTTACTTGAAAAAAACAATTTGCTTCCAAAGATCAGGCTAATACATGCAAATGATTCAAAAAAACCTCTTGATTCAAAAATCGATAGGCATGAGCATATAGGAGATGGAGAGATAGGGGAAATAGGATTTTTTAATCTGCTACATCATCAATTTTTTGGAAACCTGCCATATATTCTCGAGACACCAAAAGAAGATTATGCTGATGAAAAAAATTTACAGGTGTTAAAAAAACTTTTCACTGCAAAAAATATCTGATATAAATATCAAGGTAGAAGCTTGGAGGTTTAATTTTATGGAAACATTTAAAACGTTTTTGAAAGATTTAAAGCCTCTTTTTGTGGCCAAAGGGAGGATTAAAAATTACGAAAGTGATGCATGTGTGTTTTATAAAGATGATCCGGGGGATAAAGTTTACTTGATATCGAGCGGCATCGTTAAAATAATAAACTACTCTGAAGATGGAAAAGAGCTCGTTTTCGCGATACTTCACGAAGGTGATATTTTTGGAGAAATGTCTGTCATAGACCAAAAGCCTCGTTCTGCGTGTGCCCTAACCGTCAATGAAACAAAACTTTACGAATTAGATGGCAAAATTTTTATTAATCATTTGAAAACCAATCCTGAACTACTCATTGATATTATTAAGATTTTGTCAGAGCGCATAAGAGATACAAATAATTTTGCAGAAGATACAGTTTTTTTAAGTCTGCCAAACAGAATACTCAACAGAATGCTAAAGATAGCTGAACACTGTGGCGTCAATAAAGGTAGTTATCTCGAGATACCTCATAGCTTTTCACAGAAAGAGCTTGCTTCGTTGGTAGGATGTTCCAGAGAAAATTTAAATAAAGAGCTCAAGATACTTAAAGAAGCAGGTGTTATAGATTACGACAAAAACGGTTTTAAGATATTCACTTATGTTAAATAAAGAGAGATTTAAGGGAGGTTAACATTATGGTATCAAAACCTTTTTTCCCGGAAAAAGAAAATACAGTACTTGTTGTTGTTGATATTCAGGATAACCTTTTAAAGGCATTTAAAAGTGAGATTGCTGAGAAGGTTGTTGCTAAAAGTAGTCTTTTGATACGCTACTTTGCACTGAAAAAATATCCGATTATCGTGTTTGAACAGTATCCTAAAGGTATTGGACCTACAAATCTTACTGTAAAAGATGCACTTGGTGAGTATTATAAACCTATCGTAAAAAGTTGTTTTTCAGGCGTTTGTGCGGATGGTTTTAAAGAAGCGATTGACATTGTAAATAAACGAGATGTTGTATTGATTGGTATAGAAAGCCATATTTGTGTTTTACAAACGTGTTATGATTTAATAATGGCAGGTAAAAATGTTTATGTACCAGTAGATGCGGTAGGCAGCAGGACGAAAATTGATTGGCAGATGGGGATAAAGAACATGGAGTTGATGGGGGCATCACTCACTTCTACTGAAATTTTAATATTTAAATGGTTAGAACGTGCTGGTACTGATGAATTTAAAACGATGCTACCATATTTGAAATAAAACACTCATATCATCTAACTTCAGGTAGAAAGAAAGGATAGTTATGGAAATGACAAAGTTATGGTTTTGTTTAGGATTTGCTATTATTATGCTTTTTGCAGGTGTTGTTGGTTTCTTTAAAACGAAAACTGTAAACGATTTTGTAATAGGTAATAGAAGTGTTGGCCCCTGGCTTTCAGCATTTGCTTACGGCACGACATATTTTTCGGCAGTTTTATTTATTGGTTATGCTGGGAAAATTGGTTTTAACTTTGGGCTGTCTGCGTTATGGATCGCAGTTGGAAATGCGGTAATTGGAAGCTATTTAGCATGGAAAGTTCTTGCAAAAAGAACAAGGAAAATGACAGCTATGTATAACGCAAGGACTATGCCAGAATTTCTGGCAGCAAGATATAATTTCCCTCGGTACAAATATTTGGCTGCAATAATAATATTTGTGTTTTTAGTCCCGTACTCTGCTTCCGTTTATATGGGATTGAGTTACTTTTTTGAAACGGTGTTTAAGATGCCATATATTTATGCTTTATTTTTAATGGCTGGTTTAACAACTGTTTATCTTATTATGGGTGGATACCACGCGGTTGCTTTAACTGACTTCATACAGGGTTTTATAATGATTATGGGTGTATTTTTAATGCTTTATTATTTGTTGACAAACTCAATGGTAGGTGGTGTGACTGGGTTGACAGTTAAACTCAAAGAAATTAATCAAGATTATGTTTCGTTATGGGGTGGAAAAGGTTTTGTCTCGATATTGTTTTTGACTCTACTAACGAGTCTTGGGACATGGGGTTTGCCTCAAATGGTACAGAAATTTTATGCAATTAAAGATGAAAGTTCAATTAAGCCTGCAATGTATATCTCATCAATGTTTGCTTTGATTATTGCTGGTGGTGCTTACTTAGCAGGAGCAATGACCCCTATTTTTTTTAAAACCGTTCCTGTAGATCCAGTGCTGATGAAACCTAATCCAGACCTGGTTATACCCCAGTTGATTTCTAACTACATTCCTGCGTGGGTTGCTGCATTAATTCTATTACTGGTATTATCTGCATCTATGTCAACGTTGTCATCCCTTGTTTTAGTCTCAAGCTCAGCCGTTTGTGTTGATCTACTGGGGGATCTCGATTATTTTAAAAACGATAATAGACAGATGATTGTTTTAAGACTGCTTTCGTTTGCATTTATTGTGTTTTCTGTTTTTATTGCAATGAAAAAACCTACGATAATACTCTCTTTAATGGCGCTATCGTGGGGCGTTGTATCAGGAAGCTTCCTCGCTCCTTATATTTATGGACTTTTTAGTAAAAAGGTTAATGCTTTTGGAGCATTGGCTGGGACTATAACTGGCATTGCCGTGACTATATCTTTTTCTTTTTATTACAATTTTAATCCGTCAAAAATACCCTTTGTTGGTGTGATGGGTATATTATTGCCACTTATTGTAGTTCCTGTGGCAAGCTGGCTTAAGAAAAACTAACCTTTTAAAGATTTTTTGATTAGAGCCGTCAACTTTTTTTCATTTAAAAGCTTATTTTCTTTGATAAGCTGGATTATGGTTTTGTTTTGTTCTCGTGCCTGATTTACTAACTTTGCTACCTTTTCGTAACCCAATACAGGATTAAGCACTGTAGCTAACCCTAAGCTTTTATATGCGTACTCTTTGAGTTTAGTTTCGTTTGCTTGGATACCTTTTACGCATCTGTCGTTCATTACTTTTATTGCATTTGTAAGATACTCAATAGAAGTTAGGGTAGCGTGGGCTATAATTGGCATCATAACGTTTAGTTCAAGTTGCCCTGCCTGTACAGCCATCCCAACTGTTTCCTCCATCCCACATACATAAAAACAGAGCATGGTTAACATTTCTGGAATCGATGGATTAACCTTGCCGGGCATAATAGAAGAGCCAGCCTGAACTTTGGGTAAGGTAATCTCGTTAAAACCTGTATTGGGCCCTGAAGATAAAAGTCTGATATCATTTGAAATTCTTGTCAAGTTCAGCGATAAAGCTTTTAAGGAGCCCATAAAATGAGAAAAGTCGCCCTGATTTTGCATCGCTTCGAAAAGACTTGGGTTAAGTTTTAGATTAATTCCTGTTTCCTTTTTAAGGTAATCGATAATATGCTTCTTATAAACTTCAGGCGCATTAATACTTGAGCCCGTTGCTGTGCCTGATATTCCAACCTCGTGAAGCGAAAGCAAAGTATTTTGTATATGCTCAATCTCTTTCTTGAGTGTGATGCCATAGGCATAAAACTCATCCCCCAATGTGATTGGTGTGGCGTCGCAAAGATGCGTCCTGCCGGATTTTATGAGATTTTTGAAGGCATCTCCTTTGGATAGAAAGGTTCCAGAAAGTTGGTGTAAAGCTTTAAACAGATTTTCAGAAAGTTTTATAACAGATATTCTCATCGCTGTTGGGATTACATCATTAGTTGATTGTGCATAATTTATAGTATCGTTTGGATGGATAGGATTATAACTTCCCAAAGGTTTTCCTAAGAGTTCGTTAGCTCTATTGGCTATGATTTCGTTAATATTCATGTGCAAAGAAGTGCCTGCCCCCGCCTGAAAAACATCTACTATCAGATGATTGTCGAATAAGCCATCGCAAAATTCTGTTCCAGCTTGAATTACGGTTTCACAAATATCTGTATCAAAAATTTTATAATCTTTGAAAAGCTTAAAGGCTGATATTTTAATTAAAGCGATCGCTTTGGTTAGCTCTTGATGATTTTTTAAATTAGATATTGGAAAGTTTTGAGATGCACGGAAAGAATTTATTCCGTAATAAGCATTTGCGGGGATTAAAACCTCTCCCAAAAAATCAGTCTCTTTTCTGAATGTTGTCATGATTTATAATTTTAGCTTACTAATAAGCATTTCTCAAGGGTGGTTTCTTATCATAAGTTCTAAAGGATAAGGGTTTAAAAAGTATTGTTCAGAGAGATAGGGTTGTTTATATTTTCTCGTATAGTGTTTGATTAACGTAACAGGAACTATCAATGGTAGATAGCCAAGCCTGAACTGTTCCAAAATTTCTAATAGTTCAGATTTTTCATCAGAAGTAAGCAGCTTTTTAAAATACCCCATACAATGCATTAACACGTTGAGATGTTTCTTTGTCGTAGCAATATACGACAACGCAGCCATAAAATGTTTTCCATACTCACTAAAAAGCTCGTTTTTAGAGTAAATTTTTGTATTGGATAACATTTTCCCAAGCAAATTGTAATGTTTAACACTATGAGACATTAATATCAACTTATGCTTAGTGTGGAATTTAATTAATCCGTTAACTGTTTTATCAAGGTTTAAAGTTTCTAACCATCTTTTATAACAAAACACCTTTTCAAAAAAGTTATCCCTGAGTTTGGGATCGTGTAGCCTGCCATCATCTATAACCGGGATTAATGGAAAATTTTTCACAAAAGTTGCCCCAAAAATACCAGCCCCTTTTTTTATTACAACGCCCTTTTCGTTGTATATTTTTGCGTCATATATTGCAGAACTTGGAGACCTTCCTTTAAAAATAAAACCACAAATATTTTCGTTTGTTAGCGATTTTGCTTTTTGTTCAGAAAAATTAGTCAGTAAATCTGTATAGTCTCTTTTCGTATTTATAGTTACAAGACGAATTGATACATCTTTTTGTTGTTCAAGGCGCATTGGTTCTCTTGGTATAGACAGTCCCGAGCCTACTTCAGGACATACTGGATACCATTCAAAGAAATTGCTTAATGTTTCGGTTATATAGGGGTCTTTTTTGTGCTCACCATTATAACGAACCTTTTCGCCCAAAAGACAGCTGCTAATGCCTATAAGTATCTTTTGCATTTTTAAATTATACTATATTTGCGACTTTTAAAAAGAGTAAACTTGAATTATTATAAAGACATGTACAATGAAATTCTGGAAGATTTTTTAAAACCACTTAAAAACATCCTTAATCAGGATAACCTTTTGGAACGTGTTAAAGACCTTGAAGGATATTATAAAAAGTTTACAAACAAACACCAAAATAGCGAGGTAGTACAACTATTAAAACATTATCAACATTTTTTTAAAGGTATAGACGATAAGGATCGCGAAACAAAGCTTAAAACAATAAAAGAGATTCTTTCTTACGATCCTGCCTCTGAAATATCTGAGGAAGATATTAGTAAAATGCGGTTTTTTTTAGAAAAATCTTTGTCAAATTATAAGGGTGTTGGGTCTAAAATTTTGGCAATGCTCAACGAAAAAATGATTTATACCGTCAGGGATATACTTTACTTTTTGCCATATAGTTATGTTGATAAAAGAAATGTTGTAAAAATAATGCATACTAGACCTGGTGAGAAAGTTTACTTAAAAGTTAGAATCATTTCTGTTTCACCATGGAAACAGAGAGGTTTTTTAAGCAGTAGAAAAGAAGGCATTAAGGTGGTGGTGACGGATGGAACTGGTTATATTACTTTTAAATGGTTTTATACTCCTCCTAAGTTTCTGAGAGATCTGCTTGTGGTTCACAACGAAGTTTATGCCTTTGGGAAAATTGAAGTATTTAGAGGGATTAAAGAGATTCACCATCCTGAGATTGAGTTAGTAGAATCAGAAAAGGAACAGACAGAAAATATTGGCAATATGCGCGGGAAGATTCTGCCTGTTTATTTTGGGCTGCCTGCAGGAATAAACAGCAAGTTTTATATAAAGCTCGTGCATCAGATTGCATCTGAAGCAAGGGCTACCATAGGGTGTATTGTCCCGGAAGAAATTAAGAAAAAGTTACAGTTGGTGAATTGGGGCGAGGCATTATATCAATTACATTTTCCTGATGAGTATGACGAGAAGCTTTATTCTGAAAGGCGTTCACGATTCCATCTGTCTTTAATATATCAGGAACTTTTTTTGTTTTTTGCCTTACTCAATAACAAAAGAGCTGAATTTATGAAAACAAATATTAAACCACTGGAAATCAAAGTGGAAAAACCTCAGGAAATAATAAAAAATTTAGGCTACGAACTAACAGGTGCACAAAAGAGAGTAGTTAAGGAAATCTTGCTTGACTTGAGAAAAAACTTTCCTATGCAGCGTCTGCTTCAGGGGGATGTTGGGTCAGGAAAAACAGTGGTTGCTTTACTTGCTGCCATGGCTGTTATTGATGCAGGCAAACAGGTTGTACTTATGGCTCCTACGGAAATATTGGCAACTCAACACTATTTAAATTTTAAAAATCTTACAGAGAGACTGGGCTTAACCCCATTACTTTTAATATCCGGCATCAAAAAGAAAGAATATAGTTTGTCTGTTGAGAAAATACGAACTGGTGAAGCAAAACTTATAGTAGGAACGCATGCATTAATTCAAGAAAACGTTCTGTTTAATGATTTAGGATTGGTAATTATTGATGAACAACATCGCTTTGGAGTAACACAGCGGCAAGAATTGATAAAAAAAGGATTTTTGCCTCATGTTTTGTATATGACTGCAACACCAATTCCCAGAACACTTAGTATGACACTTTATGGTGACCTTGATGTATCTTTGCTTGACGAGATGCCACCGGGTAGAAAACCAGTTAAAACAGTTGTTTTTCCAGAGATGTATAGAGAAAAAGTTTTTTCGATGATACAAGAAGAAGTCAAAAAAGGCAGACAGGCATATATTGTTTATCCTGTTATAGATGAAAATAACGCATTAGAATTAAAAGCTGCTACTCAGATGTATGACATAATTAAGACAAGATTTTCGGAGTACACTGTAGCACTTTTACACGGCAGGATGGCTGCAGATGAAAAAGAGTCGATTATGTTAGATTTTAAACAGGGTAAATCTTCTATTTTAGTTGCCACAACGGTTATAGAAGTTGGAGTAGATGTTCCTAATGCGACGATTATGGTTATTGAACACGGAGAACGTTTTGGGCTGTCTTCATTACATCAATTGCGTGGCAGGATAGGGCGTGGCGCTAATGATGCTAATTGTGTTGTGCTTGTAGATACTAAGAAAATGAGTGAAAAGGCGAGAAAGAGGCTTGTTTTTTTCAGGGATGTGTCTGATGGGTTTAAATTAGCTGAATTCGACCTGAAATTGAGGGGACCAGGGGAAATTTTTGGAACAAAACAGTCAGGCTTGCCAGAATTTAGTGTTGTTGATCTAATTGCAGATACTCCGTTAATTGAATTGATGAAAAAAGTAACATCTGATTTTTTTGCTTCTAAAGAAAAAAACTGTTATTATAACACGAGGTTAAGTGACATTTTAAGGCTTTACTTTTCAAAAAATATTGATTACTTCAACGTTGGGTGAAGGAGGTTTTATGAAAAAAAGATATGGTGAAATTGCGATAGAACAGTCTATGCTTGAAAGATGGGAAAATCCATCTCCAGAAAGAGACTATACAATAGATATTACATTTCCTGAATTTACCTGTTTATGTCCACGTTCTGGATATCCCGATTTTGCGACTATAAAGATTACTTATGTCCCAGACAAATATGTTGTAGAACTAAAGTCTCTAAAATTATATTTGAATAAGTTTCGCGATATTCACATATCACACGAGAAGGTTGTTAATGATATTTATACCGAGATTTATAACTTTTTAAAGCCACGTCAGTTAGAGGTTATTGGTGATTTTAATCCAAGGGGTAACGTTAAAACTATAATAAAAGTATCGACTGAACAACAGACAAAAGTGAAAAAAAGATAAGATTAAGGGGATGCTATGTTTAAATCGTTAGGCAAAATATTTATCAGCACAATTATTTTGCTGATGTCTTATCACAGTGCTATAGCACAACAGGTGAACGGCGAAGTATCGCTTGGAATTAAAGGAATTAAATTTAAAGACATAGAAACGATAAAGCCTCTTTCGGTTTTAGAATTTGGTCAAAGATGGAACAACCTTGGTGTTATGATGTCACTTGGAGTAGCAAATATCGATAGCGAAAGATATTATAGTGTTCTGGGTATACCTTATTTGCAGGAGATTAACTACTATCCTTTAGAACTGAACGTAAAGGGATTTCTGCCACTCAATAGAATGGAATTAGGTGCAGGAATAGGATTTAGTATGAATTATCTGGACTTTACTATTACTAATGAGTTTACAGATAAAGAGGTGCAATCAGATACAAATTTGCTTTTTGGTGTGCAGGGGTTGGCAGAAATTAAATTTTTATTTCCATCAACATCTGGAATCGATGCTTTTGTTGGCATAGAAGGTGAATATCAGTATGTAGGCAGGACAAAAACATTTTTGGGAGACAGAGATTTATCTAACTATCGCATAGGTATTAAGCTTGGAGGTAGATTTTAAATAAAAAAATTTTTTTTCATTTTTCTACTTGACGTAAACTATAAGTTATGTTAAATTTTTCACATACACTAATTGAAGGTTAACTGAATGCTAAATACGTTAGACATTTTACTCGTTATTCTTTCACTCTTAATCGCTTTGGTTGGTTTTGCAATCAAAGTCAAACGTTGGTGTGCAGGTCGGCCGGACAACAGGACTGATAACTTAGGTAAACGTGTTACTCAGGCTCTTGAAAGGGTGTTTTTTCATTTAGACATCCTGAGGGAAAAAACGGTTGGTTTATATCATCTGGCTATCTTTTGCATTTTTTTCCTTGCTTTGTTTATTGTTGTTTTCTTCCAGATATTGCCTGTTACGTTGCCATCGGCCTTTTCTGCTATCCAATCTCTTGTGTTAGATCTGCTTGGTTTTGCAGCAATAGTCGCAATAATATACTTTTTTTATAGACGTTTATACGTTAAAGACAAAGGGTTCGATAATAAAAATGAAGATTATACTTTGCTTGTAGTGCTCTTTTTTATATTTATCACAGGTTTCCTTATGGAGGCTGTCAGGCTGAAAGTAGTTTCTTCTGATATGGTTTTTGCTCCATTTGGTGCAATATTTAGTGTTTTAATACCCAGTAATGAGGGGCTATACCCTGTATTATCCCAGTTTTTCTGGCGTATTCACTTCTTTTTGATTTTGTTTTTCATAGCTTACCTTCCTTACTCAAAAGGGATTCATATTCTTTTAATACCCATTAACTATATTTTCAAGAACAATGCCCCCAAAGGCGTATTTAAGCTGCTTGATCTTGAGAATTCAGAAGAGTTTGGTGCAAATAAGATAAGCAATCTTACATGGAAAGATTTGATGGATTTAGATACCTGCGTAAGGTGTGGCAGATGTCAGGATAACTGCCCTGCTTATATTACAAAAAAGCCGTTGTCTCCAAAAAAGGTTATACAGGATCTTAAGAAGGTGCTTGATAATTCCAAAAAGGATCCCGAAGCTGCGTTGATAAACGAAGATATCACTCCAGATGTGCTTTTTTCGTGTACAACCTGTAGGGCATGTATGGAAAACTGTCCTGCAGGTATTGAACACATTGATAAGATGATTGAGATGAAGCGTTATCTTGTTTTGATGGAAGGTAATATCAGTTCAGAACATCAGTTGTTGTTTAAAAACTTAGAAAGAAATGGCAACCCTTGGGGAATGCCTGCTGCAAATCGGGGTGATTGGGTAAAAGATTTGGATGTGCCATCCCTGGCTGAGTTGGGGGATGCCTCACAGATTGATTTTCTGTTCTGGCCAGGATGTGCAGGGGCTTTTGACGACAGATATGTCAAGGCAATGAAGAAACTTGTTGCGTTATTCAAAAAGGCGGGACTTAAGTTTGCAATCCTTGCCGAAGAAGAAACTTGTTGTGGAGATCCAGCAAGAAAGTCTGGTAACGAATACCTGTATGATGCTCTTGCGAGACAAAATGTGGAAACGATGAACAGTTATGGCGTAAAAAATATAGTTACCGCTTGTCCACACTGTTTCAATACAATTTCTAAGGATTATGTCCAAATTGATGGCAACTATGCAGTAAAGACGCACATCCAATTGCTTGTAGAACTTATCAAATCTGGCAAACTTGTTTTGAACAAAAAGCTGGAGGGAAAGGTTGCTTATCATGATTCTTGTTATTTGGCAAGGTATAATGGAATAATTGAAGAGCCAAGAGAAATAGTTAAAACTTTAGGTTTGACATTAGTTGAGTTTGATAGAAGGGGAATAAAAGGTTTCTGTTGTGGTGCTGGTGGTGGTAATATGTTCTTGGAAGAACATGCGCCACGTATGAACGATACCAGGATATCACAGGTGCTTGAAAGCAAAGATGGTAAAGATTTAAAAGGTGTTGCAGTAGGGTGTCCATTCTGTCTGACAATGATGACGGACGGCACTAAAACGTATGATAGAGAAGATATAGAAGTTAAAGACCTTTCAGAGTTGGTGTATGATGCTATCGAATAACATTATTATTAAGAAAATTTTGTTAGTTTTTGTTGTGCTGATATCGTTAACGCTTTCAACATCGTTATTGTCAGCTCAGAACCTTCCTGAATACAGGGAAAAAGACAAAAGGTGTATGGAAGAATGTCACGGCAAGTTAAATCTATACTATAATCCACCTACTCATTGGGGCAATTTGCGTTCTGCAAAGATTGACTATGACAAATTTTTAAACTCTAAACATGGTATTTTTTATTGTAACGAGTGTCATTTTGATGCAGACAAAGCAGGGGAGAAGTCCCATTTTGCCAAAGAGTCTATAATACATTGCGATTCCTGTCACATTGAGGAAAGTGAATATACTCCTTATGTTAAAGAGCTTTTCAAATCTAAACAAATAAGGATGGAAGATAAAAAACGGGTAGCAAAGGATTACTACGAAAGTAAACACGGTGTTGCATACTTATCTAAAAAACGTAATGCACCGTTTTGTACCGCCTGTCATGATCCTCACAATGCCAATTTAGCGGATAAAGATTCAACCGTTAATAGGACCAATATTGTGAAAACCTGCGGCAACTGTCATCAAGATGTAACTTTGTCAGGGAAAAACCTCTTTGGAAAATTAGCGATGTTAAGGATAAATGGACATAAGAAAGGTAATTCTTCAATTGATTATAGCTATGGTAACTGTGTTGGCTGTCATCAGGGTGATGCCGTTCATGGTAAAAACAAATCAGAAGTTAACTGTATGGCATGTCATAAAAAAGAAGCCAATTTTATCTTCACAGATTTTCATGGTAAAAATATGCCAGCTCTCGCATATATTTTAAATTTTGGATTAGTTTTTGGTTCACTGTTTGTGGTTGGCATTGCAATATTTTTCTTTGCAGGGAAGACTGAAGAAAAAAAGGAAGTGGAACATCATGAAAAATAGATACGCAATGGTCATCGACTTAGATAAGTGTGTTGGTTGTCATAGTTGTGAACTTGCTTGCAAGTTGGAAAACAAGGTTCCGATTTCTGTCTGGCGTATGTGGGTTAAGGAAGGAGTTAAGGGGAAGTATCCAAATGTTAATAGTGTTTTTCTTCCTGTAATGTGTAATCACTGTGATAATCCTACATGTGTAACAGTTTGTCCAGTGAGAGCATCTATAAAAAGAGAAGACGGAATTGTAATTGTCGATCCGCATAGATGTATTGGTTGTAGATACTGTATGGCTGCATGTCCTTATGGAATGAGATATATTAATCCTCTTGCTAAGATTGCGCAAAAGTGTGATTTTTGTCTGCATCGTGTTCAGAAGGGATTAAAACCTGCTTGCGTGCATTCCTGTCCCAATGGTGCATTGATTTTTGGTGATTTAAATGACAAAAACAGCGAAATATATAAATTTGTTACTGAAAGAAGGGTTACGGCGCTAAAAGAAGAAACAGGTAACAAACCACATGTTTTTTACACAAGTATGGATTCTTCTTTTGCCGATAAAAAAGGGATGCCGGAGTAAAAAAATGGATGTCACGCTAACATATAACGTACCAATGCAGGAAACATTCGGAGTTTGGATAGCAATTTATTTCTATCTTACTGGATTGTCTGCTGGCTCTTTTATTCTTTCTACTCTTAGATATGTTTTTGGTTTTGAACAGTTTAAACCGCTTGGAAAGCCAGGTGTTGTCCTTGCAGTGATTTTACTTGTTTTAGCACCAATGGCATTATTGTTACATTCTGGACAACCTATGAGGGCATGGCATCTGTTTGTTTTTATCAATCCAACTTCGCCTCTTTCTTGGGGTTCGTTCTTACTTACTATTTATCCTATCGTTTGTATCATTTATGGCTACTTTATGTTTAAAGATGATAAAAAATGGTCAAAAAGGATGGGTATAATAGGAATTCCTTGTGCAATTTCTGTTCATGGTTATACTGGTTTTGTTTTAGCTGTTGCTAAGGCTCGTGCTGCTTGGGCTACACCTATCATGCCACTATTGTTTCTTGTTTCTGCAATCATTTCTGGTATAGCGATGATGATGCTCGTAAACGTTATACATGGCTATTTTTTTACTAAAGATAGAAAAATTAATACTGAACTGCTTTTTACCCTTGGGCAGATGCAGATCTGGATAATTGTTTTTGATTTGTTTCTCGTATTTTGTGATATGATTGCACATTATACCGGTCACAGAGAAGGTATAGAGGCAGTTTTACACGAAATAACAGGGTCTTTCGGTTTTCTGTTCCTTGTTGTGGAAGTGTTTATTGGCAAAATAATACCTTTAATTGTTTTTTCTGTTCCCAAGTGGAGAAAAACATGGGTATATGTTTTGATGGCGATTATCATCATGGCTGGTATCTTTGTAATGAGATATAACGTTGTTGTTGGTGGTGAGCACATACCAATAGTGTAGAGGAAGGGTATGGAACTAAAAAGAAGAGATTTTTTAAAAATTACTGGATTATTGGGCACAGGTTTTTTTGGAAAGGTAAACATTAACGAGGCTGATCCATATAATGTTTGGAAACCAGTAATCCCTGATCAGCTTGAAAAAGCTGAAACTGTCTGTCCTTTGTGTAACTCCTTTTGTAGTTTAGAGATACTAAAAAAACGCGAGTTGATATTTGGTGTTTATAATAAAGATAAAACTAAAGGTTTGTGCCCTAAAATTGCTGCCTATCATAATATAATTTATGGCGAGGACAGAATCAAAACACCTTTATTGAGAGTGAAGGAAAGAGGAAGTTTTTCTTTTAAACCTATCGATTATGATAAAGCATTACAAATCTTAAAAGAAAAAATAAATAGTGCGGAAACATATACCGATGCTATCGCGACTGGCGAATCTGAGCGGTTTTATCTATCGGCAATTTCAACAAAAATAAATTTTATACCAGATAATAGATTAAAGGCAGTTAGTGGTGCTGATAAAATTTATTTTGATTTAGAAAATGCCTCTTTAGTGTTAAATTTTGGTGCGGATTTGCTTACTGATGGTAATTTCTTAGATGCTGCAAACTATTTATCAAAAAATGCTAAAAATGTAATTACATTTTCTCCAATTGTAACAAAAGGTACGGCATTAGGAGAAAAATGGTATCCTGTTAAATTAAGCCAATTACCATCTGTTGCAAAGGCTTTGAAAGTTGCTCTTTCTTCAAACATCTCCAATAACGAATTTCCGTTCTTGAGTGAAATAGTTGCTCGTGTAAAAAATATTAAAAATATTTGTGTTACTTTTTCGCCATCTTTGCTTGAGTTTGAGGAAGGATTGACAGCTGTTAAAGAAATTGTTTCGCTTGCGACATTTTTAAAAGCGGTTAACAAACCTGGTGGAGTTTACTTCTACAATACGTCAATCACTTCTAAACCTTTCAACCTGTTTAAGGATAAAGTATCAAACTATATTGCCTATAATGTTGATCCCACTTTAGTTTATCCTGTAAATGAACTTCACGAAAAACTAAGAGAAATTTCTTTTATAGTTTATTTTGGGCATCATCATTCCGATTTTTCTAAATATGCTGATCTGATTTTACCTTTGTCTTTCTTTGTGGAAAAGAAGGAGGTGTACATAAAAAGGCACTCAAAAGGGCTCAGTATACTTAAAGCTGACTTTGCAGTGGAGGGTGGGGTTGAATCTCAAGAACTGAGAAAGAAAGAAAATATTGAGGTGATATTTCAAAAACTTCTCAATTTTAAAGCACCTTACGGGATTAAAGGTATCGATGAAGTTGCTAAAGCAGTAAAGCCATCTCTACCAACGCTTGCAATGGTTTTTTCTTCAATTGAGAAAAAGGCTTCTGTGAGCTCAGTTCAACCTAAATTTGTTGAAAATAAAGATGTATTTGC
>JBBIPZ010000010.1:0-32452 GCA_037442505.1 Deltaproteobacteria bacterium | reverse complement strand
AGGCTTCTGTGAGCTCAGTTCAACCTAAATTTGTTGAAAATAAAGATGTATTTGCAGATGTATTTGCCAACGATAAAGACCTTGAACTATTTTTGTTTCGCCAAAATGTGCTTGATTTTGACACTCAAGGAAGTAAATGGGCAGAAGAGTTAGACAACAGTAATCCTGTGCTAATGAATTCTAACACAGCCGCAAAGTTAAACATTAAAAAAGGTGATAAGGTTGTCATAAAAACACCAAAAGGTGTAATGAAATTAAAGGTTTTTATCTTTGATGGTATAGTTAATGATGCAGTTGCGCTGAACAGGTTTAAAAAGCGTTCAACACTTGGCAGTCCATATAAGCTAAAAAAGAAAACTAAAGACAAAGAGACAAAGCATATCTGGTGGAGTGATGAATCTGTTGAATTAGAGTTGCTAACGGTGTATAGCGATAAATCCTTGGATAATCTTGCATTAATCAGTAGCAACAAAATTGAGATAATAAAGGGATAATGATGGAAAGCTCTAAAGTTGCAAAAGGTATTAAAACTTCGATAGTATTTGTAGTCATATTTCTTGCTGCATCTTTCTTTTTGCTTGTCAGGACTACTACAGTAAGCAATATGTACTGTGGTTTCTGTCATTTTAAAGAAAAAGAGCTTGTAAGAACATCCATCATACATAATCTTGATAATTCAACCTGCGCAGGGTGTCACGACATCTCATTGTTTAGCATATCAAAGCATTTTAGTAGCGATAAAAATGTTGTTAACAGGCATTGCGTAGGTTGTCACGAAGATATTAAAACTTCTAAAGAGGTTAAGAAGAAAAATATTGTTAAAATGAATCACTTATCCCATATGGATGGCAAAACCAATATGAAATGTGTGGATTGTCATTCAAATGTCGCCCATGATTTAGGTGTCTATGCTACCAATAGGCCATCAATGGTTGGCTGCTTTACAGGTGAATGTCACGCAAAAGAGAAAGATGTAAAAAAATGTGACTACTGTCATTACGTAAAGCTTGTTTATCCTGAAAAGTAAGATAATGTACTCTGTCTTCTAACCGCTTTCTCCCATCACAGACAATAAC
Organism: Deltaproteobacteria bacterium; assembly: GCA_037442505.1. GTDB lineage: Bacteria > CALINM01 > CALINM01 > CALINM01 > CALINM01 > JBBIPZ01. The sequence goes on along the minus strand of JBBIPZ010000010.1, from coordinate 31,376 downwards.
AATTAAATACCTTTGCAAAAACTTGTTAAGGCAAATCACTAGAAATGATTTTAAAGCGTTCTATAAATCAATAAATTACCACAATGGGGTTAAAGATGTGTCCGGAGTAAGAGACCTTTTTTGAAGGTCTCATTTTTTGACAAAATAAGAAAATATGTTTAAATTATACTAAAGAAAAAACATTGGAGGGAGAAAAGATGATTGACATCATCAAGAAAGTGCTTTATGCAGGGATGGGAGTTTTTGCGTTATCGGAGGAGAAGACAAAAGCGATTATTTCGCAGTTAGTTAAAGATGGAGAATTGACAGCACAAGAATGAGAAAAATTGATAGCTGAGCTTAAAGAAAAGTTTGTTTCTACGGGTAAAGGTGTGGAAGAAAAATTTCTTGATAAACTAAAAGATTATCTTCATATATCAAATTTGGAAGAAAGAATCGCTAAACTTGGAAAGGAAGTTGAAGAACTTAAAAATAAAGCTTGAAAAAAGATTTAATTTATCTTAAATTATATCAAAATATCAAAAAATATAGCAGGAGGTGTTTATGAGCAACACAGAAAAGAATCTTAAAGAAGCATTTGCAGGGGAATCACAGGCAAACAGAAAGTATTTAGCATTTGCAAAAAAGGCAGAGGAAGAAGGCTATAAGGCTATAGCAGCTCTTTTTAAAGCTGCAGCTGAGGCTGAAACTATTCATGCGCACAATCATCTAAAAGAGCTTAAAGGCATTAAATCAACGAAAGAAAATTTAATAGAAGCAATTAATGGTGAAACTTTCGAGTTTCAAAGTATGTATCCCAAAATGATTGAGGAAGCCAAAGCGGAAGGTAACAATGGGGCATTACGCAGCTTTAATTATGCTAATGAGGTAGAAAAGGTGCATGCTGGCTTATTTAAAAAAGCACTTGAAAATATAGAGAAAAAAGAAACTGTTACGTATTATGTATGCCCGATTTGCGGAAACACTTTTGAGAATGATGCGCCCGATAAATGTCCAATATGTAATGCTGCTAAAAGTAGTTTTATAAAAATTGAATAAAGGAGGAATTTTATGACAGAAAAATTGCAAATTTACAAATGTGAGATTTGTGGTAATATTGTTGAGGTGTTACATGTAGGCGCTGGCACGCTTGTATGTTGCGGGCAACCAATGAAACTTGCTACAGAAAACACAACTGATGCATCTAAAGAAAAACATGTTCCAGTAGTTGAGAAAAATGGTGATACAGTGATAGTAAAGGTAGGCTCTATTCCACATCCAATGGAAGAAAAACATTATATTGAATGGATTCAGGTTATAACTGAGAAAGGAGCCTATAGAAAGTTTTTAAAACCCAATGATGCCCCTGAGGCTACTTTTGAAGTAAAAGAAGATGTTGTGAAGGTTAGAGAGTATTGTAACTTACATAGCCTCTGGGCAAATAACAAATAAGCGGAGGTATTTATGTGTGGTATTACTCAAGCTTGTATTTCGATAGGGCAAACAGTACCCAACTTTGAGTTAGAGGCTTATGATGCTGAACGTCAGGACTTTACTAAAATAAGCTTAGAAGATATTAAGGCAAAGAGGCAATGGTTGGTATTATTCTTTTACCCTGCTGATTTTACCTTTGTATGTCCAACAGAGCTTGACGATCTTGCAAAGGTTGAGCCCCAGCTCAGAGAGTTAGGATGTCAGGTTATTTCCGTTAGCACTGATACTAAGTTTGTTCACTTAGCATGGCACAGGGAAGAACTCTTGCTAAAAGGTGTGAAGTACCTTATGGGAGCTGACCCCAATGGCAGAGTTTCCAGGATGTTTGGTGTTTATGACGAGAATACCGGTTTATCTTTGAGAGGAACTTTCTTAATTAATCCAGATGGAAAGCTTGTTGCGTCAGAGATTAACTTTTATAATGTTGGAAGAAATGCCGATGAGCTACTTAGAAAAGTAAAAGCTAATGTTTATTTATCAACTCATCCCGATGAAGCATGCCCGGCAAGATGGAAAGATGGGGACAAGACACTGAAACCTTCTAAAGATATTGTTGGCAAAGTTTACGATGCGCTAAAGTAATTAATAAAAGCGGAGGCAAAAAACCTCCGCATATTTTTATTGACATAATTATCTAATGTGATTTAATTTTTATATGCGTTTCGTTTTTTTATTTACAGCTTTTTTCTGTTACTTAACAACGATTTCTTCCGCTTATGATGCAAAAATAATCAGATATTTTGGCGATGTTGAAGTTATGCCTTACAGTAAGCCTTCTGTTCCTGCTAAAGCGGGGTTAGAACTGTTTGAAAAGGATACAATAAAAACAGGTGAAAATGGCTGGGTAGCCCTCGAGCTAAGTGACAAATCAAAAATTAATTTAGGCAACAAAACACAGATAACTATCTACAAAGATAAAAACAGATTGCTAATTCAGTTAGATAAAGGAAAACTTAAGGCTAACGTTAAAAAGGTCAAAGATAGAGAAGTTACATTTAAAACAAACACTGCAGTTGCAGGTGTTCGAGGCACTGAGTTTACATTGTTTAATGAAAATAATGCAAATATTTTCTTTGGAAAAGAGGGTGTTGTTGAGGTAAAAGGTACGAAGGAAGGTAAAGAACTTCTTTCAAAAGATGAGATGACCGAAACAACAAAGGGAAATAAACCTATCGTTCCACAAAAGGTTGAGCCAAATACACCTTTGGAAGAGGCAGAGAGACTATTATCCATTCTTACAGGTGATACTCCTCCCGAAGATTTCAAAAAGGCAGAAGCGTTTTCTGAGATTATTGCACGTTGGAATGTTAATTTTAGCAGGTATCTTGTTGATAAAAAAGAGTATGATGAAGCCCTACACGTCTTACAAATTGCTTTAGATATTAGTCGTTCTCCGGAACTTCGTGCAGATGCAAGATTACAGAGAGGAAATATCTTTTCGATATTTTTAGAGGCTTACGAAGATGCACTCGCAGAGCATCTATTAAACATCGAAGAGTATCCAACCCTGCCACAGGCTGAAATATCACTTTATCAGGCGGGTTTGTTGCTTTATGAATTAGGTTTTAATGAACAGGCTATTAATAGATTTAAGGAATATAAGGAAAAATATCCTAAGGGACGCTATTTAAATAACGTTGAACGTTATCTCAAATAGTATTAAAAGCCAATCTCTGGATAATAACACGCATAAGGCGAACATTCATGCCCAAACCTTGTCTGATATAGACGTTTTAACTCCCTAATAGCTGATTTCCTATCTTCGTAGTTTTTGTGAATGTTTAATGCTTCAAGAACTGTTTTAACGTTATTAACTTTAAATGAAAGAGGACTGCCCCTTCCTACGATTTTTAATCCGGTAATGCCAGAATCAAGCAAATCAGGTATGGCGCAAATGCCACAGCCATGACTCCTTGGAAAGCCTTGCCAACCTTTTTGAACATTAATATATTTATCAACTGAATCTTTGTCATCTATGACATCAACTTTAATTTCATAAAACTGCTCGCATGGCCATATTTTTTTTGTATTAGTATGTAAAAAACTACAAAATCCTTCTACATTAGGACATTTCCCGACGATAATGAATGTGTCATATAAACATCGAACGTTATAAGACGTTATTTGTTTAATCTCTCTCAATAGTAAAGAGCGTGGTAAGGTGAATCTTTTTATTCCAAAATTAGCAAAAAACGAAACAGATAAATGATTTAATGCAACAGCCATTGTGCTAAGGTGAATTGGTACCTTGATACCGGCATCTAACACATTCAATATCAAAGGTAGACTGCCCATTATAAAACCCTTGACACCCATTGCTTCAGCTTCTTTTGCCATTTTTAAAATAAGAGGAAGTTGCTCTTTGGTAAAATATAAATTGTTTATCGTAAGATACAACGGAATATTGTGTTTTTTGCATATTTCATTAACTTTAGAAAACTCTTTTTCGTTCATCTGTGCTTCCTGAAATGTTCGTTGGTTTGGTGAGAGAAAGTAAGAATACTTCGAAAACAAATCAGGAAACATACCCGCATAAAGCTCGGTCACACCGGCTTCTATTAAAAATTCAGTTTCTATAACTCTGTCAATAGGAGATAAAATTCTTATTTTTTTCTCTTGTCCCATAAATGTCTTTTTCTGTAATCCCATGATTTTTTTGTGGCGATCTTATTCAAAACATGGCCTATAATAACCAATGCCATTGAAGGTTCTTTCTTGCTATCAAAATAATCTTTTTTAACCTTCTTGATTATATTTTTCAATGTCCCTATAACCAACTCCTCTTCAGGAAGTGATACTTTGTAAATTATTGCGATAGGACAGTTATCACCCATAACAGGAATCAACTTTTTTGTCAGAATCTCAAGAGGGATGTGATTCATATATAACACAAGCGTAACATCTTTTCTTGCAAAACTTAAAAAGTCATGCTCCTCAAATGTTGATTTTAGAGACCTGCTGCTTGTCAAAACGATAGTATTAGCTACATTAGGAAGGTCAAGCGTTTTCTTTAGCAATGCTGCTGCTCCGTTAACAGCACCTACACCAGCTACGACTTCTGCAGTTTTACCATAATAATCTATCAATGGTTGAAATGGAGAAAAGACTGTTTCATCACCCGGCAGCAGAAATGCAACTGAACTTTTTTTTAGCTGTTCGTCAATAATCTCAACTATTTCTTTAAAGAAGTAATCAAAGGGTTCTAATACCTTTTTTCCTTTTAAAAGTCTGGAAAAAGTCTTTCTATAAATATTCGGAGCAAAAACGAGCTTGCAGTCTTTCAAATAGTTTTTACCGCGTAGAGTTAAGTAGTCATAAGCTCCAGGTCCTGCACCAATAAAAAAAACTTTGTTTTGCATATCTATAACCCCTTCGATGCTTTTAGTATTCCAAATTATAGTAAAGTAATCCCAGCCATTCGGTAATAACAACCTTAATCAGATATCTATTTTTCCACCACTCTTCAGTATTGAAATTTTTATAAAAAACGGGTACAACTATTACTTCAACGCCGTCTTTTTCTAAAAGTTTTTTGAAAATATAAGAAGTTCTGCGAGAATGATAAAATGCAGTGACAATAATAACCGATTTAAAACTATATTTATTAACGACTTCTTTTACAAACATCGCCTCTTCATACGTATTAAAAACATACTTAACGGGATAGATAAACTCGCCGTCTTTTAAGCCATAACGTTTATAATCATCTTTCTCTATCTCAAAACCAGTAAAAAGAATTTTTTTTGCATATCCTTTTCGAAAAAGTGCAGTTGCTTCCGTTTTTCTAAAATTTTCTCCACCTAACGCTACAATTAAATCTGCTTTTTTAAGTGGGTCACATTTTACAAGTTTTGTCAAAATAGAAATTAGTACCTGATCATAAAACAAAGCTGTAAATAAAAAAGCGAAGATTAATAAAATGACAGAAAAAATAATGACGCCTTTTTTCAAAATACCTCCTAACGGCAAAGGTAGCCAATAATCCCTGCGGTTACAGCTACGTTGAGCGATTCTGCATTTCCCGGCATTGACAAAAATAATCTTTCTGAACCTGAAACTTCAAAATCTATTCCACTGCCTTCTTGTCCTAACACAAAAACAGCCTTAAGAAATTTATTTTTTTCAACCGTTTCTATATCCTTTGCATGTTTTTTATGAGGTGTTAAGAAGAATGTGTGAAAACCAGAGCTTTGTAATCTGTGTAATGTCGAAACGTCACCAATAATGCAGTTAACCCTGAGTATAGCACCAGCACTACTTCTTACTGCCTTTTCAGAATAGGGTGACGCCCCGCGGGTTTCATAAATAATCCCGCTAAAATTAAATGCATCTGCAATTCTTACGATGGTGCCAACGTTGCCGGGGTCCTGTACTCCGGCAAGATAAAAACATGGTCTATTGAGACTAACAAGTGCATCAAAATTTCCTGATTGTATTTGGTTTAGTCCGCCTATACCCTGTGGAGTAACAGTCGAAGAAAGTGATTGAAAAACTCTATCAGACAGCATCAAGCTGTTTTCTACATCAACCTTAGCAATTTCTTTACTGTTGAGTGCAAAAAAACTCTCAGAATATACCAAAAAGCTAACTTTAACTTTTAAATCTAAAATTTCTTTAAAAAATTTTGTGCCTTCCCACCAGTAGAGTTTTTTTGAAGATTTTAACCTTTTTATTTCTTTTATTTTTTCGTTTTGAGTAGATTTAATTACTATCATTTTTGTAACTCAATCACTATTTCGCCATTTATTTTAGAAGGACTAAAAGGACCGTATTCAATATAAATCTCATCTGCAGAAACCTTTTCTCTTAGCTCTTCGCGAACTACCAGAACATATTTTTCATTGTCGTCAAGAGAAATTAAGACCTTATTTTTTTCAAAATCAACAATATAATCTGGAGCCCTTTTTAACGATTCGCCACGGTAAATAAGGAGTTTTAAATTTTTATCGGTATCTGGTGTAACTCTTACGGTTAAAGATGTGTTTCCAAAAGGGGTTCTTTTAAAGTAAAATGTTTTTCTTTCAGGCAGAACTATTTCAATCTCAGAAGTTTTATTAGGAAGAACCTTCACAGGATTTTTTTGGTAGATAGCTGCTCTATCGCCTTGCTTGAGAGGCCCAGCATCTCCACCGTGACTTCTTTTTCTTGCAACAACATAATAATTTCCCTCGGGCACATCAAAAAAGAAAGTTCCATTATCCGATGTTTTTTCCATAAAATCAGCAGGACCGATCAGTTTTGAGGAAATGGAGTGATACAAATAAACAAAGACGTCTCCTACTGGTTGTTTTAACTCATTAACAACTGTTCCTTTAATACCAGTAGCCGAGCTTTGATTGAGCTTGACAGCTGATGAGCAACCAATTAATATAAAAAATACTGCAAAAGCAATATATCTCATTTTTAAATCACCAGTTTTATTATAAAATATTACTGAAAATACTGAAAGGCAAAAGAAAAGATGAGAGGTAAGAACTCGTCATACTTAATAATTTTTATTTTTCTTTTTTCACTCGTTGTGTTTATAAACACAGCTTTGATGGATTTTGCATGGGATGATCTGCAGCAGATTGTTTACAATCCACTTCTTGATAATATAAAGTTCACTTTTTTTAGACTATTTAAAGAAAACCTGAATCCCAACATGCCTGTATATTTTAGGCCTGTTTTTACATACTCACTTGCTTTAGATACTATTTTATGGGGTAAACAAAATCCTTATGGCTATCATTTTACAAATGTTTTACTTAATTCTTTAGTTGCAGTACTTGCTTTCTTTGTGCTGAAAAAATGCGAAATTCCGGAAAAGATTGCGTTTTTATCAACATTAATTTTTGCCGCCCATCCTGCACACTGTGAAGTAGTTGCAAACATTAGCGCAAGAAACGAGCTTTTGTCAGCTTTTTTTATGCTTTCATCCTTTTTGGTATATTTTTCTGATTGGCGTTTTACAATTCTAAAAAGATGCTTTGCCGTAATATTGTTTTTTTTGGCACTCCTGTCAAAGGAAAATGCTGTGCTGTTTCCGCTTATCATCATCTTTTATGAACGGTTATTTTTAAAAAAAGATATTCAAGATTTAGCCAAAGATATCGTGCCTTTTGTTTTAGTGTTGATGATTTACTTTGTGTTAAGAAGATTATTTTTACCTGTTTTTTTTGGTTTTAATGATGCATTTAAAGAACGTTTATTCACAGCTATAGTGGCATTCATTCACCATATAAAAATTACTTTCCTCCCGATTGAGCTAAAAGTTTTTTATGATGTAACGCCTTTAAAAAGCATTAGCCTTTTGACATTTTTAACGTTTATATTAATTGTTGCTATATTAACAGCAATCACTTTTATTGATAAAAAAAATCAGGTAAAATTTTTCGTTATCTGGTTTTGTGTTATACTTTTGCCAGCATCAAATTTATTTGCAATAATACGTCCCTCCCCAATTGCCGATAGGTATAGTTTTTTACCATCCTTAGCGATGATTGTTATTTTTGTTTTGTTAACAAAAAATCTATTTTTTGACAAAGAGTTTAAACTAAATTTTTTTGGTAAGGCATTTTATACCATTTTAATACTCTTTATTTCGGTATATACTATGCAAAGAAACTGGATATGGAAAAATTATCCTGCTTTTGCCAGAAAAATGGTTGAAGATGCACCTAAGAGTGCTTTTGCTTACAATAATTTAGGAATAAGTCTTGCTCTTGCAAAAGACTATAAAGGTGCCGAAGATGCCTTTAAAAAAACATTAGAAATACAACCAAAACATAATGGTGCATTGTATGGTCTGGGTAGGGTATATTTTGATTTAGGTCGTTACGAAGATGCGAAGCAGTACTTTACGCTTGTTATTTCAGACAATCCAAGTTTTTTCGATGCCTTATATTATTTAGGGGAAACATACAAACATTTAAATATGTTAAGAGAGGCTGAAGATACCTTTTTTCGTCTGATTAAAATTAATACTTTTTATGACCTTGCATACAACGCATTAGCGGATATATACATGATGCAAGGAAACTACAACAATGCAGTTGTATTTTTGAAAAAGGCTATACTCCATGCACCATGGAATGATGAATACAAAGCAAGATTAGAAAGTATAACAAAGCAAAATTATTAGGTTATAAATTGCTAAAAAAAACAGGGATGTCTATAAGGCGTTCTTTTTTTGATTTTTATTTAATTTTATGCTAATTATTAATCGTGCAAAATAAAAGTTTTTGTATGCTTAATTTGATTAGGCTTATCAGCGTGTCTTTTTTCATTTTAGCTGCAACAAACGCCTTTGCAGAATTCTTTACAATAAAAAGTTATAATGTTGACGTGACAATAAAGAAGAATTCAGTTATTGAAGTTAAAGAGGAAATTAACGTCAATTTCACTGAACCAAGACATGGCATATTTAGAAAAATACCATATATATACCAGAAGGTGTCTGGTGAAGATGTTGCAAAAAGACCATTCTCCCTAAGTAAAGATTTTCGGTATCACATTTTTGACATAAACGTTCCAGATGAAATGTTTAAAGTGTATAAGGAAGGTAAGTATCTGGTAATACGTATAGGTGATGCTAAAAAATATGTGTCAGGTGATAAAAGATACAGCATCTACTATAAAGTTTATGGGGGAATAAATTTCTTTCAGAACCATTCAGAATTTTACTGGAATATAATTGGTAACGAATGGGATGTCCCCATTGAAAAATTTGAAGCGTATGTTTTTTTCCCTACTCAGTTAGAGACTACTGTAGATGATTTTTTTATTTACACTGGACGTTATGGTTCCACTGAAACAGATGTTGATTACACCTTTGATGGACAAACCCTCATTGTAAAATCGAACAGTGCTTTGTCGCCACGAGAAGGGGTGACTGTCGGCGTTAAACTACCTGAAAATTATCTGACAGAGGGCGACTTTTTTTTAAATGTGAGGCTATTTTTAATCAATAATGGAGTTTTTTTAATTCCAGTTTTAGTTTTTATAGTCTTTTTTACAATGTGGTGGTTGTGGGGGCGGGATGATAGTTATGTAAAGATGGTTTATTATAAGCCTCCATCTGAAATAAACCCTGCCGAAGCTGGTGTAGTTATTGATGATATTGCTGACAATAGAGACTTAATCTCACTTATATTTTACTGGGCAGCAAATGGTTATATCGAAATTGAGCAGGTAGAAGATCCATTGGTATTAATTTTCAAAAAGGTTGATTATGTTCTAACGAAACTAAAAGATCTCCCCGAAAATGCAAAATCCTATGAAAAAGTTATTTTTACCGGTCTTTTTCCGCCCCTAACTAATAGTTGCAGGATTAGTACTTTGAAGAATCAGTTTTACGAGACTATTAATATTGCAAGGTCTTACTTAGAACAAGAGATTGACGAGTTGCAAATTTATACGTCATCACGTACCTATTCAAAACTTTTTGGTGGGTTGTCAATTCTTTTCGTTTTTATCAGTTTTGTTTCAGGCGCTATGTTTAAAAGGCTGGACTTATTTTTGTCTTTGCTATTGAGCTCAGCTATCATTTTCTTTTTTTCAAGAATAATGCCTAAAAAAACCTCACGAGGGCTGCAAATTTATAAGATACTGGAAGGTTTTAAAGATTTTGTAAAAAGGGTGGAGAAGGTAAGACTTAATATGCTGCTAAAAGAAGATCCTAACTATTTTGACAAAACACTTCCTTATGCAATAGCCCTTGGAGTTGCAGATGAATGGGCAAAAAAGTTTGATGGTTTATTATCACAACCACCTGGTTGGTATAAGGGTTATTACTACGACACATTTTCCACAGTAGCTTTTGTAAAATCAATCAATTCAAGTATTTCTGATATGAATACAGCTTTTACTTCTCAACCAGCCTCAGCTGGTAGTGGTGGAAGTGGATTCTCTTCTGGCGGGGGATTCTCGGGTGGCGGTGGAGGTGGTGGCGGAGGAGGTAGTTGGTAAAGTAGCTGTTAACTTACCTTTGCATGCTTAATGGTAACTCTAAATTATTTGACTCAAGCAGCATTTTGTCGCTTAAGATTGTTTTTGTGTCTCCATCGGCAACTATAGTCCCGTCTTTTAAAACAATACATCTATTACAGACATCGAGAATTAAATCTAAATCGTGAGAAGCTATAATTTTTGTATGTTTAAAGTTCTTAAGTAGATTAATTAAGTACCTGCGTGATTTTGGGTCCAGATTTGATGATGGCTCGTCCATTGCGAGTATATCCGGATCCATAGATATAACAGTTGCTATTGCAACAGAACGTTTTTGCCCACCTGATAAATGATGAGGAGGTTTATCTTTTAGCTCGTAACAGTTGACTAATGATAAAGCCTGCCTAACTTTTTCTTTTACTGTTTTTTCGTCCATTCCAAGATTTATAGGTCCAAAAGCAACATCTTCATAAACAGTTGGCATAAAGAGTTGGTCATCTGGGTTCTGGAAGACAAGTCCTACCTTCTTTCTTATTTCCTGACGTGTTTTTTTATTTAGTAAAATGTCACCAATATTGATAGTGCCTTCAGTAGGCAAGATGTAGCCATTTAAATGCATTAATAAGGTTGTTTTACCAGAACCATTAGCCCCAACAATTCCTACTGATTCTCCGTGTGCAATTAAAAAAGAGATGTTTTTTATAGCTTTTGTCCCATCAGGGTATTGATATGAAACATTTTCAAACTGTACAATATGATGACTCATAATTTAATTATTCCTTTGATTAAATTTTCTAACAACTTTGAAACGTTGTGAAATCTAAAAAAATAAATTGTGACTATAGAAATTATAGTAAAAAGCGTGTCCTTGATGCCAGGTTTGTTATTGCCTCTGCTGTACGCCATGTTACCCTTAAATCCTCTTGATAACATTGCATGATAGACTCTCTCGGCCCTTTCGATAGTTTTTATTAACAGTGTTCCTATAAGGCTTGCAAAATGTTTAATCTCAGTCCCCCTTTTGTTAAAGCTACGTAATTCCTTGGCCCGCACCATCCTCATTGCTTCCTCTACAAGTACAAAAATGTATCTGTATAAAAAAAGCAGTTGATTGATAAAAAGCTCCGGGACTCTAAATTTTTTTAGGGCGTAACAGACACCTGAAAAAGATGTGGTTGCAATAAGAATAATTAAAATGCTGATGGTGAGCAAAAATCTTAATATTATCGAAATGAAGGATATCAGACCATAAGATATTGGGAAACCGAAGATATAAAAGGCAGTTGTCCTTTCAAAGATGGGGTTAAAAATGCCAACAAAAAAAGCAAACGGGAATACAATCAGCAACCTTTTTAATACAAATGAAAAAGGCACATCACCAATGGTTAAAAAGACTGCCGGAAAAATAAAAAAAGGCAAAAGCATTGTAACTTCGTATTTTGAAAACGATACAACAGTGATGATGTAAATAATAGTTACAAAAACTTTAACTCGTGGGTCTAAGTTATGAATAAACGTATCTTTATATGCCAATCTGTCGATATATCCTAAATTAAAAAACTCTTCATCGAATTTCATAAAGCCTCAAAAATTTTTTATTGATAATATAATACCAGAGGGCGTTTGAATTAACAATTAACAATTTTAGTGTTCTATGGGCTTGAAAATCATTGGAAAAGGTTTTTAATTTTGTTATAAATTAATACGTTACGACCAGAGGGGCTTTCATATGAGCTCAAGAGCAAGATAGCTTTTTCAAAAGTATAATTTAATGATAAATGTGTCTTTAACTATCTGGGACCAAAAATTTTGAATACTTGACCAAAATCTTTGTAATTTCGTATAATATTATACCTTAAGCGAGAGTGGCGGAACTGGCAGACGCGCTGGACTTAGGATCCAGTGGGCAACCGTAGGGGTTCAACTCCCCTCTCTCGCATTATTATCAAATTTAAGGAGATATGATGAAGGTAGATATTCAGGATGTTAACAGTGTAACTAAAAATGTTACGGTTACTTTTCCCAAAGATGATGTTGAAAATGGTTTAAAAGCCGAACTGCAGAAGATTGCCAAAGTGGCGCAAATTAAAGGTTTCAGGAAAGGTAAAGCACCTTTTTCTATGGTTGAGAAGCTTTACATGCCAGAAGCAATGGAGAGGTACGCCGATAAAGTTATTAAAGAAAGTTTAAAAAGCATTGTAGAAGAAAATAATTTTGATCTTGCTACGACGCCGCTACTTAAAGACCAGAAATTCAGCGAAGACGGTTTTTTATTTGATGTTATGCTTGAGCTCCATCCCAGGGTGGAATTAAAAAACTATAAAGGCTTAACTTTTTATAAAAAGAAGGTTAGTGTTACGAACGAGGATGTAGATGCAGAAGTTAAAATACTGATAAATAAATATGTTGAGTATGTTAATAAAGGTGAAGATGCTGTATGCGAAGATAAAGATGTAGTGGACGTGTATATAAATAGATTTTCTGTAAATGGTGAAGAGAAAGGTGCGAACTTTCACGAAACTATAGACCTGTCAAAGGGCGAGACCTTTTCAGACATTAAAGCTGCCTTGATTGGTTCCAAAGTTGGTGAAAAAAAAGAAGTGGTTATAAAATACCCAGAAGATTTGCAGGATAAAAATTTAGCTTCTAAAGAGGGTTTTGTCTCACTTGAGGTGAAAGGAATTAAAAAGCCCGCTTATCCCTCAAATGAAGAGCTTGCAGAAAAAGAAGGATTTAAAACATTCGAAGAATTGACCAATAGCATTAAAGAAAAGATTAATTCCAGAAAAACTAAAGATGTAGAAAAAGATTTCAAGACAGAGGTGTTTAATATTCTTGCCAAGGAAAATCCTTTTGAAGTTCCTGCATCCCTGGTAAACAATTTAGCTATCAAAATGGCGGAAGACCTTTATAATGCTTATAAGAGGTATGGTTTAGCCCCTGAACAGTTAAATTTTGATTGGAATGTTGTTGTAGAAAAATATATTCCAGAGGCTGAAAATAGTTTAAAACAACAATATCTGATACGGGCTATTAGAGAAGCTGAAAATATTGATGTAACTGAAGAAGAAGTCGAAGAAAAACTCACGGAGTTGTTACAGGGCTTTCCTGATATGGAAAAGGTAAAATACCTTAATAATCATAAATTGAGAGAAAGCTTTCATCTGGATTTGCTTAATAAGAAAGTGTTTGATTTTATACTTTCCCAAAATAGTGTTGTGGAGGAGTAAAATAGTGAGTTACTACATACCTTTTGTGGTTGAGCAGACGGGTAGGGGAGAACGTTCTTACGATATATATTCAAGGCTTTTGAAAGATCGTATAATAATGCTTGGAACGGCGATTAATGATGAGGTAGCTAACAGTATTATCGCTCAGCTATTATTCCTTGAATCTGAAGATCCTGATAGGGATGTTTTCCTATACATTAACTCGCCAGGTGGTTATGTTACTTCTGGGCTGGCGATTTACGATACAATGCAGTATATAAAGCCAGATGTAAGTACATTTTGTGTCGGGCAGGCGGCAAGTATGGCTGCAATTTTACTTGCAGGTGGCACTAAGGGCAAAAGGTTTGCTTTGCCTAACGCAAAGGTGATGATTCATCAACCATTGGGTGGTGCAGAAGGGCAGGCAAGTGATATTGCTATTAGAGCCAGAGAAATTTTAAAGGTTAAAGAAAATCTTAATAAAATTTTGGCTTTGCATACAGGTAAGGCAATATCAAAGATAGAAGTTGATACTGATAGAGACTTTTTTATGTCAGCCTCTGAAGCGGTGGAGTATGGCATTATTGATAAGGTTATTGAAAAAAGAAGCTCTGTGATGGATAAATAAGGGGTAAATTGTGAATAAAGATAATATTAGATGTTCTTTTTGTGGCAAAAGACAGACGGAAGTTAAACAGCTAATTGCTGGTCCAAACATCTTTATATGTGATGAATGTGTTAAGCTATGTAACGATATTATGCGGGAGGAAGAAGAGAAGCAAAAGGTAAAATATGATGATCTGCTGGTTCCAAAGCCTGCTGATATTAAAAAAGTGCTTGATGATTACGTAATAGGACAGGAAAAGGCAAAGAAAGTACTTTCTGTTGCTGTAAGCAACCACTACAAAAGAATTTTGGCTAAAAATAGAGGGAAAAATTTTGATGTTGAGCTAAAAAAAAGCAACATACTTCTTGTGGGACCCACTGGTACAGGCAAGACTTTAGTTGCACAGACTCTCGCAAAGATACTTGATGTTCCCTTTGTTATTGCTGATGCTACAACGCTCACTGAGGCCGGTTATGTAGGTGAGGATGTAGAAAATATCATCTTATATCTGTTACAGGCTGCAGATTATGACATCCAAAGGGCACAGAGGGGCATTGTTTATATTGATGAAATCGACAAGATAGCAAGAAAGACAGACAATCCTTCTATCACGAGAGATGTTTCCGGCGAAGGTGTGCAGCAGGCATTGTTAAAGATACTTGAGGGCACGATAGCTAATGTCCCTCCAAAAGGTGGGCGTAAACATCCGCAGCAAGAATATATTCGTGTGGATACTACCGATATACTATTCATCTGTGGCGGTGCTTTTGAGGGGATAGACAGGATTATCGAAAAGAGAATGGGTGCCAAATCATTGGGCTTTACTGCAAATATACAGAAAAAACAGGAAAGGCCGATAGGCAGATTGCTGGAGCAAATACAACCACAGGATTTGCTCAAGTTTGGCTTGATTCCTGAATTTGTTGGACGTATTCCGGTTATAGCAACATTTACGGAATTAAATGAAGATGCTATGGTTAAGATACTTACAGAACCTAAAGATTCCTTGGTTAAGCAGTACCAAGCCCTGTTTGATATGGAAGGTGTTAAGTTAAAGTTTACTGATGGGGCATTAAGGGCAATTGCACGTGAGGCAATCAACAGAAATACTGGCGCCAGAGGATTAAGGGCTATAATGGAAAATGTTATGCTTGATTTGATGTATGAAATCCCGAGTCAAAAAAATATAAAAGAGTGCATTATTAGCGAAGAAACGGTTACTAATAACGAGCCACCAATCATTCTTTATGAAGAAGGGGTAGAATTGGCATAGTGCTGCAAAGTATTGAAAATACTTGTTTTTGTTTTTTTGACAGTCTTTTTGACATAGAAAAATTTAAGTTTTTTTAAAAAAAGTGTTGACATTGTTTTGCTGCCTTGATATATATAGACTAACTTTACTAAAAGGAGGGTAAAATATGACTAAAGCAGAATTAGTTAGCGCAATCGCAGCAAAGGCAGAAATTTCCAAGGCAGCAGCAGAAAAGGCTCTAAATGGTTTTATCGGTGCTGTTACAGAATCTTTAAAAAAAGGTGGCAAGGTAGCTTTGGTTGGATTTGGCACATTTGAAGTTGTTAAGAGAGCAGCCAGAAAGGGTAGAAATCCCAGAACCGGTCAAGAAATTAAGATTAAAGCATCAAAAGCTCCTAAATTTAGACCTGGTAAAGCATTAAAGAAAGCAGTTGCCTAAACGATAATCTAAAACTATCTTAGATGGGAGGTGAAAAACCTCCCTTTCATTGGGCGGTTAGCTCAGCGGGAGAGCATCGGCCTTACAAGCCGGGGGTCGTAGGTTCGAAACCTACACCGCCCATTCAAAAATCTGTTCAATTCAAGTTTTCTTAAAAAACATTTTTTCTATTTTAAATCCTGAAGCGTTATTGCAAAACTGTTATTATAAGCTAATATTGTATTATAAAAGTTGAGGGGGTATTTTATGTTTATCAGAGAAGCTGTTGTTAGTGGACAGTTTTATCCTTCTAATACTGCAAAACTTAAAGCCCTCATACAAAGTTTTGCGCACAAGAAAGAAGATAAACTTGAAGCTAAGGTTGTTATTTCGCCTCATGCTGGCTATATTTATTCTGGCAATGTTGCTGGCTTATTATATTCTTCTATTGTTATCCCCGATACGATTGTATTACTCGGTCCAAATCATACAGGACTTGGTAGAAGATTTGCAATAATGACAGTGGGGGTCTGGGAGACACCTCTTGGTAAAATAAATATTAATAATAAACTTGCAAAGGAAATCTTATCAAGATTTGAAAAGATTGAAAACGATATGTATGCTCACATCAGGGAACATTCTATCGAAGTTCAGTTGCCTTTTTTGCAGTATTTTAATCCCAATGTTGACATAGTCCCTATCTGCATAATGGACGGTACTCATACAGATTTAGAAAAACTTGGAAATGCAGTTGCAGATGCAGTCAAGTCTTATAAAGAAAAAGTTTTGATTGTAGTAAGTTCTGATATGTCACACTATATTTCACATGATGAAGCAAAAAAAAGAGATGCAAAGGCTATTGAAAAGATTGTTTCTTTAGATCCAGAGGGGCTTTTAGATGTTTGTAGAATATACGATATAACAATGTGTGGTGTGTATCCTGCTGCAGCAGGCATTTATGCAGCAAAATCGCTTGGGGCAAGTGGTGGAAGAGTTTTAAAATACTCAACTTCGGGAGAAGTTAGTGGTGACTACGATTATGTTGTTGGTTATGCGGGGATAGCAATAATCTAATTGGAGAACTTGGCATGAAGAGAATTAAAGAGAAAGAATGGTGGGTAATTCTTTTTATACTTGGTGTTATAGTGTTAAATTACCCTTTCATAGTAATTTTCAATAAAACAATCTTTGTTTTTGGTTATCCATTGTTTTTTCTTTATATCTATGTGGGTTGGGCAATCTCTATATTGATGATCTTTATTTTCACTCAGTTTGGTGGTGGTGATAGAAGATGAGATTGCTTTCTTTTTTGCCATTTTTAACGTTATTGTATCTTATGTTTCTCTTTTTGATCGCTTATTTAGGCGACAAATATAAAGAAAAAGGCAAAAGTTTAATAAAAAATCCCATTGTTTATTCATTGTCTTTGGCTGTTTATTGTACTGCCTGGACATTTTATGGTAGTGTAGGACTTTTTTCTCACAATGGCTTTGAGTATATCCCCATATACATAGGTGCTACATTTGCTGCTTTTACTTATAGCTTTACGCTCAAAAAAATCATAAATATATCTAAAAATCATAACACAACTTCTATTGCTGACTTTATTAGTACTCGTTATGGTAAATCCGGAAATATTGCTGCATTAATATCTATAATGCTTGTCTTTGGTATGCTGCCTTACATTGCGTTACAGTTAAAAGCCGTTACCAACACATTGGAATTATTATATTCTTTTGGAGAACACCCGCGTAAAACAGCGATAATGGAATTTTATCATGATTACGCATTTTACATAGCCGTGATACTCTCAATTTTTGGAGCACTTTTTGGGGCAAGAAAACTTGATGTGACGGAAAGACACGAAGGAATGGTGCTTGCTATTGCTTTTGAGGCACTTGTAAAGCTCTTTGCATTTTTGTGTGTTGGCGTGTATGTTACGTATTTTATTTTCAATGGTTATGATGATATTTTACGTCAGGGTTCAGTTTTTGAAGAGATTAAACAATTATATAAGATTGGAGAATATCCTGCTCCAACATATTATCAATGGGCCAATCTGATATTGCTTTCAGCAATTGCTGTAATGTTATTACCAAGGCAGTTTCACATTGGGGTTATAGAAAACACTGGTGAGAAAAATCTGAAGAAGGCAATGTTTCTTTTCCCTTTATATCTTTTCTTGATAAACTTTTTTGTTCCTGCTATAGCAATTGCTGGGAGGCTATTAGGGTTATCTCCAGCTGACGCAGACATTTACGTGCTAAAAATCCCTTTAATTAGAGGCAACGAAATATTAAGTTTAATCGTTTTTATTGGGGGATTTTCTGCTGCTACAGGGATGTTAATTGTTGAAACAGTTGCGTTAAGCACAATGATTATAAATCATATTGTTAGCCCATTTATTGTCAACCTTAAAACGGGTTTAGACCTTTCATTTTTACTAATACATCTAAAGCGACTTACGATATTGTTAATAATGCTGTTAGGTTACTTTTATTTTAAAGTTATTGGTGAAACAAAAATCCTTGTTGATATAGGGCTTATGTCTTTTTGTGCTGTATTACAACTTGCCCCTGCAACCTTTCTTGGTATTTATTGGGAAAGAACAAACAAAATTGGTGCCTTAGCAGGTATCGTAGTAGGTTTTCTTGTCTGGTTTTATACACTTTTTATGCCATCATTAACAGATGCCATACCTTTTCTACAAGGCGTGGTGGAAAAGGGTTTGTTTGGGCTTGAATTTTTAAAACCAAAATCATTATTTTATCTTGATATTCTTGATATCTGGAGTAATTCAATATTTTGGTCACTTTTCCTGAATATTTTTTGTGCAGTCTCTTTTTCAATTATTTTTCCTAAATCGAAAACAGAACAAGAAACAGCGAAGAGCTTTGTTTTCCTGGACAAAAAGGATAAAGAATCTCTGGCAGAAGTGACAGAGTATATGTCAAGCCCTCCTTCCTACCAAGAGTACCTTGATTTTCTGTCAAAATTTATGGGGAGAGATAAGGCAATCAAAACCTTAGAGCTGTTTTACGAAAATTTAGGATTAAAAAATAAAGAAAACTTGACCTCTCATCAGGCTTTTTTACTTAGAAATCATATAGAAAAGTCTTTGGCAGCTTATATTGGTAGTGCGACCTCAAAAAATATCCTTGATAGTTTTTTAAAGATTCATGGTACAAAAGTTGTAGAAATATTTAGTATATTCAAAGATGTTTCAGAATCTTTAAAAGATAGCAGAGAGACGCTTGCCATTAGGGTTAAAGAGCTGTCACTGTTGTATTCTTCGTTACAAAGGTTGTTAAGCACTATAGATGAGAATGAGATTTTAGATATCGCTATAAATATCCTTGAAAAGAATTTTAATATGCCAGCATGTGCTATCGTGATAATGGATAAGGATGGTAAATTAAGAATTAGAAGGCAAAAAGGTTTGGATGATGAATTAGCTAAAGGCATAGCATTTGAAAACTCTAAACTTACTTACGTCTGGCAGGCTTTTGAAAGCAAAAAAATTATTGCGATTGAAGATATTGAACATGCCCCTTTCCCCCCCAAAATATCCTCATTAGGTAATGGTAAGCCGATCCAATCTTTAGCTGTCGCACCTATAATTGTTACAGGATCGCCGTTAGGTGTGATTTTTTTGCTAAATGATACAAAACAGTTTTTTTCGGAACAGTTTTTAAATTTCTTTCAAGGCATTGCAAATCAAATAGGTCTGTCTTTAAAGAATGCCCAACTTTATGCAGAATTAGGTATGCTTAATAAAGAATTAGAAAATAAAGTGGCAGAAAGAACTATTGAACTTAGAAACAAGTCTCAACTTTTAGAAGAGGCTTATAATAATCTTAAGGAAGTTGATAAATTAAAGACCCAGTTTCTTTCAACAATGTCTCATGAGCTAAGAACGCCATTAAATTCGATTATTGGATATACACAATTGATACTTGATGGTGTTGAAGGTGATATCAGCGAAAGTCAAAGAGAAGACTTAGAGAGAATAGAGAGGAATGCGAAGCATCTTTTACAGTTAATAAATGATATACTTGACCTTTCGAAGATTGAGGCAGGAAGAATGCAATTAAACATTGAAAGAGTTGAACTCAGTGAGGTGATAAAGCAGTCGATATCCATTGTAACCCCATTGATAGGAAGTAAAAATTTGAAGATTGTTGATAATGCTTCCAACAGATCTTTGTTTTTGATGTGCGATTTTCAAAGGCTTGAACAGATTTTTATAAACTTATTAAGTAATGCAATAAAGTTTACAGATGAAGGTAGTATAGTGATAGATTGTAAGATTAATCCTGATGATACCGGGCAAAGTTGGGCAACGATTTCTGTAAGCGATACGGGTATTGGAATATCTGCCGAAAATTTAGATAAAATCTTTGAAGCGTTTAGACAGGTTGAAGAAAGCAGCACACGCAAACATGGTGGCACAGGATTAGGCTTAAGCATAACAAAAAGGCTGGTCGAGATGCATGGTGGAGCTATCTGGGTGGAAAGTCAAATGAACAAGGGAACCACTTTTTATTTCACTATGCCTATGGCTTCTGAAGCTTACTTTAAACCTTATGTAAAAGAAGTTAGACTAATACAAAGTGTAGAAAAGGATACAATTTTTATTTGTGAGCCGAATGAGTTTATTTTACAGACAATTTATGATTATGTTACAAAAGAGGGATTCTCTGTTGAATATGTTGATAGTTTAAACATTTTTGATAAGGCAAAAATGATAAAACCAGTCATGCTCCTCATTAACAAAGAAGTTTATAAAGAAGATGATATGTTAAGAGAAAATATTGCCAAAAATGAGGTTTTAAAATCGACTCCACTGTTTTTTATTGATGAAAATTCTTATAAAGATGATATTCTGAATATCATTAGCTCATTTAAAAAAGGAAAAGACAGTTATGAGTGAAAAACCTTTGATATTGATAGTTGATGACGAAGAAGACAACCTGGTCCTTCTTGAAAAACGCCTAAAGGCTACAGGCTTTGACACGATTGTAGCTAAGGATGGAGATGAAGCTTTGTCACAGACGTTCAAATATTTTCCTTCACTGATTTTGTTAGATATAATGATGCCCAAGAAGGATGGCTACGAAGTTCTTGATATTTTAAGAAAAGATGATAAAACAAAGGAAATTCCTGTAATACTTTTAACAGCCAAAGCTGAAGTGCCAGACAAGGTAAAAGGATTAGAACTTGGAGCAGAGGATTATGTTACCAAACCTTTTGATTTTAAAGAGTTATTGGCTCGGATAAACTCACATTTAGAGACAAAAAAAGAGTATGAGGAAAAGATTAAAGGAGAAAAACTTATCGCATTATCAACAATGATGATGGGTGTAGCACATGAAGTCAGAAATCCACTTGTTGTCATTGGTGGGTTTTCAAAAAAACTGCTTTCTATGACGGATGAAGCTGATCCGCGTTACAAGTATATCCTTGCTATCGAGAAAGAGGTCGGAAGACTGGAAAAAATGATTAATGATATTTACGAGTTTAAAACTATCGAGATTGTTTGTGATAAGCAAAGTTCAATAAACGATAGTATCAGGAATGTTTTAAGTAGAGTAGAAAAAATACTATTTGAAAAACATATAAAACTGACTACACAATTATCGGAAGTTGACACAGTCATCCCGATGGATAAAAATAATTTTGAAAAGGCACTTCAAAATATTATCGACAACGCAATAGAGGCAATGCCAGATGGAGGAATGCTTACAGTTGTATCTGAACTGAGTGAAAAGTTGTTTATAATTCAGATTATTGATAATGGAGTGGGTATTAAAGATGAAGACCTTAAGTTTATTTTTGATCCATTTTTTACGTCTAAAATGGAAGGTACAGGTTTAGGTTTAACAGTAGCGATGAAAATTATTGAAAAACATAATGGCAAAATTTTTGTAAAAAGTAATAAATATACCGGAACAGTAGTTACAATTGAGCTCAAACTTGACTAATCACTCTAAATCCTTTTCTCCAAACACATCCGCTTCAAAACGATATATCTCGAGCGGTAAATTTTTCCAGCTATCAGGATGAAGACCAGCCTTGATACAGGTATGAGAGAGGAACTCATCTCTATTCCAGTTATACTCAGTTGCTACCTGAGGAAGCAAAACCCCACTATTGAAGCCATAAACTATATATAATCCGTCTCTGCCAACCAAAATTTCAGAAAGGTCATTAACCTTAATCAAAGGGTATAGCACAGAAATTTCAATGTCAAGTTGGGTTAATTCTTCTTTTGATACCTTTTTGAATCTGGGATCTTCTGTTGCTGAAGCGATAGCCATATTTTGAATATTTTTATATAACACGTCTCTACTGCCAAAATTACCTATACAGCCTCTTAAATCATTGCTCTTCTTTAATGTAACAAAACAGCCCAATTTAAGTTCCGCCAATCTGTTGTTACTAATTCTGAAGGTTGGAATCTCTCTTTTAGTCAAATATTGTTCTAATGTTTTTCTTGCTATAACAAGTAGCTCTTTTTTTTCTTGTAAAGTTAATCTTTCCATATTAGTTCCACTGTTTTATCAAAACATACTAAATGTTATGATGTTTGGCTAAAGCAACAATTTTTTTATAGAATTCAGAAAGTAATGGTTTGAAAGTGTAAACCTTCGTATTAAAAAATCTCCTTAAATCTGAAATTGTCACATCGTCCAAAAATGTGTCTTTTTTATCTTTAAGCATAACATTTGGGATGAATAATATGTCAAACTTTTTATCTTGCAAAAATTGGATGATGTCTTTGCCAGATAGTAGCCCTGTCACAGTTACCGTTTTTCCCAAAAGTTTGTTTTCCACTGCATACAAATCAATGTGAAGGTTTGTAAGTTTTTTTAGCCTATTAACGTATGGCAACAAAACTTTATATGCTATCACTCCTGTAACCAATGCTATTTTTTTGCCTGATAGGATATCTTTTTGAAGCCTTTTCTTTAACAGTTTTTCTGCATCTTCAATAACCTGCCTTGTAATGCCGACACCGTTCTCAATCTGGGGGAAACCAAAGTAATGTTCCTTATCTGGAATCTTAG
This sequence comes from Deltaproteobacteria bacterium, assembly GCA_037442505.1. GTDB lineage: Bacteria > CALINM01 > CALINM01 > CALINM01 > CALINM01 > JBBIPZ01. The sequence goes on along the minus strand of JBBIPZ010000010.1, from coordinate 8,419 downwards.
TCTTTGAAAGAATGTAAAATTCATCAGACAAAAAGACAAAAGGGTTACCGAATGTTTTTAAAAATCTATTTTGTATTGGTTTTAACTGTTTTATCAAATCTTTTGCTAATTTGGCGTTGAATGGACGCAGATGATACAATTTTTCTCTATGTGCAGTCAAGCCAACGGGAACGATTGCAACGCTTTCCACATTAGGATAGAATTCTGATAGATCATTAATAGTTTTTTCCAACATGTTACCATCATTAACACCCGGACACAGCACAATCTGACAATGTAATGATATGCTATTTTTAGCTAAAAATCTAATATATGGTAGTATAGGCGCTGCTTTTTTTAGACCAAGCATATTTCCTCTCAAAACAGGATCCGTAGTATGGACAGAAATATATAGCGGAGAAAGTCGATATCTCACTATTTTTTTTAGTTCATAGTCAGTAATGTTTGTTAATGCTACATAATTGCCATAAAGATATGAAAATCTATAATCTTCGTCTTTGTGGTACAGTGATTTTCTTAATCCTTTAGGCAACTGTTCTACAAAGCAGAAAATACAATGCGCTCCGCATTTTTTTGGTTTTAGTGGTTCAAATTCTACTTTAGCTAACTGTTTTGGAGTAATATTTAACTTTTTAATTTCTCCCGTTGAGTTTAAAAACTCAATCTGAAGCTTTCTATCATCTGAGTAAAAAAACAAATCAAACTGATCTGAAATCTTGTGACCATTAATCGAGATAAGCTTGACACCGGGTTTAAGTCCTTTGCTTATCAGATTGTTATTGTAAACGTTAATAACACCTAACATAACTATTTCACAAAAACCATGTCAACATAGTTATTTTTAGTGTCACATAAGAGGTTGAATCCCATGGTTAAGCCTTTTTCTGGATTTATATCAACGTAAGTTCCTTTGGTGATGGTTTCGGTTATTTGGGGTACAAAAACATTTGCAACAACTAAACTCTTGCCCGGTGAAACATAAAACTCTTTTGTAGTTATGTAATTTACAACATAATAGTCATTATTTACGTCATAAACGAGTTTGCCATCTTTAAGTGGATAGAGTGTCTGGCTACTATCTTTAATGGTCAAAACGAGTTTATATTGATTATTTTTTTTAACCTCTTCTAAAAATTTTTTTACTTCCTCTTCTAATTTGTTGCGATTAGCTATTATACTTCCTTCAATATCATTAATCAGCACTCTTACTCTAACATCTACAAGCACACGTGCTTTCCCTCGAACTTTTTGGCCTCTTCTTAAGGTAAATATTCCTTTGCCTTTCAACTCTCTTGGAATACGTGCATTCTCAATTTTTGTTGATGAATTTACGATATTTTTTAAAATTTCGTTATATAATTTTTCAAAAGCTTTGCTTGCAGCAAGAGCAATTTGATAATCAAGTGTTACATTTTCGGGGAAAACCAGTTTGTCTAAAGTTATGTTTAACGTGTCACTTTTCAAGATCTCACCCGTATGGATGAGAAGTGTGTATTCGGCTTTTAAAGCGCAATCCCAGCCATCATTTTTTTTGTAGAGTTCAAATTTCTTGATTTTGCCAAAAAGAACAAGCTCTATCTTTTTTTCTGTCATAAACTTAAAATAGTTTTCTAACTTGTCAGTAAGTAATGGCTTATCAAGTATATTAACAGTGCTGATATAGCCGCTCTCTATTGTAGAAGCGAGATTTTCTAAAAACTCTTTCGGCAAATGTGAATAATCGAGGAATACAGGCGCTTTTTTCTCAGAAAATTTAAGGTCAAACTCGAAAGGATAAATAGCCATAGCCACATTTAATGGTTTTTCTAATGGCTTTTCTTGAATTTTTGGGGGGAGCAAATGGACAGAAACAATTGTAGGCGCTGGTTCATTATGAGAAATTACAAGATAACAACCAGAGAAAAAGATTAAAAAAGATAACAAGAGCAAAAAATTAGCAAAAGCGGTTTTTTGATGGCACATCATTTTTTATTTTAAATGAAAGGCAGTTAAAATACAAGTTGGGACCTTTTAAAATGTCTTAACTTGCAAATTCAGCTCTCCTTTAGTCGAAGTGGGAAACAATTGCAAATTTAAACCTTTAAGTTCCCTCCCCTCTTTGACAAAGATAGGTTTGGGGAAATTTGTGATGTAAATAATTGACAAAAATTTTTTATGTGATTTAATCATTTATAGAAATGAAACGGTTCATAAAGCCCCATTTCTCAAAAACTTTTTTTTGCATGGTATCTATTATCATCTACAACAAAGTTGCTGCTTAACCTTAGATGTAAAAAATTAATTCAGGAGTATATATGAATATGAATAATTTCAAACAATTTTTTAAGCTCAGGCTTAAATTAGTCATTTTGTTTATGTTAGTCCTATCTGGAAATATCTTTGCCGCTGAAGAGTCTTTTTATGTCCAGAGTGTCAGAGCAAAGGTTTATTCTGAAGCTTCCTTTGGTTCTAAAGTTATTGTAGAACTTACTAAAGGAACAAAAGTAAGTGTTGTTGCAAAAGAAGGTAACTGGGCAAAAGTGATTATTGCAGGCAAGAATGGTTATATCTCCAATTTTCTTTTAGGCAAAAATCCACCTATTGATAAGGTTAAGCCTTCGGATGAAAAGGCATCCGTTCAAAAAGACAATCCAAGAAGTCGTGTTTCCCAACATACTACTGCGGTGGCAGGTGTTAGGGGACTGGCACAGGAAAGACGTGCTCGTCTTGGCAAGAATGAAAGGGTAAATTATGATGCACTTGAAAAGGTTGAGTCTATCACAGTCCAGGATGATGAATTGAAATTTTTTATGAAGGAAGGCAATTTATGAAAAAAAGTTTGCATCTAATTATATCTATCCTGTGTATTTTTATATACACAAACGATGTTTTCTCTCAACCAGAAAACTTTCGTGAGAGGTTGTCAACTCAAAAAGAAAAAGAAATTACATACAGTTCTAAAGATATTCAGGAAGAGGTTGAGTTTGGGCGAGAAATTGCCGCCAGAATTTTAGGCAGAATTGAGCTTTTTGTAAATAAAGCTTTAAATAAGTATGTAAATCTGGTAGGCAAATCCATAGCTCTACATTGTAATAGATCTGATATTGATTTTAAATTTGCAGTGCTTGATACCAATGAGATTAATGCCTATTCTGCGCCGGGTGGATATGTATTCGTTACAAGAGGTGCCATACAGTTGATGTCAGACGAGGCAGAACTGGCTGCAGTGTTAGCTCATGAGATTGCCCACATTACAGAAAGGCATATTGTAAAAGAGTTTAATATTCAGGCTTCAGAAGATTCACCTATTACTGCATTTGCAAGGTTTATTGGTGCTGGCGGAGATCCGGCAAAGGCTTTTTTTAATCAGGCGGTTGAAAAGGCTCTGGATATCCTTTTTAAAGATGGATATAAACGGGCAGATGAGTTGGATTCCGATAGAATTGCTGTTATTTTAATCGCCTTGGCTGGTTATAAGGGAGATAGCTTGTTAAGGTATCTTCAGAAAATATCTGAAATTAAAGGTAAAGCTGATGTAGGTAAAACACATCCGGTTTATGAAGAACGCTTATCTTTTATCAAAAATGTAATGATGACAGAAGGTATTTTTGAAGACAAAGGTGTCACAAATCAAGAAAGATTTTACAAAAATGTGGTAGCTGCAAAGATATTAAAATAATATGTGGAGGATATGATGAAGAGGAGCTTGTTTATTTTTTTAATATGTTTTTTTATGTTGCCTATCTTTAGTTATGCAGACGATTATCATTACAACAACACGCTAATTGGCGATAGGGCTGCTGGCATGGGGGGAGCTTATATCGCTGTTTCTGATGACCCATCTGGTATGTATTATAATCCAGCGGGGCTCGCATACTCAACCGGGCGCAATCTTTCTGCCAGTGTAAATGCGTTTTATTTTTTACAAAAGAAATATGATAATGTAATAGGTGGCAACGGTTGGACAAGGACTTCTTCATCTTTGTTGCCAAACTTTTTTGGTATTATTCAGCCTTTAGGAAAGGTAAAGTTGGGCTTTTCTTATGCTGTTCCTGATAGCTCTCTGGAAGACCAGGATCAGACCTTTTATAACCTTCCATCTACACTTACAGGTTATACTGTGTCGGAGTATATAATTAATTTTAACAATGAAGACAACACTTACAACATAGGCCCTACTATCGCTTTTGATCTTGGTAAAAAGGCATCACTGGGTTTGACTGTTTATGGACATTTCAGGCATTCACAATGGATATTTAACGAACAGGTTTTTCTGAAAGATGGTTCCAACAACATTTCTGCCAATTTAACCAACCAATATTTTGAGAGTAGCGAAACAGGTATAAAGCCTGTATTGGGAATTATGGTTTCACCGGCTGACAATTTTTCCATTGGCTTTACGGCATCTAAAGTTTTTATTTTATCACAAGATACGACTTTTCAACAGACAGTAAAGGCTTATGACAGCAATTCGGTGCTCAGGACTGTTTTGACATCTGACGAAAAAAAAGAGTATCCATACCAGTTAGGGTTAGGTTTAGCTTATTTTCCCAGCAAGGCATTTCTTATCGCTGCTGATATTAATTACTTCACATCTGTTAAATACAATGGCGCTGTTTTAGGTGTTCAAGATAGAAGGTATGTTATAAACGGTGCTTTAGGTATAGAGTACTACTTTACACCAAAATATGCGTTAAGGGCCGGCGCATTTACAAACATTGCCAACACAAAAGATATGGGGAAAAGTATTAACGAAAATGAACAAATTGATGTATATGGAGGAAGTTTAAGTTTAAGTTACTTCACAAGAAACACATCTGTCTCAATTGGTGGAACATATAGCCAGGGGGATGGAAAGGCACGCATAATTAGAGGATCGGATGATATTCAAGATGCATCTATTAAAGCGTGGACAGTATTTATATCATCTTCTTACAACTACTAAGAGATATGCTTACATTTATGCTACCTTGTAACTTATTGTAATTACAGTTTTTTTTTGTTAAAAATATAAAAAAGTGATTTCTGCTATTGACAAGGTGATAAATAAAGGGTATTGTTCAAGGTAGAGAATAAAATTATGTTTTACTATTTTGAAATACAAAAAACATTTTATGGAGGCGAGATATGAAAAAGCCAGCTATACTGTTGGTTTTAACTTTTACAATTTTAATTGTCCTTTCCGCCTGTGGCGGCGGTGGTGGAGGTACAACAGGTGGTGTGACTAAATCTTCAGTTACAGTTAGTGGGCAGGCTATAGGAACTGTTGGCTTAAGTAGTTTAGTAGGGACTGGAAAAGCCAGTGGTGTTAGTAAATCTGCTACAGATGGACAGACTATAGGTGGCGCAAAGGTCATTATACAATCGTTCCATAATGGTGCAGTTGATAAAACCTATGAGACTGTTACTGATAAAGATTTAGGTACATTTTCAACGCAGCTGGAATTATGGTCTGATGGTGGTTATATTGTTGTAAATATTGAGAAAGACGGGCTTGTTAAGTTTTCGAAAACCTACACATATAATAAACCAGAAGATTTAAAGGGCCTGAATCTGAAAGCTGAACTTGCCCCATATCTTACAAAAGTCGTTAGTTTTGCAAATTTTTCGGCTATCAATCCTTTCAAGGCAAGTTCTGATGATACGCTTAGCATAGCAATAGTCGAAGATATCAAAGGCATCAAAAAGCTTGCTGTTAATTCAGAAGTCAAGGCTGCAAAGGCGAGTGGTTCAGTGGTTAAATTGCAGATGGACCTTTCAAAAAGTTTATTAAAAGCAGCGGCGGATGATATAGGAGATTCATTAACTATTAAAGCTCAAAATTATAATCCTACGAACGAAGAGGATATGAAGGCTTTTCCTTCAGATTCTGATACTTCTGGTAACAAATTGGTTTCTACCGGATTTGATTTTATCGATATAAAGACAGCTTCGGGAAAGAGTTTTTGTATCACTAAAGATGGCAAATACGGTACACTTGATTCTACAGGTAAATGCGTTGTCTCCTCAAGTTCAGCAGCAAAGCAGGCATCGCTGGTAACTAAATCTGCAGTTGTTGCTTTCAAGGTAAAAAGGCAGATTGATGATTGCAGTATAGCAAATCAAGACGAAGATGCTACAAAGACAGGTAAACAGGTAGGTTTTTATATCTACAGGAATGGTAAATGGCTCAAGATTGGTAATGCTACGCTTTATAGTAGTGCTGCCTTTGATAATTTAAACTATGGTCAGTTTGATGATTCACAGCTATTTTCAGGAACGTGTAATAATAATGATAGACCGTACGCCGTTTTTACTGAAGCAGAGTTAAAGCAGGCAAGTCAGGATTTAGGTTTTGATCTATCTTATCATAATTTTGATTATGTTGCTATGGGACAGTTAAAGTCTTTCTGTATTGAAGGAGAATTTAAGAAGGTAAAGAAAAACGAAAAAAGCGCCCTTTCAGGTTTATATCTTTTTTTAAATAGTTTGAAAAATGGTAACAATAAAATATCCGGTTTCAGAGCTACCTATGGAAACACAGATGAAAACGGAAAATTAAAAGTGGAAGGTGTTACCACTGATATTGATGCCAGTTATGATATAGAACTTAGCTTTTCTGATCCTTTTACTGGAAAGTGGATATCTAAATCCAAGAAACTTAAAGCAAAGTCTGCAAGTGGTTGTTATCAGATTGATTTAGAAGAAATAACAGATCCCTTTGAATGCAGCATTACCGGTAAAGCAAAGAAGGTTGATGGTTCAGTATATCCTAACAAATATCTTTATACATACGTTAAAGACACCTGGTATGGATACAAATATGGTTATACTGACAATGATGGTATTTACACAATACCTGTAATTTGTGGAAAAGACTATGTCTTGACAGATGGTTATAGTGATTTTGATTTTAATGTTAATAAAACAGTAAATAGTCCAGAAACAGATGATACTGGCAAACAGGTTGTGTTAAATCCTCAATTTGACAACCGTAAACCGTCTGTCTATGCTTATGCTAATCAGTACAGTATCAAAACGGGAGAGACTGTTCAGTTATACGGTTATGCATGGGATCCAGATGGCGATACCTTAACATATAGTTGGAGTGGATCTGAAAACTTTAGCAGCACTTCATCGCAGAGTCCTAAGTGGACAGCACCTTCCACAGCAGGAAACTATAATTTAACGTTAACAGTATCTGATGGTTCAGCAAGTGATACGCGCAATATTACTATTGAAGTTTATACAGGTAATAGACCACCTGTTATTTCTTGGATGTATGTTCCATGGTATGTAGTAGAAGGTGATAAAGTCAATCTTTATGGCTCTGCTTACGATCCTGATAGTGATACTATAACTTACAACTGGACTTCTACGTCGGGTACATTTAGTGGTGCCGATACGAATGCTCCTGCATGGACTGCTCCTTCTGTATCTTCAAGAACGACCTATGAGATAAAATTATCGGTAAATGATATTTACAATTCTGCAGTAACTCATAGAAGACAAATTACTGTGTATCCTGATACAGAGCCGGTCATTTCAGCTTATAATATCCCTGCCACAGTCACTCCTGGCTCCGTAAACTCTATATCTGCCTACGCTTACGACCCCGAAGGTAAACCAGTAACATACAGTTGGACGGTAAGTGGAGGAACACCTGCTTCAAGCACATCGTCATTTTTTAACTGGACTGCCCCTGTGACAGAGGGTAATGTTACAGTTAACCTCACTGTCTCTGATGGCAAACATAGCCCCGTACTTGGTGCAAAAACTATATCAGTAAAGAAAACTAATACTGCACCAGTAATAAGTAGCTTTACTGTGCCTGCAACTGGCGGAATTAATCAGCCAATAACTATCTCAGCCACTGCTACTGATGCAGAAAATGATCCATTAACGTTTAGCTTTTATGTTGATGGAAATTTAATTGATGAGGTAACACCATCTACTTCAGTGGCTAAAGCTGCCACGGCTTCGATTCAGTGGACACCGCGTATAAGTAAGACATATACAATAACTGTCGTTGTATCTGATGGTGCTTTGAACACTAAAAGCAGTAAGAGCTTTACCGTAACGAATACGCAAATAGCTATCACAAATGTTAATGTTCCTTCAACAGCTACAGGTGGAGAACCGGTAACCTTTACTGCTACAGCAACGGATGCAGATGGAGATGGAGATGGGCTCACATATACATGGTATGTTGATAATGCAGAGGTAGGCAAGGGTGCAACTAAATCATACACATTTACAAAGAAAGGCAGTTATAAGGTAAAGGTTTCAGTTTCTGACGGCATAGCTACTGTAACATCAGCTGAATACACCGTTACTGTTCCTAATCAGTCACCAGTAATCTCTAATGTTAATGTGCCAACAACGGGCACTGTTGGAACCGCGGTAACACTTTCTGCTACAGCAACGGATCCCGACGGAGATACACTCACATACACATGGT
>JBBIPZ010000009.1:0-82587 GCA_037442505.1 Deltaproteobacteria bacterium | reverse complement strand
TTAATAGAGGCTAAGGTTAATATTTGTCAAAAACACCAAAAATCAAGTAAAATTAGCTCAAAAAACTATATTTCACCACAAACATCATTAGCAAACCGTAAACAAGTAGTCTAACTAAGGAAAAAAAACAGCCAAAAGATCAGGAATTGCCAACTTAGTTTGAATAAATTTGTAAAGGTAAATAATAGACCTGTCCCTTTATGAATAATGGACCTGTCTCTTTATGAAAATTATAGAGACTAAGACTAATATTTGCCAGAAAACACCAAAAATCAAGTAAAATTACACCAAAAACCAGTATCTCACCCAAACATCATTAGCAAACCGACAACTAACATTCAAACTAAGGGGAAAAATCAACCAAAAGCCAGGAGTTACCTCCTTTGTTTGAATAAAATTTGTAAGTGTGAATAATAGACCTGTCCCTATATTGTGTTTGACTTTTGTTTGCAATACTGGTATTTAATTTATATGGAGTTTATTTATAGAACGATTAACTCTTACGTTCACGATTATGATGGGAAGGAAATCCTTATTCTTTCTCAACTTTCTGATTTCGCACATATTTTTGAGGTAAGAATGAGGATTGAGCTTAAATCTAAAAAAATCATCGAGGCATCAGGTTGCTATCACAAGACTCCTTATAAAATCTGTGGAGACACGCTCTCTTTAATTAATAAACTCAATGGACTTATTGTAAAACCAGGAATTTTAAAGGAAGTTGCTAAAATTTTGACTGGAAAAAAAGGTTGCGTTCATTTATTTGAATTAGTTGAAAACGCATTAAAGTTAGCAAGCACGATACTGATTGGCAAACATATCAATTATTTTTCAAAGGAGTTTCAGAAATTATCCGATGAAGAAAAGATCGTAAAATCAAAAGAATATCTAAAAAACACTTGCTTAGCATATTCTGACACTGAGGACAAAATTTTATGAAAGATAAGTTTAGCTTTGATGAACTATCTTACATTGTGAGACCAACTTTAAAAAATATACTACCATTGGAAATGTACAGGCTACTACGCATATCAGGTATGAGAGAAGTTTTTGGAGAAAGCACAAAGCCAGTATTGTATCGGCTGGGCAAAACACTAATTTCTTATTTTGATATTAGCACAGAAAATGATTTGATTGAATTAATTGAGAGGCTTGGCATTGGCATTCCTAAAATTCATCAAAAGTTAGATGAAAAAGTAGTGATTCATCTTTATGAATGTATGACATGCGCTGGACTGCCATATACGGGAGAGCTTTTTTGCGATTTGGAGTGCGGCTTTATTGCAGGAGGTTATGAAAAGATTGCAAAATGTAAGACAAAAGGAACCCAGACCAAAAGCTGGACAACTGGTAGTGGTTACTGTGAATTTATTATTGAATTGTTTTAAATATGGACGCAGACTTAAAAAAAGAGATATTAGAATTAAAAGATCAGCTTGAGCATTTGAATGCGATAAGTTCCGCTAAAGAAAAGATACTGCTTTCTTATATCAAAGAAGCTGACGATTTGTATAAAGAGCTTTCAAAGAAAGTCCATGAGATTAAAGAAAAAAACAAGGCCGTTGATGAAGCAAGGGCAATCATGTCACAAAATGAGAGGCTTTTCACATTGGGCATTATGGCAGCAGCTCTATCTCACGAGATAAAAAACCCGATTATAGCGATAATCGGCTTAGTAAATCGTCTCCTATCACAAGTTACAAATAAAGACAAAGAGTATCTTGAAGTTATCAAAAAAGAAGCAATGCGCATAGAAGGCATAATATCAAGACTCTCAGACTATTATAAATTCAAGCAGACAAAAAAAGAACTTAACAATATTAATAATCTTATAAAAGAAACAATAGAATTAACAGGTCACTATCTTTCACGTTTTAAAAAGGTAGATACAGTAATAGAATTAGCAGATGATATTCCAGAATTTTATTTTAATAAAGGTCAGATACAACAGGTGCTTGTTAATCTTATTATGAATGCTTCGCAGGCGATGCTTTATGGTGGGAAACTATCAATAAGGACCAAATTGCTCAAAGGTAATGATAATCTCCAAAGTAAAGTAATAATAGAAGTAGAAGATACAGGCACAGGGATATCACCTGAAAATATGCCGAAGATCTTCTTGCCTTTTTTCTCAACTAAATCTGCCACCGAAGGTACAGGCATAGGGCTATCTATCTCTAAGGAGATCATCGAAAGACACGGTGGTGAAATTTTTGCTGAAAGTGAAGTCGGAGTAGGCTCCACATTCACTATAATTCTGCCGTTTATAATTGATGAATACTGCGACACAAAGCAGAATTAAGTACAAGCCATCGGGGGGATTTGAACCCCCGACCTGCTGATTACGAATCAGCTGCACTGCCGACTGTGCTACGATGGCATCTTTGTAGATTTAATATTTTACAAATAAATATCAAGTTTGAAAAGAAATTTTTGTAAAAAAATGGGGACATAGAAAATGGGGACAGCCCCATCTAATTAATTCTCTTGTTTATGTCCTCTAACTTAAGCAAATTTTTCCTCGTCCTGCCATATTCAGGCTTTTCTTCCAATGCCATCATCAGATACTCTCTTGCCTTCTTGTAGTTACCTAAAAATATTTCGATTTCTGCAACGTCGTTTAATTCATAATAATTAGATGGTGATAGCTTTTTTATCTTATCAATCAAATTTTTTGCCTTTTCTTCGTCATTCTTTTTTAACAAAATCAGGATTTTTTTCGAGAGAGCAAAATAATTATCCGGTTTTTTTTCTAACAACTCATCAATATATCTTTCTAACTCCTTCATCTGCCCATCCTGCCAGTAAACATCATATAAAAGATAGGCTACTTCAATATATTGAGAATTTTTTAAAACTAAATCCTTCATAAAAATTTTCGCTTTTGCTCTATCTTTTTTTAAATATAGAATCGATAGATTAAAAAGAAAAAGTTGTTTTTTATCACTTTCTGGAATAGTCTTGAGACCTTCTAAATAATATTTTTCTGCTTTATCCAGGTCGTTTTTCAGAATATAAGTTAGTGCAAGGTCATTTAGAAAATCATAATAATAAGTGTAAGCAAGGTCAGAATTGTAATAAAGTTTTTTTGTCTCTTGATAACCTGACTGAAAAAGATTAATGGCTTCATCAAGGTTATTTTCTGATAATAGTTTTTGTCCATAATACTGCTTTGCTCTAAAACTTTTTGGATTTCTATTGTATGCTTCAAGCCAGAAGTTCTCTTCACTCATAAATATAAATGTTCTTTTAAAACAAAGAAAGGCACTAAGAGTTAAAACAAATATCAATATAACAATTGCAATTTTTTTATCAAAAACTTGGGAAATTATATTTGAGAAAAAGATCGATAAAAAAACAGCAGGAAAATAAAAATAATGTTCAGCAAAGCTCTCTGAGTGCTGAATTATTTGCAAAACTGGTAACAAAGAGATTAAAAAAGCAAACAAAAGAAAACCTAAATATTTATTCTTTTTTCTTAATAAATTGGCAACAAATAAATAGCCACACAAAATTGAAAAAGTTATAGAAAATACTAACCAATTTATATCGCTAAATTTATAAGGCTCACTAAAATATCCTATGTAATCTACCTTTGAAAAAGTGGGCTCAAAGAAAAGTCTTAAGTAGCCTGCAAAATATTCTGGTATTGAAAATCTTTTATACAAACTCCCCAAGCTTACGTCCCTGAACCAGATAACAAAACAGGTCAAAATGACTATGGTTAATATTGAAAGTGTAATATATTTCGTGGATACTTTTTTGTCTTCTACAATGTAGCGATAAGTAAAAACGATTAACGGCAGAGTGATAAACATCTCTTTTGTAAAAAAGGCTAAAAAATAAAAGATAATAAAAAATATTACTGCCCTTTTCTGTCCACGAAAACTTACTAAAGAATAAAAAGCCAGAATAGAAAAGAAAAAGCCAAGCAAATCCTTTCTACCAGTAACGTAACATACAGTTGCAGGATTTACAAAATGCCAGAGAAATATTGCTGTTGAAAAAAATGCAACTCCTTTTCTTAAATTTAACTTTAATAGAAAAAAGTATAAAAAAATTCCATTAGCAATGTGAATGATAAGGTTAGTAAAACGATAACCAAAAGGATTTAATCCCCAAATTTGTTTATCAAAATAATATGTTAGAAGTCTTACTGGTCTTTCCTTAATAGGAAGGGACTTCAGGAAATCTATAAAATTCTCCTTCTTTAACAACGGCTCTCGCAAAACAACAATCTGATCATCAAAAATAAAACTTCCAGAAAGCGATTTATAATAAACTAAAATTGTAATAGCAAAAAAGATAAATATTGAAAACTTATCATTCCATCTATAATTTTTGTTATCTTTTAAATCAAACTCTACCAAACCTTAGCTCCACAAGTAAAAAAACTCCGTCCTGAAATATTAATTTAGCATAATTTTTAAAAAATTTATTTAATATAATCAATTCTTCACTACTAAAGTTTTCAGCCAAAAATTGTTCAAAAAGATCTCTTCTAATAAATAGATGAGTAATGCCCTGTTCTTTTAATCTCTGTAAAAAAATATTTTCATCCACAGAACCATCAAAAAGCCTTTTAAACAGTCTTCCATCATTAAAGCTATCATATATGAAATCTCTTTCTAAATAATACGTTCTTTGGCCTGAAAATAGATAAAATATCTTTGAATCCTTTGGTGTATTCTGATTTATAAATTTGATGCTCTTATAGTCAGGACATTTTCTTTCTAAAAACTCGTCCTTTGAAATTTTTCCAAATAGATATTGCCATTTGTCTTTATCGATAATATGCTTGCCGCCAAAATAAAGATTGAAAATCAAAAAAGGTAAAAAAATTAAGAGAAGCTTTTTATCTGAAAGATTCAAACTTGAAAGATATTGACCTGAAATATAAGCAAAAATTGGCACAGCAGGTAATAAGAACCTTGCAGAAACAGGTTCTAAAAATAAAACAAAATAGTTATAAAGCCATCCAAACAAAAACAAAACTCTAATCATTTTATCTTTCATTGCGAAAATAGCAATAATTGGAACGATTACAAAAAAGGGATTGAGCACACCATCAAAGTATTGAATATTGTTCTCAACTCCATAAAAAAACACCATTATTGGGGTGAGCGATATCTGTAATAGATTTTCGGCAAAAAAATATTTTCTAAATGCAAAATGAGATACATTTTCAAAGGCAAAGGGATTTTTTGTTGGGAAAATATTAGTTAGAAAGGGATACAAAGAGCTACCGGTGAGTAAATAGTTTTTTAATAAAAAAGGTAAAAAAAGAATAAAACTAATAAAAAAATACAAAAAAGAGTCTTTAAATGCCTTTATTACACCTTTGTTATAATGATATGATAGCCAGAAGACAAAAATATACAAAAGTAATGAAAAAACTAGCATGTTATATTTTGTATTTAAACCCATTCCACATAGAATTGCTGATAAATAAAAGGATAAAGGGTCTTTTATATCAAATGATTTTTTTGCAAGTAATAAAGCCCCAAAAGAAAAAAAGGTCAGATAAAAGTCTGAATAGGCTACATAGGAGAAACGGAGAAATGGCTGCAATGTAACAAAAATTAATATGATAAAAAGCGCAACATTCTTAACTTTAATCGATTTATAAATTAAAAAAACTGTCAAACATGCTAAAAAAAAATGAAAAATATTAGCTAAAAATGGCATAGATAAATACATCGCCACATAGTTAAACAAAAAAGGTAGGTAAGGATAAAAAAAGAAATGGGAGAAAACTGGATTGATTACAGAATTATCTAACCAAAATTTTGGTATAGACAACTGATACAACACAACATCTCTTTCATAAGGATAAAGAGATACAAAAAGCAACAATGTAACTGAGATTAATGTAAAGACTTTTTTCATAAAAAAGGGTGAAGTTATCAACTTCACCCTCGCTCGATAAAAAGCTATTTTAGAGCAGGCACCGTAATATTACCCTCGTAATTAACTTTACCCTGCCCCGTGCCAACGCTGGAAGTAGTATTGTTGTCATCAAGTTGCTGATGTCTCAAAACTAATGAACCAGATGAGGCTGTTAAGTTAACACTAACAAAGCTAACTCCGGTAGTCTTCTTCCAGCCACCTCTTTGCAGTTTAGCCGAACTATCTACAGTTGTATTTGGATAATCTGCCAAATAAGCCTGTGTAGATGTGAAACCATTTTTCAGATCAGACCTCAGAGCTGCAACATAGCTTCTCAATTTGTACTTATTAAACTGAGGGATAGCAATTGCTGCGAGGATACCAATAATCGCAACAACGATTAAAAGTTCAACTAATGTAAAACCTTTTTCTTTTTTCATGACTCTCACCTCCTTTTTACTGTTTCTTTTATTAAAGCAAAAAAAATGCCTAATTAAATGAGGGAAGCGTAATTTTTCCATCATGACTAACTTTTCCTTCTTTACTATTAACTATATTAGTATCTAATCCAGAGTGTGAAAGCGTTATACTACCTGTCTGTAGTCCTATAGAAATACTTACTATATTAATGCCATCTGTTCTTTTGAAGCCATGCTTGGTTAGTGAACCTTCATCACTAACAATAGCATACTCCCTTTCTATCAGATAACCTTGAGCTGCCAAATATGCATGTTTTAGATCAGATCTAAGAGTTGTCAATTTAGCTTTAGTAATATACACATTAAACTGCGGGATTGCGATTGCGGCAAGGATTGCGATTATCGCAACAACTATCAGCAATTCAACAAGTGTAAAACCCTTCTTTGACTTCATTTTACCATTATTAAGCATCTATCATACCAATATCGTAATACTAATTTTATTCAGTTTTTTTATCTTCTACCGTTACCAAGCCTTTTAAGTTTTCGTATTTTTTCTTACCTATACTTTTTATCGCCTTTAATTCTTCTATACTTTTAAAGCCTTTATGTTTTTCACGATACTCTATGATACTTCTGGCGGTGTCTTCTCCTACATAAGGCAAGGTCATTAACTCTGCGACATTAGCCTTGTTAATATTTACCTTTTGTGACGACAACAAAGGTGTTGTTAAATTGGCAAATATTGCGAAAATCGCAATAAAAAAACAAATAAAAAACCTTTTCATTATCACCACCTCCAGTTTAATAATTATAAAGAGTTCTGCCAAACTAAATCCACAAAACTTTCTTTTGTTAATCTTTTTTTTTCGCCAACATCAATATAATGTTTTATTTTTACTACACTTCCCCTATTAAGTAAAGTAAATTTGTTGTTGTTTTCTGTAACATCTCTCTTTTGTAGCTCAATTTTGACAATACCTTTTTTTTCACAAAAGTATGCGAGATAATATCCTTTGTGTTCAATTAGATTACTTATCATTCTGAATGTATCTTCGGGGTATACGAGCGATTTGTCGATATTTTTAGACATCAAAAGATAGCAATAATTAACAAACTTATTATTCAGCCCGGAGATGTTTTCTATATTTTCGATTAAAATACTGCGAGGAAAATACAGATTTTCGTGACACCAATCTTTACCAGACATTGGGCAAATATCTACAGGACAATTATTAACTTTGTTGTAACCGTTTTCTTTTAAAAAATTTTCCATTGTTCTCAGCTTGTAATACACTTTGTGTGTCCCCGGCTCTAAAATAAGAATATTCTCAGGACCGCCATCATAAGCGTTCAAAAAAATTTTTATCGTACTTTCTATATCTTCATCTGCCATCTCTGTAAAAACATTGCCAAATGAAATTACATCTATTTTTTCTATAGGCTGCTTAAATTTTATCCTTTCTCCCAACTCTGGATTAATTTTTTTTATCACACGCAAACCTAATCTCATAATTTCCTGGTCAATATCTATCGCAAAAAGCTTTTCTGGCTTGATGTCGAGTATAGCAAGCGCTGTAAAAAAGGTAAGAGGCCCAGCACCAAAATCCAAAAAACATCTTTTGTTTTCTATTTGAGGGAGGTGGTTTTTTAAGATATTCAGGTATTTGAACACATTAATCGGATAGAAATAAAACAAATAAGCCCATTTTAGCTTTTCTGTCCTGATATACTCTTTTTGCAAAGGTTTTAAGCCATTATACTGGTCGGAAATCTCTTTTACATCTTTAGCAAGACTTTTTAAGTTTATTCTTCTTTCTTTATAAAGTTCGTCTAAAATTTCGTATAGAATTTTCATAATAAAAAGGAAAATAACGATGCTAATTTTTCTTTAATTTTCTGCTTAACGGGACGATTTTGCCATGAGTTTAAATCAATCTCTTTCGAGTAGTTGAAATCGTCTTTTAAGATTGTTTTTAGCTGCTGCCCTAAACGTTCACTTATCACGACTAAATTTAGCTCGTAATTCTTTCTTAGGCTCCGAGGATGAAGGTTTGTTGAACCTATCGTAATCCAGACATCATCTATTACAGCGATTTTTGAATGCAGTATCATCTTTGTCTTTTCAAATATTTTTATTCCAGCTTTTAAAAACGTCTCATAAAAATTATACGAAGCATACTTAACAAACGGAACATCGATTTTATCTGGAAGCAGTATTCTTATATCAACCATTTTTTTGGAAGCGTTAATAAGCGTTTTTCTCAATCTTCCTGGCGGGACAAAGTATGCATTGGCTAACCAGACGCTTTTTTTTGCTGCCATAATAGCTAAACGATAAGCATTGTAAATGGGCGCAATCTTAAGATTAGGGCCACTTTCTAATACCCAAACTTCGTCATTACCTTTTTCATAATGTATATGTGAAGTTGGCAGTTTGATCTTTTTTTTAGTTTGAGTTTCATACACATTCAAAAAAAACCTCTGTAATGCTTTTGCAACAGGACCTTCAACAAGTAGCCCAACGTCAGCCATAGCATTTTCGTCGGCTACAAAATATTCTTTAGCTACATTCCAGCCACTAACGATAGCTTTACTGCCATCAAAAATCGCCAATTTTCTATGGTCACGTCTGTCCCATTTTAAAGGATTTGAGAAAAACTTTATGGGGTTGAAAGGCAAAACATTGATGCCATTTGTTTCTAACGCAGAAAAAAAATCTCTATTAACATCTCTGCAACCAATATAGTCGTAGATAAGATAAATTTTAACACCCTGCCTTGATTTTTCAATCAGCGCATCTGCTATAGTTTTGCCGTATTCATCATCTTTGAAAATGTAGTATTCAAGCAAAATATAATATTTTGAATTGTGTATTAGACCCAAAAGTGTATCAAACGCTTGAGAACCGCTCTTGATGAAAGTTGTTTTATTTCCGTGAGAAACTAATGGTCTTGAAGCCTTACTGAAAAGTCTTGTGAGCCTTGCACTAAGTATTAATAACTTTTTACGAAGTCTTCGCCTATATTTCCGAAAACGTCTTTTCATTAAAGATAATTAAATTGCATCTTCCCCACGTTCGCCAGTCCTGATTCTCACTACTTCTTCAACGTTAGTAACAAATATCTTGCCATCACCAATTTTACCAGTTTTAGCAGATTTTTCAATCACTTCGATTATTGAGGCAACTAATTCGTCTTTTGCAATTATTTCTAACTTAACTTTAGGTAGAAAGTCAACAACATATTCAGCGCCACGATACAGCTCCGTATGCCCCTTCTGCCTGCCAAAGCCTTTAACCTCTGTAACGGTAATCCCTTTTATTCCAATTTCGTTTAATGCATCTTTAACATCATCAAGTTTAAAGGGCTTGATTATAGCTTCTATCTTTTTCATTTGACACCTCCTATTTAATAGGCATACAGATTACCATAAGGTCTTTTTGTCTTTGGCCACAATACAGAAAACTTTTCCTTAATAATTTCCTCTATGTTAAAAGAAAACTCATAACAAAATTCCTGTAAGATATTATACAAAGTTCTGTCTTCTTTAGCATCAATCTCCTCAATCCCACACTCTTTTCCACACAGATATGGATCAATTTCACCTCTTATATATATTTTTCCACCATGCAGTCCTGTGCCAATGAAATCACCACATATTGGGCTTTTGGGTTTACGGCTATACATACCAAGTACAACTAAAACTCCTCCAGCCATATACTCTCCAAAGAAATCTCCCGCCTTGCCACCAACAACTATATAAGGCACTTTTTCTTTGTAATCTTTCATATGGATACCGATTCTATAACCAGCATCTTCTTTTATAAATAATTTACCACCTCTCATGCCATAACCACAAACATCACCAGCTGAACCATGTACTACAATCTTGCCACCACTCATCGTGTTAGCAACACCATCCTGCGCATCACCAAACACCCTTATGACTGGACCATTCATAAACGCGCCTAAGTCCTGCCCGGGTATGCCCTGAATATCCATTTTAATCTCTTCGCAGATACCATCACAGATGTATCTCTGCCCATTAACATTTTTTAAGATGAAATCTCTTTCTCCTGCCTTAACGGCTTCTCTCACTGTTTTATTTAAGTCTCTATAATAAACACCTTTTGTATCAATCTCAAGCATGCACGTCTCCCCTTTATTTAATTTTCAAAATGGGCTATAACAGGCTCGCCAGCTTTAGGAGCCCAGAAATTGCTTATGCTACTATCCATCTCCTTAAGTGACGATGCCTCTGAGCCCATATATACAAAATCGCCAGATTCCCCCACAACAAGCGGTCTCAACTTAACTCTATCATTCAAACCAACCAGTCCTTTCGAGTTGGCAAAAAGTATTGCAAACGGACCATTTAATAATGCACTGCCGTAAACCATACGTAAAGCGGTGTAAGCAGCCTTTTCGGTATCATCCATTCTTTCTATGTGCTTCCAAAAAGGAGAAGCTAACGCCATACAAGCAAGTTCTTCAGTTAGTCCGTGTTTTCTTATAAGTAAGTCGAGCAGATAAGCCACCACTTCTGTATCTGTTAAAAGAGTGCATTTGTAACCAAACATCTCTAAGTATCTTTTATTAATTCCATAAGAGGATATTTCACCGTTGTGAACAATTGACCAATCTAACAGGGTAAAAGGATGTGCTCCTCCCCACCAGCCAGGTGTGTTGGTAGGAAATCTGTTATGGGCTGTCCAGATATAACCAGAATATTCATCAAGCCTAAAAAATTCTGCAATATCTTCTGGAAAACCAACACCTTTAAATGCGCCCATGTTTTTACCTGAAGAAAATATATAAGCGCCATTAATCTTCTCGTTAACATGCATAACGACTTTAACAATGTAGTCATCTTCATTTTTATCAATCAAACCAAACTTCTCAAAATCCTGATCAGAGGAAAGTGGTTTTACAAAGTACCTTTTTAGTATCGGAGAAGAAGAAATCTTTATAGTTTTTCTGGTAGGGATAGTTTCTATATGCTCAATAGTAACAACGTCTTTAAGGAAACTTTCAGTCTCATTAATCGAAACTGCGTTATCATACATAATATGAAAGGCATAAAATTCGGCATAATCAGGATAGATTCCGTAAGCTGCAAAACCACCACCCAAGCCGTTACCTCTGTCATGCTGTATAGCTATACCTTTTATAATAGTTTCGCCATTCACCCTTTTTTTCTTTTTGTTTATAAAACCACAAAGGCCACAGTTAGAAATATCCTTAGGATCATTGTATCTACTAATCTTCATCTACAACCTCACTATCTGATAAATTTTCTTCCTTACCATAAACTGGACAGACCTCGTTGATACAGGGAGCATCTTTAGTATCGAGAAACCTCTTCCAGAAATGATTCTGCCTTATTTCATAAGGAATGTCTATAAAACCAAAGTCCGACTTTAAAAGTCGGTCTTTAAAAGATGAGACATCCGTTTTATCTTTAATGAGTCCGGTATATATGCCAGCCCTGTCTATTTCACCTACAAAAACAAAACCAACAACTACATTTCCTTTCAGTACTATCTTCCTGTATTTCCATCTTTTTTCATCAGCTTTGGTGAGTATTTCATATCCTTCTTCTGTAGGATTGATATTGCCAGCAGAAATTGTTGATACACCAAAAAGTTCTATGGAGTTCATTGAAAGTCCACCTTCGTAAACTCTCTCGACACCAACCATATTGTATCCCGCAACTCTACCCTGCTTATAAGCATCTGGCCAGATTGGCAAAAGCCTCTGATTTGCAGTAAAGAAATCTTTAGCCATCGCTACATCTCCAGCGGCAAAAACACCTTTGACATTAGTCTCCATTCTATCATCAACAAGAATACCTCTATTTATAGCTATACCCGAATCTTTAAGGAAAGCCACATTTGGAACGACGCCGATGGCAACTACAACAATATCTGATTCTATAACTCTACCGCCTTTTAATCTGACACCACAGGCATTACCATTGCCATCATTCAAAATCTCCTCTGTGTTTGATTCAGTAAAGATGTCTATACCAACATCTTGCATACGGTTTTCAACTATATTCCCAGAGACTTTATCAAACGCTAAACTTAGGATCCTGTCCATTAACTCAATAACAGAGACCTTAACGCCCTGTGCGTGTAAACCTTCCGCTGCCTTTAAGCCAATCAAACCTCCACCTATAACGACTGCCTTCTTAATATTTTTACTGAGTTCAAGTAGATTTTTCGCATCGTCAAGAGTGGTAAAAGTATAAACATTTTTCAAATCGACACCTTTAATTGGTGGAACAAAAGGCACCCCACCTGTAGCAATTAAAAGCTTATCATAACTATACTCGCTACCAGATGAACCATAGAGCAACCTTTTCTGCGTATCAACTTTTTTAATTTCTTCATTCAATACAAGTTTGACATTGTTTTTTTCGTAAAATCCTGCCCTTCTGTAGGAAGTTAGTTTTTCTATTCCTGCCTTTCCTTTCAAAAAGTCAGATATAACCGGTCTGCCATAAGCTACGTAAGGCTCTTTTGAAATTACCGTAATATCAACATCCCTATTTACCTTACGGATAGCCTCAATCGCACCTATAGCCGCAACAGAATTACCAATGATTGTAATCATCTATTCTTCTCCTCGCTTATTTAAATACTAATGCCTTATTAGGACAAGCCTCTACACAAGCAGGATTAATCCCCCTGCCCACACATAAATCACATTTTGAAGAAACAAGTTTGTTATCCTTTCTAACCTTCTTTTTTAAAGCACCATATGGACATGCCATTATACAGGACCAGCACCCTACACAGATATTTTCATCTATAGAAACGATGCCAGTTTCAGGGTCTTTAGTAATTGCACCGCTTATGCAAGCCTCTAAACAATCTGGTTCTTCACAATGCCTGCACATAAAGGAAAAACAATCGGGCTTTTCTTCTTCATGCCAGATACGAGAAGGCTCTCTTGGGAACTCTTTTTTATAAGCCTTTACAGGATCCTTAGACTCTGAATGTACGGTAACACATGCCACCTCACACAGCCTGCATCCCATACAAAAATCTTCTCTCGGATAAACTCTCTTCATTGTTTAGCAACTCCTTTTAAATTTATACACCCGCTGGTAAAACACCAAGTATTTCCATCTCCTTCTCTGTGAGACCAACAGCTCTCAACCTTAACCTATTGCCTCTAAGAGATTCAATGGCGTTTATTCCCAGCGCACCTAAAATTTCCTTTATTTCGTGTCCCCAACCATGAACAAGATTTACAAGCCTTTCAGCAGCAATCTCCGGATTTATACGTTTGGCAAGATAGGGATCATTTGTAGCGATACCCCATGGACATTTACCTGTGTAACATCTCTGACAAACTGTACAACCTACAGCCTGCAGGGTTGCTGTGCCAATATAAACCGCATCTGCCCCAAGTGCAATAGCTTTTAGCACATCAGCACTTCCCCTGATTCCACCTGAAACTACAATTGACACAGAATTCCTTATTCCTTCGTCTCTCAAACGTTGATCAACTGCGGCTAACGCTAATTCGGCTGGTATTCCAACATGATCCCTGATGATCGTGGGTGCAGCACCTGTGCCACCTCTAAAACCATCAAGAACAATTATATCAGCTCCAGCCCTCGCTATGCCACTTGCAATCGCTGCTGAATTATGAACTGCTGCAATCTTGACGCTAACGGGCTTTTTATAATCTGAAGCCTCTTTTAATGCATAGATTAACTGCCTCAGGTCTTCAATCGAATAAATATCGTGGTGTGGCGCAGGAGAAAGTGCATCACTGCCAACGGGGATCATTCTTGTTTCAGAGATAGGAGGCGTAACCTTTTCTCCCGGTAAATGCCCACCAATGCCAGGTTTTGCCCCTTGACCGATCTTAATCTCTATTGCTGCACCAGCATTTAAGTATTCTGCATGAACACCAAACCTTCCAGAAGCACACTGAACTATTGTCCAAGGTCCATATTCATAAAGGCTTTTGTGAAGACCTCCTTCACCTGTGTTATATAAAATCCCTAATTCTTTAGCCGCCATCGCCATTGCCCTATGTACATTTAGGTTAATAGCACCATACGACATAGCCCCAAACATCACAGGGTACTCTAATCTTAATTGTGGTGTAAGCTGTGTTTTTAAGGAAAGCTTTCCGTCTTTATTTTCAAATTCAAGCTTATCAGGCTTTGAGCCTAAATAAGTCCTTAGCTCCATCGGTTCTCTGAGTGGGTCGATAGACGGATTGGTAACCTGGCATGCGTCAATTAACAAATGATCCCAGAAAATCTTGTATGGTTTATCATTCCCCATACCGGTAAGTAAAATCCCACCAGTTTCCGCCTGTTTGATAATAGCCATACGGTGAAAATTGGTCCAAGAATAGTTAGGCCTGAATGTTGATTCGTTCAAAGTAATCTTTAATGCATCTGTAGGACACATCGCCTCACATCTACGACAACCAACACATTTTGGGTTGTCAGCCATCATCTTGTTTTCCTTAGGATCGTAAGAGTGTACAAGATAAGAGCATTGTCTTTCACACACACGACACTGTATGCATCTATCCTCATTTCTTCTCACATCAAATTCATAAAAAGATTGACTAACAGGTCTAAAAAGCACTTTCACCCTCCAATAATAAAATGGGAAAGTTTTGAAGCAAGTTAAATGCCAAGTTGAACGATGCAAATCAAATCTTCAGCTATGCCTTATAACTATTGAATATGTTCAGCAAAATCTGAACTATTTGAGAACAAATAGGACTTTAAAGAAAAAAATCTAAAACTTTTTTGACCAAAAAATAGGCATGTTTTGCTTACATGCCTATTTTTTCATCTCCTTTTCTGCTAACATTTGCCTTTCTCTAAGCTTTCTTGCCTTTTCTTTTCTGTGTCTACGTTGTCTCAACTCTTTTTTTCTTGTTCCCTGTCCCATAATTGGCCTCCTTGTTAAAATTTTATTCTATCTTTTTTAAGTGTTCTTAATATTTCAGAAGAGGTTTCTTCTATCGATTTTTTTGTCACATCGACCATAGGTATTTTATTCTTTTTAAAGAAATGAATCGAAGCATTGATTTCTTCGTAAACACTCTTTAAATCAATATAACCTGTGTCTTCAAGACCTGCTCCCATAAATTTTAGCCTTTCTTTTCTGATATCAATGAGATAGACTGGATCTATGATAAGCCCAATCATTTTACCCGAAAGCTTAGAATAATCAAGATTATATTCAACTCTGGGAACAAAAGGCACATTAGCAACCTTCCATGCCTCGTGAGACAGATATATTGAGAGGGGGGTCTTCGACGTGCGAGAAACACCAATAATAACAATATCAGCCTCGTATATTGTTTCTAAATTTTGTGCATCATCGTGCTTTACAGTAAACTCCATTGCATCAATTTTTCTAAAATACTCTGCGTCGATGGTGTGTTGAGCACCTGGTTTTTCATAAGGCTTAATAGAAAGATATTGCGAAAACCTTGTGATGACAGGGCCCAAAAGGTCAACAGAAAATACTTTGTTCGCTTCAGTCTCTCTATAAATTAAGTCCCTCATCCATTTTTGCGCAAGGGTATAGACAACCATAGACCCGGTATGAGAAGCCTTCTTGATTATCTCTTTTATCTGTTCTGGAGTTGTAACCTTGGAAAACCTTAAGATATTCACAGAATCTTTCTTAAATTGCGCAAGCACTGATAAAACAATCTTTTCTGCCGTTTCACCTGTTGCATCAGACACCAGATAAATTTCTTCTTTTCTCAATTTTATCTCCTAACGTTTTTTTGATTTGATTTAAATCTAAATCGCCTAAATCTTCTCTATATTTTAAAACTGTTAAACGTCCCCACGGGCTATAAATATCAGGATTTGAGGGACCAAAAACAACAACTCCATCTAAATTTAGCAAACCGGCTAAATGAGAAACCC
Organism: Deltaproteobacteria bacterium; assembly: GCA_037442505.1. Classification (GTDB taxonomy): domain Bacteria; phylum CALINM01; class CALINM01; order CALINM01; family CALINM01; genus JBBIPZ01. Next base: position 66,346 of record JBBIPZ010000009.1, on the reverse strand, counting down.
CATTATCACATCCAAAATAGCAAACAGCCCTTGACAGTAAAAATATTACCTTTTTTAAAGATTGATTTACAAGAATTTTTTTGCCTTTTAAACTATTAATAAGCTCTAATTCTGACTCTCCAACAAGGTAGTAAATATCAAAGTTTCTGCTTTTAAAATATTCTTCAAGTTTCATAAATACTTCTAACGGCAAACGCTTCTTTTTGCCACCACTACCCGGATGAAAAATTAGGTAAGGCTTATTCTCTGTGAATCTATGTATTTGTTCATCATAATGTATTGGAAGGTAAATTTCTTTGAAACAAAACTCAATATCAAAGCAGTCAAAAGGATGTTTGTAAAACCATTTATCAGCAGGCAACGGCGAAAATAGCTTTATTTTCGGAGAACTAATGTTTATGCCTTTTTCTGTTGTAAATAACAGTATTTTGTCATAACTGTTCAACGGTTCGTATTCATTATCGACAAAAAATCTCAAAACATCTCTGCTATCAGCATCTACAAAATTTATAAAGTTTATATCTTCAAAAATTTGGCGATACAAATAGTTACCGGCAAACGTAATGTTTAAATATTTTTCCCTTAATGCAAATAAGAATGGTAAAAAAGATAATGTATCTCCAAGCGCTCCTTTTCTATAAATAAAGATGCTATTTTTCATCACAAATGTAATATTTTACATCATTATTGCATTTTTAATCAAAACTATATCTGTTTTTTCTTTATTGCAAACGACTCCAACTACATCAATTCGTAATGGAACATCTCTAATATCGTTAATCATACAGTAATACTGGGCTGTTTTTATGATCTTTGATACCTTTCTTTTATCAACAGCATCTAAAGGAGAACCATAAAAATCATTTTGCCTAAATTTAACTTCCACAAAACATAAAGTCTTACCATCTTTCGCTATGATGTCTATCTCACCCAACTTGCAACTAAAATTTGTTTCTATTATTCTGTAACCGTTCTTTTTTAAATAATTAACGGCTAAATTTTCGCCAACTTTACCAGTAAATTTATTATTCAAAAAAGCCTCTCTGTTTTGTCTCTATAAACTTTCTGCAAAAGCTTTTCCTGTGCAAAGATGATAAACCATATTTTCTAATCATTTCTATATGAAGTTTTGTACCATAACCTTTATGTTTTTCGAAAAAATATTCCGGAAAAAACTTCGCATACTCCTCCATAAGTGTATCTCGGTAATCTTTTGCAATGATAGAAGCGGCAGAGATTGTCGGAACAAAGGCATCTCCATCTACAACGGGATGCTGTTCAAACTGCAGTAAATATGGATTTCGCAGGTTGCCATCTATAAGTATAACATCCGGCTTAAGGCTTAGTCCATCAACAGCCATTTTCATTGCAAGGAATGTTGCATTTAAAATATCTGTTTTGTCTATGATATCAGGAGCCACAACTCCTATGGCATAAGCGGTGGCATTGAGTTTAATAATATCAGAAAGCCTTTTGATCTGAGCTCGTTTTAATTTTTTTGAATCTTTTATTTCATCACAAAAAAAATCCACTGGCAGAATCACCGCCGCTGCTACAACAGGACCCGCCAATGGACCTCTTCCCACTTCATCTATCCCACAGCAAACTTTCGTTTTTGGAATGCTGCTAAGACAGAAAGATTCTTTTTTCATTTTAAGCTGTTAGTCATTGTCTCTCAATTCCTTTATTCTTGCGGCCTTGCCTCTTAAGTTTCTAAGGAAATAGAGTTTAGCTCTTCTAACTTTTCCTTTTGAGACCACCTCCACCTTGTCTATCATTGGAGAGTATAGAGGGAAAACCTTTTCAACCCCTACTCCATAAGAAACTTTCCTGACGGTAAAAGTTGAACGAATTCCACCTTCTTTCTTGGCTATAACAACACCTTCAAATACCTGAATACGTTCTTTATCACCTTCTTTAACCTTAGTGTGAACCCGAACTGTATATCCAGGTCTTAAATCAGGCATCTGTTTGCCCGCAATTAAACTTTTTTCAAATGTTTCTAAAGTGTTCATCGTATCCTCCTTATTTTCCACATAATCTATCTAATATTATTGCAGCCGCAGACCTCACCGATAAATGGTTATATTTTCCTTCTCCATATATAGGTTTTAAAATATAGTCGCAACTGTTTATAAAGTCTTCTGTAAGTCCCCACCCCGTTCCAAATATAATCAAAAAGGCGTTTTCCCTTTTTTTTATTTCTTTTTTCAATTTGCTGTAAGTAATGACATTCTTGAATTTTTTTGCGTCTGTTACTACAGTCTTTGATTTTAAGCCAGAATCAGATTCTATATCCAGAAGCACATCATCAAAGTTTTTCTTCAAAACTACATCTACCAAAGCCTCTTTTCTGCGCGGATTATACCAGCTTCCCCAATCTTCTATCCAATGATACAGTATTTTCTTTCCTAATTCAAGCTGTTTTTCTATAGGCTGCACAATAAAAAACTTTTTTACACCGAAAGTCTTTGCAGCGCGAGAAATATCGTGTAAATCATAATTAAAAAAGGCAGTTGCAGTAACTTCTTTATTTTTGTTGTAAATAGGATAATGTAACAACGCTATATATAAGTTATCAGGCATCCTTTTATGCCTCACCTTTTTTTAATAAATCAGGACGTCTTTTTTTTGTGATTTCTATTGCCTGTAAACGTCTCCATTCTTCAATCTTTTTATGGTCACCAGAAATTAACACGTCGGGCACTTTGTAACCTAAAAAATCATAAGGTCTTGTATACTGAGGATATTCAAGTAAACTATTGGAAAATGTTTCAACTTCCACAGATCTGGTTTTACCTACCACACCATCTACCAATCTTGTAACAGCCTCGACAATAACGATAGCAGCTACTTCTCCACCCATCAAAACATAATCTCCTATCGAAATTTCATCATCTACAAAGTTATTAATGCGTTCGTCTATCCCTTCGTATCTACCACAAATAAATATCAAATGCTCTTTCTTGCTTAATTCTTTTGCAACTTCCTGTGTAAATTTTCTGCCCTTTGGTGTTAATACTATCTTATATCCATGTCCATTTCTTTTTTCAACCATATTCAGACAATCGTATATAGGCTGAATCTTCATTACCATACCACATCCACCACCATAAGGGATATCGTCAACAGTTTTATGTTTATCTTCCGAAAATTCTCTTATATCCCATATATCAATCTTCAGCAAAGATTTTTCTATAGCCTTTGCTATTAAACTCTGTTCGAAAGGAGTTTTAAAATAGTCAGGAAAAATCGTAATAACGTCAATCTTCATCTATGTAACCTGTTACATCCAGGACTATTTTTCCTGCCGACTTATTTACTTCTTTTACTACACTTTTTATAAAAGGAAACAACAACTCATTTTCATCATTTTTTACCGATATAACAAAATTAGCACCAGTTTCGATAATCTCTTCTATCTTTCCGAGATACTTCCCCATAACCGAAAAAGCCTTTAATCCTAACAGCTCTGCAAAATAGAATTCGTCTTCTTCAGTCGGTTGTAACTCACCAAACTTTTTAAAAACTTTAGATTTTTCCAATTCTAAGGCTTGCTCAACAGTATCAATTCCGTCAAAAGAAACAAGAAAAAGATTTTTCTGTTTCTGAACCTTTCTAATCTTAAGCTCAACCAGCTCGCCTGATTTTTTTTTGATATATAAAAAAGAGCCAGCGGAAAGGTTGTCCGCCCTTCCGCTGTAAGTCTTTAGCTTAACAAAGCCCTTTAATCCATGAACAGAGACAACAAAGCCGAGGGATATTAAATCCCCTTCCTTCATTTACTCTACTATCTCGAGAACTGCTCTTTTTCTTGCTTTTGCAGAAGCAGCAGATAGTATTGTTCTCATAGCTCTTGCTGTTCTACCGTCTTTACCAATGACCTTTCCTCTGTCCTCATTTGCAACAGAAAGCTCGATAACAGTAGTGCTTTCTCCCTGAATCTCAGTAACCTTAACTGCTCCAGGGTTGTCAACCAATGCTTTTGCAATGTACTCGATTAGCTCTTTCATTCCATTACCTCCCATGTGTGTTTTATTCAGTTGCTATATGCGTCAAGTTTTTTGGCAATTTGTTCAACAATTTCCGTGGGTTGAGCACCCTTTTTTAACCATTCTTTGTAACTTTCAACATTCAACTTTGCTGCCTCTGTCCCTTTCGCTGGGTCATAATAACCAAGTATTTCGATAAACTTACCATCTCTCGGAGCTTCCGAGTTCGCAACAACTATCCTGTAAAAAGGACTCTTTTTCCCGCCTGCTCTGAACAATCTGATTTTTACTGCCATTAAATCGCCTCCTTAATTATTTAAAAATACCACCTAAACCACGTAAAACGTTCTTAGCACCTTTAAGTTTAATCTGATTAAACATCTTTTTTGCCTGAAAGTAATTTTTTAGCAAAGCATTTACTTCCTGGACATTAGTTCCACTTCCCAAGGCAATACGCCTTTTTCTACTTCCGTTTAGTATATCAGGATTTCTTCTTTCTTTCAATGTCATTGAGTTAATAATCGCTTCCATCCTTTTAAACTCTTTTTCCATTTTATCCCAATCAACTTCATTTTTCAACTTATTCATTCCTGGTAATAGCCCCATTATGCTTTCAAGAGATCCCATTTTTTTCATGTATTTGAATTGTTCTTTAAAGTCCTCCAAGGAAAACTGGCCCTTCATCATCTTTTTTTGCCAGTCTTCAGCTTGTTTTTTATCAACAACATCCTGTGCCTTTTCAACGAGAGAAACTACATCACCCATTCCCAATATTCTTGAAGCAACTCTATCAGGATGAAAAACCTCAAAAGCATTTAACTTTTCACCCATTCCAGCAAATTTGATAGGAACACCAGTAACTGTTTTTGCTGATAAAGCAGCACCACCACGTGCGTCACCATCAAGTTTTGTCAGTACAAGTCCCGTTAAACCAACATCTTTGTTGAAGCGATCAGCAACGTTCAAAGCCTCCTGCCCTGTCATTGCATCAACAACAAGAAGAACCTCATTCATAACAATCTGCGAACGCAATGTTTTAAGCTCTTCCATTAAGGCTTCGTCAATCTGTAATCTTCCAGCAGTGTCAAATATAACTGTATCGCAACCACTCTTCTCAGCAAAAATTATTGCATCACGTGCTATATCTAAAGGGTTAGCAGGTTGAGAATATTCGTAAAAAGGTACCGCAATCTGCAAAGATAACTTTTTTAGCTGTTCATAAGCAGCAGGACGGTAAACATCCAACGATACAAGACATGGCTTTCTTTTTTTATTTCTAAGATATAAAGCAAGTTTGGCTGATTGAGTGGTTTTACCTGTTCCCTGCAAACCAACAAGCATAAAAACAATAGGCGTTTTGCCGGCAAAATTAAGTTCAACAGTCTCGCCCCCCAATGTTTTTACAAGCTCATCATACACTATCTTGATAAACTGCTGCGCTGGGGTAACACTGTTCAGAACTTCCTGCCCTAATGCCTTTTCTTTAACTCTATCAAGAAACTCTTTGACTACTTTAAAATGAACGTCAGCTTCAAGCAAAGCAAGACGCACTTCTCTCAGAGCATCATTGATATTGCTTTCGGTAATCCTGCCGTGCCCTCTTAGCTTTTTAAAAACAACTCCTAACTTATCTGAAAGTGTTTCAAACATACAGAAATAAAATAATATGAAATAGTGAAAATAATGTCAAGAAATATCTTGACAAAGCCAAAACTATTGTCTAAAATTATTAACTGTAACAGACGCGGGGTGGAGCAGCTTGGCAGCTCGTCGGGCTCATAACCCGAAGGCCAGAGGTTCAAATCCTCTCCCCGCTACCAAATAATCCTACAAAATCACATCTGCAAAATCATTTTCATCGATACACTGTTATTGTGAATTTGATAAGAATTCTGAGAGTGTCTTAATTTTATAATAAAGCTTTTCAAACTCTCTGAAATTCAGTGATTGTGGCCCATCAGAAAGTGCTGATTCAGGTTCTGGATGAACCTCAACCATAACACCATTTGAACCAACAATCATTGATGCAAGAGCCATAGGAGAAACAAGTTCCCTTTTACCAGTGGCATGACTTGGATCAAAGATTACTGGCAGATGGCTCAATGACTTAACCAAAGGTATAATCGCAAGGTCAGAAGTGTTTCTCGTTGCGGTCTCAAAAGTTCTAATACCTCTTTCGCATAAAATTACGTTTGGATTACCTTCAAGTAATATATACTCTGCAGAAGCGAGCCATTCCTCTACAGTTGCAGATAGGCCTCTCTTTAGAATAACTGGCTTCTTTGTTTTTCCAACACCTTTCAATAGATCAAAGTTCTGCATATTTCTCGCACCAATCTGCAGGATATCTACATTCTTTGATACAATCTCCAGATGCTCTGTATTCATTATTTCTGTGACTGTTAAAATACCTGTTTTAGCCCTGACCATTGACATCAGTTCAAGTCCTTTTTCACGCAACCCCTGAAATGAATGTGGGCTTGTTCTTGGTTTGTAAGCACCACCTCTCAACACATTCACACCTAACTTTTTTAGAAAAACAGCAGTTTTAATTAGTTGTTCTTCACTCTCTATAGCACAGGGACCAGCAATTACAAGAAAAGGAGATTTTCCACCAACCTTCACATTTTCACCTAACTTTATTACAGTATCAGACGGATGAAAATCCCTGCTGACCAATTTAAAAGGTTTTGTAACATGTATTATCTCTAAAATGCCTTTTATACCTCTAAAAGGCGCATCGTCAACCCAACCTTTATTACCAATAACACCTATAGCAGTTCTTTCCGCACCCGGTATAGAAACTGCCTTGTATCCCATTCCCTCAATTATTTTTTTCACTGAATTAACATCTTTTTCAGATGCGTTATGGTGCATTACAATAAGCACAAAAGCCCTCCTAATTTTTTAATGTTTTTATAACTTCATACGCATCAGGTGACAAAACTGATTTTGGATATTTATTCAAAAACATTTCAAATATTGAACGTGCTGATGAAGCATCACCTTTTTCTAATTTATCAAGCCCTGATTGAAATAAATCAAGTTCCTCTTTTGCAATTGAGTCTTTTCCATACCAGAAAAGCGTCGCATCTTCCTTTTCTTCTGCTCCCCTAACTCCGGCAATCGCTGTGGTTTTATTGACACTGTTAGTAACTCTAATCCCTTTTATTTTTTTCTTAACTTTTTCTATTACAGTTGACTGTTGGGAAAAGACAAATGTTGTTGTAAACAATAAGATGAAAACAGTTATAAAAAGTTTTTTTAGCTTCATCTTACTCCTCCACTAAAAAATGAGCTAATTTTTTCAACTTTTCTTTGTAAATTTTTACTTCATTTTTTCTGCCCATTTTCTTTAAAGCGTACAAGAGGTTGCTCATTATATATGGATTTTCTGGTTCTTTCTCCAAAGCCTTTTTATAATATACAGCCGCATTTTCAAAGTTTTTGTCCAGATATGCTATATTACCAAGATCATTTAAAAATGCAACATTATCAATCCCTTTTTTTAGAAGAAATTCTCCAAGCAAAATCGCATCTTCAGCTAAATTATTCGTTTTTAGAATGTATAAACTCTGCTCAGGTTTTATGCTATTACCGTTGACATTTTTAAAAACCATTTCGTTTCTTTCATTAATCACATTATCGTATGCGGTTTTATAAAAGTTTCCAAAATTTGCTGGCAACACGACAGTATGAGTTTCTGGTGGGAGTGTTGCTGGTTTATATTGTTGCCATGCCTTCTCGATATTAACAAATTTTAGTCCTTTTCCTAAATTTTCATTGTAATTAGATGCTCCTTTCTTCCACGAATTATAAAAGTTTTCTCCCAATAATGTAAGTTCTACAGGTATGTAAACTTTATCTTCATATATAACTACCATATCTCTGCTTAGTCCTGCTTTTTCTATATCTTCCCTTGCAACACCCGAATCGAACATTGCAAGTATATGACCAGGATAATCTATAGCAACAGCATCTATACCAAGACTCTCTATCAATGAGATAAAAAGGCTTACAAGATCATCACAGTCACCAGCCCTTCTTTTTAAGGTTTCTCTTGGATACTGCACATAATCAACAGTGCCAACCTTTTCAGAAACCACCTGATAAGGATTATTTGGATCTTGTTGATAAATAATGCCTATAGAACGCATCGCCTCAAAAACACCCATTCCTAAACTGAAATTTGTTGAAAAAACTTTATTTTTAACCGAACGTGTTATCTCCCTTGAAAAATCAACTATAGCAGGGTCTTTTGGAGTTATATATATAGCTATCTTATTTCTATCGTCCCAGAAAAGTGCATGTTTTTCATAAACCTGAACGGGCTGTGTTATATTAATAACCTTTTCTCTACCATCTTTTATAAATTTAACTGAAATATCAGATTGAAGCATGGTGTTTTCTGTTAGTTCGAGCAGCTTATTATTAAAAACACCAGTAAGTTTTATACCTTTGGTTCCAAGTGCTTCCAGACGATCTATTGTTTGTTCTGTAGGAAAATCCATATAATCTTTTATCATTATCGCAATCTTAAGCGAATCCAAGTTACTCGCTGTATTGTTTGTAATCATTAATTCTGCAAAAGGTTTTTCAGAATAAACCTTGTAGTTATTCGCAAAAATTGGTTCAATCTTGTTTACTTTAATTTCTATTGGTGGAAGATACTTTTCTGAATAAAAAGCCTTCTTAATCTTTTTTCTGCTTTCGTCGGAAATGAACGACTTTTCTATACTTAAGAGCTCACGTTCAAAACGCTCTATTAATACCTCATAAGCATTTTTTAACGCAACTTCTTTGCCTAAATCTTCATTCATGTGATAAATGTTTATACCTTTGGTAAGATTAAATAATGGTTTGGAAAGAAACGCGTCAAATGCTTTAATTTCGATAGTTGCACTGATATTTTTTAAATTCCCTCCAAGAAGGCTTGGATTAACTTTTGCAGATTCATTCGCCAGTATAATTACATCTGTATCGCTGTTTTTTGCCTTTTCATAGTAATTTGAAGGCTCACAGCTACCAGTACCATATTCTGAAAAACTAAATTTTAGCTTATTAAGTGTTCTTAGTAACAAGCCTTTCGTTATCCCAATGCCTGAACAATCAACTATACCAAACCTGGTTTCCATTTTCACATCACTTAATAATCTAAACTCTTTTAAATCGCTCATAATCTTCCTGACATCGAGAAAAATCATATAGTAACCATCATAACAAACATCTGTTGTCATTGTGATAATGGGAAGCACGTTAATGGTATAATCCGATGATTTTGGGATAATCTTATCATTGAGCACAGAAAGCCTTTCTCTATCTAAATTTTCAATCTTTTCCTCAGCAAAATTCTTTACAGCCCTCCATTTAGCTTTTGTTATACCTGCCCTATCTACACCATCTAAGGATGAACCTAACGCAACCTTTACATCGGTAAATTTCACTATAATATCTGACTTCTCACCATTTGATAATATTTTTTCTAACTCTTTGCCAGCTTTGACAAAACCTCTGGCAAGTATATCTCTGGCTGACTGTTCTTCACCATCTTTATATAACAAATATACTGCAATGTCGCTCAAGTCATAAAAATCTTTTTCCGACAGTTCTCTTAACAGGTCAAGTTTTTTTCTTGCCTCTGCATGGTTATCTTTAACAAGTGCAATAGATAAATCTTTTTTTACATCTTCTATAAACTCTTTTTTTAGCGTTTTAAACGTCTTTCCAAAAGGTTTTAGTTTTTTTATCTCTACGTCTCCCCTTATTTTTCTTATTACGTCAATCTCCTGACTTTCAGAAACTTCTAAATCGTTTATTTCTGCTGTAGCTTCTGAAGTCAAATGTATTTCATTATTTTTTAGCTTTAATTCTTGTGAATTTAATGTAGCATTTCCAGCTATCTCGAGAGCACTTTGAGAAGTTGTAATTTCTACATTTTTAAGCGATATTTTGCTGTCTGTTATTTTGATCGTCGTTTTGTTTTTTCTAAAATGAGAATCAGTAATATTAACTTCTGAGTTTCTTTCTATAACAAGCGCCAGGCTAAAATCTTCAAAGGTAGTGCTACTAAAATTGGAAAATGCATTTGTTATCACAAACCTTCTTCCACCCAAAAAATAGGCGCAATTTGCTATAAACGCATCTTTTGAAGTGTCTTTAAGAATAATATCATAATCAACACCTTTAAAGGTTACGATAGCGTCCTTTTTCCCTTTTACAATTACCTGTCCAGAAACAATTAATTTTGAATTTTTTTTAAATTCTACAACGACACCTTCATCCAGTATAAGAGTTGAACCTTTTAATACTTCAACATTTCCTTCAATGATATATGGGCTACCAGCTGCATAAAAGGTAGTATTTTCTTTTATATCTCCCTTTACAATTGTGGGGCCGGTTTTAACAGCTACACTCGAAATTTCTACAAATTTACTTAAATTTTTTGCCTTATCCCGTGCAAAAATCCTGTAGTAATATTTTTTGCCAAAGGTTATGTCGCTATCAATATATTCAGGCACGGAAACAATACCTATTTCAACAAAGCTCGGATTTTCAACAGTAGCACGTGCGATAACATAATCTTTAACATCGTCATCGGGATTAGTACTCCAGGTCAGATGGATACAGTCCTTCTTCATAAAAGTTTTCACATCGAAGACTTGAAGCGGCGGAACAGTATCAACAGTTACAGTATTTGAAACAGTATATCGAGCTTCTAACCTGTCCTTGGGATTGTACAAATAAGCAGTTATTGTCTGATTATCCCAAGCGTCTCCATCCCTTACGACATACTTCCCCATATATTCGCCCGGTTTTATCTCGCTTAGTGGAATCGCCTTTTTAACATCCCCTATATCAAAATAAGCCGTTTGTCCTTCTTCACCCTGCAACGATACGAGTATTTCATCTTGGGCTTTAAAAGGACCGTCAAGGGCATTTGTTAAAACAGAGTAAATAGCTGGAGGTCTTTTTGCTTTTGCTGTTTTCGGTTCTGGCATTTCTTTTGCCAGACTCCTGCATAATTTATCAGTCAGCGCTACCTTAACACTTTCTCTCAAAACAAGTGCAGAAGATACCGCTGTGGATATAGCACCCCACGGTGACGTTGGCAAACCGCCAGACCTTTCTGTAACAGAATCCTCTTTTTCCCATATAACTTCGCCATTTTCTGTATTTACAAGCTTTACCTTTAATTTTAGCGTTAAACTACCATATAAAGCAGCATATACCTTTTCAATACCAACTATTTGAACGTAAATTAGACCGTCAACATTCAAAATCTTACCCAACTCCTGTGGAGTAAACTTGTCCCAATCTTTGCCAAACTGTTTTTTTGCAAGATGTATTTTGTTGTCAATATCAGTGATTTTTAGCTGATCGTAATTTTTATACGAAATGTGATTAGAAAAACTCGTTCTGATTTCGACTTTGTCTTGCTCTTCGCCCTCTCCGGTAGCAGGTAAAACAGCAATAGTTTTAGGCAGTTTTTTTCCCTTAAGCAGAAGAGCCTCGCCTAACTCAACTGCTGAATCTTTGATGTTTTTTAATGTTTCTAATGGATCTAATGCAGTTGCAAATGGTGGTAAAAAAAGCATTAAACAAAGAAATACCAATAATAAAACTAATACTGCTTTTCTACCCACAGTTCAACTCCTAAAAAACATTAAATGTTTGAAAGTGCGTCAATATATTTACTTATCTTCTGTTCTAATGAAGACACATCTTTATTTTTCTTTCTCAAAAGAATCATCGCATCTGTATATCTTTCGATCGCTTCCTTTATGTTGCCATCTTTTTCTAACTGTTCTCCTTGCTTCAAATACTTATCTTCCGGATCTTTGAACAGCTTTTTTACATCATCAGCGATCTTTGCTACAGCCTCTTCTTGAGCCTTTTTTAGTAATTCTGTATCTGTAGGCAACTGAGCCATTTTGAAAGGAATCTTAAAATCGCCTATCTCTACCCCTTCACTGGACTCATCATTTGCATCCTTTTTAATATCTGCAATGCCAGTATGTATAATCTTCCCTCTTGCAGAATCAACTATTCTATAGCTAATACTAATTATACCTACCTTTTTATAAAACGTTACTTTGTATTTGATATCTTCGTAAAAAGGTTTTTCAATCAGTTTTGGTGGTGATGGTGGTATAATCTGTCCTGATTCCTGCAGTTTTTTTGCATTTTTAACCCATTCTTCGTAATCTGGATTGGGAATAAATTCCACTCGCGTCTTTATCCTAACAACTTTGTTTCCTTCCTGCACTGATGAATCAACACGATAGTCAAGAACATCACCTAATAGTAAATAGTCTGCACTACTTATCTGAAAAGAAGAGCTATCTTTTGGTTTATCAGCAGACTTGCCGGCCATCGTTAATTCATATTCTCTCAACAACACGTCCATCGACTCTCTTTCTATTATTTTCATATCCTGTTTCAACTCATTATAAAGTGTCAACATTATTGCAGATGTAAACATATTCCCAGCCTCAGGTGCTGATTTTGGACTTTTAAAGGGAATAACAGCCATACTTTTTAATGCCCTGTTCACTATCTTTTCTTCAGTCTTTCTTAAATTTTCTTTAATGTCGGGATAAGAAGGCGCTAAAAGTGAAATCAACTTATAAAACTGATAAGCTAAGCCTAAATTATCACCATCTTCTGCCTTTTTAGCCTTAAGATATAATGTATCATAAAACTTCTGTAACTCTTTTCTAGGAATTCTCACTATTCTTTTCTTTTCTAACGGTAGCGTTTCTATAACATCAAACGCCTTCTTAAAGTTATCAAACGCTTGTTTGTTAAGGTCTTGCTCCATTAACTCAATGGCTGTCAAAAAGTAAAAATCACAAAGTTCTATTTTGGTATTGTAATAAAGCTGTTCTGCTCTATCCTTCGTATCAGGATAGTTAATTGCCTTTTTGTAAAAATTGAGAGCGGTCTCATACTTTCTAGTCTTTCTCGCCTCATCACCTTTTTTCAAATTATATTCTCCGCTATCTCTCTCCTGAGCATCTTTTAAAAGAGTTTTTACATTTTTGTACTCAGGATTTACATCGTTTGCAACCTTTAACAAGCTGTGTGCGGTTGCCCAATCGTCTTTAGCAATGCTTTCGTTTATCTTTGGATATAGTATTGATAATGCCTTATCTTTGTAGTCATTTATAACTTCCGATATATTTGCTTCATCAAGATACAAAATACCATTCAGGGTATCTATCGCTTCAACATACTCCTGATTGTTGAAAAGTGATTTTGCTTTCTCCAATGTCTCTCTTTTTTTTGTTTCAGTTAGTATTTTTTCATTTTCTATCTGTCTATTTATATTATCAAGCTCTTGAGTTTTAAGAGCGTATTCTTCAATACGTTTTAAATCTTTGTATAATTCGCTAATCGTCTGTATTGGAATAAGGGGCTTTTCTGCCTTGAGAGACGCTATTCTGGCACCAATTTGTTTAACTTCAATATTGTATAATGTTTTTCGCGTATCGTTATAAAGGTCACAATACTCCTTCTCCGCTGGCATCTTATTGCATAACTCTTTTGAAATATTATAGGCATCCTGTACATTGTTTTGAGCCATTAGCAACTTAGCCCTCTCAAAACTCTGCTTGTAAGGATCAGGAGCACAAGAAAAAATAATAGTAAGTATTAAAAATGATAGCAATGATAAATAGACCTTTTTCACACAAACCTCCTCAAGTTTTCTTTTATTAAGATTACCATTAGAAAAAAGCAAGGTCAAGAATGAAAACAATGTTTTATAGAAGAGAATATTTAAAAAAACTCACTTTTTGGAGATTAGCGGGCACCTTTTTTAAGCTCAATCAAAACAAGCTTTATAACAGCCTTAAGTGTCTCAAAAACTCCTATCCCCTTAGTGGCGACTGCTTCGAAGTCAGGGACATTTGAAGGATTTAACACCTTTCTAAGCTCTTCTACTGGAACAGCAGAGGGTAAATCTCTTTTGTTATACTGAACTACATAAGGAATGTTATCTATATCATAGCCATGTTCTTGTAGGTTTTCTTTCATGTTTTCGAAGCTTTCTATGTTGGCATCCATTCTTTCAGCCTGTGAATCTCCGACAAACACAATACCATCAACACCTTTTAAAATAAGCTTTCTGCTAGCATCATAAAATATCTGACCCGGTACAGTGTATAAATGAAATCTTGTCTTAAAACCTTTAATTTCTCCCAGCGAAAGTGGCAAAAAATCAAAAAACAACGTTCTTTCAGTCTCTGTAGCAAGAGATATCATCTTGCCCTTTGACTCAGTACTTGTTTTTTCATATATGAACTGTAGATTTGTAGTCTTACCACATAACCCACATCCATAGTAAACTATCTTACAGTTAATCTCACGTGCAGAATAATTAATAAATGACATCTGTTTTAGCCAACTCCCGAAAGAACGTTTTATATGTTAAAGAGCTTATCAATATCCTCATCTGTAATTTCGGCAAAAGGCGAGCCAGATCTTTCGAGCTTATCAGCCTTTTCTCTCAGTTTTTCGAAGACAGCTGCAAGTTCTTCTGAAACCTTTCTAACTCTTAATCTTACTAAACCTAAGGACGACCTATTGTCAAATATAACTACAAGTATAACCCTTTGCCCAACAATAGAAATATGTATATTGTCCCTTTCGCCTTCGTGGAATATAATGGAAAACTCTTTTTCTCCAATCAGCTTTGCTAGTCCACCTGTAGCGGCGATATTACCAGCAGTAAGGGAAGCAAGTGAAGTGCTATCAAAATTTTGAGTATCTCCAGCCTGTGAGATTAATTGTCCATCTTTATCAACAAGAAACACCGCCTTTGCGTTAGATTCATTAACTAACTTATCAAGCAAACTGCCTATTAATCTTGCCTCTTCTTCATACATCACAAGCTGTGGAAACGCCATTTAACTCCCTCATTTCAAAACAAATATAACAAAGTAAATAATTTAATGCAAGCCGTTTTATTTAAAAACTTCTGCCTTTCTTAACAGTATATCCCATTCTCTGTCAACATATTTCTGTATCTCTTCAATAACGCCTTCATACTTTGGGGAGAAAAGATGTTTAAAACGTCCCTGTTTTTCTAACCAGCTCCTTACACTTAATTTTTCTTTGGGTATATAATTTATCTTCCAGCGGTAATCTTCATCTACCTCATAAAGTGGCCAAACACAGGTATCTACAGCCAGCTGAGCAATCTCTATACATAACTCTGACGGATATTGCCATCCTCTTGGACATGGTGCAAGCACATTAATAAAACTTGGGCCCTCTTTCTCCAGTGCAGTTCTTACCTTCGTCATAAAGTCTCTCGGATTACTTATCGATGCCTGTGCAGCAAAAGCAGGTCTATGTTCAGCTATGATAGCAGTCAAATCTTTCTTAGGCTGCAGCTTACCAAAAGATTTTTTTCCTGATGGTGCAGTTGTTGTGGAAGCACCAAAAGGCGTAGCAGAACTTCTCTGGATACCTGTGTTCATATAAGCTTCATTATTGTAGCAGATGTAAAGTATGTTGTGACGTCTCTCCATTGCCCCTGAGAGTGCCTGAAAACCGATGTCGTATGTGCCTCCATCCCCACCTATCGCAATAAATTTAATATTTTTATCTATTTTGCCTTTCTTCTTTAGGGCTTTATACATCGCCTCTACACCTGAGATTGTAGCAGCAGCATTTTCAAAGGCAGAGTGAATATATGGAACACGCCATGCATTAAAAGGATAAATTGTAGAAGAGACCTCCAGACAACCTGTGGCATTGGATATAACAACATCATAAGGATACGCAGCCATAAACATATGTCTAATAGCTATTGGAGCTCCACATCCCGCACACAATCTATGTCCTCTTGCAAGCTTTTCAGGCTCTTGTTCGTATCTTTTTGCCAGTTCTTTAAAGTTTACCGTAAATGTATCAGCCATCTTTACTCTCCTTGTCTACTCTCTAACATTAACATATCTAAAACTCATAACATCATTTGATTTTAACTCATCATAAATCTCAAACACATTCTGAGGCAGAAAATCTCTCTGCCCCAAACCAAAAATCCTGTTAACAACCTTCTGATTTTTAATATCTTTCAATGCACTTTTAACTTCTATAAATAAAGGTCCACCTTCTCCACCAAATGTCTCTGCCCTATCAAGCACACAAACCACCTTTGCATTTTTCAGTGCATCAGCCATTTCATCAGCAGGGAAAGGTCTAAAAACACGAGGTTTTAAAATACCAACTTTATTGCCTTTTTTTCTTAATTCGTTAACTACATGCTTTACAGTTCCAGCAGCCGAACTCATTACTACAAAAACTATTTCTGCATCTTCGAGCATGTATTCTTCAAAGAAGCCATAAGTTCTTCCAAACTTTTCACCAAACTCTTTTCCTACTTCAAGTATAACTTTTTTAGCATTTTCCATAGCTTCTCTTTGCTGTCTTTTAAACTCCATATAGTAGTTTGGCAAAACCATGGCACCATAAGCTTCTGGCTTAGAAAAGTCAAGAAGTGAGCGGTTTGTTCTATATTCTCCAACAAAAGCTTTTACTTCAGCATCGTCTATATACTGCATCTTTTCAAATGAATGGCTGATGATAAAACCATCGGTACAAACCATGACAGGCAATCTAACGTCTTCATGTTCAGCAATCCTAAAAGCCTGAATCATGTTGTCATACGCTTCCTGCGCGTTTTCAGAAAAGATCTGAACCCATCCGGTATCTTTTGCCCCCATAGCATCAGAATGATCACAATGTATGTTTAAAGGCGCAGATAGAGCTCTGTTAACACAGGAAAGAACAATGGTTGCCCTGAGTCCAGAAGCAACAGAAAGCATCTCCCACATATATGCTAAACCAGCAGAAGAAGTTGCTGTTACTACCCTGCCTCCTGCCAGCGAGGCACCAATACACGCACTCATAGCAGAATGCTCACTTTCTACAGTCACCATCTCTGTATCTACTTCACCATTAGCAACAAAATCAGAATAAAGCATAACAACCTCTGTAGAAGGTGTTATGGGATAAGCAGCACACACATCTGGATTTATCTGTTTCAACGCTGTTGCTGTTGCCAAATTACCTGTAAATGCGTCAAACTTTTGCACAATATCCTCCTTACTTTCTCTCTGGTTCCATAGTTATAGCGTTCGCCTTTTTGGGACACTCATGCGCACATATTCCACATCCCTTACAGTATTCATAGTTTATTCCCGCAACTTTACCGTCCTTGATGATTATTGAATTGTCAGGGCAAAAGCTAAAACAACGATAACATTGAATACACTTTTCAGCATTCCAGACTGGTCTAAAACTTCTCCATGTACCTGTATGATATTCTTCAGAACTACCAGGAGCATCAATGATGCCTCCAGGAGCTATTTCTCTCCAGCTTTTTAAACTCATTCTCCTTTTACCTCCTCGTATGCTCTCTTTATTGACTGTATATTACCTAATATAACCTTCTCAGGAAACTTTTTATGTTGAAAAGTGTGTTTTACTCGCTCAAGAAACTTTTCGAGTTCTAATACACCAGTCACTTTTAAAAGAGCACCAAGCATAGGGGTATTAGGAATCACTCTGCCTAAACATTCTAAAGAAATGTTATTAGCATCAACACTATATAAACTTCTCCCAACGATACCAAGCTCTTGCCTTATCTGTGATGGCGATTTTTCGGTATTGAAAATTATCTTAGCGTTTTCGTCTGTGCCTTCCAAAAAGCTTTCAGAATAAATTAAACTTGAATCAACAATAACAACTACGTTAGGATAGATTACCGGACAGTGCTTATAAATTTTTTCCTCGCTGATAATATTATATGCCTTGATTGGTGCGCCCATCCTTTCTGGTCCATATTCAGGAAAGGCTTGAAAATATAAAGGTGTTTCAATCATAGCTTCCCCCAAGGTCTTAGCAGCCGTAACAGTACCCTGTCCACCTCTACCATGCCATCTGATTTCTAAATTTTGCATCTACTCCTCCTAACTTTATTATTAATCAATTTCTTGCCTCCCTTTCATTGCGATTGCCATAGTAAATTCATCTAAATACTCTATGTCACTACCCATAGGAATACCGTAAGCTATCCTTGTTATTTTAACACCTGTATCCCTGAGAAATTCTTTTATGTAAAGCCCTGTAGCCTCACCTTCAACTGTGGGATTTAACGCAAGGATTATTTCAGATATTTTACAAGATAAAACAGTATTTTTCAACTGGTTTATTGTCAAATCTTCAAATTTTCTATTTTCCATCGGTGAAACCAGCCCACCTAAAACATGATATCGTCCTTTATAATTTCCACTCTTTTCTATAGCTATCAGGTCTCCGATATCTTCAACAACACAAAGCAAACTATCATCACGTTTAACATCTTTGCATATCTCACACAGTTCATCTTCCGCAATATTAAAACATCTTTTGCAAATTTTAATATTCTCGTAAGCCATATAAAAAGCATCACCCAAGGATTTAAACATCTCTTTATCACCACGTAACAAAAACAACACCATCCTCAGTGCAGACTTTTCGCCTATACCTGGAAATTTCATCAACTCTTTAACAATGTTTGAGATGGATTGTGGAAGGTTGTGCATTTAAAATAAACCGGGTATATTTAGTCCCATACCACCTGTCAATTTTGACATCTCTGTTTTGATAGTCTCTGCTGCTTTTTCCTGCGCCGATTTAATTGCAGCTAAAATCATATCCTCTAACATTTCTGTGTCTTCCTGTGAAACCGCCTCTTTTTCGATTTTGAGCGACAGTAACATAAGCTTTCCGTTAACGACTGCTTTTACCATGCCACCACCAGCAAAACCTTCAAATTCTTTGGCATCAAGCTCTTCCTGAAACTTAACCATCTTGTTCTGCAGCATCTGTGCCTGTTTTAGCAAATTGCCTAAATTTTTACTCATCTAAATCTCCTCCATTGTCTTCTATTTCTTCGTTAACTTTAAAATCGTTATTTACCGTTTCTCTTTCTTTTATTGCTACAATCTTAGAACCTTCAAACTCGCTAAGCAAAAGATTGATAGCTTGATTGTTTAACACAGTCTCTTTGCCAGATAACTTTTTAGTGCTATCATCTTCTTTATCAGACACCAAATTTACTTTTAACTTTATGTCTCTTCCAAAAAAATTGTTTAAAATATTTTGTAACGACTTATACTCTTCTTCGCTAATTAGATGTTCATATAAAACCAGCTGTGACTGTCGATAACTTACCTCAAAAACATCATCTTTAAAGACGCATGTTGCACTCTCCAAATGAGATGCCACAAATGGCTTTACAACTCTAAGATGCACGATGAATTTTTTGAGATCTTTTGGTCCCTCGGGATTGGTATCTTTAATGTTTTCCTGTTCAACTTGTTTTTTTTGAATAGTTAAAGGCGTATTGGAAGTGTTTACAGATACAGGTTTTCCTTCTATCTTTGATGGAAAAGTTGGTGAAGTTTCGAGAAAATCTTTTAAAACAATAAGTTTCATTATTCCCACTTCAAGATCGTAATGAGGATAAGGAGAAAAACGCATTTGCTCTAATATCTGCCTTAAACCGTGATAATAAACAATAAGTTCCTCTTTTGAAAGGTTCTCATAAATCTCTTTAAGCTCATTAATTTCATCCACCGAAAACTCTCTCACATCAAAAGGAATGTCAAATGAATACGATACAAGATGCCTTATGTAAAAAATTATATTATCCAAAAAATTAAAGAGGTCTGTTCCTTCGTTTCTTAAATTATTTAAAAACTTTAAAATGTTTTGAGCATCTTTAATACTAAAAAGCCTGAGCATTTCAAAAATTTTATTCCTTGAAAGAAGTCCTAAGGCATTATTTACATCTTCCTCCCTGAGGACACCATCGCCATAAGCTAAAACTAACTCTAAAAAACTTAACGCATCACGAACACTTCCTTCGGAACGTCTGGCTACAATAAAAAGGGCATTTTCTTCATAACTTATGCCTTCATCTTTTAACACCTTTTTTAGATAATTAACAATCTCGTTTGGCTCCACCCTTCTAAAATTAAGTCTTATGCAACGAGAAAGAACGGTTTCGGGTATTTTTTGCGGTTCTGTCGTAGCCAGTACAAAAACTACATAATCTGGAGGTTCTTCTAACGTCTTTAACAACGCATTAAAAGCCTCCGTAGAAAGCATGTGAACTTCGTCAATAATATAAATTTTGTATCGTGACTGAGATGGTAAAAATCGTGTATTCTCTTTTAACATTCTTACATCATTTACTGAAGTGTTAGAGGCACCGTCTATCTCAAAAACATCCATGTTTCTGCCTTCAAGTAGCTGAACACATGTGGAACATTCGTTACAAGGATCGGTTACTATACCTTTTTCACAGTTTAGTGCCCTTGCAAGTATCCTTGCAGTAGTAGTTTTACCTGTACCTCTTATCCCTGTGAATAAAAACGCATGCGGAATCTTTTTTGATGAAAGTGAGTTTTTTAGTAGCTTTACGATTGATTGCTGGCCAATGATTTCATCAAACGTCCTGGGTCTGTATCTTCTTGATAAAACTTGATACTTCATTTAATTTTGACCTGTAAAAGGCTTAAAAAAGCGACAGCCAGGATAACTGCGGCACACAAAGAGGGCCACTACCGTTGCTTCCTTCCGGACCTGGCGGGGTTTGCAACCATTTGTTGCGCAGGTCCCGGCTGCCGCTTTTTTAAGCCTCCAAAATACTAACGGAGAGGGAGGGATTTGAACCCTCGGTACCCTTTTAAGGGGTACACACGATTTCCAATCGTGCTCCTTCAGCCGCTCGGACACCTCTCCAAAAACACCATTTAACTTAGAGTTTAATATTTTACTTTTTAACATTTTTTTTATCAAGCTTTTTTAGTTATAAAATCTATTGCCCTTTGCAACCTGTATAAGGTTTTTTCTTTACCTATTACGTCAATGATATCAAAAAGTCCGGGACTGACAGTCTTACCAGACAATGCAATTCTTAGCTGCTGTGCTACCGTCACTACTTTAACATTTTTTTGTGCAGCTATACCTTTTACCATATCTTCAAATTTTTTTTCATCAAGCAAAGCTGTATTCTCCAGTGCAGTTTTGATTAAACTGAGTATCGAATCATCTTTATCTGCAAAAAATTTATTTACACTTGCAACATCATAATCAAATTCGTTCTCAAAATATACGCTGCCCATTTCAGTAAATTCTAATAGAGTTCTACAACGAGGTTTTAGTGACTCAACAATTCTTTCAAACTTACTTTTTTCCGTAATGCTATAACCCTTTTTTTCAAAAAAATCTTTTGCAAGCATTGCAAGTTCTTCTGTTGGAGTTTGTTTAATATAATGGGCATTTAACCAGAGAAGCTTTTCTGGATTAAATACTGCGGCTGATTTGCCGATATTCTCTATGTTAAACTTCTGTATCATTTCGTTTATGCTAAATATCTCTTCATCCCCACAAGACCAGCCGAGCCTTACCAGATAGTTAACAAGTGCCTTGTTTAAATACCCCATTTCCTTATAAGCCATAACAGAAGTAGCACCATGCCGCTTAGAAAGTCTTGTTTTATCGCTGCCAAGTATCATTGGAACATGTGCAAAAACAGGTAGCTCAAAATTTAAAGCTTTATAAATCTGTATCTGTCTTGGGGTGTTATTTAAGTGATCATCGCCCCTAATGATATGAGTGATATTCATATCCACATCGTCAATCACAACAGCAAAGTTATATGTGGGAACACCATCAGAACGAACTATAACCAGATCATCTAACTCTTCGTTTTTAAACACAACCATACCTTTTATAATATCTTTCACTACAGTTTCACCATCATGCGGTGCTTTAAATCTGATAACAGGCTTTCTGCCAGCAACTGGTTCTTTTAAGTTCCGACACCGTCTATCGTAAGTAGGTTTTTTACCCTCCTTTAAAGCTTTTTCTCTTCTTTCATGAAGTTCTTCCGGTGTGCAGTAACAGTAGTAAGCCTTTCCCTCCTCTAACAACTTGTTAGCAAAATATTGATATCTTTGCATTCTTTGTGTTTGGAAGAAAGGTCCCTCATCCCAATCCAGCCCTAACCATTTCATACCATCAAGAATGGCGTTAACAGAAGCCTCTGTCGAACGTTCTAAATCCGTGTCTTCTATTCTCAAAATGAATTTACCACCTTTATTTCGAGCATACAACCAGTTAAAAAGTGCAGTTCTGGCACCACCAATATGTAAGTAACCTGTTGGGCTTGGTGCGAAACGTGTTCTAACCATCAAATCCTCCCATTAATAAATAAAATCGCAACTTTTTGTCCGAAAGTTGCGATAAGCTATCGTGTTTAGTTAAAATGTTTACAAATCGTATGTGCAAAAATAACTACACAGAATTTAAGTGCCTTCTTCCCAGCTTCCAAGATATTTTTTCTGTTCAGCGGTAAGTTTATCTATCTTTATACCCATCGAAGAAAGTTTCAAAGATGCAATAAGTTCATCAATCTCGACAGGAACAGAATAAACATCTTTTTTCATCTTTTTTGCATTCTTCAGAATATATTCCACACACAAAGCCTGATTAGCAAAACTCATATCCATGACAGAACTTGGATGTCCCTCTGCTGAAGCTAAATTTATAAGCCTTCCCTCTCCTAACACATTTATTCTTCTGCCATCTTTCAAACGGTATTCATCAACAAAATCTCTTATTTTTCTTTCAGACTTTGAGAGTTTTTTCAGAGCTTCTAAATCTATCTCAACATTAAAATGTCCTGAATTAGAAACGATAGCACCGTCTTTCATAACCTTAAAATGTTCTTCTCTCAATACAGATGTGTTTCCAGTAACAGTACAGAAAATATCAGCTATTTTGGCAGCTTCAATCATTGGCATTACCTCATACCCATCCATAACCGCTTCAAGAGCTTTTAAAGGATCAACTTCTGTAACGATAACTCTGGCACCCATTCCACGCGCACGCATAGCAAGACCTTTTCCACACCAACCATAACCTGATACGACAAATACTGAACCCGCCATAAGCCTATTAGTTGCTCTTATTATACCATCAATGGTACTTTGACCTGTTCCATACCTGTTGTCAAACATATGTTTGGTATTAGCATCATTTACCGCAATAATTGGGTATTTCAATACCTTATTTTTTGCCATACTCTTTAAACGTATAACACCCGTTGTCGTCTCTTCAGTCCCTCCAATCACGTTTTTGATCAACTCAGTTTTAGACTTATGTAAAACAGATACAAGGTCTGCACCATCATCCATCGTAATGTTAGGCTTACTACTCAATACAGCGAGTATATGGTCATAATAAGTTTTATTATCCTCACCTTTTATTGCAAAAACTGGAATTTCAACATGTTTAACCAGCGAAGCTGCGACATCATCCTGCGTACTTAGTGGATTTGATGCACACAAAAAGACGTCTGCCCCACCATCTTTTAAAACCTTCATTAAATATGCAGTTTCAGTTGTTACGTGAAGACATGCAGAAATTTTTACACCTTTTAGGGGCTTTTGCTTCTTAAATCTCTCGCCAATCTGCCTTAAAACAGACATGCTTTGAGCAGCCCACTCGATCCTTAACTTGCCTTTTTCTGCAAAAGATAAATCTTTAACATCGTAGTTTTTTGTTGTTTTTTTTGCCATTTTTTATCCTTTCTTTTCCGCTAATTTTTTAATTTCCTTTGCCTTGTTAACCTTTTCCCATGTAAATTCAGGTAGGTTCCTGCCAAAATGTCCGTATGCGGCAGTTTTCCTGAAGATAGGTCTATTAAGGTTAAGATACTCAATCATCGCCTTTGGTCTAAAGTCAAAAACATTTCTTATGACCTTTTCGATTTCAACATCAGGTATAATACCTGTTCCAAACGTATCAACCATGATCGAAACAGGCTCAGCCACACCAATGGCATATGCAACCTGTAGTTCACACCTTTTGGCAATACCAGATGCAACGATATTTTTTGCTACATGGCGAGCCATGTAGGAAGCGGTTCTATCCACTTTTGAAGGGTCCTTACCAGAAAAGGCACCACCACCATGGCTACCTACTCCACCATATGTATCAACTATAATTTTTCTACCGGTAAGACCCGTGTCACCCTTGGGCCCACCAACTACAAACCTGCCTGTTGGGTTAACAAAGAACTTTGTTTTTTTGTCAAGCATGTCTTCTGGTATGACTTTTTTAATAACCTCTTCAATAATAGCCTCTTTTATTTGCTTATAGGTAACCTTTGGGGAATGCTGGGTTGAAATCACTACAGCCTCAACTCTGACTGGAACGTTATCAACATACTCAATAGTTACCTGTGATTTACCGTCAGGCTTAACAAAATCTAATATCTTTTTCTTTCTAACTTCAGCCAGTCTTAAAGCCAGCTTGTGTGCAAGATAGATGGGCATGGGCATTAACTCAACCGTTTCGTTTGTGGCATATCCAAACATTAGCCCCTGATCTCCTGCACCCTGGTCTTTATACAAACCCTCCCCTTCTGTAACGCCCTGAGAGATATCTGGGGATTGTTTATCAATAGAAGTAATAACAGCACAGTTATCCGCATCAAAGCCTAATTCAGGCTCTGTATAGCCTATCTCACGTATTGTTTGCCTGACTAAATCAGGTATCGCCACATTTGCATTGGTAGTTATCTCTCCTGCAACGAAAGCTAAACCAGTTGTAACAAGCGTCTCACAGGCAACTCGTGAAGATGGGTCTTGAGCCAACATCGCATCAAGTATAGCGTCAGAAATCTGATCAGCAACTTTATCTGGATGCCCCTCTGTGACGGATTCTGATGTGAATAGAAACCTTTTTTTTGTTTTCATTCTTCGACTCCTTTAGTTTAAGGTTAGCTGAAATATGATATTTTATTAATATTTTTTTTTCAATACTTTTCGGACTAATGCTTATTATCAAACTTAATTTTTAGTTCTTCCATAAGCATCCTCAAAACGCACAATATCGTCTTCTTCTAAATATTCCCCATTCTGAACCTCAATGATTTCAAGGTCAAGTTTTCCTGGATTTTCAAGTCTGTGTAATGTGGACTTTGGTATGTAAATACTTTCATTTTCGTGGACAAAAACTGTTTTGTCGCCAACTGTTACCTTTGCAGTGCCTTTAATAACAATCCAGTGTTCGCTTCTATGATGGTGCATTTGAAGACTCAGTGCCGCTAAAGGATTAACTACTATCTTTTTAATTTTATACCTATCTCCCTTCAAAATTACAGTGTAAGATCCCCATGGACGATAACCTGTTTTATTATAATTAACTTCAGCCCTGTTTTTTTCCTTAAGCAACTTGTTTACCTCTTTCAATTTTTCTCCCATGCCTTTTTTCATAATCAAGATAGCATCCTCTGTATCAATATAAACAATATCTTCAACTCCAATTGTTACAAGAAGTTTATCATCGTTGTAAACAAGGTTGTTTTTACTATCTAAAGCAACAACATCAGCACCCCCCATTTTGGCTGTTCCCAAAGCATCTTTTTTTGCAGCCTGATATATTGCTTCAAAACTGCCCAGATCACTCCACTGAAATGTTGCTGGTACCATAAAAACTGATTTTTTATCAATGTTCTCCATAATACCGTAATCAAGCGATTGAGATTTAATATTTGCGTAATTAGAAAGATAATGTTGCTCACCTTTACCAAAAAGCTTATAAATCGTGGGTTCATATTTTTTCGTAGCTGTTAAAAACCCCTTGCAGTTAAAGACGAAGATGCCTGAATTCCAGTAGTAGTTTCCTTTTTCTACATATTGTTTAGCTCTTTCTAAATCTGGTTTTTCAACAAAATTTTTTACTTTAAAAAAAACCTTAGACTTTTCAGCAACTTCAATATAGCCAAAACCAGTCTCAGGTTTAGTTGGTTTTATACCAAACGTTACGAAACCACCCCTTTTTGCAAGTTTAACAGCAGCCTCAACAGCATTTATAAACTTGTCATCATCTGATATAAAATGGTCAGAAGGCATTACAAGAAAAACATCATCTGCTTTCAGTTTGAAACAACCCAATAACGTTGCTGGAAGGGTATTTTTTCCTTCAGGTTCTATTATTAAATTTTTTGCTATTTTTTCACTGACAGAGACAGTATATCCCTTTATAACATCCTGGTAATCTTTAGAAGAAATAACAAATATATTTTCTGGTGCTGCCAACTTCATAGCTCTAAAAAGCGTCTGCTCATAAAGAGATGTATCTCCGAAAAAATTTATAAACTGTTTTGGAAAGTTTTCTCTACTTAACGGCCAGAGTCTTGTTCCTTTACCACCAGCAAGAATAAAAATTTTAAGTTTTTCCATTTTAGATATCTCCATTGAACAAAATATTTATAAGCTTGTAACCTTCCTCTATAAAAAAGTTAGCGTTTTTACATGATTTTTCGGAAAAATTCTCCACTCCTTTGTATTTTCTCTTGTTGTCATAAATAAAAAATGGCACAGGATCAGAAACGTGAGTTTTCAATTTGACTGGAGTAGGATGATCGATACAAAACAATAATCGATATTCGTCATACTGTTCCAACCCTTTTAGCAAAGTTTTCAAAAATCTGTTATCAATAGCCTGAATTCCTGCCTTCTTCTTCTCTAAACTACCTTCATGAGATGCCTCGTCACAAGCCTCAATATGTACAAAGCATATATCGTTGCTTCTAAGTGCCTCGATGGCAGCATTAGCCTTTCCTTCAAAGTTCGTATCGATATATCCCGTAGCCCCTTGTACCTTTATCATTTTCAAACCTGCCAGCGCACCAATGCCAAAAATTAAATCAACTGCGGATATAACAGCACCATTTAAGCTAAATTTTTCTATGAAGGTTGGCATACTGGGCTTTTTGCCATGTCCCCATAACCATATAGAGCTTACTTCCCTTTTACCTGAAGATTTCCTTGCCTTATTGATTTCACAATCTTTAAATATTTTTTGCGATTCCAACATCAAGTGAGTAATGAAATCAGCACCGTCTCCTTTCGGCATGAATTGAGATACATCTTTATCTGGAATATCGTGTGGTGGAGTCAGTTTCATATCAAATTTTCCGTTTTTCCACAACATAAGGTGCCTGTAACTAACACCTCTGTAAAATACAATATCCTTTTCGCCAATCTTTTCATTAAGAAGTTTTATATATGGCTCAGCCTCGGCAGTAGTGATGTGTCCCGCACTGTAATCATCCATTACTGTTTTGCCACCATTTTTTCTTAATGTGACAAGATTGCACCGAAATGCAACATCACCAAGCTCCATTTCTACGCCCATACTTGCAGCTTCCAGAGGAGCTCTACCTGAAAAAACCCTTGTTGGGTCATAGCCAAAAATACTTAAATTGGCGACATCACTACCAGGAGGCATATTTTGCGGCACTGTTTTTACAATTCCACAAAGGGCGTTGGAAGCTAAATTGTCAATAGTAGGTTTAGGTACCACATCCAAAGGTGTTTTTCCATTGAGTTCTTCCACTGGATAATCTGCCATCCCATCAGCAATCACAACAACATATTTCATACTTTCCTCTTAAAAAAGTAATTTTAACGGCAAAATTATTTTTTATTTTTCAACAAAATTGGTGCACCTTCTGACACATTCAAATAGTCAGCTACTGCCTTACATTTCACAACAAAAAGGAAATATATTGGTCCGTCAGTATCAACCAACGTCTCAAAGTTTGCCTGCCCTTTCGATATTATAACCTGAGCCGTTTTAAATGCCTTATTTAAAACTTCATTTTTTGAAGGATAGATTGTGCCAACTTCACTGTTACCAGTTCCGAAAACTTTACCAAACTTTGAAATACTAACATAATTTACATCAGCAACGGTGGCATCGTTAAGTATGGGTTTTTCTTTTGCCACAACGATTATCTTCTTTTTCATCTTGAAAAGTTCTTCAATAAGCAGCTTATCAAAAACAACTTCTCCAGCATTATCAGTTATATACAACACCCGTTCTGACTTTGATATCGCTTCACTAAACTGGTCAAAGTCAAATATTGCCGGCTTAAATCCTTTTATCTTTTCCTGTATAGTTTCTAAATTAACATTCTCAAAAAGACTATAATCTATCAAATTTCCGATAATCGCAAATGTGGCCGCCATTTTTAAAGGCTCAGGAGAGCTGATAATAATCTTTTTAAAACTATCATACATCGAGAGCATTTTATCGTTAGAGAGTTTTTTAACATCTTCAAAAGGATCAGCAACACCTAAAAACTCTCTTACAAAGTTGTGTATTGGAGTAGCAATCTTCGCAGGTGAGGAGTTTTCATCTATAACATCTGATAACACCTTTGAGATACCTTTAAAAAGCTTTATCTTTGTGGAATCATCAACATTAAGCATATTAGCAACGATGGAAGCCTGTTTATAAAAACACGGAATACATTGAGGCATTAACTTCATTTCTTCCTCCTGATTACTTGTAGTATTTGGGATTTAGAGCTTCTTTTAATCCCTCGCCAACTAGATTGTAACACAAAATAGAGACAAAAATAAATAAACCTGGAAAAACAGAAAGCCACCATGCTGCTTCCATCATATCTTTACCAGAAGTCAAAATATTACCCCAACTTGGAATAGGTGGTTGCACGCCTAAGCCTAAAAAACTTAAAGCACTCTCAGTAAGGATAGCACCAGCAATGCCAAACGCAGCTGAAACAATTACAGGATTGAGTGCGTTTGGAAGTATATGCTTGAAAATAATGTAAAAGTTGCTACTACCAAGCACCTTTTCATATAACACAAATTCTCTTTCCCTCAGGGTTAAAAACTCTCCTCTTACAAGCCTTGCAATCTGCATCCAGCCAGTCAACCCTATAACTATCATTATGTTCCAGATATTTGGTTCAAGAAATGTTATAACAGAAAGAATTAAGAAAAATGTAGGGAAACATAGCATAATATCGGCAAAACGCATAATCACACTATCAACTTTTCCACCATAATAGCCACTAATACTTCCCAAGATCAGCCCTATAATTACTGCAATGCCCTCTGCAACAAATCCTACCAGCAAAGAAATTCTACCTCCATAAACTATACGAGTGAATACGTCTCTACCCAATGCATCAGTACCAAACCAGTGTAAGGTTGAAGGCGGCAAAAGTATCGCATCAACATTAATTTCATCAGGTGAGTAAGGTAAAAAAATAGGACCTGCAAAAGATAAAAGTATCAAAGATATTATAATAAACAATGAAATTACAGAGCTTTTCCTTGCATTAAATCGCTTTAAAACTTGTTGAAAAAAAGTCTCTCTCATCGATACTTAATCCTCGGATCTGCTATCATATAACCTATATCAGCAAGCAAATTTCCAATAAGTGTCAAGAAAGATGTAATAACAAGCATGCCCATTATGGTTGGATAATCCCTTGCCATAACAGACTGGTATAACAACTGCCCCATACCCGGTAACGCAAAGATAGACTCAAAAATTACACTCCCGCTAATCAAACCAGGAACAGATAAGCCTAAAATTGTTATTACTGGAATAAGCGCATTTTTTAAGGCATGTTTTTTTAAAATAACACGCTCAGGAATCCCCTTTGCTCGAGCAAGAAGAATATACTCCTGCTTAATTACATCGTCAAAATTTGAGGATACATATCTTGAAAATGCCGCTATCCCACCCACAGAGGCAACTAATATCGGAAGTAAAAGATGTTTTGCCAGATCGAAAAATTTTTGCACACTGCTTAAACTGCCATAATGCAACGATTTTAGCCCAGAGACAGGCAGCCAACCTAAATAGACACCAAAAACCATTATAAGTACTATTGCAAGCCAGAAGCTTGGGATTGAGTAGAAAAAGAACGACAGCATTGTCGTTAGTCGTTCTCTAATTGTACCTCTGTGGGTACTAACAAACACCCCAAGTGGTATCGAAAAGATGATTATTATGAACATAGAAATAAGATTGATGGTTATTGTTAATGGTATTCTTTCTTTAATTTTATCCATCACATTTCTGCCATCGGGTGTTAAAGATTTACCAAAATCAAGAGTAGCAAGATTTTTAAGCCATTTTATATACCTTACGTGAATAGGTTTATCTAAGTCGTAATGTTTTCTTAACTTCTCTATTATTTCAGGTGTGATACGAGGATTCAACTCTACCTGCATATCTGTAGGCTCGCCCGGTGCTAAATTTATAATGAAAAACGAGATTAATGTGATGCCAAAAAGCACAGGGATCATTGCTATTATACGTCTTGAAAGATAGTAAAACATTACTTTACCTCAACACTAATACTTTTGTTCAATCCTGGGCACTCCCCATTTATACTTATTATATGCTATACCAGCTGGCATTGGCGACACACCTCTAAATCTTTTATGTACAACAGGTAATGCATAAGGTACATATAAAAACACACACGGCACATCATCAGCTAATATTTCTTGAACTTTAAAATAAATTTTTCTTCTTTTTTCTTTATCAACTGTTTTTCTGCCTAACTCCAAAAGTCTATCCACCTCTGGATTTGAATAGCTATAGTGATTCAAGCCTCTTGCATCCATTTTAGATGAATGCCAGATGTCAAACAAATCGGGATCCTGTGGTATTGTCCATCCTAAAATTAAGGCATCAAAACGTCTTTTGCTCACAAATTCCTTGATAAACGCCGCCCATTCCAGAACCAATATTTTCATATCAATGCCGACATTTTTAAGCCTTCTTTGAATTATTTCTGCTGTTTTAATTCTTGCATCGTTGCCCTGATTTGTTAACACAGTAAACCTTAATGGTTTTCCGTTTTTTTCTAAAACTCCATCGCCATCTCTGTCTTCATAACCTGCCTCTGCAAGTAACTTTTTCGCATATTCGGGATTAAACTCATATCTTTCAACATTTCCGTTATACCATTCCATATCAGGCTTATACGGACCTGTTGCTTCCTCTCCCAATCCTAACAAAACACCTTTAATAATCTCTTTTTTATCAATTGCATAAGCAATTGCCTTTCTAACCCTAACATCTTTGAACAAATCCTTTTTTAGATTAAAACCAAAATAGGTGTAAGCAAAGGCTAAATACTTATATTTGTTAAACTTTTCCGTTATCTTTTTTGTATTTGCTTGTCTTTCATATTGAACTGGTGTCAATGCAGAAAAATCAACATTTTCAGATTTTAGTTCCAAAAACATTGTTGCCATATCTGGTATAACTCTAAATACAACACCATTAAGATAAGGTCTTCCCTCAAAATATTCATCATTGTATTTAAGCTCAATCTTTTCTCCCTGCTGCCAGCTCTTAAAAATAAAAGGTCCTGTTCCTATTGGACTTCTTTGTAGTGGAGATTTTGTAACGTCTTGACCTTCGAGCAGATGCTTTGGAACAATTGATACACCCCAACTTGAAATAGCAGGCGCAAAGGGTTCTTTATATTCCACTACAAATGTATATTTGTCTTTTGCATAAGCATTTTTTACCATAACAAAGTCGCCTGAATAAGGTGTTGGCGTTTCCGGGTTTGTTATTAATTTATAGGTAAATTCACAATCATCAGCAGTTAATTCCTTCCCATCATGCCATTTTACGCCTTTTCTTAACTTAAACACTATCTTCATTCCATCTTTTGAAACAGTGAAAGACTCTGCTAAGTCTCCTACGATTCTCAAATTTTCATCATATTTAACAAGCCCATTATAAACAAGGTCAGCTACCTGATGAGAGGCACTATCAGAGGCAAGAAATGGAATTAGATTGCTGGCATCTCCAATGCTTCCTTCTATCAACATATCACCATAGTCGGGCTTTAAATTTCCCGATTTATTAGATACAGATACAGGCTTGTCAGCCTTACATGCAAAAAACATTACAAAACATAAAAAAAATATAGTTGTTCTCATTATTCGTTTTGTAGACTTATTTTTATCTTGCCGCTACCTTGTAGATACAGATATAAAAGTTTACCAGTCTTTGAAAGTTCAGACCTTGCTACCAGACTACCATCATTTATATCTATATCCTTCCCTAACGTTAAGTCAATTAACATATCTTTTAAATTACTAAACTTAACTGAAATGAAATTATGATTTATGCTTTCTTCATCATACTGATTGCCCATGTAATAATAAACAACTTTTCCGTTTTTCTCGTCAGCCTTAAAAATGTTAATCCCAAGATGATAAACTTCTATACTAAACTCCTTATCATTTCCAGAAAATGCAAAATCACCAGCAAATAATTCCGTACTCGTATCGATTTCTATCTTCCCAAAACCTTTATAGGTTATGGGAGTATCCGATTTAACTGGTAGTGTTTTGGCACACCCTGATATCAACAGGCAAAATGTTAGAACAAAATAATATCTAAAAATCTTTCAACTCCTCAATCTTTTTTTTAAGCAGTTCAATATTTTCTGGCTCATTTTCCAACGCCTTTTTGTAATATTCTCTGGCTGCTTTCTTTTCTCCAAGAATCGATAAAATATCACCCATATGCTCTAATATAGTCGCATCATCTTTTATTTTTAAAATTACTTTTTTCTGAATTTCTAATGCCTTATGGTAATCTTTTTTCATATAATACAACCACGCAAGACTATCCATTATAAATGGGTCATCTGGTTTAAGATTTAAAGCCTTTTGTATCATCACCTCTGCCTCTTCTAAATTGACTCCCCTTTCTACATAACTATAACCTATAAAATTAAGCGCATCAGGACTATCTGGAGATTTATCAAGCAAACCTTTTACAAGTGATATGCCCTTTTCAAACTCATTCCTTTTTAATTGTATTTCTGCCATAAGCAAGATGATTTTATTGCTGTTATCAGTATCTTTTAATAATTCTTCAAGTAGCTTATATGCGTTATCGTAATCGCGTTTGTTTTTATAATAAAGCGCCAGATAATATCCTATTTCGCCATCATGTTCCTTTTCCCAGTAATCTTTCAAAACGATAAATGCTTTATCACTCTGTCCTATTTTTTCGTAACACACTGATAAATACATTTTTGCAGATTTTTCATACTCTTTATCAGTAACCTTTTCGAGAAAATCTATCGCCTTACCCCATTCTTTCGTTTCTTTATAAAGAAGCCCCATAAAATACAGTCCTTTTTGATTATTGGGGTCTTTATTCAGTAAATCTTCCAGACTAACTTTAGCCTTTTCATAAAAACCGCCATCAATTGCGATAAGAATATATTTGAACATTAATTCCTTATTATCAGGATACTGCTTTAAAAGTTGTTCATAATTGTCTAAAGCCTTCTCGTAATTATTTATTGCCAGATATAACAGCGCTACCCTTTCTCTTACTTTTGGATAATCAGGATTTTTATTTAAGAATCTTTCAAGCACTTCAATCGATTTTTCCTTTTCTCCCAACTTATCGTAAATATTATCCAGAGTAATAAGTATTTCGTCTTCTTCTCTTTCAGCAAGTGCTAATTCATACTCTCTTGCAGCTTCGGCGTTTTTTCCAAGTTCCTCATAAACCCTTCCCAAATAAATGTGAGCAAGAAAATTTTCTGGCTTTACTTTAACATACTCCTCCAAAAGTGTAGCAGCCTTTTGAAACTCCTTTTCTTGAAAATAAAGATTTGCAAGTACCAGAGGAATATTATCTCGATTTTTATCTATAGAAAGCACCTTTTCTAATGTTGCAATAGCAGATTTTTTATCTCCTTTCATTACATAGATATCTGATAGCGAAGACAGAATTCTAACATTATATGGATCTAAGACAAGTGCTTTATCAATCAAAGATAATGCCTTATCGATGTTTTTTCTATAAACGTATAACCCAATTAGGTCAGAAACAAACTCGAGATTATCAGGTTTTGCTTCAACTAACTGTTCAAGAAAAAATTGCGCTTTATTTAAGTCTCCACCATAAAGCGCTGCATTGTATCCCATATACAGTGTTATATCATCATCAGATAAGGATAACCCTTTAACATTTACTTCAGGATTGTTGGCAGTTCTTGTAGATACTAATCCAGAAGAACAAGCCGTAAAAGTAATTAACAACAAAACTAAAATTGTATTCATGACTGGAGTTTTTTTACCAAGCATTTCATACTCCTTCAAAACGTTTTTTAAATTCATGAAAATCCTGTGGGGTATTTAAATTTTTCAAACTAACCCCCTCATTGTCAAACTTTGAGACAAAATTATCATCAACAAAATAAGTGTTCATTTTTTCGTAAAGATTGATAATTCGATAATCACCAGCGTTTATCATATTGTCAATAACACTCAAACATTTCTTAGAATAAAAACCAAAAAGAGGATGGTAGCCATCAGCTGTCCTGGGAACAACTATGTCATATTTTTTAGACTTCTCGTACATCTGCTCAACCAATTGTCTTGAGAAAAGTGGGTTATCACAAGCCTTTATAAAAACATAAGATTTGTCAGTATGTTTAATTGCAGCTAATACACCAACAAGAGGACAATAATCACTATGTTCATCAAACACTAAATCAAACTTATTGCTATCTAATAGATAAAAATGTTTAATAACTACATATACCTGCAAAAAAACATGTTTCAAATTTTTGTGAAGCTCCTCTAAAATAGTGCTGCCACGCCAACCTAAAAGCGCTTTATTCGTTTTCATCCTTTCACTTTTTCCACCAGCCAAAATGTAAGCATTAACATCCAGTATCATAGTCGTATTTTATCATAACTTTTAACCTTTATCATTATTAATTGAGGCCGTTTTAGTTTTTCATTTTTACATTTTTTTTAAAAACTATTACCATATTTATGAAAGAAAATTATGAAAAAACTTACTGACTTCGTTTTCGCTGAATTTTTTAACATATTCAATCCTGTGTTTTTTGGTTTTCTAACTCTGAGTCTTGCTATAAGATTTGGCAAGATATACGAAACTGGCGGTTTTAATTTACCTGTCGAAAAGATTTTTTTTACTATCTTGCTCATCCTTCCATCGATTTCTGTTATAATAATGCCATTAGCGTTTCTTATCTCTGTATCAATTACAACTACTAAACTATCCAGCACAAGTGAGTTAACAGCTCTTCAAACATCAGGCATTCCTGCATTCAAGGTATTCAAAGCATACTTATACATTGCTTTTTTTATCTTTACCTTCTATTTCTTTGTTACTTTAATTATAAAACCTTTTACCAATTTACAACTACGGAAAACTTTAAGCCAGATAGAAACAGGAAATATTAAGATATCCCCTCAAGAAAAAAACTTCACAAAAATAAGCGAGAATCTTTACATATACTGCGATAAGGCAGATAAACAACTTGAAAATATAATTTTGTTTCAACAAGACAACAACAATGAAGCAAGTATTATCTTTTCCAAAACTGCAGAAATTACCAAAGATTCAACATCTTTTTTTAATTTTTACAAAGGCAATTTTTTTAAAATTGAAAAGGACAATGCATCCTTTATGGATTTTGAAAAACTATCATACAATCCTTTCTTTGATTCCTCGTCTTTTGAACTACAGCAAAGCAAAGGTTCTTTATCGACACTTGCATTATGGAATAAAATTTATCACAAAAATGCATCATCTCCGGAAATGACGGAATTTGTTAATCGCTTCTTCTCTCCACTTTCCGTATTTATTTTTTTGCTATTAGCGTTCCCTTTCTCTATAAGTCACTCAAGAAACTATAAAACTGTTGGCATAACAATAAGTATATTTGTCGGACTTTTCTATTTTATCGTTACGTCATTTGCAAATACCTTTTCTCAAAAAGGCTTTTTTAACCCTATGTTTGCGATGCCTTTAGTCAACTTTGTTCTACTTTCTATCGGAATTTACATTTTCTACAAAAAGATCTGGAAGAAGGCATGAAAAAAATATACAAGCTTATTTTTACAGAGTTAATTTTAAATTTTGTCATAACCTATCTGGCATTCTTTACTATCATATTATCCATTGATTTTCTCGATAAAATTGATGATTTAATAACTCAAAAGTTTAGCCTATACGAAATTTTAAAATTTTTCTTTTTGCGAACACCGTTTATACACCTACAAATCAACCTTTACGTGACAATTATATCAATAATGGTCACATTAAACATTTTGGCACAAAAAAATGAGACCGCATCTTTGCTGGGTGCCGGAGTGAACGTAAAAAAGATTTTCTGGGTTTTTTTTGTTTTTGTTATTTTCTTAGCTTTTTCATCTTTTGTTAATGACAACTTCTTATATCCAAAATCAAGCTATAAATCTGAAAGTTTGTTAAAAAAAGATAGTATTGGCACTGAATCAAAAGTTTCTAACTTGATGTTTAAAACTAAAGATGGCTTTATCTTCATAAATTTATTTATTCCTGAAAAAAACATACTTTTCGATACTTATATTGTTAAGTTGAACAAAGATCGAACTGGCTTAGAGACCGTCCTATTTTCTAAAATCACTTACCGCAGCGGTGACCTTTGGAAAACGAGGGAAGGTATACTTTATAACTACACCAATCATTCTGAACAAAAATTGAATGACGTAGCACTGGTTGAAATCGATTTTTTTAAAAATTTTGGAAAAACTTCATTTAAAAATGACTGGTTAGGTATAAGAGATATTTTGAAAATCATTGTCTCCGGAGAAAAATCAGGCATAGATGTTAAAACTTATTATTATCAATTGCTGGACAAGATTATAAATTTTTTGTCTTTCTTTATGCTTTTTTACATAGTTTTTCCTTTTGGTTTCCAGTTAGGCAGAAACAAGAAAAATACAGAAATTATCTTTGTAGGAATACTGATTCTTTTGTGCTTTACTGTTGCAAAAACTTTTGTGTTTAAAGTTTTTAGATCTTCTGGTGTTTCGCCAGCTTTACCACTAATTTTTTTAACAATTCCTTTACTCGTTTTAGGATTTATAAACTGGAAAAGGCATTTTTCTTAAAAAATGGGATTACTCCATCAATTAAAGATACGTCGGATGCAATGATCTCTTTTATTTTAAAAGTCTCCATTATGGTTAGTAGTTCTAATGTGCCTGCCAGAAGCACCTTTTCTCTACCACTTTCAACAGAGAAATTATTAAGCAAATCATTCTGGCCAATATTCTTTATTTTTTCATAAAAATCTTTGACATGGACATACTTTATTAAAAAGCCATTAATTTTTTCTGGCAGATAACTTTTCTCTCCCGACAAAATATAAGCTAAAGTAGTAATAGTGCCGCCCACACCAAATACATTTTTATTTTCAAAAGATTCTCTAATATTCGTCAAGTTAATCTTAACAAAATCAACTAAATTTTGAATTTGTGATATATCAGGTGGGTATTTAGAAAAAAAATTTTCTGTTAAATACAGACTACCCATATCGATACTTATAACGTCAAGTTGCTTTTTCTTTTCAATTATAAATTCAGTGCTTCCACCGCCTATATCAAGAATTAAAAATTCACCAGTAATATTAAAATATTCTTTTACTGCAAGAGATACAATTGCGCCTTCTGTTTTACCATCAATTAACCGTATGTCACAGTCAATCACTTCTACAATCGTATTTATAAACTCTTGCTGATTTGTTAATGATCTTGCAAATGCTGTTGCTACACCAAAAACCTTAGACACACCTAAATTTTGTAACACAATCTTTATTTCAGAAAGGGTATGCTTTAACTTTGCAATTCCAGCCTTGCTTAGCTCGCCATCTTTACACTCTTTGCCGAGCAAAAGATAGTAGTTTTTCCTGAAGCTATATTGTTTATTAACTGCATCTTTCACAAGCAGTCTTAGTGTGTTTGTACCAAAATCAAGTGCAGCAAATAACATCAGCTATTTTACTTCAAAATAAAAATTGAACAGGTAATCGTTACCGGATTTAACTGCCTTTAAGTTAATCTTCCTGGTGTCTGAGATGCGTTTTTTAAAATAAATCTTACCGGCAATATTTGCCTTTGGAAGAATTTTGCCATATGGAAACGCGTCTAAATAAATATCCTTAGGTGAAACAGGATAAGTGTGTGGTGCCCCAGGATTATACAAATATCTGCCTTCGTAGTAATTTTGTCCCTCTGAGTAGTAACCTATATAAGGATATGGAATCAAGTAAAATAGGTTTTGCTCTATTATCTTGGCAACATCTTTAACAGACATAACATTAACTTGATTCATTTTGTCATCTAAAACAACAAAATCTTCCAGTGACGTGTTTATAACTTCATTGCTTAAATTTTCCATTTTAACAAAAAATATTATGAAGCTATCTTCCATACCATAAAATGCATAACTTTGAGGTGCTATTTTAACTTCTAATCTATAGTTATTTTTTTCGCTAATTAACGTATTTTCTTTGGGATCAAGCGTAACTCCTTCTGACTGCACTGGATGTAACGCTGTTGTACAACTTGACAATATCAACAAAGATGCTGCAAATAATATAAACTTCCTCATCAATTGCCTCCAACATATTTTACTTATTCAACAACCCATACAGCACAATTTTTCAAATATCTTATCACCTTCTCTGCAGTTCCACCTAATAACCTTTCTTTTAAAGAAGCTTTGCCTTTTCTGCCTATCACAACTGTTTTGTAAGAGTTATTAATTACTTCCTGTATAATTTCACCTGCCACATCTGTAGTACAATGGCTGAATTTACATTCTACATTAGTAATATTGTATGTTTTAAGCAATTTTAATGCCTTATCGAATATCTTTTCACTTCTTCCTTCAATATCTTTTTTTAATTGTTGCAAAAGCATCTGCCTCTGTTTAAGGGCTTCCTGCTCAGAAATATCTGCTGGTAACTCTGCATACTCAATGTAATCAGTTGGCAATGGTGGCAACACAAAAAACAAAAGAATATGGAAGTAGTCAGGGTTTAGTTTAACAATATTTGCAGTGTATTCTAATGCTCTTAAAGCATTTTCAGTGTCGTCATAAGCAATAAGAATTTTGTGTTTCATTATCCTCCCCCAAAATGTGATTATAACAATTTTTATATACTAAGAAATAGCTTATTTACAGTAAGTTGTCAAGAAGGTAAGGTAAACGTAGCTAAAATTATAGTGCGTCAAATACTTAAATATTTTGTAACATATACTCAGTTTCGCTACAAGCCTTCTTTTCAGGAACAGTCGTTTTTTTCTTTCTCATGCTGTAAATATATTTAAGCAGTTTTTTGTCTTAATCTTTCTAACTCGTCCATCACGTTTTTATAACAGTCATGGCAAATACCATGAGAAATTTGAGGCAACTCCCTTTTATAAAAAAGAGAAAGTTTTGCGACAGCTTTTTCTGTTTCTAACCATTCATTTTCAAGATTAATTGCCTTACAGTAACTACACATCTTAATAAAATCATTTGACCTTTTAACATTCCTATCAAGAAGCATCACTTGCGGACGCTCATATTGCTTTTTTATAGCACAATCAAACTCTATAAAATTATTTTCAAGAGGTTTTATAGCAATATCTATTGCTCTAACAATTGTTGGCCCATCACACATTATGCTAATATTAGCTGTTCTTTTGTAACGCCTTACATTTTCTAATATTGCCTGATACAGGTGTTTTGTCTCAAAACCATCTATAAAGCTCCATATCTTCTTGTTTTAAACATTCTTGCTCAAATTTTCTGGTATGCCATCATTCTCTTTAGCAAATTTATCCCACTCTTCGTTAACGTAGATTATCTCGTCTTTCTCGTTTAATCTGTATATTATCGATAAAAAATTTTCTTTTTCCATAATTTAAATTCCTCCATTCTTGTATAATTATATATGATAAAAAACTTCTTTACAAAAAAGTTTTAAAACAGTATAATGAAAATCATTATCAATAAAAGTTACGGGAGCGAAGATGAATAATAGAAAAATTACTGTTTTACTTGTAGGCAATCCTAATGTTGGGAAGAGTGCTCTTTTTAATTCCATGACAGGTAAGTATGTAGCCGTTTCCAACTACCCTGGCACAACTGTAGAGGTTACAGAAGGAGTCGTTTACAAATCAGGTTGCGAAATAAAGATTATAGATACGCCGGGTATGTATTCAATGCTACCAATTTCAGAGGAAGAAAGAGTTGCAAGAGACTTTATCTTCTTTCAAAACGCAGACATCATAATCAATGTACTGGATGCCAAAAACATTGAGCGTATGTTGCCTCTTACATTCCAGCTCATCGAAACAGGCATCCCGGTTATAGTCGTTCTAAATATGATGGATGAGGCAGAAAGATCAGGCATCAAAATTGACCACGAGCTTCTTTCAAAGATACTCGGCGTACCAGTTATTCCTACCATATCAATAAAAAAGCGAGGGATAAAAACCGTTTTTAACTATATTATTAATTACGGTGTAAAAACCCCAAATCTTTTGAAATTTGACGAAGTAATTGAAAAGACCATTACAAATATTGAAACTTTACTAAAAGGCAACTATACGGTTTCCAAAAGGATTATTGCTTCGATGCTCATCCAACAGGATAAAATTACAACTGAAAAGGTGTTAGAAATTGAAGGTAAAAATACTATAGAAGTGGTTGATGAACTAAGGCGTAAATTGATAGAACAGCTAAGGATGTCTATTGATTATGCAATGGCACTAAAGCGTCAATTAGAAGCAACTTCCATAGCACAAAAGGTTATTAATAACGATACAGTAAAAAAACAAAATAACTTTGTCAACTTTTTGAGCAAAATCACTATGTCATATATTTGGGGTTACCCGATTCTGTTTTTAGTTTTATATTTAGGTTTATATAAGTTTGTTGGAGAGTTTGGTGCGGGATTTCTTGTAGATTTTATTGAAACCGAAATTTTTGAAAAATTTTTATTACCGGGATTTGTCAATTTTATTGAAAAAAACATTCCTTATGAAGTGTTGAAAGAACTATTAATCAGGGATTACGGTATAATCACCCTGGGTATCAAGTATGCTATTGCAATCATATTTCCTATTGTTACTACATTTTTCTTGTTCTTTTCGATACTTGAAGATAGTGGATATCTCCCACGGTTAGCAATGCTTTTAGACAGATTTTTCAAAAAAATTGGACTTACTGGAAGGGCTGTAATACCATTAGTGCTTGGTTTTGGATGCGATACTATGGCAACCATGGTTACAAGGACACTGAGTACCAAAAAAGAACGTATAATTACTACGATTTTATTATCTCTTGCTGTACCTTGTTCTGCACAGTTAGGGGTAATGTTAGCGGTTCTAAGCCATTCCCCTGCCCTTCTTGGCATCTGGGTCTCTATACTTTTTCTTGTTTTTATTCTGGTCGGCTATCTATCAGGCAAACTAATAAAAGGTGAAAAGACACTGTTTTTTGTTGAAATACCACCTGTTAGAATACCAAAGCTACAAAATATTTTTGTAAAAACATACACAAGGCTTGTTTGGTACTTTAAAGAGGTGATACCACTTTTCATTTACGCAAGTTTGTTTATATGGGTAGGGAGAATAACAGGTATTTTCGATTTTTTGATCAAAATTATTGCATTTTTCATAAAATTTATTGGCTTACCAAAAGAGGCGGCTGTAGTTTTTTTATTTGGCTTTTTTAGAAGAGACTATGGTGCTGCGGGACTTTATGATATGCATAAAAACGGAGTTTTTAATAACAATGAACTTTTGATAATGTCTGTTATGCTCACTCTTTTTCTTCCCTGCATTGCCCAATTTATAATGACAATTAAGGAAAGAGGCATGAAAACTGGATTGTACATTGCTGGTTTTGTTTTAATCTTCTCTATGATGGTTGGATATTTACTACATTTGATTTTAATTATGACAGGTATAAAATTATAAGTGAGGTAATAAATGATTGTCTGCCCTCTGTGTGGTAAAAAATTTAAAAGAGAAGAAGCTGGCAAAGCATGTGCAGCATGTGGTAAAAAAGGTTGCGGGCTGATTAAATGCCCGAATTGTGGATACGAATTTCCACTTGACAAAACCGTTGAAATAAAAGAATAAAAGGAGCAAAGATGACACCATTACTTGAAAAAATTGAAGAAATTTTAGAGATGTTATGGATCTCAAAAAAAGAGAGAAATAAAAAAGAGCTCTCTTTTAATGTGCTCGGCGTAGAAAAAGATTCAGAAGAAATCAAGGAGCTTCTTAGCAAAAAACTTATAACTGTGGAAGATGACAACATATCGTTAACAAATGATGGTGACGCAAAAGGTGAAAATGTTGTCAGAAGACATAGACTTGCAGAAAAGCTACTTGTAGATGTTCTTGATTTAAGCGGGAGCAGTATTCATGAGACTGCGTGCAAGATTGAGCATTACCTTAAAGAAGGTATCGAAGATAAAGTATGCACACTATTAGGACACCCAAAGACCTGTCCACATGGCAATCCTATTCCTGCAGGACCTTGTTGTAAGGCTAACTTAAAGGTAGGAGACAAATACGTTCAACCGTTAAGTCAGCTAAAATTTGGACAGGCTGGTAAGATAGCGTATATACAAGGCGTAGCACAAAAAAATTTACAGAGCCTTGCATCAATGGGAATTCTACCAGGAGTCAAAATCACAGTCAAACAAACATTCCCAAGTTGCCTATTTCAAATTGGGAATAGCGAGTTTGCTGTTGACAAAGACATTGCTCAGGCGATTTTTGTAAGAGTTGAGCATGACTGAGATGTCATCAATATACACTGAATTTGAACTGATCAAAGAGATAAGAAAAAAATTATCATATTCTCCCTATGTCATAAAAGGTATTGGGGATGACTGTGCAGTAGTTAAAAATCAAGGTAAATATACTTTGCTGACAATTGACAATATGGTCGAAAATATTCATTTTGACATGACAATACAAAAAAATATTAAAAACATAGGGTTTAAGGCGGTGTCCCGTGCTATTAGTGATATAGCTGCTATGGGAGGAATACCAAAATATATTCTCGTAAGTCTTGCAATTTCAACAAATTTTAACAAGACTTCTTTTAAAGCAATCTCTTCTGGTATAAAGCATGCATGTAAGTATTACAACACTGAACTCGTCGGCGGAGATATTACCAAATCTAAAGCAACCGCAATTACGGTTGCAGTTATAGGTGTTTGCGATGCAAAGCCAGTATTCCGCACTGGCGCATTAGTTTCAGATAACATTTACGTTTCTGGAGATTTAGGACTGGCATCTGCTGGTTTAGCATTGCTAAAAGCAAAAAAAGATGTACCCAAAAAACTTCTCAATGCTTATGAAAAACCAATAGCGCAGATTGCATTGGGTAACCTTTTGCGTAAAAAAGCGATTGTTACTTCGATGATTGATATTAGTGATGGGCTTTTAGGAGACCTAAAACATATCCTTGAAGAAAGCAATAAAGGGGCGTTACTTGATATTACAAGTCTCCCTACTCTTAAACTGCTAAAGACACTATTTAAAAAAGAAGAATACATAAACTTTGTTCTTAACGGGGGTGATGACTATCAGCTTTTATTCACTACAAGAGAAAAGCACCATAACGATATATTAAAGATTTCAAGAGAGTTAAAAATCCCAATTACAAAAATCGGCAAAATTGTCAAAGCAGGCTTTTACATTAAGGAAAACAATAAAACTATAAAAGTTGCTACAGAATCATATCAACACAAGTTTACCTTTGATTCA
This sequence comes from Deltaproteobacteria bacterium, assembly GCA_037442505.1. Lineage (GTDB taxonomy): Bacteria > CALINM01 > CALINM01 > CALINM01 > CALINM01 > JBBIPZ01. Next base: position 22,812 of record JBBIPZ010000009.1, on the reverse strand, counting down.
TAAGAGCTGCAGCACGCTGCTTATAATAATCGTTACAGTCCCTCATAACCCTTTCGTATGCAAGTCTTCCTTTTGCCTGTTCTCCAGACTTCAAGTAAGCCTCAACAAGATAAAAAGAAGCCTCACATATCTGGGGATACCTGGCTTCGATACCGCTTAAAATGTTGATTGAATCGCTAAGATTACCCTTTTTCAATTCAACAACACCTTTGGCTAAATAAACCTTTGGGTCTGGCACACTCAATCCTGAAATAACATTATCAATTAATTTCTGTGCTTTACTGATCTTTTTACCTTCTTCCGCAAGCATTATTACAAGATTTGCGGCATTGTAAATTGTAGGGGTAATCATGTAAATATTTTCAAAAATACGTGCAGACTTAGAAAAGTCCTTTTGTAGATATGCTATTTCAACATCTTTAAACAAGTATGGTAAATATGGAGTTAAAAGCAAAGCTTCTTCAGGTTGTAGATAGATAGTTCTGGTAAATGGTAAGGTATCATATGGTGGATAATACTCTTTTGGTTGTTCAGATATAAAAACCTTATAAAGTGTACCATAAGGGGCAAGTCTTGCAGCTATGTCAGGGCGATATAATTTTGCCATTTCAGCAAAATCGTATGTAAAAAAAACTTCTGTCTTTAACCTTTCTGAGACGTTTTTTGCCAGAAGAAATGCCTGATTAATCTTAAAAGACTCTAAAGCAGTAAAATCTATTTTAAGCTTACCTTTTCCACCACTGTGTTCCATTATGTCAGGCATCAGGTCTTTTAAAAAAGGAAGCTTTTTGATTTGTTGTTGCTGATACCATGGCAACATAAAAAAATCAGCATCTAAAACAGTCACATCTTTTCTTAAATTATAGACTTCCTGCAAATAAAAAAGCGGAAACAAAGTATAATCAGATTCACCTATAACAACAGCCCTTTCTGGCAATATAATAAGTGAGTCATTAGCAAGTTTCTTAGCAAAAATATTATTTTTTTGATTCAAAGCAGGCATCTGATTAAAATATTTATATGCTGCAGATGATAGTAAAACCAACGTCAGTAATACACTAACAATTCTCCGCCGCCCCAACCAATCAAACGCCAGAGCAAAGAAACAGACAGAAACGATTAACGACGGAGTTAAAAACTCGTGCACAAGAAAAAACTCATCTTTATCAGGATTTAAAACATAAATTGTGATGATGCCATTTACCAAAAAGATAGCAAAGAAAACAAAAAACAACCTGATATTAAATTTAAAAAACAAGAATATACCAAAAATCATCAAAAGCAAGAAAACGGCGTAAAACTGCCTGTTAATAAAATAAAAAAAATCTATACTTTGTATAACAAAAGAGTCTAACGTATATTCTCTTCCTGCAAAACCAAACTGCCACCTTGTCACAACCTGCCAGAAGTTTTCGATTGTTTTGGGATCTCCAAAGTTGATACCCGGTTCAGCAGTTGCACGAACAGGCAAATAAAGATAAACAGAAACGCCCAATATAAAAAACAAAAAAATGGGCAAAATTAATCTATAGTTACGATTAAAAACAAAAAAGTAAAGCAAAATAACAAAGATTGCAGAAAGAATTGTGTGATGGTTGCCAAGTCCTAAAGCTGACAAAAATAATATTAAAAACAAAAACCTTGCATCCTTTGACTGCTCATATTTAACAGTGATATAAAGAAAAATCACAAAAAACAGAGAGTTTAAACTGTAAACTTCTGAAATTATAGCCTGTTTAAAAAAAAGTTCCGACAAACCAAACAAAACTAACGATATAAAAGCAGAAATAGCTCCAACCTTTAAATTAGTCAGTAAAAGATACAATAAAAAAATCGTCACAGAAGAAACAAACGCAGAAAATATATTGCATCTTAACGCATAGTCTGCCAAAGGTACAAGGTAACTAAAAAGATGTGTAATCAAAGAATATAGAGGATAACCTGGTGCGTGCGCAATACCAAGCGATAAAGATGCGAGAGCAAGCTCGGGTGCGTCCCCAAAAACAAACGTGGGAGGAATATGAAAAAGGTAGACTATAAAAAACGCTATCGATAGAAATGCTGCAACAAGAATATTCTTCTTCACTTAAAAAAGCCCTTAATCTGTAAATAAAACATTTCGAAACTCTGTGAATGGAATTTAGCCCAAAAATATAGTACTCCTGCAAGCAGTAAAAACAGAAAAACGAGCTTGCCCACCAATTTCAAAACTTTAAAAAAAATAAACAGGCTAAACAGGGCTACACAAACTAAAATTAATAGAGTTAGCCCATCCATCTTTTACTTTGTAGATGAAGGACAACTGCTGCATGCGGGCAAACTACCACAAGAATTGCTTTTTTCTTGTTTAGCTGGCACAGAAGATTTAGCATAATCCGTAAGATACCAGCCGCTACCTTTTAAGATAAAATTTCCAGAAGAGATTAAACGTTTAACAGCCCCCTCACATTTGGGACATTCTTTTAAAGGTTCATCGGTTATCTTTTGACTTGCTTCGAAAACATAGCCACATTTCTCACACAAATACTCATAAGTTGGCATGGCAAAACACCTCACATATTTCTGATTTTTTTATTATTATAATCATCACATCAAAAAAAGTAAAGGTATGTTTAAAAAATAGCGTGGTACAGCTTGTGACCTTTAAAAAGGTCTTCCTTTGGTTGAGATTCTTCGTTGTCACACAGATTGACACGAATATATCAAATCTCCCCTTTCCCCTCTTTTGCAAAGAGAGGAATACGAAAAACATTTGACTTCATGTTGTTACCCCTTTTAACCAAAGGGGGATGAAGGGGGATTTTTGTCATTCTGGTAAAGTGAAGGCAAACGAAAAAAACCTCTATCCTTCTTTATTTACAAAACTTGATAATACGTCTTTTTTTTAGCAAAAACAGTAGCATAAACAAAATCAGAAAATATGTTACCGGAAACTTTATCAGATAAACTATAGGTAGTAACAATGATAAAACAATCGCCCTTAAAAGTAAGCTTTTACTGATTACATGAGCTACGGGTGGAGAAAATTTATAATAAAGCTTTACAAAGGCTCTTCCCAAGTCAAAGTTTAATAAGTATTTATCACGAAAGTTTCGTAGCACATCTATATCTGGATGGTAAGGAGTGCCATAAGCAGCAGTTGCGATGAAACAGCTTTTACTACCAGAAGATGATTGTATTTGAAATCGTACAAATGCCTCGTTGGAATAATAAGAATAAACTTTCTGACTGTTGTATGCACGAACCTTATAATAGTAAAAGGTTTCATTACTACTAAGGTTAGTATCGTTGTAAACAGTAACATCTTTGTCTACAGTAGCGATCATTTGGTAATCATTTGTCCCAGACTGTCGCCATATTTCGTAACCATCTTCTTTATCGGTTTTGTCATCCCAGCTAAGCTTTATTCCACCACCAATTTTAGTAGCAACAAGGTTCTCTGGTTGATAGAGTGGAATAGAAAAGCTAAGCTCTACATAATCAGATTTACCTTTACTGTTTTCTGCATAAACTCTATAAGATACGATGTCACCCTCTTGAAGTGAGATATTATCTGTATAAGTGTTCTGGTTTGCTGGTAATATTGAAAGAAGGCTAAAACCATTATTTCTAAGATTCCTCTCAAAAATGTAATTAGTTTCTTTGCTTGAGATATCCGTCCATTTAAGTTTAATAGGGTTGCCTGCAGAAGGCTGCTCTGCAAAGCTCAAATTTTCTGGTTTTAATGGCGGTAATTCATCAAGATTTATTGTTAGTGCTTTGTAAGCATTTAAACGCCCCCCCGTAAAAAAAGGCAGGTTGTTAATTTTATCCACAGATGCAAGAATGATCTCTTTAATATCTTTGTTTGTTAGATTTTGATTGTTTGCCTTTAACAACGCTGCAACACCTGTAACAAAAGGTGCTGCCATAGACGTCCCAGTTTCATAAAAAAAGGCTGTGGTGTAATTAACAAAACCAGGCGCCATTCTACTTTGAGTGCTATAAATTTTGGAGCCCGGTGCTGCTAAATGAACTGTATTAATACCATAATTTGAGAAATACCCTTTACTATCACTATTATCAGTTGCGCCTACCGATATCAAATTTTCTAATTTAAAAGAAGCTGGGTAAATATTAATCTTATCTAAATCATAGCCTTTATTTCCAGCTGCAACAATAAACAAACAATCATTAGCACTGCTCATTGCATCTTTTAGTGAATTTATACCACTTTCCGCTTCTTCTGCCTCCAGGCTTAAATTAATAATTTTAGCTCCCTTATTTTTGGCATAATTAATCGCATCAATAATGTCAGAAATATATCCACTGCCTTTATTATCAAGCACCTTTAAAGGCATCAACTTTACCTGCCAGCTTACTCCAGCAACACCATAACCATTGTTTCCAATCGCACCTATTATCCCGGCGACGTGTGTTCCATGAGACCCACTACCACTTCTATCATCATCCATTGGATCATTATCATCATTAACAAAATCCCAACCTTTACAATCGTCTATTTTTTCATTGTTATCGTTATCATTACCATCACTACATTTCTCATCCGGGTTAAGCCAGATATTATCTTTTAGATCGGGGTGATTATAATCAATTCCTGTATCAAGTACTGCAACCAACACACTACTTGATCCCCGAGAGATGTCCCACGCCTTCTCAGCCTCGATCTTTTTTAGCCCCCATTGTGAAGAAAAGTAAGAATCATCTGGCGTTAAACTGACTTTATGAACTCTGTAATTAGGCTCAGCATATTCAACATTGGGGTCGGACCTGTACCTTTCTAAAGCTTCTTCAACAGTGAGCCCTTCTGGAAGAATTACATGTTCAGCATTTATAAGATGCAGTCTTTTCCAACCCTTAGCCCCAATAACTTTATGAGAATCAGCAACTTTAGATGCAGAGACTCCTTTTTTAAACTTAATTATCAATTCACCATCTTTGTATTTATGTCTGCCAGATTTATAGCCAGCATTAATAGTAATTGATAAATTAAAGATGAAAAAGACAGTAAAAAAAATAGTCGTTAAAAAAGTAACTTTAACTTTATTTCGAGAAAAAATCTTAGAAGTATTCTTCAAACAATTCTCCGATTATCTTTTTTTAGCATATCATTTGATACAACTTTAAGCAATGACAAATATCACCACTACCAACCGTGCCAAAAGCTGAAAATTCAGCAAAAAAAATGATATAAATTTTAGATAAAAATAAACATTGCTAATTAAGAACAAAAGATTTTTGAACTTTGAAGCTATTCAAAAGTCTATACTAAAAAACTTTTTAAACTGCGTGATGTTGATTAACGCAAATATTATGTTATAATTTAGTAAAGATTGCTGGAGGTGACAAATGGAACAGTGGCTTTGCACAGTTTGTAACTATATTTATGACGAAAAGGAAGGCGATCCGGAAAACGGTATACCAGCAGGAACACCTTTTAGTGAATTACCTGATAATTGGGTTTGTCCAATGTGCGGCGCTTCCAAATCAGAGTTTCAGAAACTTTAAATTTAGATTGTTGCTATTTCGAGTATTTGAAAAAAATCTCTTACTCAGAGGCACATATACAGCCACTGTGTTAAAGTTTGTAATTTATGGATAATTTTCTAAAAATGTTTTTGCGTTAAGATAGAAAATTTTATCCAAAAGATTTTCATCAAGATTTAGATCAAGTATCGCGTTAACTCCGTCTTCGTATGAATGACAGATACCTGGAAAGTCGCTACCAAAAAATATTTTATTTGCTGCTTTCTCAATGAGCTCTATCGAAGCTTCTATTTTATTGGTAGGATTTGCAATAAATGCATAAGATGTATCGAGATAAACATTTTCATAATCTATTGCCACCTTAAAAAATTCCTCAGTTTCAAAGGCTCCAAGATGTGCTACAACAACTTTGACATTCGGATATTTTTTTAAAAAATTAATAAAATGCCTGAATCCTGTATGTTCAGAAGAAAATGGAGCAGTTCCTGCATGAAAAAGGATAAAGCCTCCCCTTTCCTGAATAGTTTTATATAGTGGGTCAAACCTTTCATCACAGGGTGATACCTTTTGCACCTGACAATGTATCTTAAAACCAATCAAACCAGCGTCCAGCGCATCATTGGCAATTTTAAGAATATCATCATCCTGATGTATTGTTGCTAAAGGAATAACCTTTTTTGAAACATTTTTTAGACTTAAATAAAATTGATTCAATTTTGCTGATATACCAGACTTGTGAGCATATCCAAAAACTACGAACTTTTCGATATTAGGGATATTATTCAGAAATTCGAGTGCTTCAAAAGAACTCCCCTTGAAATAAAAATCCCAGTTCACATTATTTATAAACCAGTTTTTAATCGCTACATATAAAGTTTCAGGAAAAATATGTGTGTGAAAATCAACAATCGATTTTTTATAACGAAGTTTAATTAACATTCAAGTAAATTATATTCAAAACTAAAAAAAAATTAAACTGAAAAAATAATACATAGCAGATAACAAACATTGTTTTGTCTTGTAATTTCATAAAATTATAATTTTAATATAACAAAAAAATAAAATTTTTAAAATCTTGTTTTTTTTCTTGACAATTAAAAAAACAGTTGTTTAAATTGTATTAACCTTTTAAATTTGGAGGTTATCTTATGAAAGAAAAAATTAAAAAAGAACTAAATTTGTTACTCAAAAGTTGTGATGAAAGACTGGAACAATTTGATTCTGAGTTCACATCAAAAAAGGGTTTTTTTGAGTGGTTAGAGTTTAAAGGGGTGAAAAGAAGAGATTTTTTAAAATGGTCTGCATTTTTAAGTGCGAGTATGATGCTGCCACCAATATTCGAAAAAAAGGTCGCGAGGGCTGCAGAAATTGCTGCAAGAATACCTGTTATATGGCTTCATTTTGCTGAATGCACCGGTTGTACTGAATCATTGCTACGCTCCAATAATCCAAACATTGCTACGCTTATTCTTGACTATTTGTCTCTTGAATATCATGACACAGTAATGGCGCCTTCTGGAGAAGCTGCAGAAAAGAGCCTCAAAGATGCAATGACCAAATACAAAGGAAAATATGTATGCATTTGTGAAGGCTCTATACCTACAGCGATGGGTGGAAACTTTTTAAGATTAGGTCCACATGCCGTAACAGGTTTAGAAAGGGCAAAAGAGGTTATCAAAGACGCTGCGATGGTTATTTCAGTTGGACATTGCGCATCATACGGTGGACCACAGGCTTCCTATCCTAATCCAACAGGAGCTAAGCCTATTAATGAAGCATTGGGCATTAACTCCGTTATCATCCCAGGCTGTCCTTACAACGCAGTAAGCCTTGTAGGAACGATTCTTTATTATATACTCTTTGGAAAAGTGCCAATGACAAAGGGAGGAAGACCATTATTTGCTTATGGTAAACGCATTCACGATACATGCCCGCGTCGTGCTCATTTTGACGCAGGAGAGTTTGTTAGGAGCTGGGGCGATGAGTTTGCTAAGAAAGGCTTTTGTCTCTATAAAATGGGATGCAAAGGACCTTTAACTTATAACAACTGTAATGTTCCTGGCTGGAATGAAGACGTAGGTGCACCAATCCGTGCTGGACATGGCTGCATTGGTTGTAGCGAGCCATTTTTCTGGGACAGAATGGCTCCACTTGAAAAACCAATAGAAGCAAGAATGTTACCAGGTATCGAAAAGACCGCAGATACTGTTGGTTACACACTTGCTGGTTTAGCAATAGCAGGAATGGGCATACACGCTGCTTATAGTTACTTTAAAGGCAAAACTTCATCAACAGATGAAACTTGCTGTAAAAAAGAAGAATAGGAAGGAGGGTAGATAAATGGCTAAAAGAACCGTTATAGACCCAATAACAAGGATAGAAGGACATTTGCGTGTTGAAGTTGAAGTAGAAGGTGGTAAGGTTAAAGAAGCACTTTCGTCAGGAACTCTTTTTAGAGGCTTTGAAATTATTTTAAAAAATAGAGATCCGCGTGATGCTGGTTTATTTACTCAAAGAATATGTGGCGTTTGCACACACGTTCATTATGATGCATCTATACATGCCGTTGAAAACGCCATCAAAATTTTGCCCCCTAAAAATGCTCGTATTATTAGAAATTTGATTAAAGCTGCTCAGTACATTCAGGATCACATCATTCATTTTTATATTTTACATGGTCTTGATTGGGTAGATGTGACAAAAGTTTTATCAGCTGACCCCAAAAAAGCCGAAGACTTAGCTTATGCAGTTGGGTCAACTTATAATGCATCAAGAGGACAGTTCGCAGCTGTCAAGAAAAAGGTAGAAAATTTGGTTAAAAGTGGACAATTAGGTCCATTTGCTAATGGGTATTGGGGGCATCCTGCGTATAAAGTCCCACCTGAAGCTGTTTTGCTTATCGTTTCACATTATTTAGATGCTTTGGAAGTTCAACGTTATGGCGGACAGATAATGTCTATACTTGGTGGAAAAGAACCTCACACCCAAACACTTGTTGTAGGAGGCGTTACTTGTGTAAGAGATGTGCTTGACCCGAAGAGGTTAGGAGAAGTTATTTTTCGCTTTAAAAAACTTAAAGAGTTTGTTGATACAGCTTATGTTCCAGATCTTTTACTGGCTGGCGAAGTTTATAAAGATTACGGAGTTGCTAATGTTGGAGCTGGGCATAAAAACTACTTATCGTACGGTGATTTCAGAATGTCTGATGACGCAGACAGAAAAAACCTATTTTTCCCGGCTGGGGTAATTTTAAATGGAGATTTAAGCAAAGTCCATCCGTTTGATCCAGAAAAAGTTACAGAACACGTAAAACATTCCTGGTATAAATATCCAGACGAATCTAAAGGTTTACATCCCAAAAACGGTATTACAGAACCTAATTACACAGGGCTAAACAACGATGGCACATGTAAAGAAAATGATAAATACAGTTGGGTTAAGGCCCCTCGTTATGACGACAAACCAATGGAAGTAGGTCCGTTATCAAGGGTATTGGTAGCTTACGCTTCAGGAAACAAAGAAATTCAAGGCTTAGTCAACTTTGCCCTTAAAAAGCTTAATGCACCGGCATCAGCGCTTTTTGGCACATTAGGACGAACTGCTGCAAGATGTCTCGAAACGAAATACATCGCTGATAATGTTGAAAAGTGGATTGGAGAACTTGTAGAAAATTTAAAGGTTAATGAAGAGACCTTTACCCCGTACGAAATGCCAAAAGAAGCTACAGGATTCGGTTTGATAGAAGCGCCAAGAGGGGCGTTGGGACACTGGGTCAGTATTAAAAACTACAAAATTGATAACTATCAATGCATTGTTCCTTCGACATGGAACTTCTCACCAAGAGACGCAAAAGGTCAAAGAGGTGCTTGCGAGCAGAGCTTGATAGGGAACCCATGTCTTAGTGGGGATAAACCATTGGAAGTTTTGAGAACTGTTCATTCATTTGATCCCTGCCTTGCATGTGCAATACACGTCGTAAGGAGGTAAATATGGAACACGTCAGAGTTTATAGAATGTCTGGTTTACATAGACTAAATCACTGGTTAATGTTTTTAGCATTCATTACATGTGCGATTACAGGTTTTTATATAGCTCATCCGTTTTTTGTATTTGAAACAGGCGAGATTGTGGATAGCTATTTCATGGGTTATGTAAGGTTAATACATTATCTTGGTGCAATTACTCTTGATATTGTATTGCTGATCTGGATATACCTTTTCTTTTTCGGACATAACCCTTATTTCAAGTTTATATTCCCCCTAAAGCCCAGGCTTAAAGAAGCATTCCAGATGTTGAAACATTACATAACTCTTGCCCCAAATGATAGACCAGAGTCAGGAGATAGAATGGATGCTTTAAATGCCTGGGGACTTTTTTTATTCATAATCGTTTTTAAAGCTCTAATGCTAATTACTGGTTTCGCAATGTTATCACCACAGATAAACGCATCTAACACTGCCATACCCGGAGGACATTATCTTTTTTCTGGATTGGGAAGTATAGCTTATCTCATTTTTGGAAACTTGGCTAATATCAGACTTGCTCATCATCTGATAGCATGGTTTATGATTGTCTTTGTTATCTTACACATTTATATCGAGGTATGGCGTGAGATTTTTTGGAAAGAGGGTGATATTTCTATCGTATTTAGTGGCTACAAATATATCAAAAAAAAGTAGTTTATGATAAAGGTTATAGGCTTAGGGAATCCATTATTCGGAGATGATGCCTTTGGGTTACATGTAGTTGAAGAGATAAAAAAGAGAGACATAAACTTAAAAAATACCGAAATCATTTCACTCCCCTCCCCTTCTCCCTGGGATATTTATGAAGCCCTCAGGGAAGGGGATTTTTTTATAATCATAGATGCAATGGAAGATGGGCTTGAGGGAAAGATTGAGCAGTTTTCACTTGATGAAGTGGCTTCCGTGAAAAACACTTTTAAGACTGTACACGATCTAAACATTAATCAAGTTTTAGACTTGTTGAGAATTAACGGAAAAGAAATGAAAGGCATAGTTGTTGCAACTAAAGGATATAACTTTAATCTTTCTCTTACTTTATCCGAAAAACTTAAGCTCCTTGTTTCAGACACTGCCAATAAGGTCATAAGAATCATTGAAGGCCTTAACTTATAAAAAGATTCTACCTTTTACCCCTTTACAAAGGAAGAAAACAATTGGAAATATGATTTTTCTGTTGCTTATTCTCTTACAAGAGATTGTCTGAATAAAATTTGCATTTTTTAAAATATATGTTAAAATAAGACTAAAAATATTCTAAAAGGAGATTATGTATGAGTAAAGTACTTATTGTTTATTTCAGTGTTACTGGCAAAACTAAAACAATGGCAGATTTTATTGCTGAAGGAGTTAGATTTAGTGGTAACGAAGTCGAGATTAGAAAGATTAACGAAATCAAAACGCCTAAAGAACTTGAAGGTTATGATGCATATCTATTTGGTTGTCCAACTTACCACCGAGATATGACTGAAAATATGAAGACTTTTCTGTTTCTTGCAAAAAATGCAAATCTGTCAGGCAAAGTTGCTGGAGCTTTTGGCTCACATACACATAGTGGAGAAGCTCCCAAACTCATATATGATACTATGGAACATGTTTATGGAATGAAAATGGTTAATTTAGGCTATCTACTTTTGAAAGAGGCTCAAGTTGGAACAGGCGAAGGAAATCGTGCATGTCAGGATTATGGTCGTGCAGTTGGAAGCATAATATAAAGAGACCTTTGAAAAAGATCTCTTAACTATATGACACATCCGAAAGCCATGTGTGGAAATTATTAATGTGTAAAAAAATAAATCATTTCCCTTATAATACCTTTGCAAGGTTTTGCAAAGGTATTATAATGAAATTATGATTATTAAATGTCCGCAGTGTAAAAAGGAAACTTTTTGGGAGAACAATCCATATAAACCATTTTGTTCAGAAAGGTGCAGGCTTATAGACCTGGGTATGTGGATTGAAGAAAAATACAGATTACCAGTTGTTGAATCTGAAACTGATAACAAAGATAATGAGTAGTTTTACTCCACCCCAATCTTTGCATCTAATTTAAAAATATTTCATAAAAAACAATAAGTTAAGTGTTAAGAATTGTTTTTTAATATTCCATTTTTTCTTGACATTAATGCTTAAGATGACATATCTTAAATGTGTAAGATAAATTGCTGAGGGATGGTTATGGATTTTGAAAAAAAGATAGAAGAACTTGTTAGTAAAATAGATTTACTTGTTAATAAATACCAAGCACTGCAAAATGAAAATTTAAATTTAAAAAGGAGCATTGAAGGAAAGGAGAAAGAAATAAAAAGTTTATTAGACGAGGTGGAAAGACTCAAGCTTGAAAAAAAAGAAGCAGTAAAGAACATTGATAATGTTATTGGCAAAATAGCAAAGTTTTTTGAAGGGAAAGATAGTGAACCGCTCTTATGAAATTACAATATTAGGAAATAAATTTAACGTTACTTCAGATCTTGAAGAACAGGATGTGCGCAAGATAGAAGAACTAGTAAAAAAAAAGTACAAGAGTTACAAGAGCGGTATAGTTTAATTCCTCCTTTGCAATTGTTGACTTTAGCTTTACTTAATATTGCTGAGGAAAATGTTAGATTAGAAAAAAGATTAAAGGAATTAGGAGAGCAGTTAGGAAGTAAGATTGAGCAATTAAACACGATAGTCTTAGGGTAATAAATACAAAATCCCTGGGGTGTTCGTGATGGGTTTTAGGGCTTGAGCCAACACCTTGTTGAAAGGAGTCCTTCCCTGGTTTGTGGTGTGCAAGCCTTCCTTAGAGAAGGAAGCCTGAAGCAAACTATTTAAGGATTCCACTTTTCATTACAAGCTAAGCCCACTACTCACACGGCACTTTGGGGATTTTTTTTTTGCAAACTCCTTCCCTGCAGAGGAAGGTTTAAAATAAAAGGAGGTTATTTATGGAAGTTGTATTAATTTTGGGATCATTGGTTTTTGGATTAGTTTTAGGTGCTATTTTCTATCATATTTACTGGAAAAAAAGACTTTTTGATCTAAAATCGGAAAGTCAGCGTGTTCTTGAAGAGGCAAAAAAACAGGTAGAAATTGCAAAAAAAGAAGCAGAACTACAAGTAAAAGATAACCTGTTACAACTGAAAATTGATGCTGAAAAAGAGTTAAAACAAAAAAAGGAAGAATTAGCAAACATTGAGAGGAGACTCGCACAAAAAGAAGAGAGTTTAGAAAAAAGAAGTGTTTTAATTGATTCAAGAGAAGTTGAGCTACTTAGAAGAGAAAAGTCCATAGCGAGTATCGAAAAAGAACTTGCCGAAAAAAAGACTGCTATTGATAATATGATGATGGAACAGAAAAAGATGCTTGAAAAAATTTCAAACTATACTGCAGAAGAAGCAAAACAAGAACTTATTAATATGATTGAAGAACAGGCAAAAATAGAAAGTGTAAAACGCCTGAGAGAAATTGATGAAGAGTTGAGAGATGCTGCTACTAAAAAGGCTCAAGAGTATATTTCAACAGCTATTCAAAGGTTATCTGGCGAAGTGGTGGCTGAACAAACTGTTTCAAGTGTTGCGTTGCCAAATGATGAAATGAAAGGACGTATCATTGGTAGAGAAGGTAGAAATATACGCACCTTTGAAGCTGCTACAGGCGTAGATGTTATAATAGACGATACACCTGAAGCTGTAGTAATATCTTCTCACAATCCTGTTAGAAGAGAAGTTGCAAGGCTTGCATTAGAAAGATTAATACAGGATGGTAGAATTCACCCGGCGAGGATTGAAGAGGTAGTCGAAAAGTGTAAACAAGATGTCGATTTTTCTATAAAAGAAGCGGGAGAAAAGGCTATTTTTGATACAGGCATACACAATGTTCATCCTGAGATCGTTAAACTTTTAGGAACGTTGAAATATCGCACAAGCTATGGACAGAACGTTTTGCAACACTCCTTAGAGGTGGCTTATATCTGCGGTATAATGGCTGCAGAACTTAATCTGTCTATTAAACAGGCTAAGAGAGCAGGACTTTTGCACGACATAGGTAAAGCTGTAGATCACGAGATAGAAGGTTCGCATGCCATCATTGGAGCTGAAATTTTGAAAAAATATAATGAAAACCCAAAGATTGTTAACGCAATTGCAAGTCATCATGGAGAAGAACAGGCTAATTCTGTTTATGCTGCACTTGTTCAGGCTGCCGATTCACTTTCTGCGGCAAGACCGGGTGCAAGAAGAGAAACATTAGAAAGTTATATCAAACGCATTCAAGAACTGGAAAAGATTGCTTCCTCTTTTCCCGGTGTCCAAAAGTCTTTTGCGATTCAGGCAGGTAGAGAAGTGCGTATCATTGTTGAAAATTCTAAGGTAACAGATGAGCAGGCATATATTATGGCACGCGACATCGCAAAAAGAATTGAAAGTGAGCTAACTTATCCAGGACAAATAAAGGTTTTAGTTGTGAGAGAGACAAGAGCCGTTGAGTATGCTAAATAGCTTTAAGGTTGCTTTTATAGGTGATATTGTTGGGCGTGCAGGCAGAACCGCTGTTAAGGTTCTGGCACGAGAACTAATTAAAGAAAATGGCATTTTATTTGTTGTAGCAAATGCAGAGAATTCCGCAAGTGGATTTGGAATTACGAAAAAAGTTGCTGATGAACTATTAAGTTACAATATTGATGTTTTAACCTTAGGAAACCATACATGGGACAAAAAAGAAGCAGAACTTTTTTTAGACGAAGAGCCTCGTATTATTAGACCTTTAAACTTTTCCCCCCTTGTGCCGGGCAGAGGTTTTATTACTTTAGAAAAGGATGGTGTCTCTTTAGGGGTTATCAATTTGATCGGTCGTGTGTTCATGGATAATTACGAATCACCTTTTTTTACTGTAGAAAATGCGATAGAAGAATTAACAACTAAAACTAAAAACATTATCGTTGATTTTCATGCTGAGGCTACCTCTGAGAAAAAGGCTCTCGCTTATTTTTTAAACGGTAAGGTAACCGCTATCTTAGGCACACACACCCACGTCCAGACAGCAGATGAATGTATTCTTGACCAAGGAACAGCATTTATTACTGACGTCGGCATGACAGGTAGCAGAAATTCTATTATTGGAAACAGGATAGAAGACGTAATGGACAGATTTTTAAAAGGTATTCCAAGAAAATTAGAAGTAGCTACAGATGATATATGGGCGTCTTATGTTATAATAGAAATCGACAACGGTACAGGCAAAGCTCTAAAAATTGAACGTTTTTACAAAAAAATAGAATGTTGAGGTGTTTTATGTTGCCACCATTAGAACAACTAAAAGTCATAAAACGAGGCGTTGTAGAGATTATTCAGGAGGAAGAGCTTTTAGAAAAGCTAAAAGAAAGCTACTTAAACAAAAAACCTCTTCGCGTAAAAGCTGGTTTTGATCCTACAGCCCCAGACTTACATTTAGGTCACACTGTTTTACTAAACAAAATGAGGCAGTTTCAGGAACTTGGTCATGAGGTTATTTTTTTGATAGGTGACTTTACTGGCATGATTGGAGACCCAACTGGTAAATCTGAAACAAGGAAGGCATTAACAAAAGAAGATGTTGAAAAAAACGCCAAAACTTATAAAGAACAGGTGTTTAAAATACTTGATCCAAACAAGACTATTGTAGACTTCAATAGCCGCTGGTTAGAACCACTTACCGGCAAAGATATGATATTTTTGTCTGCAAAATATACCGTTGCAAGGATGATGGAACGTGATGATTTCTCTAAAAGATTTCAAGCTGGAAAGCCGATAAGCATACACGAATTTATGTATCCACTTCTGCAAGGTTACGACTCTGTGTGTTTAAAGGCAGATATCGAATTAGGCGGAACAGATCAGAAATTTAACCTCTTAGTTGGTAGAGAACTGCAACGTGAATATGGACAAAAACCACAAACGGTTATAACACTTCCGCTTTTGGAAGGGCTTGACGGCATCAACAAAATGAGTAAATCATTGGGTAATTATGTTGGCATTACAGAAAAGCCTTTTGATATATTTGGCAAGATTATGTCTATCTCTGACGAGCTTATGCTCAGATATTATGAGCTTTTAAGCGAAAAGAGCATTGAAGAAATTGAAAAATTAAAAGAAGATTTGAAAAACAACATTAAACATCCACTTGAGGCTAAAAAAGAGCTGGCTTATGAAATGGTGAAAAGATTCCATAGCGATGTTGATGCAAAAACTGCAAAAGAAGAGTTTGAGAGGATCTTTTCAAAACGAGAGATACCTGACGATATCAATGAGTACAGATTGTCAGCGGAAAAATCTCTGGTCGATATTATTTTTGAAGCCGGACTAATAAATTCAAAAAGCGAAATAAAAAGATTAATTCAACAAAAGGCTATTGAGTTGAATGGAGAAAAAATAACAGATATAGCATTTAAAGTTAAGCCAGATGGAAATGAGTTCATTATAAAAGTTGGAAAAAGAAAATTTCTTAAAGTTAGATGAAGCTAAAATTTCTTTCAAAAAACATCATTTTGCTTAGTTTTGTCAGTTTTTGTAATGATATTGCGAGTGATATGATATATCCGCTTTTGCCAGTATTTATTACTTCTGTTGGGGGGACACCTGCTATTCTTGGAATTATAGAAGGTGTTGCAGAAACAACGGCAAGCATATTAAAACTATTTGGGGGATATATCTCTGACATGCTTAAGAAAAGAAAAATTCTGGCATTTCTGGGATACTTTTTGTCGAATGCATTAAGACCCCTTTACTTTTTTGCTGAAAGCTGGGGTACGATTTTTTTTGTAAGATTTACTGATAGAATTGGAAAAGGAATCAGAACCGCACCCAGAGACGCCTTAATAGCAGACTCTACAACAACATCTAATCGTGCACAGGCATTCAGTTTTCACAGAATGCTTGATAACTTTGGTGCCTTGATTGGTCCTTTATTAGCAATGTTTGTGCTTGCCAGTTTTTCAGAAAATATAAAATCTGTATTTCTGATTTCATTAATACCCGGCTTTATCGTAATTATACTTATGCTTTTTGTTAAAGAGCCGAAAGATGATGGTAAGGTTGCAACAAAAAGGCTTTATTTTAAAGACATATTAACATTCAGATCTTTCCCAAAAAGGTTAAATCTTTTTGTTCTTTCTGTTTTTTTGTTCACTTTTGGCAACAGTAGCGATGCATTTCTTATTCTTAGGCTGAAAGATGCTGGCGTCTCGACAACTTATCTTCCATTACTATGGGGGCTTTTGAATCTTGTAAAATCTATTGGTAACTACCCAATGGGTATCATTGCCGACAAAACTAATAAAAAAACTGTCATTATTGCGGGATGGTTGGTTTATGCTGCTGTTTATTTATCTTTTGCGATTTTCACATCAAAGTACGCTGTTATAACTGTATTCTTATGTTACGGCTTGTATTTTAGCCTCACGGAAGGTGTAGAAAGGGCATTTATTGCTGATATCGTTGGCGAAGAGATACGCGGCAGGGCTTATGGACTTTACAATTTTGCAGTTGGCGTATCTGCGCTACCAGCAAGTATTATATTTGGCTATTTATGGCAAAATTACTCATACAAAATTGCCTTTATTACTGGAGCTCTATTTAGCTTAACGGCTTTATGTCTGTTTTTCTTGGCTGAAAAGAAATTTCAACATTAATTCTTTTGTACCTCTATATCAAAGTACCGTATCATTGTGTTAGGAAACTGATAAAAAGATTCTTTCTTCATATCAATTTTGTTACCTGTAATCGTATCCACTAGTGTAAAACTATAGCCAAAGGGAAGCTTTTCGGAATTCCATACAATAAAAAGCTGTTTAAGATCGCTTTGTTTATTTTCAATTTTTAATGTCCAGATCTTTGTATCCTGCACTCTCCTTACATCTTTGAACAACAAACCTCCGTCGCTTTCAAAATAAGCATTAAGAGTTCCTGAGCCAAAAAAAGGCACATCATAATACCCATCAAAGCCATCAGTTGCAGACATATTATTACCAAAAATCAATCTTATTTCCACATTTGCTGCCTTAACCTTTATAGGCACTTCCCAACTATCGGCTGCAAATACATTTATCGAAAAAAGTAAAAATATAAAAATGAAGAACTTTTTCATCTTCACTTCCTCCAGCTATGGCTTAGGAATCTCGAGACTATAGCTACTACTACCATCAGCTACATATATCCAGTACCCTAACCATGGTATAAGTGCACCTTCGTTAGCTCCACCTGCAGTCTCAAAGTCATATACATTACCCCAATCAACACCTTTGTAATAGTAAGCCGCATTATAAATCCAGTTGCTTTTTGCCGCATCCAGCCAAGTTAAACTTATATTTTTGTCATTGTTAATAACTTTCAAATCTCTTAATTTTACATTACCGTTATAAGGATTTGAAATGATATTCCACCCTGCCTTTAGATTAACTCTTACACTGATACTTGTTACATTGGGCAGTTCAACCGATTCAGCAGGCAAACTCTCCTGCCTTTTATATACAAAATAACCTTCACCTAACACAATCTGGTCGCTACTGCTAAGTTTTTCATAGTGCCCATTAATTTTGTAGGTAGTTGTTCCTTCAGAAATCCACCTATACACTTCAGTAACACCAAAAGCATCCGAACTTGTTACAGTATTGTTCTTAATATCCCTCGGTATGGATATGATATTATAGCCATTCAAAAGGTCTGTTTTTGGACCATCAAACGCGTCTTTATTCGGTGGATATTTGATTGTGTTTCCATCTGATAAAACAATTTCAAAATAATATTTATAATCAGGCGCCACTCCTAATTTTGTAGAAAATGTGCATTTTGCACCATTTGCAAAATCTCCAGAACATTCCAATGGATATTGTGCATAATCTTGTGTCGTTGTATTAATCTTATCTGCAATAAAAACTTTTACAGACCTCGGTTTTCCGCCCGAATCTTTTACTATCAAACCAAAATTATATGTTGCAGCAATTGTAGGATTACCAGTTGTGTCATCTTTATTGTTAGAAATGTCTCCTCCATCTTCTCTTGTTAAAGGTATACCATTGTTACCAATTGGAGTAATAGTTTCGATAGGGATAATGATGTAATCTAACGAGATCTGTGTTTTGTTGCCTAACGCATCGATCGCTATAAATTTAAGTGTAGTGTCAGATGATATGGTTATAGGAGCGGTATATTTTGGTGATAAAATATTGGGTACAGACCCGTCGGTTGTGTAATAGATTTCCGCTGGTTCGTTAGATTCTAATGTAATTGTTTGAGCAGAATAATATGTACCGGGAGGTAAAGAAGGCGTTATTTGTGGTGGTGTGTTATCTAAGTTGATTTTAGCGGTATAAATATCGGAAAGATTGCCATATATATCCCTAATACGCATATAAACTGTTTTTTCACCATTTGTAGAAGATAAATCCCACTGGTTAGACACTTTAAAATCAAGCTCACTGCTCCATTTAATACCATCATTTGAAAACTGTATCTTAGAAAACTGTGAAGTATCATCAGCATTAACGTTTAACGTTACATTAGTGCTATTTGTTGCATTTTCGCCGCTGTTAATTGTAAAAGACAGGGAAGGTTTTATACTTACAGTATAAGTGGCGGTTTTTTCAGCCTCTCTATTGCCAGCCTGATCCTCTGAATAATATTTTATATTTTTGGATGTGTTTATAATGATTGGCGTTGTGTAAGAATTATATGTTACACCATCGTCAGATGAATAGTAAATTTTAGCAGTGCTTTCGTTTGATGATAAAGTAATCGTATAAGGAACAGAGGTGATAATTCCAGAATTCGGTTGAATAGTTGTTATTGGTGCTGTCCTATCGAGAGTAATCATAGCCTTTGTTATATCCGTTATAAAGCTTTTAGACCAGTTGCCAAATTTATCTTTAAACTTTACGTAAATTGTCTTTTCGCCATCTTCTCCCTGTAGCAACCAGTTTTTAGATGTGTTGAATGTTTCTTCCTCAGAAAAAAATAAGCCATCATTTGAAAACTGCATTGCCTGCGGACTCTCTTCTTCTGCCAGTTCTGGTTTCGTAAATGAAAAATTTATCACTACATTTTCAGAAGTGGTGTAAGCATTTTTATTGTTAACAGATATATTCAAAGGTGGTTGAAAATCAATCGAATAGGTAACTGTTTTTTTATTCTCTTCATTGCCAGCGTTATCTACCGCATAAAATATAATTGTAATATCATTAGTAACTGCAATAGCCTCTGTATATTTTTTGAAAGTTTTACCGTCATCAACTGAATAATAGATATTTGCTGTTTCATCTGATGTTAAAGTGAGCGAAAATGCATTATTTAATGTGCCCTCTGGAACAGATGTAGTAGTTGTAGGCAACGTTGTGTCAAGTATTATCTTTGCAGATGAAGCTGAAGACCAGTTACCCGCTGCATCTTTAACTCTAATATATACCGTCTTCTCACCATCACCATCAGTTAACACCCATGCTTTCTGGACAGAACCATTAAAGCTTTCAGGTGTAGTCCATTGAATGCCATCATTGCTAATCTGTAGTTGCTCTACACCATTTAGATCTTCACCAATAATCTGTAAAGTCACAGATTGAGTTCTTGTATATGTAGAAGCGTCGTTAATAAGAATTGAACAAGTTGGATTCACTGTATCTATGTTGTATATCTCTGTCTTGGTTGGTTCTCTATTACCAGCAGGGTCTTCCGCAAAATACCTGAGGGTTAACGATTTGTCAATATTAATAGGTCCTGAAAATGTTTTAGAGTTTTTGGTTGGCTCACTGCCATCTAAGGTATAGTATATCTTTGCCAGAGATTCGTTTACAGAGATAGTAATTTGCTTTGGCGTATTATACAATCCTCCAGGTATCGAAATTGAAGTTATCGGAGTTGTTTTATCATATATAATGGTTGCGATAACTAAATCAGAAATATTACCAGAACTATCTTTAAAGCGCGCATAAACAGTTTTTTCACCTTCTGTATCGTCCAAAGCCCACGAAGCGCTATTCGAAAAAGCCATCCAACTACTCCAATTGCTGTTGTCATTAGAAAACTGCATTTCAGCAACTGGTTTGATAGAAGTGACATTTAACGTAATATCTTTAGAATTTGTATAGCTTGCACCATTGTTAATCAACAAAGTTATATCAGCATTAAATTTTATTGTATAAGAAATAGTGTTAGTATTTTCTTTGTTGCCAGCTATATCAACAGCAAAAAACTTTAAAATTGTTGTTCTGGAAATTTCTATTGCCGATGAATATAAATTAGATGCTGTTGTTGGTTCTGAACCATCTGTAGTGTAATAGATTTTCGCATTCGGGTCATCACTGCTTAAAGTTACTGATATAGCACCAATATAAGTCCCTTCTGCTTTTGAGGCAGAAGTTTTAGGTGCTGTAGAATCTAAAATAATCTCAGCGAATACAGCTCCAGACCAGTTACCTGCAACATCTTTAAATCTCGCATAAACTGTCTTTTTACCATCGCCTGACGTAAGAGACCATGTTCTGGATGTAGAATAAGCTTCTTCATGCGACCAGTTTATACCATCATTCGAAAACTGCATTGTAGTAACACCGTTCGCATCCGTTGCATTAAGTGTTAAATTAACATTGGTATTTTTTGTTATACTACCCTCATTAATCACAATCGTTCCTGTAGGCGGCGTTTTATCAATCGTAAAAACAGCTGATTGAACATCGCTTTGATTACCCGCATCATCTATAGCAATATATTTAACTGTAGTAGAGTTAAGAAGTTGAAAAGTAGTTGTAAAAATAAGGCTTGTAGTGGTAGGCGTATCTCCATTAATTGTGTAGTAAATATTAGCTTTTTCGTTTGAACTTAATGTTACATTAACATTATTATTGTAAATACCGGCATTAGGAGTAATCGTAACTACTGGCTTTGTTTTATCAAGAATTATGGTATCAGTTATTGGTGTTGAAACATTATTTACTGAGTCAATAAAGCGAACATAAACTGTTTTTATTCCATCAACGTCAGGCGAAGCAAGTGCCCATGATTTAACGGTTGAATAGTTTTCTGGGGTACTCCAGATTATTCCATCGTTAGAAAACTGCATTTTATCAACACCAGTTGTGTCAAAGGCGGAAATTGTAAGTGTAACGTATTCAGTATTAGTAAATGCTGCGTTATTATTTATCGATAGAGTTCCTATTGGTGGCGTTTTATCAATTGTATAGTTTGCAGTTTTAATTTGTTCAAAATTTCCTGCACTGTCTACCGAGAAAAACTTAATTGAGGTAGATGTATCGATCTCTATAGGTCCATTATAAACGTTAGATGCAGTTGAAGGATTACTCCCATCAAGCGTATAGTATGTCTTACCATTCTCGTTAGATGTTAACGTTATAATTTGTGTTGTGTTATATTTGCCTGCAATGGGAGTAATAGTTGTAACAGGTGGGATGGTATCCAAGTAAATAGTGTTACTAATCGGTGAAGACAAATTTCCCGCATTATCTTTAAGAATAGCGTATATTGTTTTTATCCCATCACCCGATGAAAGGGTTAAATTTTTTGTTGTAGCATATGTCTCGAAGTTAGACCAGTTAATTCCATCATTAGAAAAGCTCATCAAAGCAGCATCTGTCGATACATTTTTGAACTTCAAGTTTACTAACAAAGAATTTGTAATAGGTGTATCATCATTTATAACAAGTTCTCCTGTTGGGACTGTTGTATCAAGAGTAATATTGTCAGAAAATATTGCACTATTACCTGCTTTATCAGTTAATTTTGCATAAACAGTTTTTTCTCCGTCTCCAGAACTCAAAGTCCATTCTTTCGAATTAACAAAGATTTCTGGGGCAGACCAGTTTTGAGAGTCATTAGAAAATTGTACACTGTCAATACCATTATCATCCTGTACAAAAATTGTTAAGGTTACATTAGGTGATGTCGTAAATAAATTATTACCATTAATAACGATGTTTCCAGTCGGCAAGTTCCTATCAATAGCATAGTTCACTGTATATGTAGTGCTTATATTTCCTGCTAAATCTTTAGCAAAAAATTTAATTATAGTATTTTTCGTTATTGTGATTGGCGAATGATATACCTGTGATAACGTAGTTGGATTACTCCCATCAATTGTATAATAAATAATTGAGTTTTCAGAAGCGGTAAGAGTAATTGTCTGGTCTGTATTGTAATAACCTGGAGATGGTGTAAAAGCTATAGTTGGCTTGGTGGTGTCTAAGATGATACTGCTGTTCACTGCACTTGATACGTTACCAGCATTGTCTGTAAATCTTACATATACGGTCTTGCTACCTTCCCCAGCCGGTAAGGTGTAG
>JBBIPZ010000008.1:78385-82915 GCA_037442505.1 Deltaproteobacteria bacterium | reverse complement strand
TAAAAAAGCAAATTTTTATAAAATTTTATAAAATTTATATAAAATTTATATAAAAAAAGGTTGACAATATTAGAAAAATTTGTTTTACTTGCTCTAAAGGAGATATAAGTGCCAAACAATAAACTGCTTGAATGGCGTAAAAGATTGTTGATTAGCAGGTCTGAGCTTGCAAGAAAAACTGGGCTTTCTATAGTTACAATTGCACGAATCGAAAAAGGGAAACAGTGCCGTCTTGACACTATGAAGAAGATCTTGATTGGTCTTGGTATGGATATTAAGGATAAGGACAAGGTGTTTTCTGATGATTGATGCTTTGTTTAAGACTCGTAAAGAGCTTTTTGGTCTGGACGTTGGTTCTAACTCTATTAAGTTAGTCGAGTTAAAGAAATCTCGCAAGGAATATAAACTAAAGGGATTTGCCATAAAAGACATGCCAAGCGAAGCTATAGTTGAGGGTGAAGTGATGGATTCTATTATCCTATCCGAAAAGCTAAAAGAGCTTCTTTCTGAATATAAACCTTCAACGAAATATGTTGCCCTTTCCGTGCCCGGTCTTGGTGTAACTGTTAGGACGATTAACGTTCCACTTGTTACAGAAGAAGAACTCGCACAATCAATTCAGTGGGAGACAGAACAGTATTTACCATTTAGCATAAAGGATGTTTACGTTGATTTTAAGATTTTAGGAGAATCTCCTGATACCCCAGGTCAGATGAATGTTTTAATTGTTGCTGCAAAAAAGTCTTACGTAGATGAATATCTGCTTGCTGTTAATGAAGTTGGACTTGAACCGTTGGTTGTTGATGTTGATGTGTTTGCCATGCAAAACATGTTTGAACTGAATTATCCTATTTACGAGGGAAAGGTTACATTGCTTTGTAATTTGGGAGCGAGCTTCACAAATATTAACATCGTGAAAGCTGGCAATTCTCTTCTAACAAGGACGGTTAATCTGGGAGGAAATAAGATTACTGCATCTATTCAGAGGGAACTGTCTGTTACATTTGAGGAAGCTGATAAAATAAAGAAGGGCGTAGTAGAAGGTTTCGATAGAAAAGTTGTTAACGATATTATTGACAATGAACTGGGAACTATTCTTAATGAATTGAAAAAAACTATCGAATACTTTAATGGACAGTTTACCAATGATGTTATTGACAAAATAGTGTTGTTTGGTGGAACGGCAAAACTTGCAGGTTTATCAGATAAAATAAAAGATAAAGTTGGTATAAATGTGGAGTTAGGCAATCCATTTACAACAATAGCTGTTGACAAGAAGTTACAAACAGAAAAGTTTAATGACTTTTTGCCACACAGTGGAATTGCAGTAGGGCTTGCGATTAGAAGATTGGGTGACAGATGATAAAGATAAATTTACTGCCTTATCGAGATATTCAAAAGCAAGAGAAAATCTGGTTTCAGTTTTTCTCGATAATAAGTGCAGTTATTCTGGCTCTATTGATTGTAGGTGTTGTGCATTGGCGTTTCGTTTCGTACGAAAATGTTTTAAAAGTTCAGAAAGACGATCTGACCAATGAGATTGCTGAATTGGATAAAAAGATAGGTCAGATAGACAAGATAAAGTCTCAAAAATCTGAAATAGAGAGAAAATTAAGTGTTATAGATATGCTCAATAATAAGAGAATTTATGCGACCGATTTTTTATATAAGGTTGCTAATGCCGTGCCAGATAAATTGTGGCTTGTTACGGTTGAGGAACGGGAAAAAGAGGTTGTCTTTACAGGTGAAGCTGAGCTGGCTGCATATGTTTCTGATTTTATGAACAGATTGACTAATACGGGGCTGTTCAAAACTGTTACGTTGGTTTCTCTGGAGCAGTCGTCAAAAGGTGAAAGTAAGGTGATTAGATTTACGTTAAACACAGTGAAGGTGGAGAATGGCACTAAACCTTAAGCTTGATTTGAAAAATATTAATTTAGAATTTATAATCAAGCTCTCGCTGAAAATTAAGATTGCAGTAGTTGCAGGGATAATAGTTATTATTTGGGGACTGTATGGTGGACTGCTTGCTTATCCTAACTATAAAAACATTGTTACCTTAAAACAAGATATAGCACAGTTGACTATCAAACGCGATGAAAAGAAAAAGGATGCTTCAAATTTGCTAAAACTTAAAGAAGAGGTACAAAGGTTGGAGAAAGAACTTAGATATTCAATGACTGTTCTTCCCAATACCGACGAGATTCCCTCTATTGTTCGCGCTGTTGAAAATAATTTAAGAAAGTATAATCTTGAGATTTTGAGCTTTAAACCGGACAGGGAGATAAAGAAGGATTTTTATGCTGAGATTCCTATTTCCCTTAGATTTTCTGGAACGTTTCGTGAAGTAGGAGAGTTTTGTCAGACTATAAGTCGTTACCCACGTATAATAAACATAACTAATTTGATAATTAAAAACCTGAAGCAAACGGATGCAAAGGTTACCCTCTCAGTTGAAAGCAAAGCTATAACTTACAGATTTTTAAATCCCGATGAGATTGTAGTCCCAAAGAAAGATGATACTAAAGGTGGAAAGAAAAAATAGTATGATGGTGTTCTTAAGAAGCTTCATAATTTTGGTAACGTTATGTTTTATCTTTTCCTGTGGAGAGAAGGTTACAGAGGATAGAAATTTGCAAGTTTCAACTAAAAAACCGGTTTTAAGCAATATTACTGGCAAAGTTGTGTCTTTTGTTAGCATATCATCCAAGATAGCAAGTTTGCCGAAATATGACTTTTACCAAGTAAAAGATCCGTTTTTCTCTCCAATCGTGCAACAAAGCGTCAAACAGACAAAAATGGGGGGCGCAATAAAAAATTTAAAACCTACTCAAAAATTTGAAATAGATAAGTACAAACTTTTAGGTGTAATGATTGACAATAAGGCAAAAGCAGCTATTTTTGAAGACCCTGAAGGAAAAGGCTGGGTTATGAAAGAAGGTATGCAGATAGGCAATGAAGGCTATAAAATCAAAAAAATCAGTAAGGATGGTGTTTTATTAGAGGAGATTGTTATGGATGCTGCTGGTAAGAAAAAGAGCACCGAAATGTTTATATCGATCAAAAAGATTCGTTAGGAGGGGCAATATGAGCCTCAAAAAGATTTTAATATTAACAATTTTATATTTATTGATATTTTCATTGAATGGCGCTAAGGATACGTTTGCTCAATCAAATAATAAAGCAAGGATAAAGGTTACTTCGTTTAGTTTCTTGGAAGAACAGGACCAGTTTATAATTAAAATAAGCACAGATAAAAATATAACCTATACAAGTTATTCATCAGAAGCTCCGTGGAAGTTAATTTTAGAGTTTCCTGTTACTGATTTCAGTAATTATTTAGGTGAGAAATATGTCAATAAAAGTGTAATAAAAAATTACGTTGTTAAGCATACAGGCTCAATTCCAAACCAGATTGGTAGAGTAGAAGTTAATTTTTTTAAGAAGCCTGATTTTAATATCGAAAAGACGACTAATACCGTTACGGTGTCCATAAAAAAATCAACTGAAGATGCAACAAAGGAATCAGTGCAAAGTGTGCCTAAAACATTAGAACCTGTATCCGTAACCAATCTGATGTTTTCTGGTGAGCATAACAAGTTTATAGTTATATTAGAAACAAGTGGAAAATTAGAGTTTATGAGCTATGTACTCAAAAATCCATTAAGAATAGTTTTCGATCTGACAAATGCAAAGTATGAGGTACAGAATTCCACCTTTGCGGTAAAAAACAGTATCATAAAAAATATCAGGGTTGAGACTTTTCCGTCTCTTACACGTTTATTTCTTGATGTAACAACTGACAGTATGCCATCTTTTTTTACAAAGGCTGAGAAAGACAAATTTATTATCGAATTTACAACTGAGGAAATAAAAGAAAAGCTTAAAGAAGTTGTTGAGTTAAAAAATATAGATTTCGTTCCTGGAAATGGTAAAGCATCTTTTCGTTTTAAAGGTATAGGAGACAAAGAGTATAAAGTTTATAAACTGAAAGAAGATATGTTGGTTTTTGACTTTCTGGATATAAATCTTAATAAAGATATACAGAAAACCTTTGATACAAGGGATGTGAGTGAGATAATAAAAAGCTTTACGTTATATCAGGTCAAGCCTGAAGAAGAAAATAAGGTAAGGTTTGTTGTTGATTTAAAAACGGTTGCGCAATATACGACAAAAAAATCCAAAGGAGATATATTAATTGAATTTATAAAAGAAAAAGTGGCTCATAAAGAGAGTAAAATTGTCAAACATGAGCCAGTTGTTCCTGTTCCAAAGCCCGCTCCAGTAGCTGTTGCAAAAACTGAAGTGTCAGAAAAGAAGCAAGAAGTTGTTTTAACAGAGACACTGGCAAAAGAGAAAAAGGAGGAAATTAAGCCTGAACCATCTGATGCTAAACAGTCAAAAAAGGAAGAGCCAGTTATAGCAAAGATTGAAGAGCAAAAGCCATCTGAGAAAGCTGAAAAAAAAGATGTTATAAAATCAAAGGAAGTTATTAAAGAACAGCCAAAAATTGAAACAAAAGTTGAATCT
>JBBIPZ010000008.1:14739-78285 GCA_037442505.1 Deltaproteobacteria bacterium | reverse complement strand
GAATCAAAACCACCAGTAACAAAGATAGAAAAAAAGGAAGAATCAAAGGAAGTTATTAAAGAACAGCCAAAAATTGAAACAAAAGTTGAATCTGAATCAAAACCACCAGTAACAAAGATAGAAAAAAAGGAAGAATCAAAGGAAGTTACTACTTTGCCAGAGATTAAAACTCCTGCAGTAAAAGAAACACCAGAATCAGTTAAACAAAAGGTTGAAAAGGCTGAAAAGACGGTTGTAGTTACCATTAAACCAAAAGAGGAACAAAAAGAAGAGAAAAAAGTTGAAAAAGATATTGTTTCACAATACAAAGGTAGGCCAGTATCTATAAACCTTAAAGATGCTGAAATCCAACATATTTTTAAGCTTATTGCTGAGGTGGCAAAATTAGATGGAGAGATATTGAACATAGTCACAAGTGATGATGTTCGTGGTAAAGTAAGTATCCAGCTGGAAGAGGTGCCATGGGATCAGGTGCTTGATGTTATAATGGAAGTTAATAACTTAGGAATGAAGAAGATTGGCAACATAATAAGGGTGATGCCGAAAGAAAAGTTAAAAAAAGAACAAGAGGATCTTATTGCTGCCAGTAAAATAAAAGAAAAGTTAGGCAACTTGGTGTTAGAGATAGTTCCAGTAAATTATGCAGACGCATCAGATTTTGAGGCAAAGATAAAACCACTTCTTAGCACGAGAGGCTCTGTTACTCTTGACAAAAGAAATAACTCTTTGATTATCAACGACTTAAAAGAAAATATTGACGAAGCAAAAAAATTGATAGCTAAACTTGATACTCCACCGCAACAGGTTGTGATTGAAGCAAGGGTTGTCGAAGCAAATTCAGATTTTAGTAAGGAAATGGGTATCCAGTGGGGAGCAAAATTTTTCAAAGATATAAATAATAGATACCGTGCAGGGCTTTCAGGTGCATCTTCAAGGGCTGATGCTACTGGTACAGCAACATTTCCTTCTGGCGTAGGTGGTGGAGCTGCTCTTGATTTTACTGGAACTGCTGCTACACCAATACCTTATTTTGTAAACCTTCCTGCTGCTACTGGTCAAGGTGCTGGTGGAGGGATTAACTTTGCTTTGGTGAATTTACGTAGTGGTGTAGGATTGGATATACAGCTTACTGCAATGGAAAATAAAGGCGTTGGTAAGATATTATCAAGACCGAGAATCACCACCTTAAATAATATAGAGGCAAACATACAACAGGGATCATCAATACCCTACGAAACATTATCTGACAAAGGCACACAAACACAGTTTATTGATGCTAACCTAATGCTTACCGTTACACCAAGAATCACACCCGACAATTCTATTATTCTAAAAGTTAAAGTTAGCAATAACAACCCTAATACAGCTTTAAGAAGCGCTCGTGGCGTTCCAAGTATAGATAAAAACGAGGCAACAACCGAAATACTTGTACGAGATGGACAGACTATCGTTATAGGTGGAATTATCAGAAATAAGGAAGGACAGGTAAAGTCGGGAGTTCCTTTTTTAATGGATATCCCGGTTATCGGCTGGTTGTTCAAAAAAGACATAAAAACTGTAGAGAACAGAGAACTGCTAATCTTTTTAACACCTACTATAATCAAAAATATTGTAGAGTCAGAGGCGTCATGAGATTTTTAACTGCTGGAGAAAGTCACGGTGTCAAACTTACCGTGATTGTTGATAGTTTCCCCGGAGGGGTCCAGTTAGACCACTCCTTTTTTAATTCTGAACTGAAAAGGCGTAAAGTTGGGTATGGAAGAGGGAAACGCATGCAGATTGAAGAGGATAATGTAAAGTTTACTTCTGGCGTCAGGTTTGGCGAAACAACTGGAGCCCCTATTACTATGGAGATAGAAAATCTCGACCACAAAAACTGGAAAGGAATAATGGAACCTTTTGCTAATAAAAATGATGAAAGGGCAATCTATAAACCACGTCCTGGACATGCTGACCTACCTGGTGTTATAAAGTATCGTCGTGATGATGTTAGAGACATACTCGAAAGGGCAAGCGCAAGAGAAACTGCGGCAAGGGTTGCTGTTGGTGCTTTAGCTAAAAGTTTTCTTAAGTCTTTTGACATTGAAGTATACAGTTTTGTGTGGGAAATTGGTGGAGTAGGACTTAATTTCGAAAAATCTTTAAAATCGGTGTTACAAAAAAAGATTAAGCCTTCAGAGCTTCATGCATTTGCTGAAAGTAACGATCTAAGAATGCCTCTTGAAGACAGAAAACATGTTTATGAACGTATTGATAAAGCCAGGACTGAAGGTACATCTTTAGGTGGAGTTTTTACTGTGGTAGCTACTAATGTGCCACCGGGATTGGGCTCTCATATTCAGTTTGATACTAAACTTGATGCACAGTTAACCATGCTGCTTATGAGTATTCCTGCCGTTAAGTTGGTTTCTGTTGGTGGCGGTTTCTTTTCATCAAGATTAACCGGAAAACAGTTCCACGATGCGATATACTACTCTACTAAACGTAGTGTATATCGTAAGACTAACTATGCAGGTGGTGTGGAAGGTGGAATGACAAATGGAGAGGACATTGTACTTACATGTTTTATGAAGCCAATTCCCACTATGCTAACCCCTTTGCCATCCTTTAATTTAAGAACATTAACCTGTGAAAACGCTGTGTACGAACGTTCAGATGTGACAGCTGTTCCAGCATGTTCTGTTGTCGCAGAGTCGATGCTTGCGATAGGAATTGCCAATGTCTTTATGGATAAATTTGGTAGAGATAGTCTTGCTGAAATAGAGCAGTATTTCAGGAATTATCAAGCATCTATCTCAAAGTTATGGAAAAAATCTATTTAATTGGTTTTATGGGTAGTGGCAAAACAACTGTTGGCAGAGAATTAGCTGACAGATTGGGTTGGAGATTTATTGACACTGATAAATTAATTGAAGACAGATTTGGTTTAAGCATATCTGAAATATTTTCTGAATATGGAGAAATTTTTTTTAGGGTTGAAGAGAGAACTACACTTCAATCAATTTTTAATGAAAAAAAAGTCGTGGTTGCGACAGGTGGTGGAATGCCAATTTTTTTTGATAATCTTTTGCTAATGAAGAAAAGTGGCTTTGTTGTATATCTCTCTTTGTCTGATATTTTAATCAGCCAGAGATTAAATAATGAGAATGAAACTTCAAAAAGACCTCTTGCTAAAAAGGATGGGCTTGAAGCTCTGTTGAATTTTAGAAAAAAATATTATTGTAAAGCACATTATATATGTGAAGCTGGTAACCATTCCCCATTTGAATTAGCTAATATTATTAAAGGTGCATATAAAAGATGGAAAAAATCAATTTAGAGATAAAAGGAAAGGATAAAGTAGTTGATATCTTTATAGGACACAACATACTGTCAGAGATTTCTGATGTCTTGAAAATCCATAATGTTGAAAAATGTTTCATTTTAAGCAATAATACAATCTGGCAATTGTGGGGCAAATATTTAACTGATTGTTTGAGTAATTTAAACTGCTTCTATCATTTGATTCCTGATGGCGAGAAGTATAAAAATATCAAAACTGTGTCAGAAATTTATGATAAATTGTCATTAAATGGCGCAACGAGAAAAACAGCATTAATTGCGTTTGGTGGTGGTGTAGTTGGAGATTTGGGGGGATTTGTTGCTTCTACTTACCATAGAGGAATACCGCTGATACATATTCCTACTACCTTATTATCGCAGGTAGATAGTTCGATTGGCGGGAAAACGGGATATAATTTAAAAACAGGAAAAAATCTCGTGGGAACTTTCTATCAGCCACTATTTGTTTTTATTGATACCGCTTTTTTAAAAACATTGCCTAATAATGAGTATCTTTCAGGTATGGCAGAAGTAATAAAATCTGCTTTAATTAAAGACAAACATCTTTTTGAGTTTTTAAAAATGAAAAGGAACTTGATTTTAGCAAGAAATGTAGATGCAGTCTTACATATTGTTAAAAATTGTGTAAAAATAAAAGTTGATGTAGTCAGAAGTGATGAAAAAGAGGTAGGTGATCGTGCATTGCTTAACCTTGGACACACAATTGGTCATGCTATAGAGAGATATAAAAACTGGCGGATACTTCATGGTGAAGCTGTTGCTGTTGGTATTTGTTATGCTGCAGCGCTAAGCCTGAAAAAAGGCTATATAGGTGAAGATGCTTACGATGAAATTGTTAAAGTTATTAAAGCTTACAACCTCCCGACGCATATAAAGGTGCCTTTGAATAAGTTAAAAGAATTCATTTATCATGATAAAAAACGAAAAGATGATCATGTAGAGTGGGTACTTTTGAAAGACATTGGAAATGCAGTCTGGGGAGAAAGGCTTAAAGATGGAGAGTTTTGAAACAATTATTTCTGTGTTGTCTAAAAATGTTGATGAAACCTTCTCATTTTTGATGAGCCTTGCCGATATTTATTCCAATAAAGGCGATTTTGAAAAGGCTTTTTATATTCGAGAAACACTTCTTACTAAAGAGTTAAGTGCAGAACGCAGATGTGATGTTTTAGAGTCTTTTTCTAAAGACTTTCATAAGGCAGGCATGTATGAAAATGCAATCCAGATGTTAAAGGAAGTCCTTGTCATAAGTGATGAAAAAGATAAAATTTTAGATTTGCTATCTCACCTTTACATCGAAATAAAGGATTGGAACAATACGATTAATTGTCAAAAAATGAAAAAAAACAAAAATGATAATTTTATCATCTATTCACTTTGCCAATGGAGCAAAGAACTTCTTACAATTAAAGACCTAAAGCGGGCTATTTTCAAGTTAAAAGAAGCAGAGATCATTGACGAAAAAAATATTCACGTGAAGCTACATAAAGCAGACATTCTGCTATTAAAAGAAAAGAAAGAAGAGTTAATAATGTTAACTGATGAAATTGCTAACAACTTCCCGGATTTTTTTGGTATTTTCTTAAACAAATATTTTCAATGTTTTCCTATCGAAAATGAAATAAAAAATATTACTCTAACTCATCTTAAAAAATTTAAAGACGATGCTTACACAGCCCATATTTATATAAGGAAGCTTATCGATGAAGGCAAATATGAAGAGGCTTACGATATATTAAATTGGTTTTTATCCAATTCATGTTTTAATATTCAGTTATGTAAGTCATATATCGAAACAGCTATAAAGTTAAATAAACCATTTAACTCAGATGTTCTTTCTAAGTTAGTAAAAGCGGAGATTTTCCCTGAAAAATGGTTTAGATGTAAGAGTTGTGGATACGAATCAGAGGCTTTTTCTTTCTTATGTATTAGATGTAACAACTTTGATGTTTTTTCGCAGATCAAGGTAGATGAGTAAAGATTTTTCCAAGCTTACCCCAATGATTAGACAGTATCTGGAAGTGAAGGAACGCTATCCCGATGCGTTTTTGTTCTTCCGTGTTGGTGATTTTTACGAGCTATTTTTCGAAGATGCTATTAAAGCAGCTTCTATTTTAAATATTGCGTTAACAAGTCGTGATAAAAATGAGAAAGATGCTGTGCCTCTATGTGGAGTGCCGTATCATGCTGTCGAGACATATTTAAAAAAGATGGTGACAGAAGGTTACAAGGTAGTGTTGTGTGATCAAGTTGAAGACCCAAGATTTGCAAAAGGTATTGTAAAACGAGAAGTTGTAAGGGTTATCACACCTGGCACTGTTACAGAATTTAACTACTTAGATCCAAAAGACAACAACTACATTGCCGCCATTTATAGAGAAGATAGTCGTTTTGGGGTCGCTTTTGCTGATGTTTCATGTGGAGAGATCAGTTGCTTTGAAACAGACAATCTTTTTAAAGACCTATTTGAAAGACTAAATTTAAAAGAAGTTGTCGTTTTGAAAAACGATGTAACTTTTTTTAAAGATATTACCAATACTGTAAATCTGCCATTCAGCTTTGTAGAAATTAATGATGAAGTTTTGGCTGTAGAAAATCCCGAAAGAAAAGCTACAGCTATCCTTACGTATTATCTATCAGATGTTATAATGCTCAAAAGTTTAGAAAATATTACTCCAAAACATGTTGCTATATCAGATTATCTTTTCTTTGACGAAAACAGCAAACGAGATTTAGAAATTATCGAGCCTGTTATTAAAGGTAGTAAAAATTCTTCTCTTTTTGATGTTATGGATTTCACTATAACATCAATGGGTAGCAGGAAGCTAAAACAATTTCTTCTGTTTCCATTGCTTGATAAAAATAAGATTAACGAAAGATATAACATTGTTGAAACTTTTGTTCTTCATTCTCATTTACTTACACCTATCCGTGATATTTTGAAAGGCTTTTCTGATCTGGAGAGAATAATTGGCAATCTTTTTGGTAATGCTCCTTCCCCAAAATATCTTGTTTTGCTAAAAGATAGCCTAAAACTGGTAGATAAATTACGAGAGGTTATATTAACAAACATAACATTGCCAATTAAGCTCGAATTAAAACTACTTGAAGATGTAATTAATGCGATAGATAACACGATAGTAGATGATCCACCTTTTAGTTTAAGAGATGGAAACTTTATTAAAAAAGGATACTCAAAAGAGTTAGATGAGCTAAGACAGATAATTGAAGGTGGAACTGAGTTTTTATTTAAATATCAACAAGAGGAACGTGAACGTACAGGTATAAATTCTTTAAAAGTAGGATATAACAAGATTTTCGGATATTATATAGAGGTAACCAAAGCCAATCTGCACCTGATCCCTTCCAACTACATCAGGAAGCAAACTCTTGTTAATGCCGAACGTTTTATAACAGACAAGCTTAAAAGCTATGAAGATAAAGTTTTAAGCGCATCAGAGAAATTCAAAGAGCTGGAACAACAATTATTTAAAGATTTTATCAACACCATAAGGGCATATTCAGAGGATATAAAAAATGTTGCCAGCGAGATTGCTTTGTTAGATGTTTTTACTACATTTGCATTTAATGCAATTAGATTTAACTATACCAAACCAGAAATCGTAGATGAGCTATGTCTTAGGATTGAAGAGGGTCGGCACCCCTTTGTAGAAAGAAATGTTAAAAACTTTGTCCCAAACGATACTTCATTAATAGCCCCCGAACAGAAAATAATGTTGTTAACCGGTCCCAATATGTCTGGTAAGTCAACATATATGAGACAGGTAGCTTTAATTGTGTTGATGGCACAAATTGGCTCTTTTGTGCCCGCAAAATCGATGAGTTTTTCTATTGTTGATCAGATACTTACAAGAATTGGTACTTCTGACTTTCTTGCATCAGGAAAAAGCACCTTTATGGTTGAAATGATAGAAACGGCAAGAATTTTGAAAGAATCAACTGATAGAAGTCTGGTAATTTTAGATGAAGTGGGGCGTGGAACAAGCACTTATGATGGCATGTCGATAGCATGGGCATCATTGTCTTATTTAGCAGACAAGAAGAAATCGCCGTTTGTTATGTTTTCAACACATTACCATGAAATTGCCGAATTAGCTAATAAAAAGGGGAATATTAAAAATTATAACATTGCTGTAAAGGAGTGGAACAAAGATATTATTTTTCTGCACAAGCTCAAAGAAGGGATTGCAAATAAAAGTTATGGTATTCACGTAGCAAAACTTGCTGGGTTACCTGAAGAGGTGATACGTATCGCTGAAGATATACTAAAAAGTCTCGAAGATGGGGAACTTTTTGATGAAAAACCCAAAATTTACAAAACTGATATTAAGCAGTTAACACTATTTAGTTCAAAAGAGGATAAGATAATAGAAAAGCTGAAAAATGTTCAATTAGAGTCTTTAACTCCGCTTGAAGCGTTTGACTTTTTAAGAAAGTTGAAGGAAATGATAAAGCAATGATAAACTTTGCCAAAAATATTTTGAGAATTTTGTTTAATCAGAGGGTACCTGAGGTTAATAACGATTTTCTCCACTTGATTTTATCAAGAAAAAGTTGCCGCAATTTTTCTGACAAAGAGGTAACGAAAGAACAGCTTGAGATTGTTATTGATGCCGGTATTTCATCTCCATCTACAGTCAATTTACAAACCTGGAGTTTTTTCCCTTTTTTATCAAATGAATGGAAAGATAAATTTGGATCTCCAATTCCTTTTAATGCCAAAGCTGCAATTATTGTGGCAGCGGATTTGAAAAGGCTTGATGTTATTGACACTACATATAAAGAGTTCCCTTTATTTTTTTATACCATTGCAGTAATGAACGCTGCTTTGTCAGCTATGAACATGACATTAGCAGTTGAAGCTATGGGGATGAGGTCTATAATGCTCTCTCAAACCGGCAGAACTGGTCTTGTAGATATTAACTTCTTAAAAGAAAAACTTTCACTACCTGACAAAGTCTTTCCTTTAACTACACTTACATTTGGGTATCCAAAAAATTCAGTTTTATTTTCACCACCTAAATACAACAAAAAGGTGACTGTTCATAACTACTTTTATCACTTAAATGAAAAAATGGTTAAAGACTGGTTTTCTCAGATGCAAACTGCTTGTATCGTTGCTGATAAAGAAAAAATTACCGAAAAGTTTGATAAGTATGTTAAACTTTTACCAGATGCTGAAAAGGAACTTTGGTATGCGTTCTCAAAAATTAAAGATTAGTATTTTTTTCTTGATAGCCTTTTTGCTTTTTATAGGAGCAAAGCCTCACAAAAAGGTTCACAAACCTAAAAAGTCAAAGAAAGTAGTGCTTACACCGTTTCAAAAGTTAAAAAAAGAGTATTTAGTTTATAAAAACTCTTCTAAAAATAATAAAGAAGCTGAAGTGCTGAAAGATTATATTGTTAAATTTGAAAAATTTACTAACAGTCAGAAAGAAGATGAAAAAATTCAGAGTAATTACTATATTGCAGATATAAACGAAAAACTATATGAACATACAAAGGATAATGAATATCTGGAAAAAGCTTATGAGATTTATTTGAGATTAAGTAAGTATTTAGACAGTTATGGACTTGCTTCGCAAAAAAAAGTTGAACTTCTAAACGTTAAAGTAAATAAAAATGAACAGCCATCAACCAATCATCTGGAAATTTCAGAGAATAAAAGGTTAAAACTTTTAAATATAACTCATTCTAAGTCTGAAACATTTTCACAGGTGTTTATACAGTTAGATGGAGTTGCAGATTATGAACATAGGCATTTAAAAGCCGAACTGGATAATTCTAAGCCCGACCGTGTTGTGATAGACATAAAAAATGCTACCTATGCAGATTCCAAATTGTTAGAACCTATTATTATACAGGATAATATTTTTGATAAAATTAGAGTTGGACAATTTACTCAAGATATTTTAAGAATTGTACTTGATTTAAAACAGTTTTCAAGATACGAAACATCTTTAACAAACAACCCCACAGGTATTGTTGTAAATGTTTATGGTAAAGGTAGTAGTAGCTCCTCTGCTGTTCCTGAATATAAAATTAATACGGACAAAATAGAAAATATTTCTGCGAAAGAGGTTGTGAGCAACGTAAAACTTCCAGTTAAACTTATAGTAATAGATATGGGACACGGCGCTCATGACCCCGGAGCTATTGGTTATAAAGCTTTAAAAGAAAAGGATGTGGTGCTTGATATAGGACTCAAATTAGGCGATATTATAAAAAAAAGTTTTCCTCAAATAGATGTTATATATACACGGAAAGACGATACTTTTCTAAAATTGGAAGAGAGAGCAAACATAGCTAATGCAAAGAAAGCGGATCTTTTTATATCCATTCATGCAAATGCAAGCAGAAATAAAGAAGCTCACGGTATAGAAACATACTTTCTTAACTTTACTAAAGAAGAACGTGCAAAAGAAGTTGTTGCAAGAGAGAACGCCTCATCAATCGAAGGGGTTGATGAAGTTCAGGAAATTTTAAAAGACCTTATCGTTAGCAGTAAATATAATGAATCGAGTATGTTAGCGGCTATGATACAGAAAAGCCTTGTAAACAGAATTAAACTTGATTATAAAAATGTGATAGATTTAGGAGTGAAACAGGGACCTTTCTATGTGCTGTTAGGGGCTGCTATGCCGAGTGTACTTGTTGAAACGGCTTTTATAAGCAATCCAATTGAGGCAATGAGGCTTGCTGATGATAACTACCGCCTTAAATTGGCAGAAGGAATTTTTGAAGGTGTTAAAGAATACATTTTAAAGACAAACTTTGCTTCACTAACTAAATAAAAATTGAGTGATTGATGTTGTTGGACCTGTCTATTAAAGATGAAATACGAAATCTCGATGAGAAACTGAAACTTGATTTCAATAAATTCAAAAATCCTGTCACCATCTTAAAAAAAAGAACACTTTTTTTTGACAATCTGACTGCTTCATCTTTATCAAAAGAAGAATTAAATGATAAGTTATTTTTAGCTGCCACTGGTGGCTATGGAAGAAGAGAACTTTATCCTAAATCCGATATTGATATAGTAATTATCCATAGAAAATGTGATGAAACATTGCTTAATAGAATTTACAATGAATTAATTATGCCGCTAATTGATTCTAAAATAGACGTGGGCTACTCTTACAGGTATTACAAGGATTTGCCCAAAAATATAGAAGAGTCGTTAGTCCCTATAACTTCATTGTTGGACATGAGATTTATATGTGGAGATTATAAACTATACAGTCATTTTAAAAATGAATTGTTTTCACCATTCATCAGAAAAAACAGGAAAACATACGCAAAATATAAAATTGAAGAGTATAATAAACGCCTTGCTAAATATAATGATTCGCCATATATCCTTGAGCCGAATATAAAAGAAGGAATAGGTGGATTAAGGGACTTTCACTATATTTTATGGTTGAGTAAGGCTTTATTAACAATTTCTGGAATAGATGGACTGTTTTATATAGGATATCTGGATAAAAACGATTTTAAGAAGTTAAGAGATGCATACATTTTTTTGTCACGTATAAGAATTTATGTTCATTACTTTCATGATATTCAGAAGGAGAAGCTTTCTTTTGATTTGCAAGATGATGTGGCTCTTTTCTTGGGGTATAGCGATAGTTCCAAATCGCTTCGAGTAGAACACTTTATGAGTGATTACTATATGCATACCCATAATGTTTTTTTAATTACTTCCAAGCTTTTACACAACTTTAATTTGATTTTCAAGAAGGAAGATAACTATATCAGAAAAGAGATTGATAAAGGTATTTACTTAGAGGGATTTGGTGAAGGCGAAATCAATGTGATGCCAAAAGTTATAAAAGAAAATAACAGACTGATACTAAAGATCTTTTATTATGCAAAGCGGCTGAAAAAGAGACTTTCTTATAAAACCATCAACCTTATACAAAACCTGGCTGCACAGATTGCTGAATGGCATTGGGATGAAGAGCTTAAAAACATATTTTTTAAAATAATATCACCAGAAGAAATATTTACGAACGAAGTTTTGAAAGATATGTATAATTCTAATTTTCTACAGCTATTGTTTCAAGAGTTTAAAGGTATACATCATAAGATGCAGTTTGACGCATATCACATCTATACTATAGATATGCATACCATTATTGCGATGTCTAAACTAACAGAACTATTTCATGAAAACTTTAACGATATAAAGAAAAAAATAAAAAGCCCACATATACTATCTTTTGCTGTCTTTTTGCACGATATAGGTAAAGGAGAAGGCAAAGAGCATGCAAAAAAAGGCGCAATTTTAGTGGAACAGATTTTAAAGCGAATGCCTATAGAGTTTAAAGAACGTGAGTTGTTAATATATTTGGTCAGAAACCATCTTCTTCTGTCAAATATTGCTCAACGAAGGGATATATCAGATTATAGCTTTTTAAGAAGAGTTTACAAAGAAGTTATCAAAAACAGAGAGAACTTATATTACCTATACTTTCTAACAATTGTAGATTTGATGGCGGTAGGGGAAGGGGTGTGGAACTCATGGAAGAAAAACTTACTAAATAACTTACTGGTTAATTTTGAAAAGATTATCGTTTCACAAAAAGATTTCGCATTAGAAGAGGTAAAAATTAAGAAAAAAAAGCTCAAAGAAGAAATACATGCTGCTAATAAAAAACATCTTTTGCATTTAGTTGATGTCCTTACTGATAACTATTTATTGAATACTGATACAAATGACATTTTAAAATATTTAGAGATAGATTACGAGTTACTATCTTCTGATAAAAAATATGTTTTGAAAGTAATACCACATGAATCAGAGCGCTATTTTGAAATTGTAATAGCGACAAAGGATGAAAAAGGATTGTTTTCTCAGTTGGCGGGTGCTTTTACACTTGTTGGATTTAATATATTGGCTGCAAACATCAATACACGTAAAAACTCAAATGTTCTTGATGTTTTTATGGTGGACCTGGGAAAGAGAGAGTTTGAGTATGATAAAAGTATGTTTGAAAAGTTAGATTATTTCTTAGACAAGATAATCGTAGAACATGAAAAAATTGATAAAATGGTAATAGAAAAGGCGAAAAAATACCATAAAAAGAGTGTGTTTAAAGAAAAAGATGAAGTTTCATTTGATAATATAAGCTCTGATAAATATACGATTATTGAAGTTTATGCACAAGACCATATGGGACTACTGTTTGAGATAACAAAGTCATTGTCAAATATCAATTTAGACATATATTTTTCTCGTATATCAACTTTAGGAGATAGGGCTGTTGACGTTTTTTATGTCTTGAAAAATAATGAAAAGATAACCAACGAAAAAGAACTCGAGGCTATTAAAACCATAATTTTGAAAAATATTAGCATTTAAATTTAAAAAAAATATAATTAATCGTATGCCAAACGTGAAATATGTAATATTTGAAATTGCTGCTACTGCTGGATGAATGTAAGGACAATATATAAAGTATTTGCCCTCTTTACAACCAAATTTATGGGCTTTACTGGTTTTATTCAAAAAAGTTTTAGAGTAAAAAAATTATAAAATATATTGTTAACAACTCGAAAATCAAATAAAGAATGAAGTTTTAATGTTAATCCATAAAATTATCAAGATAGTTAGCAAAACTATCAATAAATAGATTTACTATATCACTGTAGTCTTTTTCGCTAACTCCAAGCATTTGCCTAATAATTGGTTCGTCTTTTATAAGTTCAGGCATACTGTCTTTGTAACCTACTCCCAATCTTGTGCAAATAGAATTGGCTAAAGAAATAATAAGAAGTAAATACTTATCATGTAAATCGCTACATTTTATTATATAGTTGATATCATGGTGATATAAAATAACCTTTTCAAGGTTATATGCAAACCCCCACTTCTCTGCAAGTATACCACCAACTTTAGCATGGTCAAAACCAAACAGTTCTCTCTCAACATCTATAAAATTTACTTTATCTCGATTAACTATATTCATACAATTTGCATATTCTCGAGGAAAGTTATTGTTTATGACAATTTTGCCTACATCATGAAGTAATCCTGCTAAAATTGCTTCATCATTCTTAACAATTGTTATAAAGTTAGTCAAAATACCAGCTGCCAAGGAAACACCGACTCCGTGTTCCCAGAGCTTTTTCTCAATCAAGCCAAAAACTTTATACATTTCCGTAAATGATGCTACTAAAATGACATCTCGCAGAGTTCTAAAACCGAGCACATTTATTGCCTCGCTTACTGATTGTATTTTTCTCCTCAAACCATAAAATGCGGAATTTGCTATTTTAAGAATTTTAGCGGTTAAAGCCTGATCTACCATAACTGCTTCTTCTATTTTTGACAAATTTATATCCCGGTTTCCCATCATTTTTAGTAACTTGAGAGCTACATGAGGAACAGAAGGGATATTAATTTTCTGCAAATCATATGCCGACATTTTTGTCACACCTTGTTTTTATAATTCTAATAGCTTTTTATATCAACAGTTCAAAAAAATATAACGTTATGCCTGAAAAACTCAATTTTATTATTAGTTACTATGTTTAAAATAATACATTCATAGTTAAAAATCAAACTTAAAAATTTTATTTTTCAATTGACTTTGTTTAGATAAATACGAATGTCATAACTTTGACTTATCATCGATATTTTTTTAAAATTAAACAAAAACAATATGTTATTAGCTGGCATAGAATTTGATAATAATTACATAAAAAAATGGAGGAGTGTTAATATGGCTGACGAAGTTGAAACAAAATTAGAGGAAGCCCCAAAAAAAAGCAGTAAAAGCAAGCTATTTTTAATCATTATCGCTTTTTTTGTATTGGCTCTTGGCGCTGGTGGATTTTTTGCCTTTAAAAAGTTTGGTGTTTCTCACAAAGAAGAAAAAACAGAAGCCAAAAAAGAAGAAAAAAAGCTAAATGTTGAAAAAACATATCTCTTTGCGCTGGATCCATTTGTAGTTAATCTTGCTGAACATGGTAGATTTTTAAAAATGGCTATCCAGCTTGAATTTGATGATCAAAAACAGGAAGAGATTATTAAACAAAAAACACCTATTTTAAGAGACGCTATAATAACTCTTGTAAGCAGCAAGTCTGCTGATTCTATTTCAGGTGCAGAGGGCAAACTTCAGTTTAAAGATGAAGTTCTTTTGAGATT
Source organism: Deltaproteobacteria bacterium (assembly GCA_037442505.1). Lineage (GTDB taxonomy): Bacteria > CALINM01 > CALINM01 > CALINM01 > CALINM01 > JBBIPZ01. The sequence goes on along the minus strand of JBBIPZ010000008.1, from coordinate 63,767 downwards.
GAATCAGATTATGGGTAAAGATTTTTTTAAAAATGTCTATTTTACTGAGTTTGTAATGCAGTGAAGGAAATCTGGATGTTGGAGACTATTTTAAACTCTATTTTAGCATTAATTTTAGTATTAGGAATCATATTTGCTTTTTCATTCTTTTATAAAAAAAGACAAAAAATGTCATCACTTGTTGAAGTTGTTGCCTATCAAACTGTTGGCCAAAAAATGGCAATTGCAGTTGTAAAAATTCAGGATGAATTACTTTTTTTAGGTATTGGACAAAATGATTTCAAACTCATAAAAAAGGTTTCTATTAAAGATAGATACAAAAGTGAGATTGTAATAAAGGGGGGAGAATAGATGTTAGAAATACTTAATACACAGGGCAATTCTCCCCTAATAATGCTATTTTTCTTGATAGGTTTTCTCTCAGTTATTCCAGCAATCCTTGTTATGTTCACATCTTTTACGAGAATTGTTGTTGTACTATCATTTCTACGTCAAGCAATTGGAGTACAGCAGATACCACCCAATCCTGTAATCATTGGGCTTTCTTTATTTCTAACTCTCTTCGTAATGTCTCCTACGATTGATTTGGTGTTTAAAGATTCGATAACCCCATATCTAGAAAAGAAAATCGATTTAAAGGAAGCTATTAAAAAAGCAGAAGAACCATTGAAAACATTTATGTTAAAAAATACAAGACAAAAAGATTTAGCTTTGTTTATTAAGTTATCAAAACAATCTCAAACTGATAATACTAAAGAAGTGCCAATGAGAGTTGTCGTTCCAGCATTCGCAATAAGTGAGCTTAAAACAGCCTTTGAAATAGGTTTTATAATTTTCATTCCTTTTCTTATTGTTGATATGGTTGTGTCAAGCATTTTACTTTCTATGGGGATGATGATGTTGCCACCTGTCATGATTTCTCTACCTTTTAAGTTACTACTATTTGTTTTGGTTGATGGGTGGGGTTTAATAATCGGATCCATTGTGAGGAGTTTTCAATGACTATTGAGTTAATTAAAGGTATTTCTGAGGAAGCTTTAAAAACTTTACTTTTAGTTTCTGGACCTGTGTTGTTAATTAGCCTTCTTGTAGGACTTTTAATAAGCTTTTTCCAAGCAGTTACCCAGATTCAAGAATATACTCTTACTTTTGTTCCTAAGGTATTAGCAATTTTTTTATGTGTTTTTTTTATGTTACCTTGGATGGCAAAGATACTTGTTAGTTTTACTATAAGATTAATAGAAAATGTTCCTATCTATATAAGGTGAAAAAGCAGTGAGTAAAGATTTTTTTATTTTTATAGTGGTTTTATTAAGGACAAGTATTTTTTTTAGTCTCTTCCCTATTTTTGGAAGTAAAAATTTCCCGACAATATTCAGAATAGGGTTTAGTTTAGCGTTTAGTTTATTATTAACAAGTTTTGTTAATGTCGGTGAAATAAATATGACTATACCAACTTTTGTTATGACGGAAATAATCTGGGGAATTGTTCTTGCACTAATGGCCAGATTTATTTTTTTTGCAGTTGATATGGCTGGGCAGATAGTGAGCAACTCTATGGGACTTTCTATTGCTACAATTTATAATCCTGAAGTGGGGCAGTCTACTGAAATTGCAAGATTTTATGGTATTTTGGCTATCTTTGTTTTTTTGGCTACAGATGCCCACCACCAGCTTATTTATCTTTTGGTAAAAAGCTATGAAACGCCTATGTCAATTAAAAATTTTGGTGTTCTTAGTGAAAATCTGATAGAAATTAGCAAATCAATGTTTATTTTAGCTTTAAAAATTGCTGCGCCTGTTATGGTTGGTATGATAGTTTCAAATCTAATAGCAGGATTTTTGCATAAAGCTGTCCCCCAATTGAATGTATTTTTTGTATTGTTTCCTGTCTTTGCATTTATTGGTTTTTCAATCATGATATTGGGTATTCCTGTTTTTATAAAAACTTTCTTAAAAAGTATAAATACTATTGAAAAAAATTTAGAAAACTTTTTCTTAATAATGAGGACTTAGAATATGCCAGATTTTGAGGAACGCACCGAGGAAGCGACTCCGAGAAAAAAAGAGAAGGCACGAGAAGAAGGACATATATGGAGAAGCAAAGAGTTAATTTCGATAATTGTAATGGGGGGAATTTTAGCGGTTTTATATGTAGCAGGCTATAAAACTTTTCATAACTTTTTAGATGTCTTCAAACTGTTTTTAACACTAAAAGTTATGGATCCCTTTGAACTTATAAAGTTTTCTATTTTAAAAACTCTGGTAATTTTAGCACCCTTTTTTTCTATTTGTTTTTTAATTGCTATAGTTGCTGGAATTTCTCAAGGTGGTTTTGTTCTCCGCCCCGTGTTCAAACTTTCATTTATGAATCCAATAAATGGTTTAAAGCGCCTTTTTTCATTGGATTTCATTTCAGATATATTAAAAATGTTTGTAAAATTCATCATGTTTTCTGTAATTTTTTATCTTTTAATAAAAAATAATTTAAATGTTTTGGTAAATCTTGGTGATAAGAGTGTTACAAATATTGCCTTTGATGCATTCAAAATTATTGGCAAAACACTTCTTTTTTGTTTTCTTGCCAATATGATTATTGTGGTTTTAGACTTGTTTTTGCAAAAATGGCAATATGAAAAGTCTTTACGAATGACTAAACAGGAGTTAAAAGAGGAGTATAAAGATACAGAAGGTGACCCAATGGTTAAGGCAAGAATTAAAAGCATACAGAAAGAGATGGCAAGGAAGAGGATGTTAGAGGCTGTCAAAAAAGCGACAGTGATTGTTACAAACCCAACGCATATAGCCGTAGCTTTGTTATATGAATCTAAGTTGCCCGCACCTAAAGTAGTAGCAAAGGGAGCAGATTTCCTTGCAGAAAAAATTAAAGAAGTTGCTAGGAAACATGGGGTTCCAATTGTAGAAGATAAACCGTTGGCACGTTCCTTGTATAAATTAAAATTAGATAGCTATATACCAGAAGAATTATACAGGGCAGTGGCACAAATCATTGCTTATATTTTGAAAGTACAGAAAATGAGGAGGTAGAAATGCTTGAGAGGGTAGAATACATAATTAGAAGAACAGATATATTAATTTCCTTTGGAGTTATGGCTATTCTTTCCATAATGATTATACCGCTTCCCACGGTTTTGTTAGATTTACTCTTATCTCTCCAAATTAGTGCAGCTGTAATGATTGTTGTTACATCAATATTTATATCAAAACCCCTTGATTTTTCAGCATTTCCAGCCATACTGCTTATTACAACATTATTTAGACTGGCTTTGAATATAGCATCTACAAGACTTATTCTTTTAAAAGGAAGTGAAGGGATTGATGCGGCAGGGCATGTAATTATGGCTTTTGGCAGTTTTGTTGTTGGTGGTAATTATGTAGTTGGTTTTATAGTTTTTTTAATACTTATACTTGTAAATTTTATTGTAATAACTAAGGGTGCAGGAAGAATTGCTGAAGTGGCAGCCAGATTTACTTTAGATGCCCTCCCTGGCAAACAAATGGCAATTGATGCAGATCTAAATGCTGGAATAATAAACGATCAGGAAGCAAGAAAAAGACGCATCGAGATTGCGAGAGAGGCAGATTTTTATGGTGCCATGGATGGCGCAAGTAAATTTGTTAGAGGTGATGCAATTGCGGGATTAGTAATCACAGTTATTAATATCATTGGTGGATTGCTAATAGGGTTGTTACAATATGGCATGCCTATTTCAGAAGCTGCAAGTACTTTTACTATTCTCACCATTGGAGATGGCTTAGTGTCTCAGGTACCTGCTCTTTTGATTTCTACAGCTGCTGGTATAGTAGTAAGTAGGGCAGGTGTTGAATCCGATTTAGGCAAAGATATTACCAGGCAGATGTTTATAAACCCAAAGGCATTATATACAGCATCATTTTTTTTAACAATTTTTGGGATAGTTCCTGGTTTGCCCCATATACCTTTTTTTGCCATTGCTCTACTTTTGGGGACCTTAGGGTATGTTATATCAAAGCTTCCCCAAGAAACAGAGAAAAAGCAAGAGGAAGAAATTAAGCCAGTGGAGCCACAAATTGAATCTTACATAGAATATGATCATGTTGCACTTGAGATTGGATACAATTTGATTCCTCTTGTGGAAGAAGGAAAGGGAGACTTACTTACGAAGATAAAGATGATGAGAAGACAATTAGCTTCTGAGTTAGGCTTTGTTGTGCCTCCTATCCATATAAAAGATAATCTTCAGTTACGTCCCCACGAATATAGCATATTGATTAGAGGTGTTGATATAGCAAGGGGTGAGATTATGGTAGGATATTTTATGGCAATTGAAACAGAAGAATCTTCGAAAAGTGATATAGACATTAAGGGAATTCCTACCAAGGAACCTGCATTTGGCATGAAAGCTTACTGGATTGAAGAGAGCGAAGTTGAAAGAGCTCAACTGGCAGGCTACACTGTAGTTGATGCATGTTCAGTTTTGGTAACCCATTTAACAGAACTAATGAAGACTCATGGTTGGGAGTTATTAACAAGGACTGAAGTACAAAATCTACTTGATAAAGTGTCTAAAGTGCATCCTAAACTTGTTGATGAACTCATACCTGTTCATATAACACTTGGAAATCTGCAAAGAATTTTACAAAACCTTTTAAAAGAAAGGGTACCAATTAATGATTTAGTTAACATACTGGAGACCTTGCTTGATTTTAGCCCCCAGATCAAGGATGTAGAAATTTTGACTGAGTATGTAAGGCAATCTTTATCGAGATATATCACCAAACAATATACTGATAGCGATGGTAACTTGGCTGTAATTACGTTAGATACCACGTATGAAAGAATATTTTCTGAAGCAAGTGAACAGGGGGGGGTGGTAAAACCGGATGTAATATCCAAACTTTTGAGAGGATTCGAAAAGGTACTTGTTGAAAATAAAGAAAAAATTATGCATCCAGTAATTCTTTGTTCAACTCAAAATAGGAGATTTTTAAGAAAAATACTCGAAAGGTTTTTGCCATCTGTTGTTGTTTTATCAAATGCAGAAATTTCAACAGGTGTAAAATTATTTTCAGTAGGGATGATAAGTTATGAAGATTAAAACTATCACAGCTAAAAACTTTACAGAAGCTTTGGCGATAGTAAAAAAAGACTTAGGTGATGAAGCCATAATATTGAGTTCTGAAGAAATTAAAGGCGGGGAGCATTGTGTAAAAATTGTAGCAGCTATAGATTTGGATGATGTAAATAAAGCTCATAAAAATAATTTTCAAACACAACTTGAAACTTCTATATTTGGAGAAGATAGTAAAACACAGGATATTAAGGTTTTGAAAGAAGAGATTAGTATATTAAGAGAGATGATAGAAAAGTTACATGTCTCTCATCTAAAAAATAACCTGTCGAGTAATAAGAAAAGTTTAGTCTCTTTTTTACAGAATTTAAACATATGGGAGGATTATTGTGTTAAAATTTGTGATGGGATAAAGGATGCTAAGGAAGTTGTCGATAAGATTAAAAAGGAGCTTCTTATTGATGAATTAGGAAAGAAGAAGTTTATAATAATGATGGGACCTACAGGCGTTGGAAAGACTACAACAATTGCTAAGCTATGCGCAAAAAAAATATCAAATGGCAAAAAAGTTGGAGTCATTAATCTGGATACTTATAGAATAGGTGCTATTGAACAAATAAGAATATATGCCAATATTATGGGGGTGCCTTTTAAGACAGTTACTAAAATTGATAAGCTGGCAATAGAAGTAGAAAAATTAAATAATTTAGATCATATTTTTATTGATACTCCAGGAAAAAATCCTAAGGCAGCTGACTATATAAATGAGCTATCGGCAATTTATGAGACAAGACTACCTATAGAAGGGCATTTACTTTTAAATTTAACCAGTGATGGTAATTGTATGAGAGAAACATTTAAAATTTATAGCCGACTTCCTATTGATTTTGTTGATTTTACTAAGGCGGATGAAGCATTTAGTTTTGGAAATATTTACAATATATCAAAAATTTCAAGAAAACCTATTTCGTTTATTACAACAGGTCAAAAAGTACCACAGGATATATGTTTTCCAAGCGCAAAGTCATTAGTTTATATGATTCTAAAAAATGAGGTGTTTCAATGAGTCCAAAAACAAAAAAAATTGTTACAATTGCTGTTACAAGTGGCAAGGGTGGGGTGGGAAAAACAAACATTGTTACTGCCATTGGCTTAGCGATGAGAGAAATGAATAAAAAAGTGCTTATTCTTGATGCAGATCTCGGGCTTGGAAATATTGATGTTCTTTTAAATATAACACCTAAATATACTTTAAAAGATGTTTTAGATGGTAATAAACATTTAAAAGAAATTATAGTTGAAGGTCCGAAGGGTATTAAAATCTTACCTGCAAGTTCAGGAATCCAGGAATTAACACAACTTGATGAGTTTCAAAGATTGCATATTCTTGACGAATTTGAAAGATTGGAGCAAGATTTTGATATTCTTTTAATTGATACAGGAGCAGGTATTTCTAATAATGTTGCTTTTTTCTGTATGGCTGCTCGTGAAATTGTTGTAGTTACAACACCAGAACCTACAGCTATAACGGATGCTTATGCTCTTATTAAGGTTCTTTTTACAAGGTATCAAGAAAAGGAGTTTAAAATTCTCGTTAATTATGTGACAAATGAGAAGGAAGCAATAGAAGTTTACAAAAGAATTTCCACAGTGGCTGATAGATTTTTACAAATTTCCCTTGATTATCTTGGCTATATTCCTAAGGATGATATGATAACAAAAGCTGTTAAATCTCAAAAATCATTTTTTGAGATTTATCCTGATAGTGAGGCATCAAGAAATATAAATGCAGTAGCCAAAAAAATTATAGAAGAAGCAAAGAAAGACATTAAAGGCACTATTCAGTTTTTCTTTGGTAGACTAAATTACATGGGAAATAATGGTTAAAAAAAAGGATAATTTTGTATCTAACGAAGAGAAAGATAAAATTATTAAGGAGCTTCTTCCTTCTATTACTATAACTGCAAGAAGACTATCTCATAGAATTCTTAAAAAATCTCATCTTACTGTTGATGATTTAATAAGCATTGGCATTCTTGCATTGCTTGAATGTTTAAACAGATATGATAAAGAAAGGGCATCATTTAAAACCTTTGCTGATTATAGAATAAAAGGTGCTATGTTAGATGCTATTCACTCTCAATATACTGTTTCAAAAGATTCTTTGAAAAAGATTTATTCAGTAAAACAGGCATATAGAGAACTTGAAATTGCAAAGGGAGATTCACCTGAAGAGTACGAAATTGCTGAAAAACTTGGCTTAACGTTAGACGAATATTATGAAATTTTAGAACAAAATGATGCATCAATTATGTTTAGTCTAAATGTGGAAAGTGATGACGAAAGAAGGACAGAAATAATAAATAATATTTGTGATGAAAAAGAGGAATCCATTGATAAGTCAATTGAAAAGAAAATTCTCTGCGAAAAACTCGCTTCAAAAATAAAAGAGTTAAGCGAAAAGGAACAAATTATATTATCGCTTTACTATGTTGATGAATTTACAATGAAAGAAATCTCTAAAGTTCTTGAAATTTCCGAAGGAAGAGTCTGCCAGATACTCAATCAAGCATTAATAAAGTTGAAATTAAAGTTAGAAAAGTAATACTTGCCCATCTAACACTTTTAGTCAATAAAAGCTCATAAAATTTGAAATCTAAAAAAAAGATGTTAAAATTGCAATTAAAGAAATATGAAAGTTTTAATAATTGATGATGATAAGATTGTAGTTGACTTGTGTAAAACATTTTTGAATCTGTATGCAGTTGATACAATATGCTTTGAAAGATTTACGGATGCATTAACTATATTAGAAAAAGGAGAGTTTGATTTTATTTTACTTGATAAAACATTACCTGATATAAATGAGTATGAAATGCTAACTTATCTACAAAAGCTGAATTTATCACAAAAAATTATTTTAATGACAGGAGATGCATATGAATATGAAGATGAACTGATAAAAAATGTTCGCACCGTATTATTAAAGCCATTTCACATAGAAAAGTTAAAAGACCTTCTAAGTCTAAAAAAAAATTAAAGTTTATTGATTTTTTTTCGATAAGATATAAAGAGACTATGAAGTTAGAACACATAAAAAAAGCAATAGAAGAGATGTGTAGCTTGCCTACCATTCCTGCAATGATTGGAAAAATATCTTATGTTACAAAAGATTTGGAAGATGAAAATGCTTTTGAAAAATTACATGATATTATTTCTCATGATCAGGCAATTGCCGAAAGGGTTTTAAGAATTGCAAATTCACCTTTTTTTGGACATGCGGGGCAGATTCATAATTTAAGACAGGCTATAATGTTTCTTGGTTTTGAAAACATTAGAAATATTGCCTTAAGTATGTCTATATTTAGTTACTTTACAAGGAAGACAAAAATAACTTTGCTGCATTTTTGGAAACACACATATGAAGTTGCTTTAATATCTTCGAGATTAGCGAAACAACTGGGTTTTTTGAATGAAGGAGTAGCTTTTTTAGAGGGTTTGTTACATGATATTGGAAGGCTTTTTTTTCTGACAATAAATGGTGAGTATTTTAAAATTTTCAACGAAAAAAAACTTCTTGAATATGAAGTAAAACTTTTTGGCTGCAATCATTGCGAGGCAGGTATGGTTATAGCTGAAAAAGGACAGCTTCCTGAAAATTTCAAGGAAATCATATTTTATCATCATAATCCATTAGATGCAAAAGAATATAAAATGGAAGTGCTCATTGTTAGTTTAGCTGATGCTATAATAAGTAGAATTAGTCCCTGTTTTGGTTGTGATAGTCATATATCTGATGATGAGTTAAAAAAATATTTAAATAGTGCAAATATTGATGAAAACATATTAGAAGATTTGGTTATTTTTTATAACGAAAATAAAGAAAGTATTGAAGTATTCTATAAATAGCTGGTATAAATATGGCAGTGGGAGCTTTAAAAAAGATATTGATGTACACCAACACATATGTTAAAGAAGGTAAAGAAGTAGTGTTTAATGCCTTCACTAAAAAAAATAAAAAAGAAGGCAAAAAGAAAAAGGAAGTTTCAAAAGATAAAAAAGAACAAAAAGTTGATATTTTAATATGAAACTATTTAAAACATTTTCTAAAAAGAAACTTAATAAAGAACAGAAAGAAGAAAAATCGTCTAATTTATTAAACCAAAAAATTTCTAAGTTAGAAGAAGAGATTAAAATATTGCGAAGTAGGATTGAATCATTAGAAGAGAGTATGTGTAAAATGCAGAAATTGATGGAAGATAAAAATAGAGTTGTATCTATACTGTACAAATCAGGTTTATCTACAGAAAAAATATCTGAATTTCTTGATATTCCCATAGGTGAAGTTGAACTTATGATAAATTTATTAAAAACATACAGGTAGGAAAAAAGTTCCTGTTTTATAAGAAAAAAATTCCTAAATATTACATGAAAATAAGAATTTTTTATCTCAAAATCTAATTGTTTCAATCATTTATCAAATATTTTTTTTTGGCACAACGGTTGCTCTCTTTTTATATATGGAAAAGGGAATATACATAGCAATATCAGGCGCTATAGCAAGACAGAAAGCTTTAGAAATTGGAGCACAAAATCTCGCTAATGCCCAGACAATAGGTTACAAAAGGGAAACATTAAGCTTTAAAAGTCTTCTTTTTTCAGAGATACAACCCGAATTATTGCTAGGTAAAAATGATGAAAGGAGAATGAATAATTTAGAAACTTCTTTTATTGATTTTACTCATGGTAGCGAGATTAAAACAGGAATAGGGCTTGATTTGGCGATTGAAGGCGATGGTTTTTTCAGCATTGAAGGCGGATTTTATACAAGAAAAGGAAGCTTTAAAATAAATAGAGATGGTTATTTAGTAACTCAAGATGGTAAAAAAGTTTTAGGAAATGGGCAACCCATAAATTTACCACAGGGAAATATTGTTGTTAAGGAAGATGGTAGAATTTTAGTAAACGGAATTGAGTCAGGCAAGATCGATGTAGTTGACTTTGAAAATAAATCGTTACTGCAAAAAGCTGAAAATGGATACTTTGTATCATCTGAAACATCAACTCAGATAAATCCAAAACTAATGATCGGTTATTTAGAGCAATCTAATATCAACGTTATTAATGAAATGGTGAGTATGATTAATTATTTAAGAGAATATGAGACATACCAAAAGGCAGTTCAAACTTTTGACACAATAACAGATAAAGCTGTGAATGAGATGACAAGAATTTAATAGGAGGTAAAAGATGATAAGGGCATTATTTACTGCAGCAACAGGGTTAGAGGCACAAAAGTTAAATGTAGATGTTATTGCCAATAATCTTGCTAATGCCAATACTGTTGGATATAAAAAAGCAAGAGCTGATTTTCAGGATCTTTATTATCAAACTGTTAGAGCTCAAGGCGGAATTTCTGCAGAAGGTAGCCAGATACCATCAGGTATCCAGGTTGGGCTTGGGGTTCGTCCTGCCGCTGTTCAGAAAATATTTGTCCAAGGGGATTTTGTCCAGACTGGCAATAATTTAGATGTAGCTATTGAAGGAGAAGGTTTTTTTCAGATCCAGATGCCTGATGGAACAACTGCTTACACAAGGGCTGGTGCTTTTAAAATTGATTCTGAAGGTAGAATTGTTAATTCCGATGGTTATCAGTTAATGCCAAATGTAACAATTCCTAATAATACATTAAATGTTACTATAGGTGCTGATGGTAAAGTAACGGTTATACAATCTGGTAGTGCTGCACCGGTTGAAGTTGGTCAGATTCAGATTGCCAAGTTTACTAATCCAGCTGGGTTAAAAGCGATAGGTAGAAATCTTTACCAAAATACAGATGCATCTGGAGAGCCCATATTAGCAAATCCAGGTAATGATGGTATGGGCACACTTGCCCAAGGATTTGTTGAGATGAGTAATGTAAACGTAGTAGAAGAGATGGTGAATATGATAATTAGTCAGAGGGCTTATGAAATTGCTTCTAAAACTGTGCAGGCAACAGAAGATATTCTTCAAATGACAAATAATTTGAAGAGGTAATAATATGTTAAGAAACGTATTGGTTACAATAGTAACTGTTTTCATTATGTTCTCTAAAATTCATGCTGCGAATAGTCTCGAATCCCAAATTGAAAAATTATTAAAAAGTGAATTGAATTGTGAGAAAGTAGATGTAACCATACTAAAAACAGATAAAAACTATAATTCCAGCGAAGTATCAAATTTCCATTTGGTTGGAAGAAACTTTGAGAAAGCACCAATAATTATAGAATTGACAGATGGCAGTTCAAAGATTATATTGTGCCAAATAAAGGCATATAGTAAAGTATTTTTTACAAAAAAAACTATCTATAAAGGTCAAAAAATTGACTATGACGATTTATACCATGCTTTGGTTCCTATCCAGTCAGTTCCTGCTGGAGTAATAAAAGATGTTGAAAATATTGTCAATAAGGTGGCTAACCGAACAATTGGCACTGGAATTGCAATTACAAGTAACATGTTAGATGCTCATGAATTGGTTAAAAAGGGTCAAAAAGTAAACATCATAATAGAAAATAAATCAATTCGTATATCTGCAAAAGGTGAATTGCAAAACAGTGCTACTGTGGGTTCCTATGTTAAGGTGTTAAATTACGCTTCAAAAAAAGTAATAATGGGAAAGCTTGTAGATCATAATACAGTGGTATTGGATAACTGATTATGAAGAAATATGCAATATTTTTTTTAATCCCAATTATATTATCATGTTCCTCAATTCCCAAACCACCAATATCTTATCAAAAATATATTACTCCACCAGAAAATCCTACTACTGAAAATAAAAAAATATCAAACTCTCTTTTCGATAATAGAGGTGGACTTTTTGAGGACCCTAAGGCGCGAAGACTAAATGATTTAGTTACCATAAAGGTGGTAGAAAATATAAGCGGTACAAATGATGCTCAGACAAATGCTTCGAGGGAATCCCAGTCTAATTATGGTGTTGATAATCTGTTTGGAATGAATCTCGATTATAACCTTCAGAATGCATTTTTCCTTAAGAATTTTTACAGAGATAGCAATGTCTTTTCGCCTACTGCTAAGGGAAGTGCGAAGTCAGATTTTAAAGGGAAGGGAGATACTCAAAGAAGTGGAAGGTTAATAGGTACGATAACAGCTAAAGTTATAGAACTCCTGCCTAATGATAACCTTGTTATAGAATCAAGAAAAGAAATTATTATTAATAACGAGAAGCAGATTTTAAGTTTAAAAGGGATAATTAGGCCAGAAGACATCGAATCAGACAATACAATTTTGAGTAATAAGGTTGCTGATGCTCAAATTTATTATTCAGGCGAAGGCATAATAGGTGAAAAACAAAGATCAGGATGGTTTACAAGATTTCTTGATATGATATGGCCATTTTAAGAGGTTTTATATGAAAACAAGTCTTGTAAAATTGATATTAGCTTTCCTTTTATTGACAAAAGTTGTTTTTGCAGAAAGGATCAAAGATATTACAATGTTAGAGGGTGCAAAGGAAAATCAGTTGATTGGATATGGTATTGTCGTTGGGCTCGATGGAACAGGAGATAAAGGAAATGTTGCAGTTCTTGGAATTGTAAATATGCTAAAAAAAATGGGAATTAATTTGTCTGTAAATGATATCAAACAAAAAGATAGTGCTGCCGTAATGATTACTGCTACATTACCTCCCTTTCCAAAAACTGGAATGAAAATAGATGCTGTAGTATCTGTAATAGGAGATGCAAAAAGTCTGCAAGGTGGTACGCTTCTATTATCACCGATGAAGGGTGCTGATGGAAATATATATGGGCTCGCTCAGGGGCCTGTTTCTATAGGTGGTTTTGTAGGAGGAAATGGAGGTAATACTACACAAAAAAACCATACCACTGTTGGACGTATTCCTGAAGGTATAATTCTTGAAAAAACGCCAGCCTTCGAATTACCAGTTACTAATGAGTATAAATTTTTTTTAAAAAAACCAGATTTAACAAGTGCTATAAATATGACAAAAAAAATAAATAAAAATATGAGTGGTGATTATGCAAAAGTTATTGATCATTCTACTGTAATTGTTAAGGTGCCGGATAAATTTTCTGATAATCCATTTGAATTTTTATCAATAGTTGAAAATCTTGATGTAGATCTTGATAGGCCCGCAAAGGTTATAATAAATGAAAGAACTGGTACTGTAATTATTGGTGAAAAGGTGAAAATATCTCCTGTTGCTATATCGCACGGGAATTTAACAATAGAAATAAAGACTGAATATGCTGTTTCACAACCTGCACCTTTTGCACCAAAGAGTGCAGAAACTGTAGTCGTCCCAAAAAAAGCTGTAAAAGCTAAAGAAGAAAAAGCTTCTCTAGTTGAAATTTCTGGTGTTACTCTCGGTGAAGTTGTTAAAGCATTGAATAGCTTAGGCGTGACTCCAAGAGATCTTATATCAATTCTCCAAGCTCTAAAGGCTTCTGGTGCTTTAAATGCTGATTTGGAGATATTATGAGAATCGGTTCAACATCTAATTACCCTTTGGAGTTATTAAAAAATAGAAGTGATGAAGAAGCGCTCAAAATAGTTGCAAAAGAGTTTGAGGCATTATTTTTGCAAGAAATGATGCATAGCATGAGGAAGTCGGTTGATTCAATAAATGGAGGTGAAACAAACTTTATGAAAAGCACATATTTAGATCTTTTTGAGATAGAAGTCTCAAGAGCTCTTGCAGAACGAGGTATGGGCGTTAAGGATTTACTTTTAAGTAAATTGAAAAATGGTGCTATTCCTATTAGAGAAGGACATAAAGTTTTTCCAAAGGCTAATGAAATGATTGATTCTTTTCAGTCACTTGTTTTACCTGTGAATGGTATTTTAAGCTCTCAGTTTGGTTTAAGAATACATCCTGTATATAAAGAAGTTAGATTTCATAAAGGTATAGATATTGCAGCTTCAATAGGTACTCCTATTTATCCTATTAAAGAGGGCAAAGTTATTTTAAGTGTTTATGATGAAAAGTTCGGCAACATAATCGCAATCGACCATGGTAATGGTATAGTCACTAAGTATATTCATAATGCTATTAATCTTGTAAAAACAGGAGATGTAGTGACAACGAATACTATGATTGCAAAAGTTGGTAATACGGGGGTAACAACGGGGCCACACCTCCATTTTGAGATAATAAGAAATGGCATTCATATTGATCCACTTAAATTTGTAAAAAAAGAACAGATTTAAAATAAAAACTAAAGAAAACATCTAAAATGACGATATAATTAATAAAACATTTTAGATGGGGGTATTTAAATGAAAGTTAACAACAATAAACCTTTATATGTTCAAGATATTGTATCTAAAGGTAATGTAAACAGTAAACAAACAATTAGAGAGCAGACAAAAGAGAGGAGTACAGATAAAGTAAATATTTCTGAAAAAGCAAAGGAGCTTGCAGCATTAAAAGATGAAGCTATGAAGCTTACAGAAATCAGAGAAAAAAAAGTACAAGCTATTTCCGATGATATTAAAGCTGGAACATATAAAATAAATCCACAAAAAATTGCTGGTAAAATGATAGATGAAATTATATGAAAAAATATGATGTTTTAAAAAAAAATCTTAATAATTTAAAAGAAAACTTCGAAACTTTGCTTCACATTTTGCAAAAAGAAAAGTTTTCTCTCTTAAATTTAGAAATGGAAGGAATTTGTGAAATAGTTAAAGAAAAAGATACAGCTTTGCTTAAAATAAAGCTTATTGAAGAAGAAAGGCAAAGATTACTTAAAACGTTAGGTTTGGAAGGCAGTAAAATTATTAATTTATACGAAGAGACAAAAGATATCTATTTTAACGAAATTCATTCATCACTTCTATCTTTAATGCAATCAATAGATGAATTAAATTGTTTTAATAGAATATTAATTGATAGATCGATTGATTTTTTAAAAATCAAAATGAAATTTTTAGAGTGTAGAGGTATAGAAAAGGGGAAAAATATTGTCTCTTTGGAGTTTTAAATGTCATTGGGTGTTCTTTTTGATATTGGTAAAACAGCACTATTTACAAGCCAAAAAGCTTTGACCATAGCAGGTAATAATATTGCTAATGTAAACACTCCTAATTACACAAAACAGGATGTGATTTTAGAGCCCTCAATGCCTATTTATGTAAGGGGAGATGCTTTAGGTAGAGGGGTTAATTATTTAGGTGTAAGAAGGGTTTACGATAGATTTATTCAAGCTCAAATGTTTAAGCAGTCTCAAAATTATGGGCGTTCGGATGTTTTAAGCACTTTATTTGGACATTTAGAACAAATTTTTAATGAAGCGCAAGAAGCGCCCTTATCTTCTGCTATATCAGATTTTTCAGCTGCCTGGCAAGAAGTGTCAACAAATCCAGCTTCAATACCGTCAAGAACGCTTCTTTTAGGAAAGGCTCAGAATGTAGTTTCTAGTGCTAAAAATATGGAAAGTAGAATTTTAACCGAGATGAATAATGGGAAAAAGGAGATTGAAGATATAGTTACGAGAATAAATGATTTATTAGAAAAAATAAGACAACTTAATGAAAATATTATTCAAAGTGAAGCAGGGAAAAGTGTTAGTCAAGCGAATGAGTTAAGAGATATGCGAGATTCTGCTTTAAAAGAACTTTCTGGTCTGGTCACTATTTCTATTTTTGAAGACAATCAAGGTGCTGTTAATGTAACAATTGGAGGAATGAGCGTTGTCAGGTCAGCGATAGCTGATAAGCTTAGTTTATCTACTGATCAATATGGTGAAATGCATATATATAAAGGTAATATTGAAATAACAAACAGAATTATTACAGGAAAGTTGGGTGGGCTTTTAGATGGCTTAACGACAATAAAAGAAGAAACTTTAAGTCAACTAAGAAAAATGATAGGTGCAATTACCAATGAAATCAATAAATTCCATAGACAGGGTTATGGTTTAGATGGTTCTACGGGCAATAACTTTTTTACTTCTCTTTCATTAAGTTCCAGAGATAATTCTTTAAATGCTGATATAACTTCACTAAGCATAAGCGATTATAATCAGTTAAAGCCAACAGAATATACAATTAGTTTTGATAATAGTAATAATTATTATGTGACAGACAAATTCACAAATAATATTGTTACTTCAGGAAATTTTGTTTCAGGTAATCCCATTGTTTTTGATGGCTTGAATTTAACAATAACTGGAACAGTTACTTCATTAGATAGCTTTAAAATTAGCACTATAGAAGACAGCATATCTCATTTAGATTTAGCTATAACAGGACCTAAAGATGTGGCAGCCGCTGTCGATAGCAATGCTTTGCCAGGTGATAATAGAAATGCCATTTCAATAAGTAAAGTGTTTTCTGAACCATTATCTTCATTAAATATGACCTATTCTGATTATTATAGAAATATTGTAACTTCTATTGGCACTTTAGCAAGCAATGCAAATGATGCTAATAATTTTGATTTAAATCTTTTACGGGAAATTGAAAATAGCAGAGAAGGAGTTTCTGGAGTATCCTTAGATGAAGAGGCTGTTAATATAATAAGGTATCAGAGGGGTTTTGAAGCAGCAGCAAAAATGATAACTGTTGCTGATGAGCTTTTACAAACTCTTTTAAGAATGTGAGGAAATTATGAGAATAAGCAGTGGAGAGCTTTTTGATAAAATAAAGACTGCTTTTCAGAAAAATATGAGTGAATATGTTAAATACCAGGATATGCTCTCTACTGGGAGGAAAATTAATAATCCTTCAGATGATCCTGTTGGGATTAGCAAAGTGATTGATTATAGAGTTAATATTCAAAATATAGAGCAGTATAAAAATAATATAAATGAGGTTAAAGAGTTTTTAAACTTTTCTGAGAATGCTTTAGGTGCAGCAGTAGATAATCTCATCAGGGCTAAAGAATTAGCAATAACAGCAGCGGACGATACAATTACTCCAGAACAAAGACAGTATTTGGCAAAAGAAGTAGCACAAATAAAGGATCAGATTCTAAATATCGCAAATTCAAAGTTTAAAGATAATTATGTGTTTTCAGGTTTTAAAACAGATACAGCTCCATTTGATACAACTAATTTCAATTACTTAGGAGATAGTGGTAAAATCTACGTCTTTTTAGACAAAAATATTCAAATATCTCAAAATCTGCCTGGTAACGAAATTTTTGGAACTGGATTAGGTTCTGTTTTTAAGACATTATATGATTTGCAAAGTGGTATGGAAAATAACGATAAAGCTCTGATAAACAACTCATTGGGTATGATAGATAGTGATATGAATAGGATTCTTCAGGCAAGAGCTGACTTTGGATCAAAACTTAATAATGTAGAAAGCATGAACTCAAGACAAGAAGAAACAGTCTTTGGTTTAAAAGAACTTTTATCTAAGGTGGAAGATGCGGATATTACAGAAACAATTGCTGAGCTATCAAAAGCTCAATTAGCACTTCAAGCACTAAGACAATCTTCAGTGCCTGTTATACAACAATCACTTTTAGATTTTCTTAAGTAGGGTCTATGCTTATTTTGACAAGAAAAGAAGATGAATCGATTAAAATAGGTGATAATATTCTGATAAAAGTTATCTCAATATCAGGAAACCAGGTAAGACTTGGTATAGATGCACCGAAAAACTCACTAATATTTAGGTATGAACTTTATGAAAAGATAAAGCAGGAAAATTTAGAATCTTCAAAAATTGATATTACTTATTTTAATAAGATAAAGGAGATAATTAAATGAGCATTACCTTAAACACTGCTCGATTTGGTGAATTAACTATAGATGAAGATAAAATTATTCTTTTTCCTGAAGGCATACCTGGTTTTACAGAGCTTAAAAGATATATTTTACTTGATTATAAAGACACAGAGCTTAAATGGTTACAAGCAATTGATGATGGAGATGTCGCGTTTATTGTGGCTCCTCCCTGGGTGGTTACAAAAAATTATAATATTACGGTGGACGAAAAAACAAAAGATTTACTAGAGCTTATTGATGAAAAAGATTTATGTATATTAATAATTTTGCGAGTTGAAGGAGAAACTGTAAAAGCAAACTTAGCAGGCCCAATATTAATAAATAGTTCAAATAAAAAGGCAGTTCAGGCGATTGTTGATTTAGATATCTTTTCGAAAATCTTATAAAAAAATCAAAAAAAATCTAAAGTTTTTTCCCAAGATACCGATAAAACTAAATAGGAACGTTAAAAGCCAGAAAGGAGGTGAAAAATTAAAAGGCTATAAAAGCGTTCCCAAAATAAAGGCAAGGATGCCGAATATAAAAAATCAAGGAGGAAAAAACTATGGCAATGGTAATTAACACAAACGTAGCATCATTAAATGCACAGAGAAATCTTACTAAAACTCAGAGTACATTACAACAGTCATTACAGAGACTTTCATCAGGTTTAAGAATCAATTCAGCGAAAGACGATGCAGCAGGTATCGCTATTGCAAGCCGTATGACGGCACAAATTCGTGGTATCGGCCAGGCAGTAAGAAACGCTAATAATGCAATTTCTCTTGTGCAGACAATGGAAGGTGGTTTGGATGAGATCCACAATATGTTACAGAGAATGAGAGAACTTGCAGTTCAGGCTGCTGACGACAGCAATACCTCAACTGATAGAACCTCATTAAATGCTGAATTTTCAGCTTTGAAAACAGAAATTGATCGTATTGCCAATTCAACAAAATTCAACAGCCAGAATGTTTTGAATGGTGGCTTTGGTAGTACTATTTCAAATGTTGGTACAAACTTGTCTGCAGCTAATGGTATAGTTAACATTGAAAGCACAGGTGCTGCTGTTGGTACAAATTACACATTAACAGTGGCAGCTGGCACCAACAGTGGTAAAAAATTCACTTTAACTTTTGGTACTGCGTCACAGGTTATTGATGATGTTGCTATACCAAGTGGTTTTAATACGACAGAGCTTAATTTTAGTAGTTTAGGTATTAAAATAACTTTTAATAGCCACATTCAAGATATAAGTGCAAATAATACCTTTGATGTTACAGCTACATCAGGTACCTTCCAGATTGGAGATGAAAATGGAGGAGTGAATCGTATTACAATTGGTTCTGTGGACGCAAGAGTAAATAGTCTATCTGCGGCATTAGTTACGGCAGATCTTACATCTTTAAGTAATGCACAAAGTGCTATTGATGCCGTTCAGACCGCTTTAAATGCAGTACTTAGCAATAAAGGTGATTTGGGAGCTATCAACAATAGATTAGAGTATACCGTTGCAAACCTACAAAATATAAGTGAAAATGTATCAGCTGCTCGTTCAAGAATTATGGATGCTGACTTTGCTGCAGAAACAGCTTCAATGACGAGAGCAACTATACTGCAGCAGGCTGGTATATCTGTTCTTGCACAGGCGAATTCAGCTCCTCAAAGTGTTTTAGCTTTGTTACAGAGATAGAATATTATTTAACAGGAGAGGCTTTTGGCCTCTCCTTAATAATTAATTTAAGCTGGTAGTGAAAAATGAAGATAAACGAAGGGACTATAAATATAAATTTTTTTCATATAAAAAAAGAGGAAACAGCTCTTCTGAAAATAGACAGGAAAGAGCAACCAAATCTTTATCAGAAAGATAGTCCCCAAAACGTTAATAGTGAAAAAAGCAAAGATCTTGAAACAAAAAACTACAGGGCTTTTTTTGCCCTTGATGATAAAAATAATGTAGTTATTCGCATATTAGATGATAAAAATAATATCATTCGGCAGATTCCGCCAGAAGAATATTTAAAAATGAAGGAGTATTTAAGAGAAGTTAACAAAAATATTCTTCATTTGGAGGCTTAAAAATGGCTGATATAACATCTTTGGGTTTGATTTCAGGTTTAAATGTTCAGGATATAATTGATAAGCTTGTAGCATTGGAACAAAAAAAAATAAAAGATATTCAAACTAAAGAAGCAGATTACAATGTTAAGATAAGCACCTATGGAGAATTAGCATCAAAGCTGAATGACCTAAAATCTACTTTGAGTAGTTTTAATATAAACACTAATAACTTTCTAACTGCTCAATCCAATAATACTAATATAATTACTGCTTTAGCAGGATTATCAGCCCAGGAAGGTTCATATCAGATTAAGGTCAATCAACTTGCCCAATCTCAATCAATGTATTCGAAAAGCTACTCTTCGTTAGATGATGTTATCGGAACTGGAACTTTTTCTATAACAATAAACGGGAATGTTAAGAATATAACTATAGATTCTTCCAACAACACAGTTTCGGGAGTAGTAAATGCGATTAATAATTCAAGTGCAGATATAAAAGCAACAACGATATTTGATGGAACAGGTTATAGAATAATAGTTACAGGGAAAAATACAGGTGTAGCAAATTCAATAACGATAGATACAATTGATGATGATGGAAATAATACTGATTTAAACGGATTGTCAGCTCTTGTATACAATGGAACAACAAACAACATGACTTTAACTCGAGCTGCAGCTAATGCGATCATAGAAATAAACGGTATAACAGTAGAAAATTCGAGTAATACAATTACAAATGCTATACCAGGCGTTACTCTTACACTCAAAAATACGTCGGCTGAGCTTGTTAATGTTGATATCATTAAAGATATCTCCACATTTAAATCGAAAATAAATAAATTTGTAGAAAGTTACAATAATACCATAAAGGCTATTCAAGGATACTTAAAAAAGGGCGGTTTAATGACCTCAGAGTCTGCTGTTCGCTCAATAAATGAGAGTTTGCGTAATATGTTGCTTTCTAATTTTGATGGAAAAACATTACTATCATTTGGAATAAGTCATGATAAATATGGCATTTTAAGTATAGATGAGCAAAAGATAGATAACCTGTTACAAACTGATTTTAGTGGTGTAAAAACTTTCTTCAATAATGTTTCAAGTAGTTTTTCCGAATCTATTAATAAGCTTAACGATTTGTACATCAATAAAAGAAATGAAACATTGCAAACCTTGATTGATACCTTGAAAGATAGAGAAAGTATTGAAACAACAAGAATTGAAGAATATAGAAAAAGACTTGTAAAGCAATTTACCGCAATGGAGCAAGCACTTGCTCAGCTACAAACAAGCAGTACCTATTTAACAAACCAAATTAATAGCCTAAATAACAAAAAATAGGAGGCACTATAATGGTTAGTATGGCATATGCCGAAAAGATATATAAAACTACAATGGTTCAAACAGCGCCTGACGCATTATCCCTTATTATAATGTTATACGATGGAGCTATTGAACATGTTGATCATACTATCTTCGCAATGGAAAAAAAAGATTATGAAAAGAAAAGTTATCATATATCAAAGTTTACAGCTATTATTGAAGAGCTACTCTGTAGTCTGGACTACGAAAAAGGAGGGATTATTGCAGAAAATTTAAGAGATGTTTATCTTTTTGTCCTGAACGAAGTTCCCAGAGCAAGTTTGAGAAATGATAAAGAAAGTTTTTCTAAAATAAAACATATTCTTTCGGAATTAAGGTCTGCATGGAGGGAAATTAGATGACTATAAATCCCTTTAGTATTAATCAAGTCGGAATTCTATACTCAAAGAATTTTAAATTAAAGCCATCTCAAATATTGGAAAGAGAGACATTTGATGAGTTTCAAGACATTGTTACAATATCTGCAGAAGCAAAAAAAAAGCAGCTGCTTGCAGAAGTTAAAAGTGAGGTTTTGGAAACAGTAAAAAATATCGAAGATAAATAATGAATAAAGAGGCTTTTTCAATTCTTGTTGTAGACGATGATCCCATAGTAAGAGATGTTCTATCAGACTTCTTAAAAAAGGAAGGTTATATCGTTGATAGTGCTTTCGATGGTGATGACGGGATAAAAAAGTTGCTTGTGAAGGAATTTGATATAGTAATAACAGATCTACGAATGCCTGGAGCAGATGGAATGGATGTGCTAAAAAATGCTATAAAACTTTATTCTGATATATCGGTGATAATTCTTACAGCTTATGGCACATTGGAAACAGCTATTGAATCAACACGTTTAGGTGCTTTTGGTTATTTAACCAAACCTTTTTATCCTGCTCAGATTTCGCATTTAGTTGAAAGAGCAGCTCAAAGAAAAATGCTTTTGAAAGAGAATAGTTTTTTAAGAAAAATTTTGCGCGAAACTTATCAAGATATAGAACTTCTTAGAAAGATTGATAGTAGCAGCAATGTTGATTTAACTTCTAGATGGTTTGAACGTATGGAAAAGTTACATGAAGCTAAGATAATCGATAGAGAAGAGGTGGAAAAACTGAAAAAGAAGTTAGTTGGAGGCTAAATATGAATAAGGGAAAAGTTCTTGTTGTTGATGATGATGAAAATGTTCAGCGAGTAATGTATGATACATTAACTAAGATTGGAAATTACGATGTTGACATAGCTGTGGATGGGTATAAAGGATTAGAAAAAATAAAGAACAGTGATTATGACCTTGTTTTTACCGATCTTATGATGCCTAATTTGAATGGTTATGATTTTATAAAGGAAGCCACTAAGTTGGACCAATTTCTCCCCATAGTAGCTATCACAGGATATGCAAGTATTGAAAATGCCGTAACTGCTATGAAAAACGGAGCAAAGGATTTCATAACTAAGCCATTTAAAATTAGTAGTATTTTACAAACTTCAGAAAAGTTAGTTGGAGAGAGAAAATTACTTAGGGAATTAAAAAATGAAGGTAACAATATTATAGTAAGTAAACTCAATCAGAAACTCTTTAATAAGTTGCAAGAAATAACTATGTTCCAAATAATTGCTAATGAATTAGATATGCTAATTGACAATAGGGAACTTTATGATAGGTTGATTGAAATGTTTTCAAAACTTTTACTTGCAAGGAAGGTAATTTTTGGTACAATAAATAATGGAAAATTAACTATCAAAAAGGCATTGGGATTTCCAAAGGGTGATGTTGATTTAAGATGTCCAGTTTGGACAAATATAATTCATTTAAAAAAGTATAAAGTTTTTTGTCCTGGTGAAGACAATCCTCTTTCAGGAAAAAAACTTAATTATTCATTGCTTGTTGTTCCAATGGTTATAAACAATGAGGTCTTTGCAATTGTTGCAGTAGGTGATAAAGCTGATTCACCGTTTTTTACTGATGATGAAATCGCATTGGCGCTTTCGTTCATAAAGAAAGTTGTTTTAAAAATTGAAAATAATGCCCTTTATGATATATTCTTTAATAACCTTGCTAATACATTAAAATCTTTAGTAACTAGTATTGAAGCAAGAGACCCATATACTAAGGATCATTCGGTTAGAGTTACTAAGTATTCTCTTGATATTGCAGAAATAATGAATATATCTCAGGAAGAGAAGGATGTGTTGAATTTTGGAGGATACTTGCATGATGTGGGTAAGATAGGAGTAAGAGATACGGTGCTATTAAAAAATGGTCCTCTTACAGATGAGGAATTTTGTGAAATTAGACAACATCCTGTAATCGGTGATAACATATTAAAACCATTAAATTTTTTTACAAGGGAGAGAGAGCTTATTAGATACCACCATGAAAGGTTTGATGGTAAAGGATATCCTGATGCTTTAAGTGGTGAAAAGATACCTTTAATAGTTAGAATAATTAGTGTGGCAGATACATATGATGCTATAACAAGTTCTCGTCCATATCGTCAAGCTAAAACCCATGAATTTGCAATATCTGAGCTTTTGCGCTGTAAAGGTATCCAGTTTGATCCTTTGGTCGTTGAAGCTTTTTTTAAGACACCAGCAGGGCAGGGGATTAAGTATGAAATTTAAAAATGGAGATGAGGTAAATTTAAAATTTGAAAAAGATGGAAGACTTTTTAAGACAATAATAAAAAATTTTGATGAAGAAAATGCACTTTTTGAATTGAAAGAAAACATTGAATTTTCAGTGGGTGATAGTATTGTTATAACTAAGGACGAGGAAGAATTTTATGGCAATGTAAAAAAAGTAGATAGTAATTTAGTATGCGTTAAATGGGCATGGGAAAAATCAAGAAAGTTTTTTAGAATAGATGATGTGATACAGGTAGCATGTAAAAAAATTGATTTAAACAAAACATACCGTTCACGTATTTTTTATGGTGCGAGTTCTTTTTGTGCTATTAACTTAGAAGAGGAATATTATGGGATTAATCCATATATCTTAAAACTTCTTAAAAACATTGATGATAAGTTAACTATAATTCTTGAAAAATTAGAAATGGATAGGGAAGGTTTTAATAACATAGATTTTCAACATGTGAACATAAGCGCATCAGGCATAAGATTTAAAACAAAAGAAGATTGTAATGTGGGTGATAGAGTGGAGGTTAGGATGCTTTTGCCAACTGTTCCTATTACTGGTATAGTAACTTATGGAGAAGTTATAAAAGTTAGAAATATAGATGAAGAAAAAGAAATAGCAGTGAAATTTTTGGATTTAGAGGAAGATATAAGTGATGAAATTGTACAATATACATTGAAAAGACAGAAAGAAATATTAAGAAAGCAAAAAAGTCAGGTTTATGAATAAAGCAAGTATATTTGGTTTGTTTATGGGTATAGGTGCAGTTTTTTTGGGTAATATTGTCGAAGGTGGAAAGGTAAACACTCTTCTTCAGCCAGCAGCAGCACTTATTGTATTAGGAGGAACTCTTGGTGCTACTTTTCTTAGTTGTAACACAAGTGATATTAAAAAGGCAATAAAGGCGTTGAAAATAGTTTTTACAAAAAACCAAATTCTATCCGATAAATATGTGGAGAATATAATGCGTTTTTCATATATTGCAAGAAGACAGGGATTTTTGGCTATACAAGATGAAATGGAAAATATCGATGATCCATTTTTTAAGAGAACAATTAATCTTGCAATTGAACATACAAATCCTAAAGTATTCAAGGATTTTCTCGAACATGAAAACAGATTCTTCGAAATTGAAATGAGAAAGGCAGCTAAGGTTTTTGAGACAGCAGGTGGTTTTGCTCCTACAATTGGAATTTTAGGGGCTGTATTAGGCTTAATTCATGTTATGGAAAATTTATCAGACCCATCAAAATTAGGTGCAGGTATTGCGGTAGCCTTTGTTGCAACTATTTATGGCGTTGGAAGTGCTAATTTAATTTTTTTACCTATATCAAAAAAAATTTTAAATTATTTAAATCATGAACTTTTAAAAAGACAGATGCTTATTGATGGTGTAATAGGGTTGCAGGCAGGAGTCAATCCATTTATATTGAGAGATAAAATGAATTTGTATATTAAAGAGTATTGTCGATGAAAAAATTTTTTATTGAAGAGATTGAAAACGTTGAAAGATGGGTTATTTCATATGCTGATTTTATAACTTTACTTTTCGCTTTTTTTACTGCTCTGTATGCGATAAGTAATGTAGATAAGCAAAAAATGGAACAATTTACGGGCTCTATGAAAAAGGCGTTTAAATCTCAACATGTAGTCTCAGGTACTTTGAATGGTGGAGCTGGATATTTTCAGGCTTCTTATATTGAAAAGGAGCTAACTAAGATTTTCCCAAAAAGAGAGGAAGAAAATATATATCTAAATAAAGAGGATAGAGGGGTAGTGATTTCATTGGGTGATACAGTAGTATTTGAACCAGGGAGTGTGGAGATTAAAAGTGAAGGTATTGAAAAATTAAGAAAAGTTGCATTACTACTAAAGAAGATACCAAATTCAATCATTATTGAAGGACATACTGACAATGTAAAATTGACATCAAGTAAGGGATTAATAAAAAATAACTGGGAACTTTCTGCACTCAGAGCTGCAAAGGTTTTAGAAATTTTTGTAAATGATTTTGGCATTTCTCCTGAGAAGATTTCAATTGCTGGATATGGTGAGTTCAAACCTGTTGTTTCCAATGATACCCCATCAGGTAGAGCAAGAAACAGAAGGGTTGACATTATCTTAGTAGTGGATAAAAATGGTTGAAAACTATAATATAATTTTAAAAAGCCAAAAAGAGTTACAAACAATACTTGACGCTATAGATGAAAGTATTTTTGTTATAGATACGGATAATGTTATTTTACGCTGCAACAAATGCTTCTCCAATTTTTTTAACTTACATCCAAAGGATATGATTGGGAGAAAAATTTTTTGTTTTTTTACTGATGAAAGTGAGAGTATTTTACAGTTTATAGAGAAAGCAAAGGAGAGCGAACAGGAACTTTTTGAAGAGGTTAGTATAAAGCAAAGAAATTATTTTATAAACAGTTATCCTGCGAAGTTTCTTGATAAAAAAAGTTTTATATTTGTGATAAAAGATGTTACCGATGTTTTTCTTATGAAAGAGAAGCTATATAATTCATATAAACTAACTTCTCTTGGGAGGGTTGTTGGTGGAATAGCTCATGAGATTAATAATCCCCTAACTGGTGTTATTGGGTATGCAGATATGCTCCTGATGATTGGAAAAGATGAAAATATACAAGAAATTGTAAGAAAAATTAAAATGGCCACAGAAACTTGTAAAAGAGTTACGGAAAGTTTGCTGTTTTTTGCAAGACAGGTTCCACTAAGTAAAGGAATTGTAAATATAAATGATATTTTAGAGACTGTTTTAATCTTACGTGGATATAATTTAAGAAAATTAAATATTGAAGTGGAAAAAAATTTTAGTATAATGCCCTATACTTTGCTTGATGTGCAACAGATTGAGCTTGCCTTTTTATCATTGATAATGAATGCAGAAGAAGCTATTGAGGAAAAAGGAACAAAGGGTAAAATAACAATTTCAACAGAATGTAGAGATAATAGCATTTATGTCACTATTAAAGACAATGGTATTGGTATTGAACAGAAAAATATTAAGTTTATTTTTGAGCCTTTTTTTACTACTAAAGATATACATAAAAACATGGGGTTGGGAATGTCAATTGTTAATAGTATTATTGAAGAACATGGTGGTGAAATCGGTGTGGAAAGTGTGTATGGTGAAGGTACAAAATTTATTATAAGAATTCCTATAGCGAAAGAGTGAGCATATGTTTTCAATTATTGGTATTTTTGTAGTCTTAGGTGCTGTGATAGGTGGGTATTTCATGGAGGGTGGCAATCTTCATGTTCTTTTTCAGCCTGCAGAAGTAGTTATAATTTTTGGTGCTGCATTGGGTGCCTTTTTTATTTCTTCTCCAACAAATGTCATAAAAAATGTTGCACGTAATATAACAAAGATTTTTTTGGGTAAAGAACCTAAAAAGACGGATTTTTTAGAACTTTTGGGGCTTCTTTATGGAATTTTCTCCAAGATTAGAAAAGAAGGGCTCGTATCTATTGAAGCTGAAATTGAAAATCCTACTAAAAGTTCTCTCTTTAATAAATATAAAAGTATAATCAATGACAAGGAGTTAATTGAATACATTTGTGATAACTTGAAGGTAATGATTTCTACAAGTATGCCTGCTCATGAATTAGATGAATTAATGGAAATTGACCTCGAATCAAATCATCATGAAGAACTTATTCCGTCAAACAGTATCACAAAAATAGCAGATGCATTACCAGGTCTTGGGATTGTTGCAGCGGTTTTAGGTGTTGTTTTGACAATGGGGAAAATCGATCAACCACCATCAGTATTAGGTCATAGCATTGGTGCAGCATTGGTAGGAACATTTTTAGGGGTTTTGATGTGCTACGGATTTGTTGGGCCTATGGGAACTAAACTAGAACATTTGGCATCCCAAAGACAGGTGTTTTTTAGGGTTGTAAAAACATCATTGGTATCTTTTGTTGCTGGTACAGCCCCGCAGATTGCGGTTGAAGCGGGGAGAAGGGCAGTTCCAGGACATGAAAGACCTTCATTTACAGAATTAGAAAACTTTGTGAGAAAGAAATAAAAATGAAACAATCAATAATTATAAAAAAGGTAAAAAAAGGTGGTCATGGAGGTCACCATGGGGGGTCGTGGAAGGTTGCCTATGCAGACTTTGTAACTGCTATGATGGCGTTCTTCTTACTTATGTGGCTTATCACTATGGTTTCTCCAGAAAAAAGGGCAAGGATATCAGGATATTTTAAACACTTTAGTATTTTTGAAAAATCTGGGACTGCAATAATAGATGGGGGAACAGGGGCTATTATTGGTGAAGGGGGAGGCGGTCTTGGCAAGGTTGCCCCGGAAATGAAAAAGGGAGAAGATGTTGCTCCAGATCAGTTAAAGGAAAATATTGAAAGGGAGATAAAGGAAAAACTGAAAAGTCTTGAAGAACAAGTTATTAGAGAACAATTAATAATAGATATTTCAAATGGTGGTGTAAGAATACAGCTGGTTGATAAAGAGTCAAGACCAATTTTTCCACTGGGTGGGACACGGATGAGTAGCGAAGCCTTAGAGATTCTTAAAGCTATTGCATCCCAGATTAAAGACTTACCTAATAAGGTTATTATCGAAGGACATACAGATGCTCTTAGCTATTCATCCAACAAATATACCAACTGGGAACTTTCTACAGAAAGAGCTTCTTTTGCAAGAAAAATATTAGAAGAAAATGGTTTAAATCCTGATAGGATTTTTCGCGTGTCTGGATATGCTGCAACTGATCCACTTATTAAAGACAATCCGAATGATCCCAGGAATAGAAGAATAAGTATAATTCTATTGCCTTTACATAATGAATCTACTAAAACTTTTCACGAAGGATTAACTCAAAATAAAGACTTGAGTCCTCAAATAGAGCAAACGAAGTAACTTATCTTTTTACTAACATTTTAATAAACATTTCAAGTATTTTATTATCGTAATAGTTTTTACCTTTTGTAAGAATTGTAATTGCAGCATTAGCATTGTAAGCGTTTCTATAAGGCCTTTTTGTTGTTAGAAGATCAAAGGCGTCTGTAATTGCAATAATTTTGCCTAATAAAGATATATCTTCACCTTTTATACCCATTGGATAACCTGAACCATTTAATTTTTCATGATGATGTGCAATTGCTTCTATAATATCGTTGGATAGTTCTGTATGTTTATTTAAAATCCAGACGCCTTTAAGTACATGAGTTTTAAATACTTCATATTCTATTTCTGTTAATCTTCCCTGTTTGTCAACGAGCTCATCATTGATAGTATTATGCCCAATATCATGTAACAAACTCGCTATAGCTAACTTTTCGAGGACCTGTCTTTTTAAATTCATTAAGATACCCAATGAAACAGATAACACAGCCACATTAATCGAATGCACGTAAGTATAAAAGTCTTCCAGATCATAAAATAAGTAAGAATAGAAAAAATCTCTATTTTTCAATAAAAAATCAACTAACGTGTTTGCAAAAACGACGACCTTTATAAGGTGGTCTTTGTTTGTATAATTAAGAAAAAAATAACGTAGCGCAATTTTACCTCTTTCAAGAAAAACCTTAAAAGGAATGTAGCTGTTAGCTTCCTTAAACGAGAGTGTGGAAATATAACCTAAGTATTGTGATAGAGCAGTTTTTTTAATTAAAATGTCACCCTTTTCATTACTCAAATCCTCGTACACTATTATTGGCAAATCTTCAATAATTTCAATCAATGGTGTTATTTTAAAATCCCATAATTTATAAATGCTAAAAGCAATTTCCTTTTTAGGTAGAATGAGAGTTTTGTTAATATGGTGTAACTGCCTTTTTTGAAATGAGTAATCTTTAAAAGATAAATAATCTGTCTTATCCAGAACTTTTACGTCGCTTTTTATTTTTTCCAAATATTCAGAGAAAATAGAAAACTGTTCTCTAAGTATATATATTTGTTTAATCCCCATTTCCAAAAAATATTCCTTAGTAAAAGCATCAAAAGGCAGTCCAGCCGGGAAAAAAAACTTAATGCCCTTTTCAGTATTGGAAAAAAGATCAAAAGGCAAGAAAGTGCCTTCAATAAGTTTTTCTAAAGCTATTGATACAAATGGTGAATACTGATAAATAAGGTTATTACGAATTGTTTCTCTTTCATATAAAAAAACAAAATTTACAATTAACTCTCTAATTTTCTCAGAAATTATTTTAAATTTAATAAAAATTTTATTAAAACCATTAATGGTTCTTTCAGTTCGTAATACCTCACCAAATACACAAATATTTTTTTCCATATTTGGTAGCTTTATCTTTATTTCTAATATATCGCCAGGATTGAAAGTCTCAGTAGTTTTAAAGTTCATTCCCCCACCACTTATGTTAACAATCATGGGTTTAAGATCAAATTCTTGATCTAACAGGTTAGAAAGCATAGGAGTTTGTGAATTTAAGACTTTTGTAATTTTTATGGGTAAAAATGTGTCAATTCTGTAGTATTCTCTTTTATAAGCAGCATTGTCAGACATAACTTCAATATAAACTATTTCGTTATTTTTTTAAATATGTAAATTTGTTAATAACAGTAATTTTTTTATTTAAATCGAACTTATATATTGTTGTTAATATTAAAAAGTAGTATTGAATAACCTGAAAATTTGTTTTATAATTTACTCAAATTATGGCGAGAATATCAATTGAACAAGTGCAACCAGGTATGAAGCTATCCAAACCCATAATGAATGATGC
Source organism: Deltaproteobacteria bacterium (assembly GCA_037442505.1). Lineage (GTDB taxonomy): Bacteria > CALINM01 > CALINM01 > CALINM01 > CALINM01 > JBBIPZ01. The sequence goes on along the minus strand of JBBIPZ010000008.1, from coordinate 33,152 downwards.
GGGTTTATTGCTTTTTAGCGAAAATACTATTCTAACGGAATCTCACATAAATAGGTTGCGGGATATGGGTTTGACAAGTATTTATGTAGAAGGAGATCATACTCCTAAGGTTCCTCTTGAAGAGGCATTAAGAATTATTGAAGAGAGGTTTAGTTTAAACAAAGATAATCCCTTAATGACAATGTTAAAAAGAACAATAATCGATTATACCAAGGAATTGTATAAAAAATGATGGATATAGAACAGTTAAGGTATCAAATAGAACAGGTCGATTCATTGCCAACTATACCTACTGTAATGAGAAAAATCCTAAATATTATTGAAAATCCTTATGTGTCATTAACAAAAATTGGCAACTTTATTTCGAATGATCCTGTATTAACAACAAGAGTTTTAAAAATGGTTAACTCACCAATTTATGGATTTCCTGGACGTATTTATTCAGTTAATCAAGCTTTAATACTTCTGGGGTTAAATGTTGTAAAAGGAATGCTATTTGGGGTATCAGTTTTTGAAGCTATGCAAAAAACAATGTTGGGACTTTGGGAACATTCGATGGGTTCTGCTATAACTGCAAGAGTTATTGCAAACAAAATCGATTTTAAAGATGCGGAGGAAGTGTCCGTAGGTGCACTTTTGCATGATATTGGAAAGGTAATTTTAAGTTTAAAATTTCCCGATGTTTATAAAAAAGTTCTTTTAGAAGCAGGGAAAAATTTAGTTTGGATAGGAGATATTGAGAAGAAATATTTCGGTATTAACCATTCTCAAGCTGCTGCATGGGTTACAGAAAAATGGCATTTCCCAAAGGCATTAACAGATATGATTGAAAATCATCATAAACCCTATTCATCAAAGTATGCAAATATTCAGACTGCAATTGTACACCTATCAGATATAATTGTAAGAGCTAGAGGTATAGGTTTCGCGGGTGATAAGTTTGTGCCGGTTTTAAATAACGACGCTTGGTCTATTTTAAAGTTAAATGAAGAAGTTTTAAAAGAGATATATTCAGAAATAGACATAGCATTAGAAGATTCTGAGGAATTTGCTATTAGTGATTAAAGAGATAAAAAAGATTTATTGTGTAACAAATGATGTTATTTTACAGTCTATTATAAATCATCAACTGAATAAAGACTTTCATGTGGTTTTCTTTGATAATTTTAATTCTGCCCTCGATAAAATATATAACTATTACCCCGATTTAATAATCGTTGATTTGAAAAAAATTTTTAATTTGAAAATGGAGTTTATAAAAGGATTTAAGCAAGACCCTGCATATGCTAAGGTGCCAGTATTAGCAATTTGTGAAGACTATCTTGAAAAAAATATTATAGAAGAACTTAATATTGATGATTTTGTCTTAACTAAGTTTATGGAAAAGGAACTTTTATTGAGAACAAGTATAGCGATTTCTAAGATAGAAAGGATAGTTGATGTTAATCCTTTAACATTCTTACCGGGAAACATTACAATTTCAAAAGAAATTCAGAAAAGAATTGATAATAAGGAACTTTTTGCACTTGCATATGTAGATCTTGATAACTTTAAACCTTTTAATGATAAATATGGTTTTAGCAGAGGAGATGAAATTTTAAAGATGTTAGGCAGATTAGTAATAAATACGGTAAGGAGTAAAAATAGGCAAAATAGTTTTGTTGGCCATATAGGTGGAGATGATTTTGTTTATATAGTGGATTTTGAAATTGCAGAAGAAATAGGCAATGATATTGTTAATTATTTTAATAGTATAATTCCTACTTTTTATGATGAACCCGAAAGAAGTCAAGGATATATTCAGTCTGTAGATAGGCAGGGCAGAACGCAAAAATTTAATATAATGAAAGTTTCTATTGGTATTGCCCATACTTTGTATCAAACATTTAAACATTATGGAGAAATATCGAGCATTGCTACAGAATTAAAAAAGTTTGCTAAATCTCAGGGTGGTGGGTGTATTAAAATAGACAGAAGAAAACCTAAACATTTTTAAATTATCATGTCAATTTGATGGGCAGTTTTTACTTGTCCATCATTATTTAAATAAACACTTGTGCTCTGTAATTTTGCTATATTTTGATTGTTAATATCTTTTATATCAAAGGGTGATAAAATGTATTTTGTATAGATTGCACCTATGTTATAGTCACTAAGAGGTTTAATAATACTTTTGTCATCAGAAAACTTTGTCCATATTTTAAGATCTTGAAAAATACTATCTTTTTCATCAATCCATCCATTATGATCTTCATCATATTGAGAAAGTTCCAAAAAACCATTTCCTGTCCTTGCGCCGAAAAGCTCTAATCCATTATTTACAATGCCGTCTCCATTCCTATCTAAAAATAGAAATCCCGTGTTTTTAAATTGTGAAATTTCATCTTCTATTCCATCACCATCTAAATCAAAATTAAATTTTATGTTTGATTTAAATGATATGTTATCAGAGAAGTTTAAAATAATTGGGTCTTTTCTCCTTTGTCCTGTGAAATCAGCAGTATAGCTCCTATTTTCTTCAAAAAAATGTATAAGATTAAAATTTATATTAAAATTTATATTTTTACCATCTGAAAGCTTTATTGAACCTTCTGAATTAATTATAAGATTTTCTTCTTCCCTATAGTATTCATTATAGTTTATTTCAATCCTAAAATTCATACTGTTGAGATTACCAATAACTTTTGAAATATCATCATTGGTTTTCTGTACTGAATCCTTGATTTTCTCAACATCCTTTTCTATGTCGATATCTTTTTCTTTTATCTTTTTTCCAGTTAATTTTTCGAAGAGCATTTTTATAATTAATTTTTTAATTTTGTAATCGGGAGAAATGTTGTCTTTAATTTTTTGAACACTATCTGTTTGATTATAAATGTTTTGGTTGTTAACTTTTTTATTTAATGTAAAAGGTATATCGACATTTATATTAAAACTTTCCTTTTTATATTGACTTTTTGAATGTAAACTTGAAAAGCTTATATTTGAACTTTCAATTCGCATATTTATATTATCGTTATTTTTTGAAAAATCTTTAAAAAAAAATAATCTAAAAAATTTTTTTAAAGTCCAGATAATAAAAATAAAGGGGTAACATATGTTTTTATTCAAAAGAGTTTACATTTTTTTAGAAAAGAAAATTTTTAACTCTTTAACTAAGAAATTAGTAGGAAATATAACGTATTTTATATTACTTCAAATATTATCACTTACAGTGTTTTATTTTTCTATTAATTCAATAGAAATGAAGATTAATCTTTTAAATATACCTAAAGAATTTTTGGTTAAAGTTAGTAATGAAATTACTTTTGTATACAAGTTGTTTTTTATTATTTTAGCAATAACTATAGGTTCTGGAATTTTTATTATATTCTTTATGAAACACTTAATCGTTAAACCAGTGAAACATTTAATAAATTTTTTCAATATTATTGGTACAGGTATAGGAGATTTATCAAAGGAAATGACTGCTAATACCAATGATGAATTCAAAACTTTAACTGAAAGTTTTAATAAGTTTCTTAAAGGTTTTAAACATATTTTGTTACCTATTAGAAATGCAAGTATTAAAATAGCTACTGAATCTGCTAAGGTTAGAAAAAATCTCGAAATGACAACAATGGCTTCACAAAAAGAAAGTGATATTGCAAATAATATTGTAAACGCAAGCAATGAAAATAATTTGGCATTACAGGAAGTCTCTAAAAATATTCACAACCTATCAATCTCAGTTAATAATAGTTTTGAGTTAGCAAACACTTCCAAAGATGAAATGCTAGAAATTGAAAAAAAGATATCGAATGTTAATGAAAAAGTAAATAATTTTACCAATACCATCAATATGTTATCTGATAATTCTAAAAACATAATAGATGTTGTTAAATTGATTACGGAGATATCAGAACAGACTAATTTATTAGCTTTAAATGCTGCTATTGAGGCTGCAAGAGCTGGTGAACATGGTCGAGGCTTTGCTGTGGTTGCTGATGAGGTAAGAAAACTTGCAGAAAGAGTAAAAAAGGCTGTTTTAGAAATCGAACTAAATATAAAAGAAATGCTTAATAGTGTAAATAATACCAGTAATGAGACAAAGTATATAATTGTTAGTGTTTCTGATGTTAAGAATGTAATCGATAGTTCGAAAAACCACTTTGTATCATTTATAAAAAACTTTGAAAAAATTAAAGAACAACTTATCTCTATGTCTTCAACAATAGAAGAGCTATCATCCAAAAATACGGAAATATACAACCAAATTCAAGAAATTAACAAATTAAGTGAAATGACTTTTGATAAAGCAAAACAGTCTCAAGATTACGCGGTATTGCTAAATGATCAAACACAAGAGATGCAGGAAATATCAACAAAGCTAAAGGTAGGAATCGGTAATTTTGAATACATTTTAGCACAAACAGAGAATTTTAGAGATATTGTTGAAGCAAAGATTTCAGAACTATTTAATAGAGGTATTGATGTTTTTGATAAAAATTATAAGAATATTCCTAATACCAATCCCCCAAAATATACTACAGTATATGATAAATATTTTGAAACTGAGCTACAACATCTCTATGACAATTTTATGAAAGAGATACCTGGAATCATTTTTGCATTAGCTGTTGATTCTAATGGTTATGCTCCAACACATTGTGGAAAGTATTCCCAAAAGTTAACTGGTAAATATGATATTGATTTAATTAACAGTAGAGACAAAAGGATTTTTAATGATTCTACTGGCATAAAAGCTGCAAAGAATACTAAAAGGTTTTTATTACAGGTATATTTAAGAGACACAGGAGAAGTTCTTGGTGATTTATCAATGCCTATTTACGTAAATAGTAAGCACTGGGGTTGTATAAGAGTGGGGCTTTTATCTGAAAAGTTACTCAATTGATATTTGGTTAGTAAATAAGTCTTAATTTATGAGTGTAAGTTATAAAGAAATTATATTTGAAAAGCTTATTTCTTTCCCTTTGAATGATTTGATAGAAGGTGTAGAAATTACTTTCAATGCATATGTAGATGATAATGGCAGAAGAACTTTAGTAATACCAAAAGATTCTTTAGTAAATAAGTCATTAAAGGAAGTTATTAAAAAAAAATATGGTGAAAAATTATATTGTTCATCAAAAGAAAAAGATGCTTTTGAAAGCTATTTTAAAAAAAATAATAATATTTTAAGAAAAGAAAAACGTTTTGACTTTGAGAAATATAATTCGTATCTTCAAATAAAAGAAAATTTTTTTGAAATTGATAAGAGATTGTTGATTTTCTTTAACAATATTCCATTTAATCTTTATACTCCTAATGATTTTACATTTGAATGTGTTTTTAATTCACAAGAAGATAAGCCTAATAAAAATCCAGACAATATATTAAAAGAAAAATTGCCAATTTTTATAAAGATTAGCGATATTGCTCTCTACAAAGACTATCTTAATGATGTTATTTCGAGAGCTGATAACAAAAAAATAAAAACTTTTGTTTTAAAAGAAAACTCCAAGATTATTTTAAAAGAGCTTCTAAATGATCCAAGAAGTAAAAAAGCAGTCGTACATGTTAAGGAACTTGCACAAAAAATAGTTTCTTCAATAGTTGAAGATAAGGATACTGTTTTTTATCTTTTATCTTTGAGAGATTATGATTATTACACCTACACGCATTCTGTGAATGTGAGTGTTATATCTATTGGATTAGGAAGAATTATAGGGCTAACTCAAAATGAATTAGAAAAGTTGGGAATTGGTTTGTTAATGCATGATATAGGAAAAAGCTTGATACCTATTGAGATATTGAATAAACCTGGTAGATTAACGGATGATGAATTTGAAATTATGAAGGGCCATGTCTTGAAGGGGAGTGAAATATTAAAGGAACATGAAGATATTAGTGAAGAAAGTTTTTTGCCTCTTCTGCAACATCATGAAAAACTTTCAGGTAAGGGGTACCCATTTGGTTTAACAAAAAATCAAATTAGCCTTTATGGTAAAATTTCATCAATAGTTGATTGCTATGATGCATTAACAACTAAAAGAGTGTATAAACCTGCATTAACACCCTTTGAGGCCCTGTCAATTATAAAAAAAGAAGTAACCCTTGGCAATTTTGATGAAGATATTTACAAACTTTTAGTAAAAATGTTTGGAAAAGAATGATTATTCATTTCCTTTAATATTTTGCCAAATTTTTGACTTTATTAATTAAGCATAACGATATCAATAATTTATAAATAGGCATATTAATTGCAACTATTTAATTAATGAAAATTTTAGTTATTTCATTATGTCTATTCTTGCCAATATCTGCTTTTGGGAGTGAAGAAACTAAAAGTAGTTTTTCTCATATAGAAGAGTATATAAAAAATGGTAATTATATAGAAGCCAAACAAAATCTTGAAAAGATATCAGTAGAAGATATTGGAAATACGGGAGCATTATATCACTATCTGAGTGCCAAGATTTTGATTGGGCTTAGAAAAGAGTATGATGCTATATCTCATTTAACAAAAGTCTATTTATATTCAGAAAAAGATTCAAAACTTAAAGAAGAGAGCTTATTTTTAAAGGCTAAAACACTTGATTCTATTGGCTTTAGTTATGAAGCATCAGTATATTATAAACAGTTTATAAGCTTATATAAAAATAGTAAATACTATGGAGACGCAATTTTTAATTTAGCAAGACTGCTTAATAAAGATGGTAATTATAACCAGGCTCTTTATTATCTTAATCAAATAAAAGAAGACCCAATAGTTTTATTCGAACAAGCAAAAGTTTTACAAAAAATGGGAAAAGTAAAAGAAGCTACTGAAAGTTACAGATTAGCAGTCCTTGCAAATCCGGAATATCTTTTGAAATCTGAAGAAAATCTTTATTACTACTCTTTAAACGCCCTGAATAGAAACTTATTTAATTTGGCTAAAAATAATTTATCAATTATAAATACTTTGCCACTTAAATATCAGGCTGCAGTTATTCTTGGAGAAATTTTTTTGAAGGAAAATAACCATGATAAAGCAATGGGATATTTTAAGTTGGCTCTTGAAAGTATTGATAAAGATATTAAATCAAGGGCTTTATTAAATAGATCGAAGTTATATTTAAAATTAAATGACACTGAAAATGCAGAAAAAGATTTAAAAAGTATAATAACAACCTTTTCTTATACCAAGGAATATTATGAGAGCATTTTACTTTATAGTGGGATTCTTTTACAAAGAGGTAGGGTAGAAGAGGCAATTAAATATTTAAAGATGCTTATTTTCAAAAAAAATCCCTTACCTGAAGCTTACAGTTTTATAGAAAGTGCGATTAATATTTATATTAATAAGAGGCAAACGAATGAACTATATGAATTATGGAAAAAGATAAATATGATAATGCTTGATAGATTACCAACAGAACCATTATTTTATATTTCAAAGATATTAAAAGATAAAAATGATTTGGAATATATTAACATTCTTAAATTTCTGGCAAAAAATAGAGCTGGCAATTATTCTACAGAAGCTAAAACAATTCTCACTGATTTTTACTTAAATAGTGGACGTATTCAAACAGCACAAGATTATCTTACTTCTATACCATCTAAAGAAATAAATGATGAAATAAAGAGGCTTCATATAAAATTGAGCTATATAAATAGGAATTATGAAAATGCTTACAAAGTTTTAAAGTCTCTTACTAAAATAAGCAAAAATGATATTGTTTATGTTCCAAAATTAATTCGTCAAGAAAAAAAAGCAAAGCTAAAAATTAAATTTTTAGAAAGGCTTCTGAAAGATATAGGTGAAGATGAAAAAGTTTTTGAGCTTTTGGGAGAATGCTATGAAGAAATAGGGGAAAAGAAAAATATGGTTTATTATTATCAGAAAGCATTGGATAAAAAACCAGATAATGATTGGCTAAAATATAAGCTGTCAATGTCTTTAGACGATGCAGAAAAGAGTGAGCTGTTAAGGAATATGGCTAAAAGTAATACGAAAGTCTACAGTGATCTTGCAAAAATGTATTTAAAAGAGATAGAAATTAATAAAAAACTAAAAAGAGGGGAATAAAGTGGAAGAATTACAAAAACTTAATAGCGCCTTCCAAACCTTTACAGAAGCATCAAAGTTGCTGGAAATATATTACTGCAAATTGAAAGAGCAGGTTGATTATTTAACTAAAGAACTTGCGTTAAAAAATGAAGAGTTAAACCACGCCTTAGAAGATTCGAGAAGATCGAGAGATTTTCTGAAAGGATTGTTAGAAAACATGCAGGAGGCAATAATTGTGCTTGATAGTGAAGAAAGAATAATAATGTCAAATATTGCCGCTAAAAAACTGTTATCACTCCCTTTTGAAGAAAAGCAAATAAACTTCAATGATTTAAATGTGAAAATTGAGGGCAACAAGACTGAGTATGATATGTTTCTAAATGACAAAAAACACAATTTATTAATATCAAAATCTGAGATAAGAGGTAAAAGTAAAGACATTCAGGGTTATGTGGTACTGTTTCAAGATATTACAAAAATAAAAGCGTCAGAGAGACAAAGAGAAAGGAATAAGAGATTAATAGCTATGGGAGAGATGTCTGCAAAAATAGTGCACGAAATTAGAAGTCCACTATGCAGTATAGAGTTATATGCTTCAATGCTTGCTGACGTTATAGAAAATTCTGAACACAGAGAACTTGCCAAAGGAATATGCACTGGAATTAAAAGTTTAAATAACATACTTAATAATATGCTTTTTTACGTAAGGCCACATGAATTGAAATATTCTGAAATATACTTAGAAGATGTTATTTTACAAACCATTAATATGCTTAAACCAATTGCAGAAGGTCGTAATATAAAAATTGATTTTAGTTATAAGAAAGGAAATCTGATAAAAGGTGATATGGAGCTACTAAAACAGGCATTTATTAATGTTATCATTAATGCGTTACAAGCATCCTATGATGGTCAAAAAATTGATATTAGTATTAATAACGATTGCAAAAGCGTAACTGTTGATATTAGAGATTTTGGCGTTGGCATAAAAGCAGAAGAAATTGAAAATATTTTTAATCCATTTTTTACGACAAAAGAAAGGGGAACAGGCCTTGGTTTGACGATAACATCAATGATTATAGAAGCTCACAAGGGTAACATAACGGTAGAAAGTGAACCTGGAAAGGGATGTCTATTTAAAATATCCTTTTCACGTTTAGTAAGGCAAGAAATAGAATCTTATACCTAAAAGGAGGATATTTATGGAGCCTATCCTTATTGTAGATGATGACCCTCATATGAGAAATGCGTTGAAAGAAGCAGTTCGAAGACTGGGGTTTTCTCCAGTAGTTTCTGAAAATGGCGTCGACGCATTAATTAAGCTTCAAAAACAGGAATTTGTACTTGTTATTACTGATATGATGATGAATAAAATGGATGGATTGACCTTGATGAAGGAGACACGTCAAAAAGTTGGCAGTATACCATTTTTAGTTATAACAGGCTTTGGAACGATTGAAAATGCTGTAGAATCAATGAAAGTTGGGGCTGTAGATTATTTGTTAAAACCTTTTTCCTATGAAGTATTTGCGTCAAAAATTAATACAATATTAAATCAATCAAGCAAGCCTGATTTTATAATTACCCAAAATGAAAAAATGCTGAAAATACTTAAAATTGCAGATGATATTGCTTGTGCTGATATAACAGTACTTATTTATGGAGAAAGTGGTACAGGAAAAGAACTTTTTGCCAGGTATATACATCAAAGAGGGTTAAGAAGAGATAAACCTTTTATAGCGGTAAATTGTGCTGCAATACCTGATAATTTGCTTGAGTCTGAAATGTTTGGTTATGAGAAAGGAGCATTTACAGGTGCTACAGAGAAAAAATTAGGTAAATTTGAACTTGCAAATGGTGGTGTTATACTTCTGGATGAAGTAGGAGAAATGCCATTGACATTACAAGCAAAACTCTTAAGAGTTTTGCAGGAAAAGGAGATTGATAGAGTGGGTGGTAAAACTCCTATTCGAATTGATGTTCGGGTGATTGCTACCACGAATAGAAATTTGAAAAAAGAGTGTGAGGAAGGGCGTTTTAGGGAAGATCTTTATTATCGATTAAATGTTATACCATTGCATATACCATCACTTATAGAAAGGCGGGATGATATACCACTTTTAGCTAAACATTTTCTTAAAAATTTTAATAGTATGTTTGGTAAAGCTATTGAAGGTTATACTGATAGCGCTATTGATTATCTTTTAAATAAAGAGTGGCGAGGTAATGTAAGAGAACTTGAAAATACTATACAAAGAGCTGTTGTGTTATGCAAAAAATCTTATATTGATAAAGTAGATTTAGTTAGCTTATGTGAGGATGAACATGAAAAGAATCCTCCAGCTATTGTAACTAATATTAAGGAAATGGAAAAAGATATGATTTTTAAAGCTTTAGAAGAAACTAAGGGTAATAAAACGCTTGCAGCAAAAAAATTAGGAATTACGGTTAGGACATTAAGGAATAAACTTTATAGCTATAGGAAAAATTTTCCCACACTTGAGAGCTTAGAATATGCAAAGTAACATTCCAAAGAATAAAATTTTAGGCACACTTATTGATATATATTCTATATTGAGATTTATAGAGAGGGGCGTATATGGACGGAGATGTTAAAGTTTTAGAAAACTTTTTAAATGTTTTGGTAAAAAGAAATGATATTTTAACATCAAATATCGCAAACGCTGAAACTCCAGGTTATTTAGCAAAGGATATCGATTATAAAACAATATTACAAGAAGAGATTGTTAAATTAGAAAAGACTTCTCATGAGCATTTGCCAGGTGTTAGTGAAGGTATTGAAGAAAACATTAAAATTGTAGAAACTTCTCCGTGGATAGATAAAAACAATGTGGAGCTTGATAAGGAGATGGCAAAGCTTACTGAAAATGCCCTTGTTTATCAGGCAGGAATAACATTTTTAGGGACAAAGTTTAGAATGTATAAAAACGCAGTAAGAGGGAGGTAATACTTATGTCTGATTGGTCTGTTTTCCAAGTAACTGCTTCTGCATTAGAAGCACAAAGAATTAGGATGAACATAATAGCTTCAAATATGGCAAATGTTAATTCTACGCGGACATCTGAAGGTGGGCCTTACAAAAGAAAAGATGTTATTTTTAAGCCTTTTAATATAAAAGAAAATCTACAAGGTGTTACTGTTGCTGATATAATTGATGATAATGCTCCTTTTAATAAAATATATGAGCCTGGTCATCCTGATGCAGATCCTCAGGGGTATGTAACATTACCAAATGTAAACATTTTAGAAGAAATGGTTAATATGATAATGGCAAGTAAAACTTATGAAGCAAATATTTCTGCCTTTAATATTACGAAAAATATTATTCTTAAGACATTGGAATTAGGGAGGTACTAGCAATGGCTGACATAAAGATTACAAATGCTATAAACACCTTACAATCCATAAATAATTCTCAAAATAAATCTTTTGACAAAGGATTTGGCAATATCTTAAATGAAGCCATTGAAAAAATATCTGATATTCAAGGAGAGACAGCAAAGGCACTAAAAGAGTTAACAACCGGAGGCAATATTACTCAGGCTATTTTGGCGATTGAGAAAGCTGATTTATCTTTTCAAACAATGGTAGAGATCAGAAATAAATTAATTAGTGCCTATGAAGAAATTATGAGAATGCAAGTATAAAGGGGTAGATTATGCCTAATATCGTATCAGTGGTTGAAAATTTTAAAGCAAGACCTACAAAAAATAAGATACTAATCATAGCAATTGCCCTTTTATCTATTGCCTGTATTATTTTTTCTTTTGCTTGGATGCAGAGAGAGCAGTATCAAATACTATTTACCAATTTAAGCCAAGAAGATTCGGGATTAATAATACAGAAGCTTAAAGAAAAAAAGATCAAATATAAAATTGAAGGTGAAAAAATTCTTGTTCCTTCAGATAAAGTTTATGAAACAAGAATTCAGCTGGCTGCACAAGGAGTACCGACTGGTGGTAGTGTAGGATTTGAACTTTTTGATAAAACTGATTTTGGAACTACAGACTTTGTCCAGAAGCTCAATTACCAGAGAGCCTTGCAAGGAGAATTAACAAGAACCATCATGGCTTTAAGTGAAATAGAGCATGCAAGAGTACACCTCGTAATACCAGAAAAAACAGTTTTTATAGAGCAGAAAACAAATCCAAGTGCTTCAATTTTACTTAAGTTGAAGACCGGTAAAAAATTAACTGAAAATCAGATTCAAGGCATAGTTCATCTTGTATCAAGTAGTGTAGAAGGACTTAGTCCAAAAGATGTCACAATTGTGGACAGTACTGGTGAGATGTTAACAAAGCAAAAGGATCAGCTATCAGCATTAAGTAGCAGCCAATTAGAATACCAGAAAAATTTTGAAAAGGAGGTCGAATTAAGTGTTATTAGTATTTTAGAGCCTATTGTGGGGGTAGGAAAGGTTAGAGCTAAAGCAACAGTGGATATAGATTTTACCAAGATAGAAAAAACAGAAGAAAGGTATGATCCAGAAGGGCAAGTAATAAGAAGTACACAAAAAATTGCTGAAAAATCTGATGTTGGTGGTGCTGGTGGAGTACCAGGTGTAAATTCTAATCTTCCTACAAAAGCTGTTCAGTCACCAGCTTTTCTTTCTCAAGGACAAACAGAGAAACAAAATGAAATAGTTAATTATGAAATAAGTAAAGTAGTCAGCCATATAATATCGCCAACTGGTATTGTTAAGAGACAAACAATAGCGGTTGTAGTTGATGGTAATTACAAGATGGACAATAACAAAAAAGAGCGAGTGTATGTACCTAGAAGTGATGAAGAAATTAAGCATTATGAAGATTTAGTTAAGAAAGCTATTGGTTTTTCTCAGGAACGAGGTGACGATGTAAAAGTGGTAAATATGCCTTTTAGTGAGGTAACATTTAGTGATTTGCCAACCAAATCAACATTCCAGCAATATGCACCTGTTATTATAGACATTTTTATGAAGTATGTTACACCTTTATTGGTAGCTTTGATGGTAATTTTCCTAGTATTAAGACCTTTACTCAAGAGTTTGTTTATAGAGAAAAAGTTATCAGATGATACTCTAAAGGCAAACCAAATAAAAGATAAAATACAGGCGTCACAAGAAGATAAAGTTTCAATATCGAAATTTGAGAAGAAAGAGTTACCTTCCCCAAAAGATCAGCTTGTTGAATGGGCTAAAAAAAATCCAGAAAACGCTGCAAACTTTCTAAAACAGCTTTTGCAGGAGAGGTAAATGTCAGCAAATTTAAGTAATTATGATAAAGCTGCAGTTTTTTTGCTTACGGTAGGTGAAGAATTAGCAGCTGAGATACTAAAATTTTTGGATGTTAAAACTATTGGTAAAATTACAGCTTCTATGACAAAACTTCATAATTTAAGCAATGAAGAAACTAATAAAATTATAGAAGATATCTGGCAAAAGATAGGCGAGGGAAATGTTGTAATAGGTGGAAGCGATTTTGTTAAAAGAGTATTATCTAAGACTTTAGGAGATGAATACGCAGAAAGGGTTATGGAGATGGCATCTGTAGAAAGTGCCGTTGATTCCTTGAGATTTGTAGATACCAAAACATTAACAAATTTTTTAATGAATGAACACCCCCAAACTATATCATTGGTATTATGCCTGCTTGATCCTCCTCAAGCTGCTGCTGTACTTGCTTCATTACCAGACAATCTTAAAGCAGATGTAACCCTAAGGATTGCAAAAATTGAAAGGATTCCCGAAAGTGCTATCGAGGAACTCAATGAAGTATTGGCAGGTCAGATAGACGTGGGAAAAGGAAAGAAAATAGGGGGTACTAAGATGGTTGCTGAAATATTGAATAATATTGATAGGACAGTTGAAGAAAATATATTAGCAAAGGTTGAAGAAGAGGATGGAAAGTTAGCAGAGTCTATAAGACAGCTAATGTTTTTATTCGACGATCTAGTAAATCTTGATGATAAAGGTATTCAGACTTTACTTAAAGAGGTTAGTAACGATGACCTTGTTCTTGCTCTAAAAACAGCTTCAGAAGAATTAAAAACAAAGATTTTTAAAAATATGTCTCAAAGAGCTGCACAGATATTAAAAGAAGAAATGGAAGTTCGTGGTGCCGTTAGAGTTTCTGATGTCGAAAAGGCACAGCAAAATATTGTAAAAGTTGCGAGAAAATTAGAACAAGAAGGGAAAATAGTACTTGCAGGTAAAGGAGGAGAACAGTTTGTTAGTTAAAACAAAAGACTTAAAAAATACTGAAGTAATAATATTTAGAATGCCCAATTTTGAAGAAGAACAAGTTTTTAATGAAATAAAGGACGAAGATGAGTCCAGTCATGAACAAATGGAAAATGTTGAAAAAAATTTTATATTTAGTGCTCAAGATTTAGAAAATCATATATCAAGCAAAGAGCAAGAAGCTTTTGACAAAGGGTTTATATCAGGAGAAAAAGCTGGTTTTGAAGCAGGCGTAAGTAAAGCAAATGTTTTTTTGTCCGGGATCGAAGAAATATACAAAAATCTTGCATCATTAAAAGACAATATAGTTAAAGAAATTGAGCCCAAAATTATTACACTTGCCATTGAAATTGCAAAAAAAATAATAATGACAGAACTGTCAATAAAACCAGAGATAATGCTCAATATAGTTATGGAAGCAATAAGAAAAATAGAGATAATCGATAAATTGACTATAAAATTAAATCCTGCATTATATGATTTTTTTATTAAAAACAAAATTAAGCTTTTTTCAAATGACATGGAATTAAATCTGGATGTAGACCCATCTGTCCCTGTATACGGACCTGTTATTATAGGTGTAAAAGAGGTTATTGTTACAGATATAGAAGAACAACTAAAAATAATAGAACGTTGTGTAAATGAAGCTCTTACAACAGAATAAAATAGAGAAGTGTATAAAAGTTATTAGAGAAGTTGATCCTCTCATAGTTTACGGTAAAATAGAGGAGATAACGGGGATTATCATAAAAGCATCTGGAATAAAGGCTAGTATTGGCGAGACATGCAGGATTTTGTCCGATGCTGGTGAATATGTGGATACTGAAGTTGTAGGTTTCAAAGAAAATCAGGTCTTATTGATGGCTTTAGGGGATGTTTCGAAAATAAGGCCAGGAAGTAGAGTAATATCTTTCGGTAAAAAAGTCTGTATAAAAGTTGGACATAGCATAATTGGACGTATTATTGATCATAATGGAATTCCTATAGATAATAAAGGGGATGTTTCTGGAGTTAATTATCCTTTATTCAATTTACCTCCTAATCCTGTTAAAAGAAAAAGAATTATTGAACCTCTTGATCTGGGAATCAGAGCTATCAATGGACTTCTTACTTGTGGTAAAGGCCAGAGAATAGGTATTATGGCTGGAAGTGGAGTTGGCAAAAGTGTGCTCTTAGGGATGATTGCAAAGTATACAAAGGCAGACGTTACAGTTATTGCTCTTATTGGGGAGCGCGGAAGAGAGGTTAGGGAATTCATTGAAAGGGATCTTGGCGATGAAGGTTTAAAAAAATCAGTAGTAGTGGTATCAACTTCTGATAATCCTCCATTATCAAAGGTGAGGGCTGCCTTCACAGCAACTGCAATAGCAGAATATTTTAGAGAACAAGGGCAAGATGTCTTACTTTTAATGGATTCTTTAACACGTGTTGCTATGGCACAAAGAGAAATAGGACTTGCTATTGGTGAACCACCTACTACGAAAGGCTACACACCATCTGTCTTTGCTTTATTCCCTCGGTTGCTTGAAAGAGCAGGTACATCAGAAGATAAAGGTTCTATTACAGGTTTGTATACGGTTTTAATAGAAGGGGATGATATTCACGATCCAGTAGGAGATGCTGCCCGTTCCATTTTAGATGGTCATATTGTTTTGTCGAGAGATCTTGCTATGGAGGGGCATTATCCTGCAATAGATATATTGTCTTCTATAAGCAGGGTTATGCCAGATATTGTTGAAAAGAGGCATAAAAAAGTGGCTGGCAAATTTATAGAAACGTATGCAACTTATAAAAAATTTGAAGATATGATAAATTTAGGTGCTTACAAAAAGGGTAGTAATCCAAAAGCCGATTTTTCAATAGAGATGATCGACAAATTGAAGGCTTATTTAAAACAAGATATCGATACAAAAGCTGATTTAAATGATAGTATCCAGGTGCTCTATTTGTTATTAAGTGGAGTAGAAAATGACAAAGAAAACAGTTGACAAACTTTTAGAATTAAAGAAGATTAGAAAAGAGGAATTAGAAGTTCGTCTAAAAGAGGTTTACGATTTACTTGAGTCAGATAAAGAATATTTAAAAACACTTGAGGAATTATTTAAAGAACATAAAAAAAGATATGAAGATGGGATTAGAAAAAACATATTGAACATTGGTGAGATTGATTTGTATAACAAATACTTTTCTCATATAAGTAAGAGTATAAAAGAACAAAAAAAAGTTATATCTGAAAGAACAAAGGAAGTGAAAATTATAAGGGAAAATCTTGTAGAAGCATATAAAGATGAGAAAGTTCTTGAAAAACTTCTTGATAAAATTATAGAAGAGAAGAAAAAAATAGAAAATCACAGGGAACAAAAGGAAATTGATTTTCTGTTCCTTTCCAGGTTTGGTGGAAAATGAAAAGAATAATCACTTTTATATTATTTTTTGCTTTTGTAAATTTCCTTTTTGCAGAGACCAAAAGAGAAACTGATAACATAAAACCCCTAAATATAATAAATGAAGAATTGGAGCTTAAAAGAGAACAGGAGAAATTAGAGCAACTAAAAAAAGATATAGATGCACGTATTGAAAAAAATATACAGATATTATCAAAGATAGAAAGCTTAATAAAGAAACTTCAAGATATAAAAAATGAAAGAATAGATAACATTGTAAAAATATACGAAGTTATGCCATCAAAAGATGCTGCTCAAAAATTATCAAATATAAACGAAGATCTTGCTGTAAGAATACTGCTAAAAATGAATAATAAGAAAGCTGGAAATATTTTGTCAGAAATGGAAACTAAAAAAGCAGTATCTTTAACAGAAAAGTTAGGTTTAACAGTGAAAAATTTTCCTGTTCAATGAAAAACTTTCCTATTAAGGTAAACTCCTTTTAGTTCTATCTTGTCAAGTAATTTATTGAAAAAATTGGAAAAAATCATCAAAATAATGCTGGCATAATAGTTGATATAATTCCGACATGATGAATGTTTTACAGTTAGATATTTTGATAAACTTTTTAAGTAATAAAGAGTTGAAACAAGATATTAATGTAAACAACCAGCAACTTTTTTCTCAAGTATTACAAATGATTGTGGGCGAGAGCAACCTTAGCTCAGAAGGACAAGACGTTCTAAAGGGGTTGGAAAAAGTTTTAAAAAAAGATTTGAAAGAGAGTATAATGCAACAGGAAGAAAATAGCACAAAAGAAACAAGTGATGAAAATACTTCATTCGAAGAAATAGATTCTGATAAAGAAACTTTATTAAATCTTATCGAAAGTATCTGTTTAAACCAAATTAGTTTGCCCTTAATTGTAAAACTTCATTATAAAACAAATAATATAGAACTGCCCGAAAATACTGATAAAGAACTAAATTTTGAAAATAACCAGAAATATTGTAATTTTTCAGGTGATAATCGAGCTATTTTAGTAGATAAAAAAAATATTGAAAATCTTTTTAATAATTCAAAGAATAACTTGCAGGTTTTTCCTGAAATATCAACAAAACAAATTTCCAGTGATGGAAATATATTATTAAATGACAAATCTAATATTGTCGAAGAATTAACTTCGAATAAATCTGTTGAAACTCCTGTTAAAAAAACGGAATTGTTCCAAAAGTTTAATCTTAGTGAGCAAAATGAAAAATTCGAGAATTCTGAAAATTTGGATAATACAAAGACAAGAAATTATAATCAGACAAAAGAAGAAAACATTAATACTTTGAGAGATTTTAAAGAAGATAGACACATTGTAGGAGATAAATTAAACTTTCCAGTAAAAGTAGAAGAAGATAAAAATGGAACAAAGGTAGGTGACAGCATTGATTTAAAATTGATTAAGGAAAATAATTATGAAGTAAAAACCACAAAAGCAAAAATAAATCCAGAATTTTTGACGTCAGATAGAATATCGTTAGATGTTATGAATATCGATACGTCAAAAGAAGCTTGTAATGTTAAACAGATAGATAAAAATAATCCTGTAAGCGAAACCATAGAAGATATTTCTCAAATTTTCACTGAAGATAAAAAGATAACGGTTGGTCAAAGCAATGAATTTAATAAAGGTAATATAAATACAAACTTTCCAGTAAAAGTAGAAGAAGATAAAAATGGAACAAAGGTAGGTGACAGC
>JBBIPZ010000008.1:0-14639 GCA_037442505.1 Deltaproteobacteria bacterium | reverse complement strand
ATAAAAAGATAACGGTTGGTCAAAGCAATGAATTTAATAAAGGTAATATAAATACTGATATTCATTTAAAATTAGAACCAGAAGCTAAAGTAGCTTTTGAAAAGAAAATAGAGAAAAAAGGCAAAATTGAAGATATAAGAGGAGATTATAAACATTATTCTGCCAATGAAAGTATTATACTGAAGAATCAAAATTTAAATAATCAGAAAACAGTAACTACTAAAGATGAATTCTTTAAGTTACCAGAATTGATAAAAGTTGAAGAAAAGCTTTTTTCAATAAAACCAAAATCAGAAAACATTATAGAACTTACTTTACAGCCTGACGGTATAGGAAAACTCGAACTTGAGTTGACATCTCAGAAAGGAGTGATAAATGCTCATATTATAGCATCTGATTACCAGAGCAAAAACTTTATAGAACAGAATCTAAAGGGAATTATAGATGCACTTTCAAAACAAGGGCTTTCAGTGGGCAATTTCTCAGTGTTTTTAGGTGATAGAGGGCAGGGAAACAGGTGGGAAAGAGACGATTTAACATTTAATAAAGATAAGGTATACAAAGTTATGGACGTTAAAGAAGTTTTTGTAAAAAAAGTTAGAAATAGAAAAATAAGCTTAATTGCTTAAAGGAGGTTTGATATGGCTGTTGGAAATATTGTTAGTAAAGATGATTTCTTAAAACTTTTCACAACTCAGCTACAATACCAAGATCCATTAAAGCCAATGGATAGCACAGAATTTACAGCTCAATTAGCCCAGTTTAGTTCATTAGAACAATTATTTAATTTAAACAAAAATATGGAACAAAGTATTAATTATCAGGAATCATTAAATAATGGTATGATTATTAATTTAATAGGAAAAAATGTTAAAACAATTGAAGGTCTTTCAGCAAAGGTTTTAGGAATTAATTTTGGAGAAGGAAAGACAAATCTTGTTTTAGATAATGGTAACATTATAACAATGAGTGATATAAAAGAAATCTTACTATAGGGAGGAAAAAAACTATGTTAACTTCACTTTTTACAGGAATAAGTGGTATGAAATCAAATGGAACAGCATTATCTGTGATTGGTGATAACATCTCTAATTTAAACACTTTGGGTTTTAAAGCAAGCAGAGTTACATTTGCAGATGTTATGAGTCAGACCCTTTCAAGTGGAACTAGTTCTTCGCAGATTGGGAGGGGAGTAATGTTAAGTGATGTATCACCACTTTTTTCTCAAGGTTTTTTTGAGACGACGGGCAATGCTCTTGATCTTGCAATTGATGGAGATGGATTTTTTATTGTAAAAGATGCATCAGGCAAGTACTATTCTCGAGTTGGTCAGTTTACTATTGATAAAAATGGATTTCTTGTTAATAGTGATGGTCTCAGCGTTCAGGGGTATAATTATACCACTGCAGGACAACTTTCAGGAGTACTTGGAGATATTGATGTTTCTCAATTTAATAATTCTACGCTTCCAACATCAATAGTCAACCTTTCTGCAAACTTAGACTCTCGTCTTTCGCCAATAGCTGGCGGTTTTAATCTTGCAGATCCTTTAAATACTTCAAACTTTTCCAATGTTATTACTGTTTATGACTCTTTAGGTAATACAAGGTCCATAACCTTATATTTTACAAAAACGGCTGGCAATACCTGGGATTGGAATGCTGTGGTTTCAGCAAGTGACTCTGCTTCAGGCGTTGATCAGGTTCAAGCAAGTGGAACAATGACATTTGATAGCACAGGAGCTCTGGTAAATCTAACATCTAACACTGGAACAGCAAGTGGTACAGCAATTAATGAGACATTTAATTTTGGCGGAGGAGCTACACCTAACCAACCTATTCAGATTAATTTTCAGAGTTTTACCCAGTTTGCTGCTGAGTCTGCAACTCTTTTCCAGAATCAAAATGGATTTCCAGCTGGTGCATTAAAAAGTGTTTCAGTATCTCAGGATGGAACTATTTCGGGTATATATACGAATGGAGAGATAAAACCAATTGCACAGATAGCACTTGCGAAGTTTGTAGCACCAACTCAATTAACCAAATTGGGTAGAAATCTTTATTCAGAGTCTTTTGATTCTGGATTTGCAACAATTGGTACACCCGGCAAGGGAGGACTTGGAAGGGTTTTATCAAACTCTTTGGAGTTAAGTAATGTAGACATGGCAGAAGAGTTTGTTAGAATGATATCTGCTCAGAGAGGGTTTCAAGCAAATTCCAGAATAATAACAACCTCCGATGAACTTTTACAAGAAATGATAAACCTCAAAAGATAATTAAATTGGGAGGGGATTATTACCCTCCCCTTTTCTATGTCAATATTTTGACTTGAATTTAGATGTACTATGATTACAATGAAATATTGTAAGGCATAGTTTTTGATAGTAAGTAATGTAAGGAGCATATTAGTGAGCAAAATATTATCTCAAGACGAGGTTGATGCCCTTTTAAGTGGTGTAGAAAGTGGGGCTATAGAGACAGAAACAAAAAAAGAAGCTCCAACAGACGGTGTTAAACTACTTGACCTTGCGAGCCCTGAAAAGGTTGTGAGAGGTCGTATGCAGGGGCTGGAAATGGTTCAGGAAAAATTCAACCGTCTTTTTAGAGATTCTTTGTCAACACAAATAAAGAAGTTTGTTGATATTAAAGTTAAGACCGTAGAAACAATTAAATTTGGTGATTTTATAAAAACGATTCCTATGCCTTCAAGTATAAACATTTTTAAAATGGAACCATTAAAAGGTACTGCACTATTTATAATTGAAGCCCCCACAGTCTTTGCTTTTGTAGAGTGCTTTTTTGGCAGTCCTTCAGTTAGATATGTAAAATCAGAAGGTAGATATTTTACACCTATTGAACAAAAAATTATTAGAAAGCTTGTAGATGCTGCATTAAATGATCTTAAAGAAGGGTGGAAAACTATAATAGAAATCAGCCCTCAATTTGTTAGTTCTGAAATGAACCCACAATTTGTAAATATTGTTACATCTTCAGAAATAGTTATTAAGATAGAGATGGAAATTTATATTGAAGATTTTTCTGGAAAAATGTTTTTTTGTATTCCCTTTTCAATGTTAGAGCCTATTAGGGATAAACTTTATTCAGTTGTGAAAAAGGAAACTCACGAAATAGATCAAAATGTTTATACTATTATAAAAGATGCTCTTTTATCATCGATGGTAAATATAACTGTTGAACTTGGTAAAACGGAAATGATGATAAAAGATATGAAAGAGATGAAGGTAGGTAACGTAATAGTTTTAAAAAAGAATGTATCAGAAGAATTAGATATTAAAGTGGAAGGAGTTTTAAAACTTAAAGGGATACTTGGAATTCATAAGGGAAGCCAAGCTGTAAAAATTACAAAGATTATAGATAAAACCAGGTAAGGAGCGTAGTTTATGGGTGAAAAAAATGACAATGAAATCAAAAATGCTAACTTTGATAACCTTCAGGAAAGCAGTAATAAGTCGGATATGGCAAGAGATATAGAATTTTTACTTGATATACCTTTGGAAGTAACAGTTGAAATAGGTAGGACGAAAATGATAATAAGGGACTTGCTTCAATTAGGTCAAGGGTCAGTAATTGAACTTGAAAAATTAGCAGGTGAACCAATGGAAGTATTTGTCAATAATAGACTCATTGCTCGTGGTGAGGTTGTAGTTATCAATGAAAAATTTGGCATCAGAATAACTGATATCATAAGCCCTACAGATAGAATAAAGCAGTTAAAATAAGAAGGATGGTATTTAATACCATCCTCGAAAAAGTTATATATTGAACTTTCCAATAGATGTAAGTAAATCGTGTCCCATTGAGGAAACATTAGAAGCAATTTGATCAGCCTGTTCAGTAGCAAGGCTATTTCCTTTCAAGCCCTCTACAATGTTTGTAATATCTTGAGAAATTGTTTCGGTTGTAGAAGACATTTCTTCTGTTGCAGTAGCTATTTGCTGTATCATCTCTCTAACTTCTTCAGTTTTCTTAACAATCATGTCTATTGAAGCTGAAGTATCTTGAGAATCTATTACACCGTCTTCAACTCTTTTTGCAGTTTCATCCATTGATTGTATTGCAATTTCAATGTCTTTTTGAATATTTTGTATCATCTGACTTATTTCATCAGTTGCTTTCCCCGTCCTTTCAGCCAATTTTCTTACCTCATCAGCAACGACAGCAAAACCTCTACCCTGTTCTCCAGCTCTCGCTGCTTCTATGGCTGCATTAAGTGCAAGCAAGTTTGTTTGATCAGCAATATCTTTAATAACGACGATAATTTCACCTATGTGGGCTGAACGTTCTCCTAAATTGGTGATTATCATACCAAGTTTTTCTGAAGCTAATTTTATCTTTTTGATCTCTTCTAATGTTTTTAAAGCTTTATTTTTGCCTTCCTTAGCTGTGCCTGCAGAGTTTGTGCTAACTTCAGCTATATTGGAAGCATTTTTTGCTATGTCAGTAATTGTTTGAGTCATTTCTTCTGCAGATGTAGCAATTTGAGATGCCCGTTCTGTCTGGTTTTTTATGCTTTTATTGATCTCTTCAGTAGTTCTGCTTAATTCTTCGGCACTCGAAGATAAATTAAAAGAAGCATTCTTTGCGTGGGAGATAAGTGTTTTAATAGCATTTATTGCTGTATCTAAGTTTCTAGCAATTTCACCTATTTCATCTTGTCGTGAAGTATCAATTGTCATTACTAAGTCGCCATTTGCAATTTTCTGTAAATTATAATTAAGATTTGCTATAGGTTTTGATATGGAATTATAGATAGAAAATGATATTATAAGACTAAAAAGAAGAACAATCGCAATTGCTATAGTTGTCATTATAAGCATAATATTACTATTTTGTTTTTTTTGATTTATTTCTTCATTAACTCTTTTTTGTTGGTATTGTACAAGATCTGTTAATGCTTTATTTATTTTTGATAATCTTGGTTCTACCTCTACGACATACACACTCATGGCGGTATTCGTATCATTTCCTTCAGTAGCATTTTTAATTACCATATCATTATAAGGCGCTGTTTCTTTCATAAGGATAGCTAAATCATCTATCAATTTTAGCCCTTCCTGCTTTTTTGTTATTTTTTTTAGTTTATCAAAGGCTTCTTTATAATCTGTTCTAAGAAGTGCAATCTCATTTTTAATTTCTGGATCTTTTACAACTATAATTTTTGATACTTTTAAAAGTATTTTTTGGACATCTATGTTAATGCGCTGAGTTAATAAAATTTTTTCTATTCGAAGTTTTTCATCCTCTAAATTTTTTAAATTTTTTACCAGTCCAAAAATAGATAGTAACCCATAAAATAACATTACAGTGATAATTGTTCCAAATCCAAAAATAAGCTTCCTTTTGACAGTAAAACCTTTAAACATATATAAACCTCCATAACATTAAGTATATGTTTATATCGAAAAAAGATATAAAAACTTTAGATTAATTTTATTTAAACTAAAGTTTTTACTAAAACTACAGATAAATAAAGTATGAAAGCCACAACAATAGAAAAGTATCTTGAAAAATTGAAATCACCAGACGCAACTGTAAGACATGCGGCTGCAGAAGCTTTAGCAGATGCAGATGAAAGGGCAATTTATCCCCTCATCAATGCATTGAGGGATGAAAATGTTGGAGTCCAAGATGCAGCTATGAGATCTCTTATAAACATTGGCGGAGAAGTTACTGCTTACATGTTACTTCCTTTATTAAGAGAGGAAGCTTATTTAAGAAACACTGCAATTATTATTCTCCAACAATTAAGAGAAGCCGCCGTTAAAGTTCTAAGACCTCTTTTGATGGATAAAGATGACGATATCAGAAAATTTGCACTTGATATTATATCTAATATTGGACATTGTGACTACGAAGATGAAGTAATTCAACTATTGCGAAAAGACCCAAATCCAAATGTAAGAGGGGCAGCAGCAAAAACGATTAAATCTCTTGAACTTGTTAAAGCAGAAGATGAACTTATATCTGCTCTTGATGACGAAGAATGGGTAGTTTTTTCAGCTTTAGAAGCTCTTTCTTTTTTTAAAAGTATAAAATCAGTTCCAAAAATAGCAAAACTTATTGAATCGCCGCTTATATCAATCAGGATTGCTGCTATTGAATCATTAAGCAATATGGGAAGTAAAGCTGGTTTTGAGCTACTTATAGACTCATTTTTTAAGGTTGGTGAAATAGAAAAGGCTGAAATTGTGAAAGGAGTTATTAAAAATGAGTTTTATGATATTGCAAAAAAAGTTAATGGTATAGAAGATATCCTGTTAGAAATTGTAACAGAAAGTGTTTGGGAAGAAAAAATATTAGCTATAAAAGGGTTAATTTCTCTTGGGTATATACACAATTTACCTAAAATTATAGATATTGCCGGTTCTCTTGATCCCACCGAACCTTATGATGAAGACTATTTATTTGTTGTTAAAGATATATTAAGACAGTGTGGATGCAATGATTTTTTTATTGAAGTTATAAACAGCGATAAATACAAATTTCGAGCGAAGGTATTGGCTATTGAGATTGTAGGTGAGTTGCAGTGTGAAAAATCAGTTCCTCATTTAATTAATATTTTACAGAAAGATTTAAGGGATATAAGAAGAGCTTCAATAAATGCATTGTCTAATGTTGCATATATAGAAGAAGTGCAAAAAGTTTTTTTAGAAAGAGTAAGTGATCCTGATAGTCATGTAAGAAAAGTTGCAATCACAAGTCTTGGTAAAATAGGGAAAAAAGAGGCATTTAATTCTATTTGGTCTGTTCTTATACATGAAAAATATGCTGATATTATATCTGAATGTTTTTTTGCATTAGAAAATATTGATAAGGAGCTTCTTTTAGAATTTTTAAAGGATGCCCCTTTATATATCAGAGAATTTGCTAAACGTTTGGGGTTTTTAAGTGTATGAATTTAGTTCTAAGTGACAATACTTTTAAGGCACTTCGTGATTATATTTATGAACTTACTGGAATATATATAAATGATGCAAAAAAATATTTCATTGAAAATAGGTTGCAAAATAGGATTAAAGAGTGTAGAAAAGATAGTTTTGATGATTATCTGTCTTATATAAAAAGTTCTTCCGGGAGTGGTGAACTTATTAACCTTTATAATGCGATTACAACTAACGAAACATATTTTTTTAGAGAACAGGAACAACTATACGTATGTGTTCAAAATGTTATTTCTCAGCTAAAGCAAAAAAAAACGAGGATAAAAATTTGGTCCGCAGCCTGTTCAACAGGCGAAGAGATTTATACAATTGCGATTTTGCTTTTAGAAAGTGGAATATCTTCTTCAATTGAACTTATAGCTTCTGATATTTCATTAGCGGCTCTTGAATCGGCGAAAAGGGGGATATATAATTCATATTCAGTTAGAAATGTTCCAACATCTCTTATGCAAAAGTATTTCAAAAAGATAGATAACCAGTTTTATCAAATTTGTGATCAAATAAAAAAAATGGTTGCATTTCATCACATAAATCTTATAAAAAGTAGTGAAACAAGAAAAATATGCAATGTAGATATATTATTCTGTCGCAATGTATTAATTTATTTTGATGATAAAGCAAAACAAAGAGCAGTTGCAAACCTCTATGATTCTTTAGCAACTGGAGGATTTTTGTTTTTAAGTCTTTCGGAGAGTCTTCATAATGTAACGAGGGCTTTTAAGCCTTTTATTATAAACAGAGTTGTAACTTACCAGAAGGTATAGTGAGGGCAATTTATGAAGATCTTAATAGTAGATGATGATAAGACCACCTTAAAATTATTAAGTCTATACATGAAATCAAAGGGCTATACTGTTGTAACTGCGGAAAATGGGTTTGATGCTTTTGAAAAAATTGCTAAGGAAGGAGACATCAATTTTATCCTAACTGATTTAAATATGCCCTATATGGATGGCATAGAATTTATAAAAAATTTAAAGTCCAATCAAATATTGAGAAACATACCTGTTGTTATGATTACAACTGAAGCAGATGAATACGAAAAAAAGAAAGCCTTTGAAGCAGGTGCTGATGATTATTTAACAAAACCTACAACAGCGGAGCAGGTTGCAAATTCTATAAAGAGGATCTTGAAAAAATTTTTCGAAAAAGGAGGGGAAATTTAATGTTTAATTACAATATTAAAATATTGGTAGTAGATGACTTTCCCACAATGAGAAGGATTGTAAAGAATCTTTTAAATCAGCTTGGGTTTAAAAATATCGAGGAAGCAGAAGATGGTGCGCAGGCATATAGTAAATTACAAAGTGGTGAGTTCAGTCTTGTAGTATCTGATTGGAATATGCCTAACATGGAGGGCATTGAGTTATTAAGAAGGGTAAGACAATCGACCGAACCTTTATGTAACATACCTTTTCTCATGGTTACTGCAGAGGCAGAAAAAGACAAGGTAATAGAAGCTATAAAATCGGGAGTAGATAACTATATTGTAAAGCCTTTTACCCTTGAAGTTTTGAAAGAGAAGTTAGAAAAAATGGCTGAAAAAAAGCCCGTGTTAAGAGATTAATTTAATAAATAACTGTTATGGAGTGTTTTTATGTCTGATGAGATGGAAGAAATAGTAAATGAGTTTATAACTGAGGCTGAAGAAACCTTAGAGAAAATCGATCCTCTTTTTATTGAGTTAGAAAAGAAAGGAGATGATAAAGAGCTTCTCAACGAGATTTTCAGGAGCATGCATACCCTTAAGGGAGCTGCTGGTTTCTTAGGCTTTCAAAATATTGTTGATGTTGCACATCGTTCAGAAAGCATAATGAAGAAAATACGTGATGGTGAACTAGCTCTTTCAAGGCATCTTATTGATGTTGTACTAAAAAGTGTTGATGTTTTAAAAGAGCTAATAAGTTGTATAAGGGAAAAAAGAGAATACGCTGGAGAGCTATCTATCTTTTTAAAGGATGTTGATTTAGCGCTTCAAGATGCTGAAAATAGGAAAACTCAGGTAGTAGAAGATGTTCAAAATATTATAAATGAAGGGCAACAAGAGACAATTGCAAGGAGTGATGAAAAACAAGAAATAAAAAACGAAGTAGAGCAAAAACAATCTATTTCTCAGATATCTCAAATAGACACCAGTCATAAAGATAAAGAAGTTATGGCAAACTTGCGTGTAGAAGTATCAAAAATAGATAAAGTAATGGACTTAGCAGGGGAAATAGTTTTAATCAGAAACAGGCTTGTAAATCTTTCTAACAATATTGATAAAGACAGTATTCAAAACTATATCGAACAGCTATTAGAAACCACAGGTTTTCTTGATAGAGTAACTTCAGACTTACAGCTTTCCGTTATGAAGATCAGGATGCAGCCCATACAGAAGGTTTTTAGTAAGTTTCCAAGAATGGTAAGGGATCTCTCGAAAACTCTTGGCAAAGAGATTGAGTTAGAAATATTCGGTGAGGATACAGAGGTTGATAAGACAGTAATTGAAAATATAGCGGATCCTCTTGTTCATATAATAAGAAATTCCATAGACCATGGCATAGAATTACCTGAGGAAAGGATAAAAAAAGGCAAAGGTCATAAAGGAAAAATAACAATAAATGCTTACCAGAAGGGCTCTCAAATAGTTATTGACATAACTGATGATGGGAAAGGTATAGATGTTGATGCAGTTAAAAATAAGGCTATTCAAAGAGAATTAATAACTGATGAAGAAACAAAAAAAATGAGCGATGAAGATATCATAAATCTAATATTTTTGCCTGGTTTTTCCACAAAAGAGGTTGCTTCAGAACTAAGCGGTAGAGGTGTTGGAATGGATGTGGTGAGAACGAATGTTGCAAAATTAAATGGATATGTTGAGGTTATTTCAAAGAAAGATATAGGTAGTACTTTTAGAATAAGCCTTCCTCTCACATTGGCAATAATTCAGTCTATGATGGTAAAGGTAGGCAGAGAGGTTTATGCAATTCCTCAGACTATGATAGAAGAAACTTTACGCATTAAAACTTCTGAAATAAAGGATGTAACAGGGCAAAAGGTTTTAAATATTAGGGGTAAAGTTTTGCCTCTGTTTTACTTAAAAGATTTATTAAATGTTCCTGATGATGAATCCACTGATAATTTATATTCCTATATTCTCGTAGCATCCGTTGGTGATAAAAAGTTTTGTCTTATTGTTAATGGCTTACTTGGCCAGGAGGAAGTTGTAATAAAAACAATAAATGGTGTGGATGCAGACCAATGTGGGATTTTAGGCGCAACTATTAGGGGTGACGGTAAGGTTGTTCTTATCATAGACCTTGCGATACTTATGAGATGGATGTTCAAAAAACATTAAAAAGGAGGATTATGAATGCAGTTTATAGGTTTTAAGTTAAATAACAATGAGTATACAGTTCCCATATTGAAAGTGCAAGAAATAATAAATATCCCAAATATAACCAAACTTCCTCAAGCTCCCACCTATGTTAAAGGAGTAACAAATTTAAGGGGCAAAATAATCCCTGTAATAGAACTAAAAAGGCTTTTAAATATAAACGATCTTACAGAAGGTACAAAAGTTGTTGTTATATCTTCAGGCCGGGCTAACTTTGGCATACTTGTCGATAGTATTACTGGTGTTATATCTATTGAAGATAAGGAGATAGAACAACCAAAGGATTTTAATCCAAATAAACTTGTATCTGGTATAGCAAAGGTTGAAGAAAAGTTGTTGATTATGCTTGATACACAAAAGCTAATTTCTGAAAATGATGCAAAATTTTTTGAAGACGAGATTATTGAATACCAGGAAAAAGGTGAGATAGTGGAAGTGGCAAAAAAGACAGAAGGTATGGGGGGGACAACAGTTGTTAAAGAGATAATGTCTGCCAGAGACTTTTTCGAGAAAAGAGGAATAAGTGAAACGGACCCCAGATACCATATGGTTGATGATATAGTAAGCTTTATGAATGCCATTGCAGAACAGGATTATGAAAAGGCTGAAGAGCTAATAAAAAGTATAGTTGCTAAAGGACAGAGTGAGCTATTCAATGAAGTGGGAAAGGTTACAAGGAAGCTCCACAATTCTCTAAAAAGTTTTAAAGAAGCTATAGACCCAAAATTAAAAGTTATGGCGACGAATGATATGCCGAGAGCCATAGACCAGCTTCAGCTTGTAATAAGTAAGACAGAGGAGGCTGCCAATAAAACTATGGGTGTGGTTGAAAAATACATTTTAGAGATGGACACTTTAGCAAACCATATAAGGGCTATCAGTTTTCCTGAAAATTCTGCTGAATATCTCAAAAAGTTTAAAAATCAATTAGAAGATGACCTGGCTGAAATACTCACAACTCAGTCTTTTCAGGATATAACAGGACAAACAATTAAAAAGGTTATAAGTCTGGTGGGCGATTTAGAAGAAGAGTTAGTTAAGCTGATTGCTACCTTTGGACTCAAAGTAGATACTGATACTCAAAAAATAGAAAAGGTTTCAGTGAAAGTGTCTCAATCTGATGTAGATGATTTACTTAAGGAGTTTGGTTTTTAGATTAAAGTTTTTTTAAATAATAGATAAGATTGGAGGATGGGTATGGAAAACTTGACAGTGATAAACGAAAAAAAACAAAATGAAACGTTGCAGTTAGTTACGTTTACACTCGAAGATGAAGAGTTTGCTGTAGATATTTTAAAGGTTCAAGAAATTAACAGAATGAAAGAAATAACACGTATTCCCAATTCTCCTGGTTATATAGAAGGAGTTATTAACTTGAGAGGAAAAGTTATTCCAGTTATAAACTTGCGTAAAAGATTCAATTTGCCTGTTAAGGAATATAACGAACAGTCTAGAATTATGATCATGGAAGTATGCTCAATAATTATAGGGTTAATAGTTGATTCTGTGTCTGAAGTTTTAAGAATACCAGATGATTTAGTTAAACCAGCACCATCAATAGCCACAACAGTATCATCAGAGTTTATAAAAGGTATTGCTGAGGTTAATAACAGGCTGATTATACTGCTTGAGATGGATAAACTGCTTGCAGAAAATGAACAAAAGGCTTTAACAGAAATTTCTTAAAAAAAGGGGGGGTAGAAAAGATGAAAACAATTAAATCAAAACTTTATTTTATGAGTATATCCATTGTGATAATTTTGTTAATGTTAGGTATTTATAGCTATTTTACTACGAAACATACAGCAGACGATGTTGATGAACTCGTTGAATATCCTGAATTACAAGCATTATTAGGAACAAAGACTATTGACCACTACAAATGGTTAGAAGATCTCGTTGTTAATGGCATTTTTTTAAATAAAGGTTTTAATGGGCAGATAGACCATACAAAATGTGGATTAGGTGAATGGTATTATAGTTACAAACCACCTAAGGAGTTAGAAGAAAGCTTTAAAAAGATAGAAGAGCCTCATAAAAAGTTTCATGCCACTGCCCCAAAAATTTTAGAGGCAATGAAGGCTGGTAATATTGAGCTTGCAAAGAGAATCTATGAAGAAGAAACAAAACCATACCTGCACCAGACTCAGGAAGCCTTGACAGAGATGAGGCTATCAGTTAAAAAGCTTATTGTAAATAAAGGAAAACAAATAGATGACTCTCAGCATAGACTTCTTTGGATATCTTCGGTTTTATATATTGCTTTGATTATTATCTTTGGTATTTTGCCCATCCTTTTTATTGTAAAACCAATAGAGAGAGGGATTAATAAAATAAATTCCAATGTTGAAAAAGCATCAGAAGGTGATCTGAACTGTGAATTTAATCTAACAAGTAAAGATGAAATTGGTAAAATGGCAGTAGAACTTAAAAAGATGTGTGGTAAATTAAAAGAAATGATAAGGGAAGTAAAAGATAGTGCTGCCCAGATCGCATCTGCAAGTGAAGAACTCTCAGCTTCTTCAGAGCAGATGTCTAAAGGAATAGTGGAACAGTCAGGTAGAGCACAGCAGATAGCAACTGCTTCTGCTGAAATGTCTCAGACAATAATAGATATAGCAAAAAATGCTTCAAACATAGCCAATTTAGCTTTTCAGTCTATGAAATTAGCTAAGAATGGTGGTGAAGTAGTCAATCAATCTACCAAGGAGGTTTCCCAGATTGCAGAAACTGTCAACAATTCTGCAAAAATAGTTGAGATGCTTGGGGAAAAGTCAAAGCAAATTGGTGACATTGTAAATGTTATAAAGGATATAGCAGACCAGACAAACCTTCTTGCACTCAATGCTGCCATTGAAGCGGCTCGCGCAGGAGAGCAGGGAAGAGGTTTTGCAGTAGTTGCTGACGAAGTAAGAAAACTTGCAGAAAGGACGGGTAAAGCAACATCAGAAATAGGGGAGATGATAGGATCTATTCAAAGCGAAGTTGATAAAGCAGTGGTATCTATGGAAGAAGGGACCAAAAGAGTAGAAGTTGGTGTTCAATATGCTAATAAAACAAAAGAAGCTCTTGAAAAAATAGTTGCCAGTGTGGAAGAATTATCAGGCATGGTTCAACAAATTGCTACAGCAACTGAGGAAATGTCGAGTGTATCAGAACAAATAAGCAATGATGTAGAGACAATTGCAAATATTGCTCGCGAATCTTCGTCTGCTTCCGAACAAGTGTTACAATCCTCTTCATCCTTAGCTCAGCTTGCTACTCGGTTAAGCGAACTTATAAAACAGTTTAAAATATGAATCGTTAAGGAGTTTACATGATTAAGGTACTAATTGTCGACGATTCTGCTTTCATGAGAAGTGCAATATCAAATATGCTCGCCTCAGATCCAGAAATTACAGTGGTTGGGAAAGCAAGAGATGGTTTAGAAGCCATTGAGATGAACGATAAGTTAGATCCTGATATTATCACTATGGATGTTGAGATGCCAAGAATGGATGGGCTCACAGCGCTTAAACATATTATGGAAAAAAAACCAGTTCCCGTAATTATGGTAAGCTCTCTTACAGTAGATGGAGCTAAGGTAACCCTTGATGCTTTGGACCTTGGTGCTGTGGATTTCATCCCCAAAAATTTATCTGAACTATCTATAAATATAGTCAAAATTAAAGAAGTTCTTATAGACAAGATAAAACACATAGCAAAAAAAGGAATTGTCAGAAGAAAGTCTGTTGTTAAAACAGAAATTAAAACTACTCCTCATACCTTATCAATGCCAAGAACAACAGGTGAAAGACGAGTTGGAATAGTGGCAATAGGTACCTCAACAGGTGGTCCCAAAGCCTTACAGGAGATATTACCAAAACTGCCTCCTGATTTTCCTGTTCCTATAGTTATTGCACAGCATATGCCACCAAATTTTACAGGTCCCTTTGCACAAAGGTTAAATGAATTGAGTAAAATAAAGGTTAAAGAAGCTCAAGATGGTGAGGTGATTCAAAATGGAGTTGCATATATTGCACCGGGTTATGGTCACATGAGATTAAAAAGGCAAAGAGGAATTGAAACTGTTGTTTCCATTTCTGCAGATAAGGAAGAATTCATTTACAGACCTTCAGTGGATGCTTTGATGTTATCAGTTGCAGAAATTTTTCCAGGCAGAGCCTTGGGAATTATATTAACTGGCATGGGAAATGATGGGCTTAAAGGACTTACAGAATTTAAAAAAACAGGAGGAAGAATATTTGCCCAGGATGAGGAGACATGCGTTGTTTACGGTATGCCAAAGGCTGTTGT
>JBBIPZ010000007.1:2983-88083 GCA_037442505.1 Deltaproteobacteria bacterium | reverse complement strand
GAAAAAGGCAAGAGAAAAATGGATTATGGACCTGTCCCCTATAGTAGAGGGGTGGGGAGGGGGAGGATTTTTGTTGCAAAAAATTATTTTTTTGAGCATAATGAAATAGTTTAGCAGTTTTGGAGAGATGGCCGAGCTGGTCTAAGGCGCACGCCTGCTAAGCGTGTGTGCCCCTTAAAAGGGCACCGAGGGTTCAAATCCCTCTCTCTCCGTTTGCTTTGCAATCTCATATAAAATGGAGGATAAAACATGAGAAAAGTAGTTTTTGGGGGGTTAGTCACAGCACTAATCGTAAGTTCTTTGATGGTTTCTGGCTGTAAGAAAAAGCAGCCACAGCAGGAAATGGCTCCACAACAGCAAGGGCAACAAATGGGTGTGCCGCAGAAAATTGAAACTATTTTGGTTGTCCCTGACGATGTTAAGAAAAAATGGAAAGCCATTAAGCTCAATCTTACAGACAAGGCTACAAATAAGTCGACTTTAGTAAGCGTTGAGATTGGTAAAGAATCGACTTTACCAGGAACAAATCTTAAAGTGTTTGTCGAGGCATTTTTGCCTGCTTTTAAGATGGATGGTGGACAAATCACATCTACAAGCTCTGATCAGACAACTAATCCAGCTGCTAAAGTTGTCGTAACGGAAAATGGTCAGGAGATTTTTAAAGGTTGGCTCTTTGAGTTGTATCCAACAGTTCATCCGTTTAATCATCCAAAATACACACTTTCGCTTGCTGGTTACGAAAAGAAATAAATTTGCCTATTTTGGGGGCTAAAATTATGCCCCCTTGGTTTTTTCTTTTAAAATTTTCTCCACGGTATAATCTGCAAGATATTCCAGCCCTTCAGAGTCAAAACAGATGCCACATCCTTTGTCAAACATAAATTTACAATAAGGTGCAAACTCTTCCTCACCTTTGCTATAGAGTATCAAAACAGGAACATTGGGAAAAATCATCAACATCATAGAAATGTCATATAAATCTTTGTAATATTCGGTTTCAACTCCACCTAATTTAAAAATTACTTTTTTCAATGTGTCAATATCGCTACCAAAAGCATCCTGTAATTTTATTTCAAAACTTTCCTGTTTTACATCTCTAACCTTTAACTTAGAGTAAAAACTCCTGTAGTCGCAAAATTCAAAGCTACCAGAAAGTTTTTCCGCACAGCAAAGATAGTAAAAAATCAGGATTTTATCATGTTCGCATAGTTCACCATTAGTTTTGTATATTTCATCTTCTGTAACGATAATTTCGTCTGATAAAAGAGTTAAAGCTATCTTTTTGTCTCCCAATTTTTTAAAACCAGGAAGCTGCGATAATGCTTCGAAAGTTAAGTTTTTGAGTTTAGACCTAAAATCTTCCCACATTGCAATCATGGATCCCACTTTATCTTTAGATGCACTTGAAAAAAGACTAAAAATTTTGTTCTTTACTTCTTCTGTTATATGTGGACACTTTTTTATTGCTTCGGGTCCATAAGCATAGAGATAAGTTGCTAATGCTAAACAAGTTTCAAAACCACATTCTTTACAGTTAGTTTGTGGTAACATTTTAAGTATCTGAAATGGATTAGGTTTCATACTCCCTCCATGATTTTATTAATTATACCACGCAATTCTTATTTTGCCAAAAGCTATAAAAAGCTGTAAAATAAATTTATATGGAAACAGGTAAAATTCTTGTCGTTGATGACGAAAAAGGAATGCGTGACCTTCTTAGTAAGGTGTTAAAAAAAGAAGGTTATCAAGTTTTTGTTGCACAGGATGGGGAAGAAGGACTTGATGTAATAAAAAATCAATCTATAGATATTGTTATCGCTGATCTTGACATGCCTGTCATGAACGGAATAGAAATGATTAAACATGCAAAGGCGTTTGATCCTTCGCTAACCATCATTATCATAACAGCATACGCATCAATGGAATCTGCAATTGAAGCGTTAAAATTGGGGGCTTACGATTACTTGATTAAGCCTTTTAATATCGAACAGGTTAAGTTAACCGTGAAAAAGGCGTTTGAGAGGTTGTGTTTAATTTCGCAAAATACGTATTTAAAATCTGAGCTTGAAGAAGCTTTATATTTCCCCGGCGTTATTGGTAAATCTGAGAAGATGCAAAGAGTCTTAGATTTAATAAAAGCTGTTTCCCCTACTGATTCTCTTGTTTTGATTGAAGGAGAAAGTGGAACTGGAAAAGAGCTTGTTGCAAAGGCTATACATGAAAATAGCAATCGAAAAGACTATCCTTTTGTAGTGCTTAATTGCGGAGCTTTATCTGAAGGTATACTGGAAAGCGAACTTTTTGGACACGAAAGAGGCTCTTTTTCAGGTGCATTCACACAACGAAAGGGAAAGTTTGAGATAGCACATAAAGGAACTCTTTTTATTGATGAAATTGGAGAGATGAGTCTATCTGCCCAAACAAGATTGTTAAGAGTTTTGCAAGAAAAAGAGTTTGAACGTGTAGGCGGCAACTTTACAATCAAAGTTGATGTAAGAATAATAGCTGCAACAAATAAAAACCTCCAGAAAGAAGTTAAAGATGGCAAATTTAGAGAAGACCTCTTCTTCAGATTAAATGTTTTCAAAATTGCACTTCCTCCTTTGCGAGAAAGGAAAGAGGATATTACTGAACTTTCAAAACATTTTCTGGAAAAATTCAGCAAGAATTTAAATAAAAACATTAAAGACTTTTCACCTGAAGCAATTAAGATATTAAAAAACTATAGCTGGCCTGGCAATATTCGTGAACTACAAAACGTCATTGAAAGAGCTGTTGTTTTGTGTACTGGCAATATCATAACACCACGTGAATTGCCAGAAGATTTAGTTCAAACTGGCGAAACATCTAATATTGCACATATTTTTGAAAGCGAGACCCTTGATGAGGCTTTGGAAAGGATAGAAAAAAATCTTATCCTAAAAGCTTTGAAAAAAAACGCCTATTCACAAACACGAACAGCCGAAAATCTTGGAATTAAAAGGACAACTTTACGTTACAAGCTGGAAAAATATGGTTTAATTGATAAAGTAGTTGATATAGAAGAAAATGTATGAATAGATTATGTAATTTTCTTGATACAAATGACAAAGACAAGATGATCTTCGAGATTGTTCTTAATCAGTATAACGAAAACCACAAAATTATTTTATACACCAATAATGAAGAACGCGCCGATTATTTAGATCGCTTTTTGTGGATTTACAAACAGGAAACTTTTATTCCTCATAAAATTTTTAAGTATGTAGAACATGATGCGATGGAAAATATAGCCATTGTTTTTGAGGAGATAAATCCTATCAATGCAAAAAAGATTATTCTCGATATGCCTTGCTCACTTAACTTTGCAAAGCAGTTTTATGAAATCTATGATTTCGTCGACAGTACCTCAGCAAAAACATTAAAAGAGAGTAGAGAAAGATTTAAACAATTCAGAAATGCAGGATTCAGTATGAATTATGAAAAAGATTATAAGGGGTAAATTATGAGTGGAAGTTCTTTGTTAAGAATTGGTTTGGCACAGATTAACACTATTGTTGGTGATTTTGAATATAACTATAAAAAAATCGTTAAATATATAAAAAGAGCTCAGGCTGCTGGATGCGATGTTGTAGCCTTTCCAGAACTCACTCTTTGCGGATACCCTCCAGAAGATTTAGTTTTTAAAAACCAGTTTATATCGTTAAACGAATTTTATATAAGAAAAATCGCATCTGCCTCGAAAAACATCATATCAATAGTAGGTTTCATACATTCAGATACTGATATTTACAATTCAGCAGCGGTTATCTGTGATTGCAAAATTATAGGAATTTATAATAAGATTTTTTTACCTAACTACGGTGTGTTTGATGAAGAGCGTTACTTTAGCAAAGGGAAAAATGCACTTGTTTTTACTATTAATGACAATGTGAGTTTAAGCGTAAGTATATGCGAAGACATATGGTATCCTGAAGGACCTGGTTTCCAATCTGCTCTTGCAGGTGCAGACGTGATTATAAATATAAACGCATCCCCTTTCCACTATAAAAAATGGCAATTAAGGGAAAAACTCATTTCGATTAGAGCACAGGACTATAATACAGCTATAGCCTACTGCAATCTTGTAGGTGGACAAGATGAGATTGTTTTTGATGGACATAGTTTAATTGTAGATCAAAATGGCGATACAGTTGCAAGAGGTAAATGTTTCGAAGAGGATCTGGTTGTTCAAGATTTGAATATTAACTGTATCAAAACAAAAAAACTTCACGACCCGAGATGGAAAAAGAAAGATAACTTTGTCCCAATCTTTGAAACGACACATATTAAATCAAACTATAGTTTTTCTAAAAAACAACCTTTGAAGAAGTTAGTTAGCTACAAGCCTCCAACGGTAGAGGAAGAAGTTTTTAAAGCACTTGTAACTGGTTTGCGAGATTACTGTTTTAAAAATAACTTTAAAAAAACTGTAATAGGTCTTAGTGGGGGAATTGATTCGTCATTGGCTGCTGTTGTTGCTGTTGAAGCATTGGGAAACGATAATGTTACTGGAGTTTTTATGCCATCTCCTTATACTTCAAAACAAAGTGAAAAAGATGCATACTTACTTGCACGAAATTTAAATATAGAAATAACAAAGATCCCTATAACAAATATTTTCGATGTGTATCTGAAAGAACTTAACCCTGTTTTTAAAGGATTGACTTTAAATACTACCGAGGAAAATATTCAGGCAAGAATCCGTGGTAATATTCTAATGGCACTTTCTAATAAATTTGGTTGGCTTGTTGTCACTACCGGTAATAAAAGCGAAATGAGCACGGGATATGCAACACTCTATGGTGATATGGCGGGAGGCTTTGCAATACTAAAAGATGTTCCCAAAACAATGGTTTACAGACTTTCCCAATACTATAACAAAATGAAGGGAAAGAATATCATTCCCAGGTCTGTTCTTGAAAAGGCGCCTACCGCAGAGTTGAAACCTGATCAAAAGGATCAGGACACGCTGCCACCTTACGAAACACTTGATATTATTATTAAGGCTTATGTAGAAGACGATCTTTCTTATCAAGATATTTTAAAATTAGGGTTTGATGAAGAGATTGTTAGAAAGACGCTTAAAATGATTGATGTTAATGAGTACAAGAGGAGACAAGCACCACCCGGTGTAAAAATTACTCCAAGGGCTTTTGGTAAAGATAGAAGAATACCCATTACAAACCATTTTCGGGAATATTAATCAGTAGAAGCTTTCTTATCTAAACGATGATAAAGCGCCCACAAAGATATACCCAAAAGCTCGGCAGCAACCTTTTTGTTCCCACCTGCCTTTCTGATGGCGGCTTCTATTAGCATTTGTTCCTGTTTTTTAAGATAATCGTCTAAGTTAAAATTTTTGAACTCAAAATTTTCAAAATTTGATTTATTAACAACTTTCTCACTATTGACATCTGATACGTTGATAAGCTCAACAGGAAGACTGCCTAATCCAATAATATCTCCCGTTTCAAACACACATGCTCGCTCAATAACATTCTGGAGTTCCCTAACATTACCTTGCCAGTGATAGCTTTCTAAGAGTTTTACTGCATCTTTAGTAAAACCTTTAATATCTTTTGAATTTTTTAAGCAACATTTCTTTAAAAAATGCATTGCAAGTGTAAAAATATCTTCCTTCCTTTCTCTTAAAGGTGGAATTTGGAGAGTTACAACATTTAGCCGATAAAACAGATCTTCTCTAAACCTGCCATTTTGTACTTCTTCGCTTAAATTTTTATTTGTAGCTGCAATAATTCTTATGTCAACTGGAATTGGCTCTTTACTACCCAAGCGAAGTACCTCTCTTTCTTCAATGGCTCTTAATAATTTCACCTGCAACGAGAGAGGTAATTCGCCTATTTCATCAAGAAAAAGTGTTCCCTTGTTAGCTAATTCAAAAAAACCAGGTTTTGAGTAATTTGCACCTGTAAAAGAACCTTTTTCGTATCCAAAAAATTCACTTTCCACAAGTGTTTCGGGAATTGCAGCACAGTTTACAGCAAAAAATGGACCTTGTTTTCGATTACTTTTTTCGTGAATTAATCGAGCAAAAAGCTCCTTTCCAGAACCACTTTCTCCTGTAATTAAAACAGAGGCATCTGTTGCAGCAACCGCCAGTGCTTTAAGGTAGATATCTTCCATTATTTTGCTTACAAAAATAATATTTCTCTCTTCACCTTTTAACCGTTCTTTTAATTGGACGTTTTCGCGAAATAAATTTCTTTTTTCGATGGCATTTTTGACGATAATCTTAAGCTCATCATTCTTGAATGGCTTGGTTATATAGTCGTAAGCACCTTGTTTCAAAGCTTGAACTGCATAATCCAATCTTGTGTTAGCAGTAATCATTATCACTGGAATGTTTGCATCAAGTTTTTTTACATGTTCTAAAAATGTTATTCCGTCCATTCTGGGCATGATGATATCACTCAAAATAACATCTATATCTTTGATATTATTAGAAATGTTTGATAGCGCATCAGTACCATCAGCAAAAGAAAACACAGTGTAACCTTCTTTCTTTAATACAATCTCCAATAATTCACGTAAGCTTAAATCATCATCGACGATAACAACGTTTTTACTCATTTAAAAAACCTTAAAATAAATTTTGCCCCTTTTTCACCATTGGTAACAATTATCTTCCCGCCATGTTCCTGCATTATTTTATAAACAATGGCAAGCCCTAAGCCAGTTCCACCATTTTTTGTCGTAAAAAATGGATCAAATACCTTATTTATATACTGTTCTTCTATCCCACCACCATCATCTTCAAAAGTTATTGTAACACTATCTGAAGTCTCTTTTGCAACAACATTTATTGAACCACTACCCTTCTTTGATTGGATTACCTGAACAGAATTGATAAAAAGATTTAAAAAAACCTGCCTGATTTGATTTGGATCTCCATTTATAACAACAGCATCATCTCCCTCGTAATTAAAAATAAACATTTCCTTATTTTCAAAAGAAAACATAAGCTCATACCATATTTCTTGAAGTAAATTCTTTAAATAAATTTTAGATATATTGAGTTCGATGTTGCGAGAATAAGAAAGAAAATCAGTAATAAATTTATTTAGTCTATCAATCTCTCTCGTAACTATTTCAAAGACCTTTCTATTTTCATCGTCTATAACCATATTTTCTCTTAAAAACTCAATACTTCCTTTTAATGAAGCCAGAGGATTTCTTATCTCATGTGCTATAACGGTGGAAAGTTTGCCAATAAATGCAAACTTATCGTTAATTCTTAAGCATTCTTCCATCATTTTAACCTGAGTTAGATCTTGAAAAGAAAGAAGAACACCTATCATTTTGTTTTCATGACTCATTAATGGGGAAAGCGCACAATTAAGCCACAAAACTTCGCCTGTATCTACTGGAATCGCCCTTTCAAATCTTAAAGTTTTCTGTTCTTTTTTTATTATTTGCACTTCATCTTTAAAAATTCTGCTAAAAGTATCGACATTGTTTGTATTACCAATCTTACTAAAAACATTTTTAGCAGGTTCGTTTATGTAAGAGATGCTATCTTCACCAAAAACAATCAAGCCATCATTAATACTAGTAAGAATAGCAGTTTTTAGATATTCAAGGTCATAAACACGGGCTTCGCTCTCTTCCAGATTTTCAAGGATTTTCTTTGTTTCAGAAGTTAAAAAACCAACCAATAGTCCCAACACAAGGAACTCAAGCGTTAAAATCGAGAAACTATAAAACAGGTCATAAGCTGAATAAATAATTCTGCTAATTAAAAGCTTATTGATTGGATAAACCGAATAATATTGCAAAAGAAATATTGTGCCAACTACTAAAATATTAACAAAAGAGGCTAAATATGCGCCTTTCTTTGAGAAAAAGATGCCTCCTTCTAATATCACAAACACATAAAAAAAGATAAAGGGACTTTCAACCCCACCAGTAGAAATTACCACAAACGAAATAACCAATATATCAATAACAAGCTGGACTATAATTAAAATAAATGGAGTTTTGATTCTACTAATTACAAAGCCGTAAACTATTGATACAGAGAAAATGAATATAAGCGTTGCGATAAAGTATAAACTTTCTGGAATAATATCGAGCTTAGATTTCCAGTATATAAGCAAAATGAGTGAAATGAAAGCTATAACAACTCTATAAAATGAAACCCATTTTAAACGATTAAGTAGAAGGTGTGCTTTATCTTCCATGATAGACTTAGCCGCCGGCAGCTCCAGCAAGCTTGAAGATAGGAAGATACATTGAGATAATCAAACCACCTAAGGCTGTGCCTAAAAACACCATAAGTAGGGGCTCAATCATTGCTGTAAGTGCGTCAACTGCGGCATCCACTTCTTCTTCATAGAAATCCGCAATTTTGTTTAACATATTATCCATTGCACCTGTAGCTTCACCAACCGCTATCATCTGAACTACCATAGGTGGAAAAACCCCGCTCTGTCCAATAGGCTCGGCAACTGTTTTACCTTGTGAGATGCTTACGCGTGCCTCCATAATAGCATTTTCTATAACCTTGTTTCCCGCAGTTTTTGAAACAATTTCAAGTCCATCTAAAATTTGGACTCCACTTGAAATCATTGTACCTAACGTGCGTGTAAAACGAGCTACTGCGCTTTTTCTAATGAGTTCAGAAATTACTGGTGCCTTAAGAAGTAAAGCGTCTATTTTTAAACGCCCACCCGGTGTTCCGTAGTATTTTTTAATCATTGTAACTAAAGCAAAGATGCCCATTGCAATAAATATTCCATACTTTTTTAGCGCATTACTTAGATTTATAACAAATTGTGTAGGCGCAGGAAGCTCCCCACCAAAATCAGCAAACATCTTCTGGAAAACAGGTATAACAAAAATCAAAATTACTGCAACAACAACAATAGCGATTCCTATAACAACCGCTGGGTATGTCATCGCTCCTTTAACTCTTTTAACAAGCTTCTCTGATTTTTCCATATAAGAAGCCAACCTGTTTAAAATCTGGTCAAGCATACCCCCCATTTCGCCAGCCGCAACAAGACTAACGTATAAGTCATCAAAAACCTTAGGATGTTTTTTAAGTGCTTC
The DNA here is from genome assembly GCA_037442505.1 of Deltaproteobacteria bacterium. Taxonomy (GTDB): domain Bacteria; phylum CALINM01; class CALINM01; order CALINM01; family CALINM01; genus JBBIPZ01. The sequence goes on along the minus strand of JBBIPZ010000007.1, from coordinate 78,990 downwards.
CGAAAGCGTGCTTCCCTGTTCTACATCGCTTTTAATCTGATACAGTACCTCTTTAAAGAATTTATTAGGTTGCTGAGAGGCTAATATTTCCAGACTCTGAACAAGAGGCAATCCAGCATCAATCATCGTTGAAAACTGCCTCGTGAATACAACTTTGTCCTTAGTAGGGACACTACCTTTTGATTTTTTTTCTTTTGTTTCAACAACTTTTATTGGTGTAATTAGCTGAGAATTAAGCTGAGCATACACCGCATCGATACTATTAGCCTGCGTTTTACCTTTTACCACCCTGCCACTACGATTCTTACCTTCCCAACTATATGTAGGCATGTTATATTATCTCCTGATTGGCGGTTGACCGGGTTTGAAAGATAATCCGCCTGCAATCAACTGTTTAAGTTCATCAGGGTCTGGACTGTATATATAAGCATCTTCTAATTTTACCAATCTCCTTTGAACAAGAGCAGCAAGTGATTGGTTCATTGTTTGCATACCAGATTTTGTCTGCCCCATCTGCATCTGAGAATAAACCTGATGAAGCTTGTCTTCTCTAATGAGATTCCTTATAGCAGGATTAGGCACTAAAATTTCCATTGCCATAACTCTACCCTTTCCACCTATCTTTGGTAGGAGTTGCTGACACAAAATGCCTTCTAACACAAAAGATAGCTGCGCACGAATCTGCGGCTGTTGATGAGGAGGAAACACATCTATGATTCTGTTTATAGTTTGAACAGCACTGTTAGTATGAAGAGTCGCCAAACATAGATGTCCCGTTTCTGCTATGGTAAGAGCAGCTTCAATAGTTTCCTTGTCCCTTAATTCTCCGATCAGTACAACATCTGGATCCTGTCTCAAAATATGTTTTAACGCACATTGAAAATCTTTTGTGTCTGAGCCAATCTCTCTTTGATTAACAAGGCAGTTTTTGTGTGGGTGCAAAAATTCTATAGGATCTTCCACTGTAATTATATGTTCATGCCTTTCTCTATTGATTTTATCTATGATAGTAGCTAACGTTGTGGATTTACCTGAACCTGTTGCACCTGTAACGAGTATAAGTCCTTTTGCTTTATCCGCCAGTTCTGCCACCACTGGAGGCAAGCCCAATTCCTCAAATGACATGATTCTATAAGGGATAGTCCTAAATACGCCAGCTACAGACCCTCTTTGGACAAACAGATTGCCCCTAAACCTTGATAGACCTTTTATACCAAAAGAAAAATCTAATTCATTCTGTTCCTCAAACTTCTGTTTTTGAGACTCTGTCAAAATGCTGTAACAAAGCATCTTGGTATCTGTAGATGTCAAGACTGGAAACTCTTCAAGTGGAGTTAAATTACCATCAACTCTTATCTGTGGCTTTGAGCCAATAGTTACGTGAAGGTCTGAGCCACTACTATTGACCATGATACTTAATAGCTGGTGCATGTTTAAAACATTTTGAGACCTTAATTCATCTGCCATATACAATCCTTCTTAATCTTTTACAGAACACCTAACAACTTCTTCTACAGTGGTAATTCCTGCTTTTAATTTATCTAAACCGCTCATACGCAGAGTCCTAAATCCCAAACTTATTGCAGCCCTTTTCAATTCACTGGCTGGAGCACCTGCCAAAATAAGCTCTTTCAGTTCATCATAAAGCATCATCACTTCATAGAGGGCTATTCTGCCTTTATAACCAGTATTACCACAGGTTTCACAACCCTTTCCTCTATAACAAGTAATATTTTTTGCTTCTTCTTCGGTAAGCCCCAAATCTATAAGTGATTTAACTGGAATACTTACAGGCTCTTTACAGTTGAGACAGATTTTCCTTGCAAGCCTCTGAGCAAGTACAAGGTTAGTTGCGGATGCTACTAAAAAAGGCTCAACACCCATGTTGAGCAATCTTGCGATTGTACTCGGCGCATCATTAGTATGAAGTGTTGATAAGACCAAGTGCCCGGTCAGAGCTGCTTTAATTGCTATTTCCGCAGTTTCAAAATCTCTTATCTCTCCAACCATTATGATATCCGGATCCTGTCTTAGAAAAGCCCTCAAAACATTTGCAAAATTTAGTCCTATGGCTTCATTCATCTGCACCTGATTAATACCTTTCAAATTATATTCGACAGGGTCTTCCGCAGTAGATATATTTTCTGTTACTTTGTTAAGTTCTGATAATGCTGAATAAAGAGTTGTCGTTTTTCCAGAACCTGTAGGACCTGTTACAAGCACCATCCCATAAGGTCTGTGTATAGCCTCCTTAAAAAGTTTAAGCTGTTCTTCGTCAAAACCCAATTTTGTCATATCAAGCTGAAGATTGGATTTGTCCAGTAATCTTAAACAGACCTTTTCACCGAAAAGTGTAGGCAGAGTGTTTACCCTGAAATCCATCTCTCCGCCAGAAATCTTGAGTTTAATTCTACCATCCTGTGGGAGACGTCTTTCCGCAATATCAAGATTGGAAAGTATTTTCAAACGTGAAACTATCGCATTTTTTAATTTAATTGGCGGTTTCATTATTTCATAAAGAACTCCGTCTATTCTGAAACGAACACGAAACTCTTTTTCGTATGGTTCCACATGGATATCGCTTGCACGCCGTTTAATAGCTTCATGCAAAATTGCGTTTACAAGCTTTACAACCGGAGCATCTTCAGTGGCTCTTTGAAGTTCGTTGACATTTACCTCTTCCTCTTCCTGAACAACTTCTAAATCTTCAACCTCTTCAAGTAGAGAAACTGCCTCTTCTAATGAGGGCTCCTCGATAGATGCTTCTTCGATTGCTGGAACAGTCTCCTGCTCCTGTTCATCTTTTGAAACCTTTCTTTTAAATTCCCGCTCTATTGCATCCTTTATAGCAGCCTCTGAGGCCACTACTACTTCGACGTTATAACCCGTCAAAAATTTGATGTCATCAATAGCAAAAATATTTGAAGGATCGGCCATAGCAACGATTAATGTTGATCCTGCCCTGTTTATAGGAATTGCGTTGTACTTTTCACAGATTTCGAACGGAACAAGTCTTGAAACCTTAGGGTCTATTTCAAATTCATGTAAATTAACAGCAGGAACACCATACTGCTTACTCAGGAAGTTGATTAATTCCTGTTCTTTGATAAAACCCAGATTAACCATCGTTGAGCCAAGCCTACCACCCATTATTTTTTGTTCTTCAATGGCTTTCCTCAACTGTTCTGGAGTTATTATTTTTTCTTTAAGCAGTAACTCGCCAATTTTTTCCATTTTTCCGTTCTCTCTTAGTAGAATATATTTTATTTTCTGAATTCTGTCAAGAAAAGTTAGCTGATTTAATCATAATAAACTACACTTTGTATAACTGCATCTTTAAATAATGGTGTTTTTGACGAAATTTCACCCCACGGCGTAATAAAACAACTGATTCCTGTATTAGCAATTCTAATAAGGTAAACACCATTTTCAACCGCCCTAAAACGAGCCATAGCTAAATGTTGATATGGTGCTGGTGACATGCCAAACCATGCATCGTTTGTAATATTAACCAAAAGATTAACGCCCTTATCTTTGTAACTTTTTGATATTTCGGGGAAAATAGCCTCATAACAAATTAGAACACCTATCTTAATCCCATTATAGTTAAGTAAACTCACGTCTTTACCATTCAAAAAATCTCCAGCAGCCTCAACCAATTTATCTACAAAAAAAAGTATTTTTTTTAGAGGAACATACTCACCAAATGGGACAAGATGTATTTTGTCATACCTTGCTAAAAGCTCACCTTTATAAAAAATTCCAGCACTGTTTGTGAGGCCAGTTTTTCCTTCTTCATTATAACCAATACCAACAAAACCAGTAATAAGAGCAAAATCTTTGCTTATAATTTGATTTTTAAAATACTCTGTAAATTCACTGTCAGCACCATAAACAAATGGTAATGCCGTCTCTGGCCAGATGACAATATCACTTTTTGCATTTCCCGTTAAATTGATATATTTGTGTATTATTTCGTACTGTAATTTCTTGTCCCATTTAATAGACTGGTCAATATTTCCCTGAACACCGGTTATTGTGATTTTCTTTGCGTTACTAAAATCATTTTTTAAATTAATGATTTTTCTGTTTCCATAATAAATTAAAACTACCATCATTACCAAAGAAATTATTACAGGAACAAATCTTTTCCAGCTCTTTTCTGTAAAAAGTTTCAATAAAGAAATGTTAACAAAAACTATTACAAAGCTTATGCCATATACGGTTATATATTTAGAATTCTGGAGTATTGGCAAAAAGCTGTGTTGAGTATAACCTATTAGCATCCATGGAAAACCAGTAAGCAGCTTTGCCCTCGCTATCTCGAGCAGGCTCCAAACCATTCCAAAAAATAAAGGAGATAAATAACTGGGCACTTTTTTATCAAATAACGAATAAATTTTAAAAAAAATGGCTACATATAAGGATAAATAGCAAACTAAAAGCATCAACAAAAAAAACGACACAACCAAAGGTAAGTTACCATACTGCTTAAGAACATAAGCAATCCAGTACATACTTAAAATGTTGTATATAAAACCAAACAAAAAGCCCTTAAAGAACGCATCACTTTGTTTTTTTAGCGATAACATTCCAATAAACAACGAAAGATAACTCAAAAAGAAGATATCAAAAGGAGGTGTTGCTAAAAATAAAGTTACGGCACCAATAATTAATGCCAATAACTCATTGATACTTAATGTGAAAATTCCTGAAAAAATACTTTTCATAACTACCTATAAAAAAGTTTGTGCAACAAAAGTGTAATTATAGTTCCCAAAAAGGCACCATAAAGCACCTCTGCCCTCTTGTGAATACCTCGATAAAATCTGCTAAAGCTAACAATGATAGCTACCAGAAAAGCAATTATTATTAATATTAAACTATCGGTAGCTAGGTAAATTGAAACAAATAGCGAAAATGAAACAGCAGCATGTCCGGATGGCATTCCGCCCAAGAATGGTCTGCCAGTTCTATTCACCGCTTTCAGAAAAACTACCGTAATGACTGATAGAAACACTGCAGAAATCGAAATAAAAAACATATTTTCAGCAACATTAGGACTTTGAAATATGAAATATTTAGATAATATTTGCATACCAAGAAGCATAGAAATCAATGAAACAAACAGCACAGCCCCAGCAGAAATATCTTTGACATACTTAACAGTGATATGAAAATCTTTTGTAAAAATATCCATCATATATTCAATAGCGGTGTTAAACAGTTCTGAAACAATCACTATAGCCGATAACAACATTAAAATGACAAAATCATAAATAGAAATATTCAAGGCAAGTGATAAAATTATAAGAAGAATAAAAAAGATAAAGTGTATTTTTAGATGAGTTTGAGTTTTTAACGCATGTATAACCCCTTCAGCAGCACAGTTGAGCGATTCTAAAAAATTTTTTGGTCTCATTATTCCAATTCAATCTCAGGATATAAGATATTAAAAAGCCTTTGCTGTTCCTTTTGCATTATCACTTCATCTTCCCCGCCATAGATATGTTCGTAACCCAACAGGTGTAGCAAACCATGAATAAAGTAAAAGCTTATCAATTCATTTAATTCAAGATTTGTCTCTTCTTGCTCGCTCTCACAATAAGGCACAGATATAAATATCTCTCCCAATACTTTAGTTTCATCAGACGGAAAAGAGATGACATTGGTTGGCTTATTCTTTCCTAAAAACTCTTTATTTAATCTTTGAATCTCGTTATTATCAACAAAATATAGAAAAACTCGTTTTCTTATATTCTTTGCATTTACAACTTTTTCCACATTGTTTTTTATCTCTTCTAAACTCAATTCCCTGTTACTGAGATTTTTTACTGTTACCATATTCCCTTCCCGTTTTTATTTCTGGATAATCTACCCTGTGATGATATATCCCTAACAAAGTCCTTGTAAAACTTTCTATCACAAGATTCAAGTCTTTCAGTGTCAATTCACATTCATCTAACTGACCATCTAAAAAGATGTCTTGAATAATTTTTTTCACCAAATTTTTTATTCGAGATGGTGATGGATCATCTAAAACCCTGCAAGCAGCTTCTACTGCATCCGCCATCATTATCAATCCTACCTCCCTTGTTTTTGGTTTGGGGCCTAAATATCTAAAGTTTTCTTCCTTAACGGTCGGGTCTAACTTTATGGCTTTTGCATAAAAATAAGTTACCAGGCGGGTCCCATGATGCTGTGTTATCGCATCAATAATTGGCTGTCCTAAACCATGTTCCTTAGCAAGCTCCACTCCATCTTTAACATGCGACAAAACAACCAGAAAACTCATATAGGGAGTCAAATCCTCGTGTTTGTTATATCCGCCCATCTGATTTTCGATAAAAAACTCTGGTTTCTTAATCTTTCCAATATCATGGTAGTATGCGGAAACCCTTGCAAGTAGAGGGTTAACCTTTATCGCCCTTGCAGCAGACTCGGCAAGACTACCTATCAGGATACTGTGGTTATAAGTCCCGGGAGCTTTCAACATCAGTTCCTTTAGCAACGGATTATCAAGATTGCTTAACTCAAAAAGAGTTATATTGGTAGTATATTTAAATATGTATTCAAAAACTGGTGTTAAAATCAAAAGAAAAATTGATGCAAAAAAACCACTTAAAAACACCCCACACAGTAAAAATGTCTGTTCAGCATAAGACAGGTTTTCGTTTTTATTGTCAAAAAGTGTTATTAACAATATCAAAATTAAATTAACTAAACCCGTTTTCAATCCTGCTTTAAGTAGATCATTACGTGTGTAAAAATGGCCAATAAAATGTAATCCTAAAAAGGCAGAAGAAAAGATATATATAATCAGATAGTAATCATTCGGAAAAAAAATCCCCAACAAAATAGACATAAAGAAGACAACTATTATTGCAGTTTCAGTATTAAGAAAAAGCCTTAAAAGCATACCTGCTAAAGCATACGGGAAAATATAAAGCATTATGTAAGGGTAAAAGTTATAATCAAAACTTATATTTAATCCAATGATGTAAAATAGTTGTACAAGTAAAAAAGTTAAAACTACTATCGTAACAATAAAAATAAGTGTTCTTGTATCTTTTATAAATTTTTTTACTGATGCTGAGGCAACTACATAAAAAATGGAAGAAAGAAAAAGAAATATGGCAAATATCGTTAATAATTTCATCGGTTTTAACTTCTTCAACTCTTCATTTTTAATCACCTCTAACTTTTCCATAGCAGATTGCTGCACAATTTCGCCTTTTCTAACAATAATATCTCCCCTTTTAATTACAACGTAGCTGGGTGCAATCTTTGATAGAGTTTCAGTTTCTCGTTTTGAAGTCTCAAGATTATTGATAAAACTATTTGCTGTCAGATAGTTTAAGATGAAATTTGCAATAACTTTTGAATGTTTTTTTAAAAAATCTGAACCTTTCTTATGTATCCATGCAGTTACAAATACTTTAAGTTCATCTATACCATTGATCAAAGATGACGTGTCAGTAAAGTTTTCTGTATATTCCGGAATAACCCTTTTTATAATTTTTTTATCTCTACCAATTTGTGTCTCTAAGTATCCTTTCTCAAGGATATTTTTTATAATGTCTGCCAACTCGTTCTTAATTGATGGAGAAAAATTAGTTGACCATAAGGCTAAAAACGCATCATAGGCATTGCCTCTCAAATTAAATGATTTAGAAAAAATTTCGTAACCTTCCTGCGCCCTTTCTACATGCACAGCATAATTATCGTAAGAAAAAGCACTACTCCAGTTCATTAAATTTTTAAATGCTTCATCAAGTTTCTCTAATTCCTCCTCAAGAACATCGGTCTTTACATCAACTACAATAGGCGTTCCTTTAAGCACTTTTGCTTTTCTTTTCTCATAGGTAACCAAGTCAACAGTATAATAATCCTTTAACGACACTATATTTTTGTCAGATTTATAGCCTGTTTTTAGATTACTATAATAAAAAATAACGCCAGACGGCACAAATAATGCTGTTAATAATAAAGAAAAACCAATTAAAAGTACAACCGATGTTAGTTTCTCTCGCTTAATTTCGTTGTTGTAGCGTGAGAAAATAAGTTTATCCAACGTTTTCTTCATAATATTTTTTCAAAAATTCTTTCGCTTCCTCTTTAGTATTAATTTCTCCTGCCAAAAACATCTCCTTTAAGCTCCTTAGCAATTTTCCAACGATAGGACCTTGGCTAATCCCCAATAACTGCATCACCTCAATTCCATTCATTATGTTAGTTTTTTTATCTTTTTTCTCATAATCTAAATATAGATTATACAGTTTTTTTATCAAATCAATCATCTTTTTTGTATAGAGACCATCGGTGGTTGCAATCGTATCTGCTATTGCAAAATTAAATAACAGCTCTGCCTTGTTTTCTAAGATACCTTTAATCTTAAGGTAACTACGGGGAGATAGCGAAGCCTCTTTTTCGCCAAAAAACAAGATATGAAATGGATACATATGATATCTAATCATTTTAGCAATAAAATTAATTGTATCTGAAGCAAACTTTTCTTTTTGTAAAAAATCTTTAATAAACTCTGCGCCTACTTTTTCATGTTCATAATACGTTATCTTTCCGTCAATTTCGTTTTTTGTAAAAAGCTTACCAACATCATGGAAAATGGCGGAGAGTTTTAATAAACCTGCCAATGTAGCTTCGTTTTCAGTCTCTAAAACGAGAATATCATTGTCGAAACTTATTGGAAAACTGTTTTCGTTAATAAAATTTTCTATAGTTTCCATCACCTTAAAACTATGGTGTAATAGGTCATATTTATGTCTTTTCCCTGAGAAATAATCTTCATATTCAGATATAAATGGGAAAATAAATTTCAACCCATTGTTTTGATATAACTCGTAAAACGTCTTTGTTGCGATTGGTGAGCTAAGTATTTTAAAAATTTCCCCTTTAATGCGTTCTTTTGCAACTTTATTTATATTAGAAAAAAGTTCTTTAATATCCCGCAAGGTTGCTTCTTCAATCTCAAAACCAAGTTCAGCTTTAAACCTGAAAGCCCTGAGCATCCTTAAAGGATCGGCTAATAGGTTAGCCTTATTTAACTTGCGAATTAAACCATTTTTTACATCGTCTATGCCACCAAAGGGGTCTATTATTTCTACAATATCATTACAAAAACTAACCGCTATAGCGTTAATTGAAAAATCACGTCTCGATAAATCTTCTATGATATTGTTACCTTGAAGCCTGGTGGTATCCAGATAAAAATCTTGTTCATTTCTTAAAAATATTCTATAAACCTCAAACTCCTCATCAAGTAAGACAACAGTTTTAATCAATTTTGAATTTTTCTTTATAAATTTGATTGGATCTCCTGTAACAATATCAATATCTTTAACGCCACTTTCCTTAAACAGTAAATCTCTTACAACACCACCTACCAGATAGGTGTTTTCCATCGATAACAGGTTTTTTAAAACTGGGCAAGAAGTTTGAATAAATTGATTAATCTTAGATGTAAATGAAGTTGTCATCAGAAAACACACTATATATCTAAGTCATCTTTACTAAGCAGGTTGGCAAGCTCAGGTTTTTCTAACAAAATATTATTAATCTTCTCTTTTGCAATTCTAAGTGTATTATCAATTGAAGCAGCCTTATTAAAAGAGATGATCGCCTTTTCAAACATCTCCAGATTTTCATAAATATTACCCAACTCCAGATATATACCAGCCTTTTTTTCCTTCTCTACATCTGGTAGCGAAAGTGCTCTTTTAAAAAATTGAGCCGCCTTTTCATAATCCTTCTTCTCTGATAAACAGGTTGCAACCATTATATAAGAATCATAGGTTTTTTGAGGAAAGCGCGAGGTTAAAATAAACTCCTGTATCGCATCATCGTACAATCCCATCTCTTTGTATGCTATACCTAAATTATAATGTGTCTCTACATCCCCTTCTTCGATCTCCTGAGAAATCTTATTTTTAAACTCTTTCAACAGTTCTTCAAAAGAAATTCTTTCTGTTTCAGATTTAAACGTAGCCTCAAACAAAGATTCTTTTTCCAATTCTTTCATTATCTCGCCAGAAAGGTCGTAAAAATCTGTTTCAGCTGCTTCTTTCGGTTTCTTTTCGGTAACAATGACAGGCTTCGTTTCTATAGTTGTAACATTAACTTTATTTATACTTTGCAATCTTTGTTTTGCAACAACGTTCTCAGGATCAACTTCTAAGACTTTCTCATAAAACTGCTGAGCCTCTTTAAGCATCTCATTTTTATAATAAAAATCAGCTTCAATGAGCAAATCGTCAATATTTGGCGTGGCAATTTCTGCCTCTTCTATATCTTCAATGATATCAGCTTCTTCAATTGTAGCCGTTTTATTAACAGCCGCTTTAGAATGTGCTTTTTCGATGATTTCCTCATTTAAAAGACGTTCATAATAAACCAGCTTTTCTGCATTTTCATATTTCTTGCAAATATTTATAATTTCTTTCAAAACAATTATGTAAGCTTCTTTGTCTTTTGTAATGTCGAAATATTCAAGCCACATCTCTTTTACGGAAAGCGTGTCAGGAAATCTTGTAGAAAGTTCCTCCAACTTTTCTTTAGCCTTTGATAGTAACCCAAACTTTAATAAGTTTGATACTTCATATAATTCTTTATCTAAGGAAGATTCTTCTGTAGAAATAGTTGTTAAATCCTCTACAATAATTAATTCACTTTTTTTAGTAACTTCTTTTTTTGCTGGTTCTATTTTTTCATCTTTAACGATTTCTGGTTCCGATAGTTTAAAAAATGAAACAGCATCATCATCCTTAGGGTCCAAAGACAAAACTTCCTTGTATAGTTTAGTTGCCTCATCTTTGTTGCCTTCGTTAAGGTAAACATTGGCTAACTTTTTTAATTTTTCTTTTAGTGGCTTTAGGTCTCCTGTAATCCTAAAAAGTTCTATATAAATTGACAAAAGACGCTTCTCCTCAGGCAGATAAGGATAATAATTGTCAATAATAGCCTTGAAATCATCATACGCCTTGTTATTAGAATATATCTTAAATAGTTCTTCTATAAGCAAAATCAGTTGAGACCAATTTTTTTCCTTAGCATAAATTTTAAGAAGCCCCTTCCTTGCATCTGTGGATAAAGGGGCGATCTTTAAACACATCTCAAAAGAATGTTTTGCTAAATTAAACTGATTAATATTCAAATAACAGGAAGCTTTTAAAAAATATGCTTCAGAATCCTTAATATTAGCCTTTATATACTGGTCTAATTTTTCTAACGCTTCAATATATTTACCTTCCGAAAAAAGAGTCCGTGCTAAGTTTAGAACAACAGTCTTGTCTTCCTCAAGCACACCGGGAAAATGTGACATCAATTTTTCTACTTCGTCATACCTACCTTTGCTCTTAAAATAGTCAACAGCCTGCCTCAGTTTTTCTTCAGCTCTTGTAGCCAGCCCTTGCTTTAAATAAAATTCGACTAACTTGCCCCTGTAAATGACATTATCGGGGTCCAGATTGATAATCTTTTCCCATGATTGCATTGCATCAGAAAGGTTTCGTTGTTTTTCGTATATCTCAGCAAGAATTCTTAATCTTGCTACAGCTTCGCCTATCAAGCCCTGCTTCTTATACAACTCAGCAAGTTTTTCATATATAGAAAGTTTGGACGGATCTGTTCTTAAGATTTGACTGTATAAAGCAATCGCCTTAAGATAAAATCCATCTTTTATATAATATTCTGCAACCTGGATGTATTGATTTACTGCTTCTGCGTTCTTGCCCTTTCTAAGATAAAGGTCGCCCAACTTCTGACGAAGTTTATAATCACGAGGATCTATTTTAAGTACTCGTTCATACTCTTCAATAGCCTTGTCGATCTGGCCTCTCTGTACATACTTTTGTATGTCTTCAAGAACTTTTGCTTTGTTAAACGCCATTTTTCACTCTGTCATCGCCTCGTAATCTTCAAGATCTAAAAGATTTTCGGCCTCTTCCTCGTCAGAATATTCAATCTCCAGTATCCAGCCATCACCATAAGGATCTTCAAGCAACACTTCTGGATCTTCTTGGACAAGGTTGTTTACCCTTACAACCTCACCACTTAAAGGAGCAACTAAATCTATGATATCTGAACCCGTTTCAAGGGTGCCAAATAGATCGTCTTTAGTAATCTCTTCTCCAGCTTTTGGAAGTGACACAAGAACAATTTCGTTTACACCTTCTAACAGATTTTCTGTAACACCAATTACGGCTCTATCCCTTTTGAATTTAACCCACATATGGTTATTTGAATATTTAATATCGGCAAAAGCCATTACCCCCCCTTTTTATCTTACTCTTTCAAGATATGTGCCTGTCCTTGTGTCGATTTTTATTACTTCACCTTCATTAACGAAAAGTGGTACCTGAATAACTGCTCCTGTCTCAAGTTTTGCAGGCTTAGAGCCACCACTTGCAGTATCCCCTTTAATTCCCGGAACAGTTTCCACAACTTTCAATTCAACAAACATTGGTATTTCAACACCTATTGGTTTTCCATGATAAAAATTAACATCTACATTCATATTCTCTACAAGATAATTTATACCATCACCAATCATATCTTCCGAAATTGTAATCTGTTCAAATGATTCGTTGTCCATAAAAACAAGCCCTCCGTCAGTTTTATATAAATACTGCATGGGACGTTCCTCAAGTTCGGGTTTTTCAACCTTTTCACCCGACCTAAAAGTATTTTCAATAACGTATCCCGTTTTCAAGCTTTTCATTTTTGTTCTTACGATGGCGCCACCCCTCCCCATCTTAACATGTTGAAAATCAATAATTTCGTAAGGCTCATTATTAAACACTATCTTTAAGCCTTTTCTAAAATCTGCTGTTGAATACATATAACCTCCATTTTTTATAATATTTCATAGCCAGTTTTTGTAACCACAAACATTTCTTCTAATCTTATTCCGCCTATCTTCTCAAAGTAAAGCCCCGGTTCAATGGTTAACACCATTCCCTCTTTAAAAACCCCTTCTGTCTTATAACTTAGAGTAGGGGGTTCGTGTACATTAATTCCCACTCCATGTCCCGAAGAATGTAAAAAATGTTTAAGCAAACCCTGTTTTTCAAAAAAACTCCTGATACTCTCATCTACAAGTTTAATTGGATTATCTGGTTTAATAAAACTCAGACCTATTTCAACTGCTTTTTGTACTATATTATAATATTTTTCTAAACTGTTCGCACCTAAAAATACAGTTCTTGTATGATCTGTACAGTAACCTTTCCACTTCAACCCATAATCGATCAACACTACATCTCGTGATGAAAGTTTTCTTTCCGTAGGTGTGGCATGTGGCAAAGACGAATTTTGGCCACTTGCAACGATAGTATCAAAACTTATACCATCTGCTTCTGTTTTCATCATATACTCAAGCTGAGCTGCCAATGCTTTCTCAGAAATTCCTGTTTTTAAATAATTTTTTATAAATTTATCAATTATCTTTTTAGATTTTTTAACAGCCTTTCTGATAATTTCAAGCTCACAATCATCCTTTACCATACGAAGCTTTCTAATATAACAATCTTTTGTCGGGATTACATTAACGCCTTCTTTCAATTCCCTTTTTATTCGAGAAAGAAACGCTACTCTAATGTCCTCCTCATCAAAATATAAATCATTAATTTTCTCAGAAGTCAAAATTTTATTTATTTCTAAGAATAAATTTTCAAATAATACGACTCTACAATGCTTACTAACCATTTTTGCCTTTTCGTAATACCTACCATCAACAAGCAAATAAGCCTTATCCCTTACTATAACTAACGCCGCAAAAGACCCTCTGAAGCCAGTTAAATAAAAGATATTTTCTACGTCTAAAATAAGCAAACCATTATTTTTTTTGCTCAAAATATCATTCTGAACGTTATAAATTCTTTTCTCAAAGTCCATTTTAAAATTTATTAGATTTTAAATACTTAACAAGTGCGTTAAGTGCAAGATAATAACTTTCTTCTTTAAAGCCTGCTATAACCCCTATAGCAATATCGCTAATTAAAGATTTTTGTCTGAATATTTCTCTACTATAGATATTTGAAAGGTGCACTTCAACAAAAGGCTTTTTAGATAACAATAATGCATCCCTGATTGCGATGCTTGTATGAGTATATGCACCTAAATTAATTACCATCCCATCAACATCTGTAGCTTGATGTATCCTATCAATTATAGAACCTTCGCTATTACTCTGAAAAAAATCTACACTAACAGATAAGGATTCGGCAATTTTAGTAAGATTTGAGTTTATCGTATCAAGATTTATATCTCCATAAAACTCTTTCTCACGTTTACCTAACATATTCAAGTTTGGTCCATTTATCACGAGTATCTTCACTTAAACTCCTTTTCTAACCTTTCACCTGTCAATTTTGCCAGATATTTTGCTTTACCAATATTACCATCAGTGTTGGTTATTAAAATCAGGTAGTACTCTCTCGTTATTAATCTTATTACGATAATACTTTTTTCAGTATATACAAGGATCTCTTCCAATGCCCCTATGTTTAAGTAGTCTGTTACCTTAAGTATCTGTTTCATAACAGAGGCATACTCTATAGCAAGCTCTTGAGCTTTTTTATCTCCAGATTTAGACTCTTCTGCAACAACAATACCATCTTTATCAAGGATTATTGCAGCTTCTACTGAGTTCTCTCTAACTAAAATTTCCTTTATGGTAGAATTTAGCGTTAACATTACTATAAAAGATTAATTTATTAAATATCACAAGTCAAGAATAATAAAACGATTGTTTGTCTAAAATAGTCTTTTTTTTATTGACACAAATATTACAAAACGATTATAATTTTTACTCGCAACTTGGTTAAGATTAGTATTTCACACAGTGCCGAGGTAGCTCAGTCGGTAGAGCAGAGGACTGAAAATCCTCGTGTCGTTGGTTCGATTCCGACCCTCGGCACTTCTTTTTTACAATTCCAAAGTAATTTACTTCAAATTTTTGAGGTAAATTAATCGCTGGCAGGAGGTTTAAGTTATGTCAAAGAAAACTTACAAAATTGCTGTAATACCAGGGGATGGTACTGGACCAGAAGTTATAAGAGAAGGAGTTAAAGTTTTAAAAGCTGTTTCTGAAAAAACAGGTTTTAACTTTGATTTTACTTATTTTAATTATGGTGGAGACAACTATTTAAAAACAGGAGTCATTTTACCAGAAGATGCGACAACAGAACTAAAAAAATTTGATGCAATCTATTTAGGAGCGATTGGACACCCGAATGTCAAACCCGGTATTTTAGAGAAGGGTATTCTATTAAAGCTAAGATTTGAACTTGATCAATACATTAACTTAAGACCTATCAAACTTTATCCTAATGTTGACTGCCCTTTAAAAGATAAAGGACCTGAGCACATTGATTTTGTCGTAATCAGGGAAAATACCGAAGGTTTATACGCAGGGGCGGGTGGCGTATTAAAGAAAGGAACTAAGGATGAGGTTGCAATTCAGGAATCTATTAATACCCGTAAAGGTGTTGAAAGATGTATCCGTTTTGCATTCGAATATACAAGAAAACGCAACAAAAGAAAAAAATTGACACTCTGTGGTAAAACAAATGTACTTACCTTTGCTTTTGATTTGTGGGAAAGAACGTTTAACGAAGTTGCAAAAGAGTACCCTGATATCCAAACTGATTACGTTCATGTTGATGCTTGCTGTATGTGGATGGTAAAAAATCCAGAATGGTTCGACGTGATTGTTACAGACAATATGTTTGGAGATATTATTACTGATTTGGGTGCTATGATTCAGGGCGGAATGGGCGTTGCTGCTGGTGGCAATATCAATCCAGAAGGCGTTTCGATGTTTGAACCAATAGGAGGCTCTGCGCCAAAATATACCGGTATGAACGTTATAAACCCAATTGCTTGCATTCTTGCAGGCGAGATGTTACTTAGATATTTAGGAGAGGAATCCGCTGCGAACAAAGTTGAAAATGCCGTGGTAAAAGTTATCACTGAAAAACTTAAAAGTTTGGCAGCCGGTAAAATGGGCTACACAACTGAAGAAGTTGGCAACTTAGTTGTTGAGCATCTTTAATGTTATAAAGGGGGAGATTCTTCTCCCCCCTGAACAATTATGAAAAAAGATAATATCTTTATAATTATCGGCAATGAGTTTTTTCAAAAGCAAAAGCTAAAAGAGCTACTTGAAGAATACAAAGTTAATCCTGAAAATATCGAGTATTTTGACCCTAACAACAGTGACTGGCAATCAATAAAAACTTCTTTAAAAACATACTCTCTTTTTGGAACACCCAAATTTTTTGTCATACAAAATTCGACAATTTTCAAGCAAGAGGAAGATGTTAAAAAGCTCATAGAAAAGTGCCAAGAACTTGTCTTAGAGAATAATCTCGAAAAGGCATATGGTTGTCTAATACAGATTTTATCGGCTTTAGAACTGTCTGAAGAAGATTATAGCGATATTCTTAATGACAAAAGTCAAATCAAAGTTTATCTCGAAGAATATTTGGAAAACTTTGATTTTATTACAAAGATACTCAACCATGCACCTCTACCCAAAACGCTACCTGTTGTAGAAAGTTTTGATTTTCAATCAGTTATAGATGAAATCCCCAGCGGGCATTATCTTGTTATTACAACTGAAAAGGCTGATAAAAGGACAAAAAATTATAAAATCTTTGAAAAACACTCAACTATTTACGAAATGGTTGAAAAAAAATTGAGTGAGCGGGAAATCGCGGCCCTAAAAGAAAAAATCTTGGAAGACTTTATTAAGAGATCTAACAAACAATTATCGAAAGAGGATTACTTTTATTTAAAAGAAAGGGCTCTACTTTGCGACCAACTTTCTGCAACACTTAATAAGCTTGACTTGCTTGTTTTTGAAAAAAAAGAAATAACCAAAGAGGATATCGAACAGGCATTTGACGATGACTACGTGCCTGATGCACTTAAAATTGCAGATTTTATTAGGAAAGGTGACTTTTTGAATATTTTTAAAATTATCTCAAATACGAAAAACGCTAAAAACGACTACATAAAGCTTGCAGGGCTTGTAAAAAGCCTCCTTAAAACCGCTATAAAGGTGAAAGAAGATGCCCATCCACACGACTTTAAAGAATATAGAGATTTTGAAATGAATTTTTACAGAAAAAACTCAGCGTATAAAAAGCAACATCCTTACTATCTTTTTCAGTGTTACCAGACTTTTTTACCATTTTCACTACAAACATTACTTGCAGCTTATACTAAACTATTTGACTTAGAGAAAGCTCTAAAAGCTTCTCAACAAAATCCTGTCGATCTTTTTACAGACTTCTTTACATTTCTTCTGTCTAATCCCAGAAGCTTATAGTACCCTTTTGTGTTCTCTTAACATGATACATAGCTTTGTCAGCCCTATCAATTAGCATTTTAGCAGTAAGCCCTAACCGATAACAGGCGATACCAATGCTCGCACTAACTTTATGTCCCGCAATTTCAGTATTTCTAATTGATTGTTGTAATCTTTCTGCTGTTTTATAAGCTCCCTCTCTATCAGTATTTGGTAACATTACAACAAACTCTTCTCCACCAAACCTTGCAGCAATATCAGCGTCTCTTAGGTTGTTTTTTATAAGGTTTGAAAACTCTTTAAGAACAATATCTCCTACAGTATGACCATACAAGTCATTAAACTTTTTAAAGTCATCAAGATCAATAAACATAAGGGATAACTCTCCAGAGTACCTGTTCAGTCTCGTAGTTTCCTTTTCGAGACATCTAATAAAATAGTTTCTGTTGTAAAGTTGGGTAAGTGGGTCCAATATTGACATTCTTTGCAATGCAACAAATGTTTGAGCATTATTAAGTGCAATTGCAGCTGCATCTGCCAAATATGATATATGTTTTCTATCTTTCATCGTGAAAGAAGTTCCTTTATTAAAAGACTCTATTACACCCAACAACTTTTTTTTGAATATTATTGGTGCACAAATTAGATTTTTAACTTCATACTCTTTTATAATCGATTTTATGCCAATTTCAGGTTTAACTTCATCAATAGCAATTATTTCTCTATTTAACGCACAGGTTCCTGCTATTCCTTCCCCTAAATTTAATGCAATCTCCTGCTCGAGCCCTTCTGCAATTCTACTTACCAACTTTCCCCCATCGTATATAAAAAGTGTTGTCCTATCCGTTTTTAGTATCTTTGTAGCAGAAGATACAATTTTTTCGAGTACCTGATCATAATCTTGCTGAGAAATAAGGTTATTTAAAATCTTTGTAGCAAACTCTCTTTCATTAAACCACTTTTCGTAAGATTTTAAAAACTTGTTTATAAAGCTGTCAATCATGTTTGCTAAGGCTTGCACAAACTTCTCATTTACATCTGATGCTATACCACAGGTAATCCAGTAAGCTATAACATTGTTCATGAACTTAATAGGAACAATAATTTTACGGTGGCCAGCCCAACATTCATCATAAAGCACTTTGTTTAACATTATCTTTGAAATGGTATCTTTATAACACTTAGTAGCATTTTCCTTAACACTCAAAATACGTTCGCAGTACTCTGGTATAAACTGTTTTTCGACAATCATTTTTCCTTTGGAATCAAGAATAAAGGCACAAAAACCAAACTTTTTAGAAAAATCAGATGTAAGCTCCATTAACTCGTCCTTTTCGATAATGTCCGTAATTATTGGTTGAACAGAGCTCATATATGTTTCCTCTTCATTAACAACGAATTTGTGACAACTGAGACAGAACTCATAGCCATAGCAACTCCTGCAAACATTGGATTCAATTGAATACCAAAAAAAGGGTAAAGTAACCCAGCTGCCAAAGGTATGCCAATTGAATTATAAATAAAAGCCCAAAAAAGGTTTTGTTTAATTTTGCTAATTGTAAATTTACTTAACAGTAACAATTTATATATTCCCATCAAATTAGGTTTCACCAAAACAATGTCGCTTGTTTCCGTAGCGATATCCGTGCCAGACCCAAATGCTATACCGACATCAGATGCTGCAAGGGCAGGAGAATCATTTATTCCATCACCAACCATACCAACAAATTTATATCTCTCTTTTTCGGCAAGAACTACTTGTTGTTTTTCGTGAGGTAAAACGTTTGCCTTATAATACTCAATTCCAAGTGTTTTGGCTACATACTCTGCAACTTTTTCATTATCGCCTGTTAATATAAAAAGCTTAACTCCTAATTGAGTCATTTTTTTGACAAACTCTTCAGCATCTTCTTTGATTTTGTCAAATACAGAAATATAACCTAATAAATCCTTTTTTCCGCTACTTTGCTCATTTGCAATATAAATTGTAGAATAAACATCATTTACAATATTTTCAATTTTTATGCCTATTTCTTTCATTAAATTTATTGAGCCTAAATAAAATTTTTCATTATTTATCGTAGCCAGGACGCCCATTCCAGGCAATGTGTCAAAATTAGAAATTTCATAGAAATCTGAGTTAGAATACTTTCTAACTACTGCATCTGCAAGAGGGTGCGTTGCAACCTTTTCAATTGAAGCAGCAATTTTAAGCAATTCATCACTACTGATACCATAACTAACTATATCAACAACTTCCGGTTTACCATATGTTAGAGTCCCAGTTTTATCCATAAGCAACATTTCTACTTTTGCCAGTTTTTCTAACGCCTCTGCATTTTTAAATAATATACCTCTCTCAGCTCCCATTCCAGTTCCAACAATAATAGCCGTAGGCGTAGCTAAACCAAGTGAGCATGGACATGCAATAATTAAGACAGAAATAAACGAACTAAAGGCAAATTCAGTATCATAATCCAAGACAATCCATGTAAAAAAACTGACTAAAGCTATAATAAAAACTACTGGCACAAATACAGAACTAACCTTATCAGCAATCTTTTGAATTTGCGCTTTAGAGGCTTGCGATTCCTCAACAAGTCTTATTATCTGAGAAAGCAATGTTTCTGCGCCTACAGAAACAGCCTTTATCTTCAATATCTTATTTCCGTTAATCGTACCTGCTATCACCTTATCTCCAACCTTCTTTTCTACGGGAACACTTTCGCCAGTAATCATTGATTCATCTATATAAGAATAGCCATCTATGACTTCTCCATCCACCGGAATTCTATCGCCTGGTTTAATTAAAACTATGTCTTCCTTCAATACCTCATCTATCGGAACAATAAGTTCAGTAGTATCTCTTATTACAGTAGCAGTTTTTGGCGTCAATCCCATTAGCCTTTTTATTGCTTCTCCAGTTTTCCCTTTTGCCTTTGCCTCTAAAAACCTGCCCAACAAGATAAACGATATAAGCACAGCAGATGTTTCATAATAAAGGTGCATAGAACTAAAATTACTGTTATTTAATAAAATCATAATCGTCACATAAACGCTATAAACATAGGCTGCCCCTGTCCCTAAGGCTACCAGTGTATCCATAGTTGCGGTTTTAGCCTTTAAAACAGATTTGATACCATTAATATAAAAATTTCTGCCAAAATAAATAACAGGTGTTGCCAAAAGAAATTGAAAAATAGAATACAGTATATCGTTTGTAATAATTTTGTAAGAGTAAAAATGTTCTGCCATCGTTATGATAAACAAAGGAAGTGAAAACAAAGCGGCATAACTAAAATTCTTTTTATATGTCCTAATATCTTCAATTGAAGGATCAATTTCTTCAAGTTCAGCAACACTATATCCAGTAGCTATAATGACACTCTTTATTTTATCAATACTTATTTCGCTTGGGAAAAATACGATAAAAGCCTTAGATGTAGCAAGATTTACAGTTGCATCAATTACACCTATTTGTTCTTTCAAACGATCTTGTAACCTGCTAACACAAGAGGCACAATGTAAACCAGTGACATTGATGATAAGTTTTTTTTCTTTTTTTATAAGAAATTTATAACCTAAAGCTTCAACTTCAGACTTAAAAACCAATGGTGTAAGCAAAGCATCGTCATAAACTACTGTAGTCACTCCATTTGCCAAACTAACATTTACACTCTTTACACCATTAAGTTTAAGAAGCGCATTTTCTATACGGGAAATACAAGAAGCACAGTGAATGCCCTCTATCTTAAAAACTTCTTTTTTCACAACTCCTCCACACCTTTCATTATATTATAATATATATATTTTTGCAAAAGTTTTACTCTGTCATTTTATTAATATAACCTTGAACATCAAATTTGCTCTGACAACCTTTAAAGCTCATATATCTTATTTTTCCAAAAACTTTCCGCTCCGCCCATGCTCTATCATGAACGCCACCTATAGACCAGGCAATGCCAGTGTAACCATTGGGATCCCTTCCATCAAGCTCGTATCTATCATTTAAATAAATAGCTATTGCAAAAGCATCTTCAGGAGTAGGTGACCATTCAAGTATCTTTTTTGCCCAATACATGCGCATATATCCATGCATCTTACCATTTTTTACCATTTCTATCTGAGCCGCATTCCATAAAGGATCATGTGTTTTAGCATATTCAAACGCCTCTAATGAGTAGATGTAATCTCTTTTATCTTTTTTATGTTTTTCAAGAATCTTTCTTGCCCATTCAGGAAAACCTAAAATTTTGTCATAATCCTCATTGTAATAACAGAAATTATCAGAAAGCTCTTTTCTTACAATTAATTCTTCAAGAAAAGCCATTTTAGAATCCTCTCTTATATCCGCTGACATAACTGTCAATCCAACCCTCTGAGCTGAAATCTGTCCAAAATGTAAATACGGAGATAAATTGGACTGTCCGTTTAACACTGGATTATTTCTTTTAAACGCATAATCATTAAGTCGATTTTTAACAAAGTCATTTAAAATCTTTTGTGCCTCATCCTCTCCCGGTTTTAACCAGCTAATTTCAGGCACGCTTCTATCAACTTTAAGTAAAGATATCATTTCAACCGGTTCTACTGAGTTATTACCAGCCTTTGCAGTTTCTGGATGCCTGACAATTTGAGGGAACTCGGTTAAAAAATCCCCGAGTAACCTCATAATTTTAGGTCTGATTGTATATGCACCATACTCCTGTTTATTTGAAACAAATCTGACAGGAACAATATTATGAGCATCCACTTCGTGAAACGGAATTTTAATTTTTTTAGATATTTCATTTTTCCATGTTCTCTTAATCTTCAAAGGGTCAAAGTCTGTAACAAGAAGCCCAGCTTTGACTTCAGACAAAAACTCGGGGATTTTTATAGATGGGTCACCGTTCAACAAGAAAAAAGGAATATTTTTTAATTTAAGTTTTTCTTTTACCTGTTGTAACCCTCTCAATATAAAACCGTAATGTCTGATAGTTGCACCCAGAAAATCAGAAACAAGGCAAAATACAACAAATAATGGAACTTTTAGAGTTAATGCAATATTCTGCGCATATATCAGCGCCCAATTATCGCTTACTCTTTGTTCCCTACTCATCCAGTAAACAACAGGACGGGGTTGTAAAGCTCCAGATTTTATTACAAAAATTCTATTTTTATTAATTTTACTAAACATATTTCTTGTAGAATATTACAAACCCTAATTTAATTCAATGCAAACTGTTAATATAAACTCAGACAGACATGGACAGATTGATCAGCTGAGGCTTAGAATGACTTTTTTGAAATCTCACGCAGCCCCTTTTCGCAAAGAGGGGGATTCAAACTGGCAACATATCATAAAATCAAAGATATTTTTAGTTGACATTATTTTAGAACGTTGTTTTAATAATATTTAGTTTATGAAAGTTTTATTAGTCTATCCACAATATCCAGAAACTTTCTGGAGCTTTAAATACGCCCTTCAGTTTGTAAATAAGAAAGCAAGCTTTCCACCTCTTGGACTGCTTACAGTTGCATCGTTACTCCCAAATGAATGGGAGAAAAGATTGGTTGATTTAAATGTAACTAAACTAAGTGATGAACAGATAAAATGGGCAGATTATGTATTTATAAGTGCTATGTCAGTTCAGGAAAAATCAGTTAGAGAAGTTATTAAAAAGGTAAAGTCTTTCAATAAAAAAATTGTTGCTGGTGGGCCTTTATTTACGTCACGTTACACTGATTTTGAAGGTGTTGACCATTTTGTTTTAAATGAAGGTGAAATTACAATTCCAATGTTTATCAGTGATTTATCTAATGGTGAGCCTAAAGCGTTATACTCTACTGATGATTGGGCAGATTTAACTAAAAGTCCTATCCCATCTTATAACCTGATTAATCTCAATGACTATGCATCTATGTGTGTGCAGTTTTCGCGTGGCTGTCCATTTGAATGTGATTTTTGTGATATAACTGCACTTTTTGGTAGAAAACCAAGAACAAAAAGTTGTAGCCAGATATTAAAAGAACTTGACATACTGTATAACTTAGGATGGCAAGGTGGTGTTTTTTTTGTAGATGACAACTTTATCAGCAATAAAAAAATATTAAAAGATCAGATACTACCAGCAATTATCGAATGGCAAAAAAATAATAAATACCCCTTTTCTTTTATAACTCAGGTTTCAATAAACCTTGCTGATGATGAAGAGTTGATGAAGCTTATGGCTACCGCCAATTTTTTAAACCTTTTTGTTGGCATAGAATCTCCTCATTACGAAAGTCTTGAAGAATGCAGCAAAAATCAGAATAAAAATAGAGATTTGCTCTTAAGTGTCAGGAAGATACAAAGTTACGGATTTGATGTTATGGCTGGATTTATCGTTGGATTTGATAATGATCCACTCGATATCTTTGATAGAGTGATAAACTTTATTGAGAAATCAAGCATTGTAACTGCTATGGTGGGGATACTAAACGCCCCTGTTAGAACAAAGTTATTTAAAAAAATGAAAGAAGAGAACCGAATTTTAAAATATATGTCGGGTGATAATACTGATTTTTCAACAAATATTTTAACAAAGATGGAGATGAGTAAGTTAGTTGATGGGTATGAAAAAATTGTAAAAACAATATACAATCCAAAATATTTATACAACCGCATCAAAAGGTTTCTGAGCGAGTATAAACCATTACAACCTAAGCTGTTTCACTATAGTTTTGAATCTTTTACTGCTTTTATTAAATCTCTTTTGCTTCTCGGTATCTTAAAAAAGGGGAGCTTAAGTTATTGGAAATTGCTTACTTGGTCTGTTATAAAAAAGCCAAAATTTCTATCTTTAGCAGTTACTTTTGCTATTTATGGCTATCATTTCAGGAAGATTTTTGATAAACATTCAATGGCTAAAACAAAAGCTATGAATCAGATAAAATACGATGTTTGTAGAAATTAGCTTGAAATCCAATTTCGCTCCCCAACACCTATAAATTACATTGTTGATTTTCTTTTGTAGTCTTTGATTCGATAGTAGAAGTTATTTATTGCACTTTCACTCGGTTTCGTTCGGTACAAACACACGTTCTTTAGTTAAGTATTTTTGCTTCGATTTTGATCTTGGGGATGGGTTAACCACCCCCAAGATTTAGTTAATGGCCTATTTGGCTGTGATAACCTTTTCCTTTATTGCCTTGTCGAGTATCTCTATTCCTTTCCTGGAAGCTTCGATAGATGTTGCTAATGATTGTCTTGCCTGGTCAGGGTTATGGAATCCATCGGAGTTTTCTGCAGTCCACCATTCCCAGTGAGCATGGGCTATGTCATGCTGTTTTCTTGCCTCTTTTAACACATCTTTGCTTACACCTTTCTTCTTTGCCTTTTCAAACTTGTCAATAAACTGAGACAACCAGTATTCAGATTTTCTGATTTTTCCTTTTATATAGTTTTTTACGCTATCTATTGTGTATATTGCCTGTTTCTCTGTCCAGTCTTTATGGCATTTGAGGCATGTTCCTTTTATATTTTCCCTCGGGCTTACAACAAAGTGTGATGTATAAGTTTTACCAGCTTTATTTTTTGTTTTTGCCATATGGCAATCAGCACAGGTTACACCTGCCCTTTCATGTTTGCTGTCAAAAAACGTCTCTGTTTCAGGATGTTGGAATTTAATCAGATTTGCCTCTGTTACTGGATGTCTGTAATCTCTAAAGTTAATCTCATCGTAAAATTTAAGCACATCAAAGACATTCTTCCATGGGAATATATTGGTTCTCTGGTCATTAAAACCTATCTTTTTGTTAAAATCATCTTTCTCAAATCCAGGATTGCAGGCATACTCCACATGACACTGGGCACACATAAGTACTGAATCATTTTTCTTAAGTAATCCAATCTTTCTATAGCCTCTGAACTCTTTTACATCAAGAGCATTTTTGTCATTTTTCTTACTATAAGGTCTATCTCCATATGTTTGCACCGCCCGTATTAAGGCATCTCTTATTACCCTTCCCTTTGCCGCATGGGGATCATGACAATGGATGCAACCAACTGGATTTTGTGCATCCTTTATTACTTCAAATACATTTGATGTTCTATCCCATTTTGCTTTTGGATTTTTATCACCTAAATATGCCCATTTCATTACAAAATCAGAAGTTTTGCACTGAATGCAGGTTGGATTTGCTGCTTTTGCAGATTCTGGAATTGTCTTGTTTGTATCAATCAGGATATCCCAGGGTTTACCAGTTTTTGTTATATCAGCCCAGTTTTTGTACTGGAATCTACCACCATAAGCTCTATCAACAATGATATGGTCAATTAACATAAAGGGATGGCTTCTGGGCTCTGCATGCTCCTTTGTAAAACCATGACCGGCAAGAAGCTTATCAAGCAGTGGTGCTCTACCATCAGGGATTGCCTTTTCCTTCTTAGCTCTTTTATGATAATTTACCTGAAAGTATGAATCGTACTGGTCTTTGTGACATCTGCCGCAGTTATCAAGTCCCAGATTTGTTGAAGGTTTTGTATCAGGATTCCCTAAGTGTTCAGATAAGTTTCCGTGACATTGACCACAATCCAATTTCGCGTGTTTAGAACCTTCTTTGAGTGCCTTAATCTCATCGTGACACTGATAACAAGCTTTGCTGTCTGCAGTTCCCTTTTCTATTTTCTTAGCTGCTGAGGTATGGTTGGTAAAGAATAAAAGTATAAGAACCAACATTAAAAATAACCTTTTCATTTTTTGCCTCCCATAATTTTTTTTAATTTAAATATTAGCACACACTAAATTTTTTTCAATATTAATAGCTGTAAATTTTTGTAAAGCTATATTGACGTTGTTTTTGTATAAAAAAATTGCCCCTGCTATGCAATATTGTGCTATAATAGCCTAAAAATTCGGTATATAAATGCAAATCTGTCCTTGGGATTACCCACCTCATCATCTAACAAGATGGAACGAAAAAAGCATTAATTATTTATTAAATTCAGAAGAATTTAAAGTGTTGGATGTCAAATTTGAACCACTTTCCATAATTAAATGCACAGAAAGCATAGGGACTTATATTCAAGGTCTGTTTATTAAAAACAAAAATAATTCTATCAATGAAAAATTTTATAGAAACAAAAAATAATAAAACCGATATTAATGGGATTACTTTTACCCTTAGGATTCATAGTATTTCTGATAGGAAAAATTAAAGGCTTTACCGGACAGGCAATGTTAGTTATTGCAACTAAAAAATAAACTTATTTAGTTTTTTAATTCCTTTGGCAAAAGTAAAAGATAAATATTTTGTCCTTTTATATGCTAATATGATTAAGGAAAATTACTTTTTTCTTACAAAACGTAAGTTACTTGTGGTTTTAATTTTCCCATCGTTGTCAATATAAAACTCACCACCATAGGGATCTCGAGGGATTTTAGTTATTATATTTTTTATAACAAGTTCCTGTAAATGTTCTGGCTTTTTTCTGTATTTAGCTTCATAAGCCTTTACAGCTTTTTCTAAAAACAATATCTTCTTTAAAGCATCAAGTCTTGTTAAAAATTTTCTCCTTTTAAATTCATCATCAGCCCTTGTTATCGCATCTTCGAGGAAAAGTATAGCCATCTCTGTCTCTCCGCCTTCATAGCCAGCTATAGCAGTCATTGAAACCAATAAATCTGTTGCGCCGGGTCTACTTGCTGCTTCTTTAAAGTAGTGGGCTGCTAATTTTTTGTTTTTTAAGAAATAGTAATAATCAAAACCTATCCAGTATGGTAACAGCCAATCCTTTGCCCTTTTCTCTGTCCCGATTTTTAAGAGTTCTATTGCCATTTCTGGCTTTCTTGCATCCCAGCCTATTATTGTTTGTGTGAAGTAATAGGTATCAAAATAATAAGGATCCAGTGTAGATGCAGCCTTCAACACTTTATACATATAATCAAACTCCCTTTCTACCGCTTCATTTTTTTCCATTATTATACCGCCATAATAGGACGAAAGATTTATTATTAAAAAGTCTGCAATAATCCCATTAAACTCACCTGCAAAAATTTTAAGAAAAGGCTCAGGCAAAAACAGTTTCTCTTCTTTTAAATGTGGTTTGTTTATCCTTGATGTTTCAAGAAAAAAAAAGTTCAAAGGCAATAATATGATGATTAAAAGCCAGATTAACTTTTCTCTCAATTTTAACATAGCATTAAATAAACTCTCGCTTTTCAAAGGCTTTCATCGAAAGTAGCAGTAAAATCATACAGTAAACAACTGCATAAGCTATCGAAAATACAATAAAACTGATATCTACAGGCAAGACATTTGCTGCAAACACTTTTAGATCAAATTTTCCTAAATCTGGCACAATGAAATGAACAATCCTTAACATCACCTTAAATGACTCCGGGAATCCCGCAACAACAGAAGCTAAAGACTCTGCAAAATCTCTCAACTCACCAATAGAATTGCCAATAAAATAGATCATTATCGTTAATAATATTGCCGTATAAGAACTTGTAGTTAAGGAAGAAAATAGTATCAAAACAGTTAAAAGCATAGAAAAACCAATAAATGCAAACAGATGAGCCAAAATTACAGTTCCAAAAGTCTGTTCGAAATGTTTAGGGTGAAGAAATTTTATTAAATAAAGCGTAATCAATCCTATGATGGTAGATATGAAAGAAACAAAAATTAAGGTTACCAGATAACCAACAAATCTACCTAAAATATACTCTTTTCTCGAAATTGCCCTGCTGATGGCTAAAGAGACAGTTTTTTTATCAATATCCCGATAGAGGCTATTGCCACAGGCAAATAGTATTACAAAAAGCCCCATAATTGAAAAAGTAGACAATTCAAAATCTATTGCAACCTTTCCCACATCCTGTGCCGCGAGATTTGTTATCACTATATTTGCCAAACAAGATATAATTGATAAAGCAATGACACCTATAACAATCCTATTTCTTATCCCATCAAGAACAGTAATCTTAATGAAAGGATAAACTCTACTTAGCATCATTTAACCTCTTTAAGTCCAATTACATCACAAAATATATCTTCAAGACTGTTACCTGTTTTCAGAAGTGCTTCTTTTGACTCTAAAAGCTTTATTTTACCTTCAAAGATTATCGCAATAGTGTCACAAAAACGCTCCACATCAGATAGTATATGAGATGTCAGAAAAATCGTTTTTCCCTCATTCTTAAATTTTAAAATCATATCTCCTACAAGCTTCCTGCCAATAGGATCCAAACCCGTCATTGGCTCATCGAGAATTAAAAATTCTGGATCGTGTATGAGTGTTGCAATGATACCGGCTTTTTGAGCATTTCCTTTAGACAGTTCTTTAATCTTTTTTGTTGTATGAGGCTCAAAGAGAAAATAGCCAAAAAGATGTTCTGCCTTCTTTTTTATATTTACATCATCCAATCCAGCCACTTTTCCAGAAAACCAGGCAAGTTCATAAGGAGTAAGATAGTCATAGTAATAGGGTATTTCTGGTAGATAACCAATCTTTCTTTTTATTTCCACATTGCCCGGATGTTTCCCAAATAGCTCAATCCTGCCTTTATCGGGAAAGATTAGATTTAAAATGAGTTTTATGGTTGTCGATTTTCCAGCGCCATTAGGACCAACAAATCCAAAAACTTCGCCTTTATTAACAGAAAAAGAGACATCAAAAAGCACAGGGAGCCTTTTCTTCCCAATGCCTAAATTGTATGTTTTTGAAACACTTTCAAACAGAAGTATTTGTGACATACCATATTTAAATTAATACTTCTAAAACTAAAAATCAACAGTTTAAGATTTTGTCTTTTCAAGGATCTCGTATTGGTATCACTCGCAATAGCTTTTGAGATATTTAAAAATGATATTATTTTCAGTTAAAGAAATAATCCGGCCTGAGGCTTGCAAATAATTTTTTACTTCCGCTTTTCGTTATAAGACAATGTTTCCCAGTATATATACTGCCATCAGGTACTCTATATCTATAGGCGGCATGGCTTTATCTTTTTCCAGCAGTTGCATTACTATAACCGTCATAGACTTATAATCACGTTGCTTAATAGCCCTATAAAGTTTTAACCATAATTTTTCTAAAAAATTTAGTTCTTGATAGTTCTTACTTTTTTCAATTTTATCTAAAATAAACATAACATCTTGCTCTGGTAAATTTGGAATTAAGATAGAAAAAAGATTAAACATAACCCGAAATGACCACTCATCAGTTCTTTATTTTCGATAAAATTAACTATTTTTTGTATATCTGTAAACAGTTTTGCTGGCAAATCGAAGGGGGGTTACCTTTTAAAATAAAGTCTCTTGCCTTGGTGGCTAACGAAACTTGGAAAGATTTCTGATAATATGGAGTATGAGTTATATCATTAACAATACTTTCGCTATCATTAAATAACAGTTCCAGAATTGGCAAACTGCCCGTATTTAGTTCTAAAATCTCCCTTGCCACTGCTCCATAAAATCTTAACTTAGGACCATTTCTTTCAATAATTGGATGAAAATCGCTATCAACTTTTGATACTTTAGGATTAAGTAAGGCAACATGTGATGTTAGACCAGTTCCCAAGCCAATAACTGCTACATTTTTTGCATCTTGTTTGTAAAAGTATGGGATCAATGCAGCTAAAGATGATGTAAATTCATCAGCAGAAGGAAAAATTGCCTCACTCAATGCAATCGCAGAATCAGATTTACCATTCGTCCTTATACTAACATATTGTCCATCTCCAACAACACTGATACTCGCTATCTTACCATCTTTATAGTAATTTAAATGGTAATCCTTTGTGGTAAATATCACACCTTCTCTGCAAACACCAGATGCAAGTTTATATTTATCAAGATTTAAAAACGTAAAGCTGATAATAATTAAAGAACAACTTGAAACTGAAATTAATTTGGGTGAAAAAACTGGCTTCTTTTCTCGCTGTATATTGAAAAAAAGAATTACCCCTAAAGATATGTCAAGTATAATACCAAGAAACAACAAATTTTTTAGGCCAAGAAAAGTAAAACCTATATGAACAGCAAAGATTACGCCTAAAATAGCCCCAATAGTATTTGCAGCATAGGTGAAACCCACTGCCCTTTCTCCATAACCTTTTGTGTAGATAATACAACTCAATAGTGGAAACTTCATTCCCAAAAACACTGTTTGTAGAAAAATTATTAACGATGACATGGTTATTTTATAAACTACAATCCAAAAACTGTTATCGATTGACGGAATTGCAATATCATATGAAAAATCTAACATTGTCTTGAAAATTAGGTGAAAAACAAGAGCAAAAGCTCCAATTACGAACTCTATTATTCCATATATTAAAAGTGGTTTTTTGATTTTTTTAGAAAAAAAACAGCCAGATATGAGCCTAAAGCCATTTCCTCACATAAAAATACATAAAACTAAAGACTGAGCATAAGCAGAATGCCCAAGGAACATCTTTAGATAATTAGTCCAGAGCAACTCATAAATAAGTCCGGAGAAGCCTGAGAAAAAAACAAAACATACACAAGAGTTTGGTGAAGCATTTTTAATCTAAGGTAAAATTAGCATAAAAAAAGGATGTGTCAAAATCTAAAAAAGTTCTAAGAATTCTTTTCTTTGACTTTATATTCTGATTTTTTTATTATTAAGCAAATGGTAAATATCCGGTCTAACAATTCAACGCTGTTTGAAGATTATCAAAAGTTACTAAAATCACAAAAAATTGAAAATATTACAACGGAAATCTTAAATAGATTTGACCAGATTCATGCAGGCGGACTCAAAGCAACTGAAAAACTTTCACGTATGGCAGCTTTCACAGGTTATGAACACGTATTAGAATTAGGTGGTGGTATTGGAGGGGTTGCTCGTTTCCTTGTCAACAAATTTAATGTTGCGGTGGTTAATCTTGACCTATCTCATGAATACAGCTTGACAGGGAAAAAATTATCTCAACTTTGCAAGATTGATAAAACCAGGCTTTTTTTTGTAAACGGAGACGCAATTTTATGCCCTTTAAAAAGCAACACGTTCGAGATAGTGTGGCTCCAGCATGTAAATATGAATATTTTAGATAAAAACAGTTTGATATCAGAGATATCAAGGGTGTTAAAAGATAACGGGAAAATTGTGTTCCACGAATGGTTTTTATCAGATGAAACTTTTAAAATCTCTCTACCCTTGCCATGGGGTGATAATGAGATGGAAAGCCAGTTGTGTAGTTTTGCTACTTTTGTCAAGATACTGAATAGCTTTAACTTTAAGGTTACCCATTTAGAAGATGATTCAGAAAATTCAATAAACTTTTATAATAAACTACTTCAAACAAAGGCATTTTTGAACCCAATTTTTAAAAATAGAGACGCAGCCAAGATTTTCAACAATGCTTTATCTATACTTAATGAAAAGAAAATGCGAGTTTTACTTGGGATTGCAATAAAACAAAATTTATAAAAGATAAAAAACAACGATTAAACTTCTCCAGCTTGATATTTTTCTAAAAGGTATCTTACTCTGGAATACATCCATGGCAACATAGCGGTAAGTTATTAAACTGATAGAAAATTTTAAATCATTTCCAATAATTTTATTTTGCATAAGGAAGATTTTTCTGGATACAAAATCCTCTATATATCTGCTCTAACAATATTAGCTTGCAAAGACGATGAGGAAAGGTTAGACGAGAAAGTGATAATGGCAATGCACTATCTTTAAATTTTTCTTTAAATGTCTGGCTAAAGCCATCCGGAGGTCCAATAAGAAAAGTTATTTCACTTTTATCCAAAAGCTTTGAAAACTCGTTTGAATCAACTTCTTTACCTTTAGCATCAAGTAGATAGAAAAAATTACTATCTATTGGTATATATTTTTGAAAATCTGCTTCCTTCGTGACGTATATCAAAAAAAGTTTTGCAAAAGGTGAAATTCTCTTTTTCAGATCTTCTTCATACTCTTTAAAATCTTTTTCTTTTTCTCGTCCACAAGTAATGACTGTAATTTTCACTTTTTCTTTTTTGACGTCTTTTTTGTATTATTCTTCTTTGCACGCTTTTTTGTATTATTTTTCTCTGCACTCTTTTTAGGCTGAACCTTCCTGGTAGCTGCATTGGTTCTCGCCTTTTTAATAGATGCTGGTGTCCTTGTAATAGCTGCCTTAGATTTTTTCTTTAATCTTTCTTCTAACTTCGAAATCTTGGTATGTAAAGCTTCTTGATTTGGATAATCACCACCGATACTCTTGTATACTTCTAAAGCCTTTTTTAAATCTCCCAAATTTTCGTATGAATTGCCTAAGTCAAACTTAGCAAGTAGTATATAAGAAGATTGAGGATATTTTTCTATAAACTGTCTTAAAAGATCATTCGCCTCTTTATCTTTGCCGAGATTTAATTTTATCAAGCCTAATTTATATTCCACTTCTTCTGAATATTTTGAGTTTTTAAATACTACAGTAAAGTTACCGTAAGTTTTTTCAGCCAGGTCAAACTTTTTCTGAGCAAGATATGCTTGTCCTTTTAAATAAACTACCTCGTCAAGAAAGCTAACAGATGGAAAGTTTTTTTCGATTGTTTCAAACTCGATAACTGCCTTGTCCGGCTTATTTAATTTATAAAGATAACTATAACCAATCTCCTTCCTTGCTTGAGCCATCTTATTAGCCTTTGGAAATCGCTTAATCAGTTCTTCTAAATAAAAGATTGCAGAAGCTGGATCATCGAGATACTTTGAATAGATAATTCCTAACTTGTAATAAGAATCCTCAACTTCCGGAATATCTTTTTCATATTTGATAACCTCTATATACTTTGTTGCAGCATCCTTATAGCTACCACCTTTGAACAACTCCTCAGCCACCTTGTAATTTGATTTTGCTTTTCTCTCCGCACATCCAAACAACAATAATATCGAAAAAACGATTAAAAGATACTTATAGTATTGTACTTTCTGGCTCTTGTTCATCTCCATTCTCCTTTTCTACAAATTTTGCAACTGCTACAATCTGCTCACCTTCTGCAAGATTAATTAGCCTTACACCCTGACTCTGTCTCGAATATTCAGGAATATTTTTTACGGCTAGCCTTATCATATTGCCCGAACTTGAAATCAAAAGCACTTCATCATCTGGATTGGTTTTTAAGACACCCAGCACTTCCCCAATTTTCTGGCTAAGCTTAATGGTAAATATACCTTTGCCGCCTCTACTTTGTAAACGATACTCGCTAATTTCTGTTTGTTTGCCATAACCCAAGGTAGTAACTGTTAATAAACTTCCCGTTTTTTCTTTAATCACATCCATTGCCACCACCTTATCGTCCTTCTCTAAACTCATTCCTGTAACACCATACGCTGCCCTTCCTACCCTTCTAACATCACTAATAGGAAATCTTATACTTTTGCCTTTTCGTGAAGAAAGTATCACATGGTCTTCACTATCAACGATATTTGCAGATATGAGAAAATCATCTTCTGGCAGGTTAATAGCGTTGATACCCGTTTTTCTGATGTTCTTAAAAAAACTCAACTGTGTTCTTTTTACAACACCCTTTTCAGTTGCAAAAAACAGGTCTTTATCAACGTCAAAATCACTGACAGCTATTAAGTTTGTAACTTTTTCGTTTTCTTTCAACTGGAAAAAGTTAGTAATAATTTTTCCATAGGCATTCCTGCCAGCCTCCGGAAACTCATAAGCCTTTATAGAATACATACGGCCTAAAGAAGTAAATGCCAGAACATAATCGTGAGTTGAAGAAATAAAGAGATCTATTATAAAATCTTTTTCTCTTAAATTTATTGCTGTTTTACCTTTACCACCTCTTTTCTGTGTGCTGTATTCGGTTACCGGGGTTCTTTTTATAAAGCCCTTATGAGTAAGTGTGATTACAACGTCTTCTCTTTCGATAAGGTCTTCCTTGTTAATATCTACACCAGAAGAAACGATTTCTGTTCTTCTTTCATCGCCATACTTATTTTTTATCTCTTCTAACTCTTTCTTGATAATATCAAAAACCTTTCTTTCTTCTCTTAAAATAGACTCCAATTCATCTATAAGCTTCATAATATTTATAAACTCTTCGACTATCTTTTCTCTCTCAAGCCCTGTAAGTCTTGCCAGCTTCATATCTATAATAGCTTGTGCCTGTACGTCAGTTATATCAAGGTTAAGGATCAAAGACTCTTTAGCCTCTTTTGGTGACTTTGACTCTCTAATTAGTTTAATTGTGAGGTCTAAGTTATCAATCGCCTTCTTAAGTCCTTCTAAAATATGTGCCCTTTTTCTCGCATCCGCAAGTTCAAATTTTGTTCTACGTATGACCACTTCTTTTCTATGTGAAATGAATATTTCCAGAATTTCTTTTAAGTTAAGCAAGCGAGGCTGACCTTTTACTATCGCCACCATGTTTATAGCAAAAGATTCCTCTAACCTTGTTAATTTATACAAATTGTTAAGTAACACCTGTCCATTTGCATCCCTTTTTAACTCTATTACAACCCTTATTCCATCTTTATCAGATTCATCTCTTATTTCTGAAATACCTTCTAATTTTTTATCCCTGACAAGCTCAGCTATATTCTTTATCATTTCCGCTTTGTTTACCATATAAGGTATTTCAGTGATTACAATTGCGTGCTTATCACCCTTTAACAACTCTTCTTCTGCCTTGCCTCGTATCCTAATTATGCCTTTTCCCGTCTTATAAGCCTTGACAATCTCGTCCCTTCCGTGAATATATGCACCGGTTGGAAAATCTGGACCCGGTATAATTCTAATAATATCTTCAATTTCACAATCGGGATTGTCTATCATATAAATGACAGCATTTATGCATTCTCTTAAATTGTGAGTCGGAATGTTTGTCGCCATACCTACTGCAATACCTGAAGAACCATTTATTAGCAGGTTAGGCAACTTTGCTGGCAAAACAACTGGTTCGGATAAAGAACCATCATAGTTTGGAATAAAATCAACCGTATCTTTATCTATATCTGCTAAAAGTTCACCAGCAAGCTGCTTCATTCTAATTTCAGTATAACGCATTGCTGCTGGTGGATCGCCGTCAATAGAACCAAAGTTTCCCTGCCCGTCCACCAATGGCATTCTCAAAGAAAAATCTTGTGCCATCCTGACAATTGCATCATATACAGCAGCATCGCCATGTGGGTGATACTTACCTATAACATCTCCAACTATTCGGGCTGATTTTTTGTAAGGTTTATTCCACTCGTTGCCCATGTCGTACATTGCATACAAAATCCTTCTATGTACAGGTTTTAGACCATCACGCGCATCAGGTAATGCTCTACCCACTATAACACTCATCGCATAATCTAAGTACGATTGTTTAACTTCGTCTTCGATATTAACTTTTATCTCGTTTTGTGCGAAACTAAGCTTATCCAATTAACTCCTCCTTGAAAAATTCAAATTATCATTATAGCAAAAATAGACTCAGTTTGTAACCCATATTTTGTTTTAACAAGTAAAACAAAAAAAAGGGGAACGTTAAATTGTTACCTTCCTATATCTCTGTGTAAGATATGTGTGTCAGGAAATTTATTGCGGATTATTTTATAAAACACCTCTGCCATATAAACAGAACGGTGTCTGCCACCAGTACATCCAAATGCAATTGATATAAAGTTTTTTCCCTGTTTTTCAAAATTTTCTATTATGAATAAAAGCAGTTTCCTCGCCATTTTTATAAACTCAACAGAAACGCGGTCCGATTTTATAAATTTTTTTACTTCAAAATCCTTGCCCGTTTTATCTTTTAAACTTGGTATATAATAAGGATTGGCTATAAACCTCATATCAAACATTATATCTACATCACTTGGGACCCCAAACTTGTATCCAAAACTGGTAATTTTTATAGATACTCTGGATTTTCGTATTTTGCCTGAGGCAATTTCTAGCGCTTTCTTTCTTAAATCATAGTTATTGTAGCTACTTGTATCGATAATAAAGTCTGCCTTTTCCTTAAATACATTTAGTTGCTTGCGCTCTTCTTCAAAGCTTTGCTCTAAATTGTAGATATCGATGGGATGTTTTCTTCGTGTCTCATTATACCTTCTTTCCAGAATCTCATCCCTTGCATCAAGAAAAACAATTTTTAGATTAACATAAGGTAAGCTTTGAATCTTTTCTATCAGATTTGTTGTTTGTTTTAAAAAACTTTTTTCTCTAATATCTATTACAACCGCCACTTTTGTTAATTCTTCTGATGAACGCATTACTTCAAGAAAATCAATTAATAAAGGAATAGGCAGGTTATCCACGCAAAAAAAACCTGAATCTTCGAGTGCCTTTAGAAAGACTGTCTTGCCAGAGCCAGAAACTCCAGATATCAGAAAAAAATCCATAGACCTTAATATAAAATACCCCCTCTTGTGGAGGGGGTATCTTCGTAAAATTTAAAAACGTTTTTTTGTATTTTTATCACTTTACCTTAGCCTCTATCAAACCATAATTACCATCTTTTCTCTTGTAAATTACGCTTACTGCATCTGATTCGTTACTTATGTAAACAAGAAAATCCCTATTTAATAGATCCATTTGCATAGCTGCTTCTTCTGTGTCCATCATTTTGATTTCATAATTTTTCACTTTGATTATTTTCTTCTCTTCGGAGGCTTCTTCTGAAAGAGAAAACACCTCTTCCTTTCCTAAAATTGTTTTTTCTGCAGATTTTTTCTTATTATTTTTATCTTTTTTTATTCTTTCTAAATACTTTTTGATTTTTCTTTCTAATGTGTCTGCAACTAAATCAATTGCAGAATAAAGATTAGTATCCTTCTCTTCAACATGAATAACATAACCATGTGCATTCAAATTTACTTTTACGATGTGATTAAGTTTCTCAACTGACAGTGTCACCTGAGCATTGATAGGCTCATCTAAATACTTTTTAACTTTGCCAATCTTGTTTTCAACATAACTTTTGATTGCATCACTTGAATTCAAATTGTTGTAGTAAACAGAAATTTCCATAACCACCCTCCTCTGATTTTATTCGACAAAACTCTTAAGTTTCTTCGCTCTGATAGGATGACGCAATTTCCTCAAAGCCTTACCTTCTATCTGCCTGATCCTTTCTCTTGTGACGTTAAAAGCCTGACCTACTTCTTCAAGAGTGTGATCATATTTTTCGCCAATACCAAATCTTAGTCTTATAACCTTTTCCTCACGTGAAGTTAATGTTGATAAAACATTTGCAACAACATCTTGTAAATTGCTTTGTACTACGGCTTCTACAGGCGATAAAGTCTTTTTGTCTTCAATAAAATCTCCTAAATGACTGTCTTCTTCTTCTCCAATAGGTGTTTCAAGAGAGATAGGCTCTTTCGCAATTTTTAAAATCTTTCTTACCTTTTCAACGGGCAGTTCAGTCCTTTCGGCAATCTCTTCTGCATTTGGTTCCCTGCCTAACTCCTGAACAAGAGCCCTTGACTCCCTGATAAGCTTATTGATAGTTTCGATCATATGAACAGGAATTCTTATAGTCCTTGCCTGATCGGCTATTGCCCTTGTTATCGCCTGCCTGATCCACCATGTTGCATAGGTACTAAACTTATATCCCCTTTTGTACTCAAACTTATCAACCGCCTTCATTAACCCAATATTGCCTTCCTGTATCAGATCCAGAAACTGCAAACCTCTGTTTGTATATTTTTTTGCAATACTCACCACCAAGCGAAGGTTAGCGTTAACTAACTGATTTTTTGCATCTCTCTTTTTCCTATCACCCTCTTTTAATTGATTTAACAGTTCTGCCAGTCTCTTCTCAGATATATCCAATTTTTTTTCATTTTTAGCTAATACAGTCGCCTTTGCCTTTACAATTTTTTCTATCTTAGTAAGTTTTTCTTTTGTTAAACCAACTTTTTTAGGAGACACATTCTCATTTGACAATAGCAATGAAACGATCTCTTCCGCCTTTTTGTATGATAATTCAAGCTTTTCTTGCACGTCTGAAACAATATTTTTAATTATATTTCCAAAATTTTCATCGTAATCATATTGCATCTTTGTCCTGAACTTATCAATTAAACTTTCATTAATACTAATGCTTTTAATAATCTGAACAATTTCGTCTTCAACCTTTTTTATCTTTTTATCGTTTCTGGCGTTCTTATTTGATTTGAGTTTTCTTAGCTCAGCATACTTCTTATTCAAATTATCGAAAAATTCTTTTAGGGTGCTGACAATTGTTAACTCTCTCTCTTCATCTTCGTAAGTATCTTCCTCAACTTCTTTTGTAATTTCGCTTATGTCAAATTCAGGGTCATCCAGCTTTTTGCCATAACTTAAAAATTCTTCAAAAACAGGCACATAAGAAATTATTGCGCGAATAATACTGTCATTTCCCTCTTCAATTTTTTTAGCTAACTCGATCTCGCCTTCACGATCAAGCAGATTAACAGACCCCATCTCTTTTAGATAAAGCCTTACTGGATCACTCACCTTTTTAAGTTCATCTTCGAGCTCGTCAAACTCTTCATGTTCCTCTTCTTCATAAATACGCGTAGAAGGAACACTTTGAATACCATCAACGAGAGGTATTTCCATCTCATCAAAGATTGATATAACTTCATCGATATTTTCAGTATTAAAATCTTCAGGAATCATGTCATTTAATTCGTCATAAGTTAAAAAACCCTTTTTTTTGCCTTTGGCAAGCATCTCCTCAACGGCAACTTCTTCCCTGATACTTTTTTTAGACCTCATAACCTATATTACTCCTTTTTAAAAGTCTCTGTTCAAGCTGTGTTAGTTTCTTTTTCTCTTCTTGCAACATAAATATTTTCTTAAAATCCGGTGAAGCACCACTTTCTTCAGCCTTTATCAGCTCGTTTATTTTCTCTTTTTCTTCTTTAATCTTTTTTCGTTTGATAAACCTGATTGTGTCAAAAAATGCATCTTCATTTACTTGCTGATTATCAACGTTCAATATAGCCAATTTAGAGTATAATTTTTTCGCATTTTCTGAAAGTTCATCATGTCTATCCGCCTTAACTACCTTGTTTATTACTTCTTTATAATCTTCAGGTAATTCTGATAAAACGTCATTATCAATATAATCATTGTAATCTGGTTTATTCAATAGGAAAGATACGATTGTGTCTGCATAGGAAACTTCATTTGTCTCTTTGTTTATCTGCAGATGTTTTACAGCATTGCCGGGGATAAAAACTTGAGAAATTTTTTCAGCTTTAATACCTGTTATCTCCGAGATTTCTCTCAAAATAATCTCTTTCTCAATTGGATTTTCGATATTTCGCACGTGCGCACCTAAGGAATAAATAAAACTTCTCAAGCCTTCAGAAGTCTGGAGTGAGTATTTATTTTTATACAATGACACCAAAAAGTCAATACCTTTTTTAGAATTAGAAACAGCTTCATCTAAAACATCTATTTTTCCACTCGTAATAAGACTATCAGGATCTTCGCCAGCTGGTAATGTTACCACATTAGGAGATATTCCTAAATTTAAAAAACTCTCAACGGCTTTAATGGCAGCCTTATTGCCTGCCTCATCTCCATCATAAATCAGATAGAAATGTTCAGCAAAACCTTTTAAGTATTTAATCTGCTCCTCAGTTAATGCCGTTCCCAACGTTGCAACAGTATTTTCATAACCTGCTTCATGCATAGAAATGCAATCAATGTAACCTTCAACAATTAAAACCGTCTTATCTAACACTATGTTTTCTTTAGCAACATTTATACCGTATAAATTCTTTCTTTTTGAAAACACCGCACTTTCTGGTGAATTTATATATTTTGGCAAACTATCATCTAACGCCCTTCCTCCAAATGCTATAATATCACCTTTTTGATTAATAATTGGAAAAATCAATCTGTTTCTAAAAAAATCTCGACGACCTGTCTGGTTAAAAACTACCAGACCAGATTTTGCTATCTCTTCTTCTTTAAAACCAGCTCTAAATAGTTCGTTAGCCAAAGCGTCCCATCTTTTTCCACCAAAACCTAACTGGAACTTTTTAACGGTATTAAGATTTATACCCCTTTTATTCAGATACTTGAGAGCATCTCCTCCATCTATTGTTTTAAAAAGATTATTCACAAAAAAACCGAGAGCTTTTTTATTGATTGCTAAAATTTTATTTATAGTGTTTTGACGTTTTTCATAATCTTTGTCTCTTTCGATTAATTTAACACCTCTTTCGTTCTCTAAAAGGGTCAACACATCGTATATATCGGTCTTCAGATAACTTGTTAGAAACTGAACTAAATCACCCCCTATACCACACCCAAAACAATGAAATATCTGCTTATCTTCACTGACAGAAAAAGAAGGTGTCTTTTCTTGATGAAACGGACAGAGCCCAACATAGTTCTTACCCCTTTTTTTAAGATTAACGTAACGAGAAACGTAATCAACTATGTTAAATAGCTCTCTTATAGCAGTGCGAGAATATCTCATTTAAGAAGTTTTTAAAAACAATAATTAAGCAAGAAGCTTTTTTACAAGCTCATTTACTTTTGCACCATCTGCCCTACCAGCAATTTTAGGCATTAGTGCCTTCATCACTTTACCAAAATCTTTTTGAGTAGCGTTTAGTTCTTTTATAACATCTGTTATGATTGTTTTAATCTCTTCTTCTGTCAAAGACTTAGGAAGATAAGCTTCTAATAAACTCAATTCTGCCTTCTCCTTTTCAACAAGGTCGGTCCTGCCAGCCTTTTCAGAGAATGAGATACTTTCTTTTCGCTGTTTAACAAGTGTCTGTATTATTTTATAAATATCTTCATTGCTAAGAGGTTTTCTCAAATCAATTTCTTTATTTTTTATCTGGGCTAAAAGAAAGCGTATAACGTTAAGCTTAAAAGTATCTCTCGCCTTTAAAGCCTCTTTCATTTCTTGCTCAAGCTGTTGTTTTAGATCCATCAATTTCTCCTTTCTTAGATGTTGGCTACTTTCCTACAACCTTTACCCACACTTCTCGATTTCTTGGTCCATCACTTTCTATAAAAAATATACCCTGCCAGGTTCCTAACTCGATCTTACCGTTTTCTACTATAAAAGTTAAAGAAGGACCAACAAGAACGTTTTTGATATGTGCATCAGAGTTTTTTTCTAAATGTCTATAGTTTCCATTTTGCGGAACCAACTCAGCCAATTTTGATATGATATCTTGCTTTACAGTAGGATCTGCATTTTCGTTTACGGCAACTGCAGCTGTTGTATGCGGACAAAACACAACACATAATCCGTCAGCTATGCTACTTTTTGATACAATAGACATAACATGACTTGTTAAATCAACAATCTCAAATCTTCTGGTGGTTCTTACAAGTATCTTTTCCATACTTTACCTCACTGTTATATATTACTTCTACTTTATGATAAATAAACAACATTTTTGCAAAATTGTCAACCTGATGATTTTATAAAAATGTTTGAAAAAAAATAGGAAGGCTATGCCTTCCTTTGGGGGGGGAAATATTGTATGGTTAAATAATACATAATAAAAAATATCTTGTCAACAATAAAATGATGTTTTGTTTTTTTTGTAACCAGTGGAGAAACTTAAGATTAAGAGAACTTTTTAAAAGCTCTCTATGTTGAGAATAAAGACAACCCTAAACTATTTTTTATTTTGAGTTTATAATATAGGTTGCCAGAATCGAAATTAAGCCACCAGATATGGTTGTTGCACCAGGCTTTTCTCCAAGAAACAATATACTGAGTATCAGGCTACTAACAGGAACAATAAAAGCAAAAGAACTTGCACGATAAGAAGATATTTTCTTTGTAGCATAAAAATATGCAGTGGTTGCTAAAGTGCTCGATATTATAGAAAGATAGATTATATTTAACCATAATTTTAAACCACCATTACAAACGGATATCATCTGCTTATCAATTGATAAAATGAAAAATATCAAAGATGAAGTTAAATAACAGTAGAAACTAAAGATTATCGGAGATATTTTTTCAGCAGACTTTTCGCTACATATTGTAACTATAGCCCATAAAACGGGACAAAAAAGAAAATAAATGTTTCCAGATTTAACAATATTAACAAAATTTAACTGCCAGAACTTCATAATAACAGCGCCACCTATAAACCCTAATGAAATGCCGATATAATCAATTGTTCTAAATTTGCTTTTAAAAAAAATTTTTGATAGCAACAATGTAAATATAGGAATTAATGATGTTACAAAAACACCTGCTACACTGGCATACCCAGTTTCGAGCCCTTTAAAAAAAACATAGAAATAAAGCCCCATAGAAACTGAACCAATGACAACATACTTTAAACTGTGTTTATCTAACAAAATATTTAGCCTCATTGAGACGATGATTGGTATAAACGAAATTGCACTGACGAAAAACCTCAAGAAGGTTAATATATTGGCGTCATAACTACCGGCGATAGCCTTTGCAGAAACCCAACTGCCTCCCCATATCACCATCGCTATAACGATAATTGCAATAAAAAAATTTGATAATTTTTCTGACATTTTTAAGTTAATGAGTAAAAGAGAGGACGATATTTCACGTCCTCTTTAAGAAAAGCTATTTTGTCGTCATTACCTTGGTTGTCTCTAACTCAATGGGTATCAGAACGATTTCTATTCTTCTATTTTTAGCCCTACCTTCTTCAGTATCATTAGTATCAACTGGTTTATACTCCGCATACCCAGCTGCACTCAAGTATCTGGGATCAATACCACCTTTTTCTTTAAGATATCTCACCACATTTGTGGCCCTTGCGGTAGAAAGCTCCCAGTTTGTTGGAAACTTCTTTGCAATCTTAGCGCCAATGGGTTTGTTGTCTGTGTGTCCTTCTATCCTGATCTGTCTATCGTTAACCTTTTTCAAAATTTCTGCAACACGGTCAAGCACCTTTTTGCCACTACCTTTTATTTCTGCGCTGCCAGAATCAAAAAGAATTTTTTCAACCATCTGTAAAGTGAGTTTGTCTCGCAACTGAGTAACCTCTATTTCACCTTTTTTAATCTCTTCGCTTAGTTCTACAATTAATTTGTCGTGAGTCTTTTTAAGCTCAGCTATTGCCCTTTCTTTTTCCTCCAATACTTTAGCTCTATCTGTTGAAAGGGCTTTTATCTCATTTTTTAGGTCATTTATCATAATATCTTTTGAAGCCAGATCTTTTTCCATTTTTTTTATCTGCTCGTCTTTTTCAAGAAGTTGTTTTTCTAAAGAAGATTTTTGTTCCTCTTTTTCCTTAATACTTGCTACCAATGCGGTTATCTGTTCTTTATTCTTTCTGATTTCATCCTTTAACGTTGCGATCTGTCCGCTCTTAGTGAGCACATCCTCTTCTAACAAAGAAACTCTTGATTCTCTCTCTTTTAGCTTAGTTTGAAGCTCCGACACATTTTTTGTAAGCTCATCTTTGCTTGAAGATAACGTTTTTCTTAAGTCAGAGTTTTCTGTAACCAACTCATTGTAATCTTTTTCAAGTTTAGCATTTTTTTCTTCGAGAGCCTTTTTTTCAGTTTCCTTATTTTTTATATCTTTTTCTAAATTGGTTATCTTTTCTTTAAGTAGATTATTCTGCTTATATTTATCGGCAATATCTACCTCTAATTTTGACTTTTCAGCCCTCAATGCTTCCAACTGTGCGTCTTTCGTTTTTAGTAAATCCTCTAACTTCGCTTTGTCACCTTTTAGGGCATCAACATCGGATAAACAAGCCTTATATGT
Organism: Deltaproteobacteria bacterium; assembly: GCA_037442505.1. GTDB lineage: Bacteria > CALINM01 > CALINM01 > CALINM01 > CALINM01 > JBBIPZ01. The sequence continues at coordinate 34,985 of JBBIPZ010000007.1, read as the reverse complement.
GCCTGAACTCACACAACCAACTACCATAAAAGCACAAAAGAAAATACTTAGCACTTTTAAATATCGCATCAAAAGTCCTCCTAACTTTTATAAATCCATTGTCAAATAAATGTATAATAATTTCAAGTAATATTTGTTTTACTTCAACAGTTTTTTAGCAATTGTAGCAACATGTTTTCCCTGAAACTTAGCTCCTAAAAGTTCTGTTTCACCTGGCAAACGTTCTCCCATCCCACCAGCAATTGTAGATGCACCATAAGGTGAACAACCAATCACTTCATCTATTCGCATCTGTGCTTGAAAAGCATACGGCAAACCAACAATCACCATTCCATGATGCAACAAGGTTATGTGAAAACTTAATATGGTTGATTCCTGTCCACCATGCTGTGTCGCAGTGGAGACAAAAACGCTTCCTACTTTTCCAACCAATGCACCTTTCTGCCATAACTGTCCTGTAGCATCTAAAAACTGTCTCATCTGCCCACACATATTCCCAAATCTTGTAGGAGTTCCAAAAATTATTGCGTCTGCTTCTGCTAACTCTTCAACAGTACAAACAGGAATATGTTCAAATCTCTTTTTTGCTTCGACTGCGTTCATTTTTTGAAGCACTTCAAAAGGAAGTGTTTCAGGCACCTGTCGTAAAATAGCTTCTGCTCCCTCAACATCTCTAACACCTTCTGCCACTGCTTCTGCCAATCTGTACACATGTCCATACATAGAATAAAACGGTATCAAAACCTTCATAAATAACCTCCAATTTATATCTTTAGATTCCTAACTTTTTCCTTTTCTGGTTTATATGTTCAATAATTAAATCCGCAGCTTTCAATGGGTCTGGCTCAACAGCAAATGCTGCTCCAAAAACATCCTTTAGTCCATTGATAGCAAGATTAGTAATATTTTTACTGCCAAGTATTGGCGGCATTACTCCTAAAACTGTAAATATTCCAGTAGCCATCACATAAAAACCTATCGCCACAGCCTTCTCTGAATACCACTCTGGAGCAGCACCAGCAAGCGGCAGATCAGAGACATCAACACCTAAGGCATTTGCCAATGCACATGCTATAACAAGAATACGAGAATTATCTACACAAGAACCAACGTGTAAAGAAGGGGGGATTCCCAGTGCACCACATATTTCTTTTAAACCTGATCCAGCTATTTCTTTAGCCTCTGGCAACTGTAATCCTGCCTTGCCTGCTGCGACATTTGCACAACCAGTTGTCAAAACAAGAATATCATTTGCAATCAGTTTCTTAATAAGCTCAACATGCCCATAGTCCTGTTTCACTTTTGGATTGTTACAACCAACTACACCAACTGCCCCTTTAATCTTGCCTGCTTTGATTGCTTCTATCAACGGTGTTAAAGAACCACCCAAAGCCTCTACGATAGACTCTACTGAAAAACCAGTCATTGATTTTACAGGACTAACAGGTATGTTAATGCGATCTTTTCGTCTATTTTTAAAGTTTTGTATAGCAATGCTAACAATTTTATAAGCCTGTTCTTTTGCATTTTCAGGATTAAACTCAATATGTTCCATAAAAGGAAATTTAGCTTTATCAGATGTAGAAAAGAGCTTTGTGTGATAACACTTTGCAACATCTCCAAGTGCTGGCATTATACATTGATAGTCAACAATTATTGCCTCAACAACACCTGTAACCATTGTTAGCTCCGTCATCAAATGATTACCAGCCATCGGCACCTGCTTTCTCATCATTAATTCGTTGCCTGTACAACAAAGTCCAGCAAGATTAATACCATTTGCACCTACCTTCTTTGCTTCATCAATCATAGCAGGGTCGTTAACAGCAAGAAAAACCATCTCTGAAACAACGGGATTATGTCCATGGACAAGTATATTAACCATATCTTCTTTTAGCACGCCCAAATTTACAGAAGAAAAAGCGGGTCTGGGAGTACCAAAAATGATATCAGAAACTTCTGTTCCTATCATTGAACCGCCATATCCATCAGAAAGACTATTTCTCACTGCCTGTAAAAGGATAGACACATAATCATTATCCACCCCCATATGTGTTCGATGCATCATTTCAGATGTTTCCCTATCTATTCCCCTCGGAAGAACGCGTAATTTTCTCCAGAGTTCTACCCTCTTCGCAGGAGCTCTCGAAATAAAAGTAATCGCTTCTTTCTTCATCCCATAATCTTCCATCATTGCTAACGCCAATTCTTTTGCAATACTTTTTTCATCTTTACCAGACACGTCAATGCCATACTCTTTAGCTACCGTTTTCAACTTTTGGGCGTCTTTAATTGTATAACCTGAAGTCTTACCTTCACCAATTTTATATAACACTTCTACAAGATCTCTTCCATGGTCAGAATGAGATGCCGAACCCGCAGCTATCATCCTCGCAAGGTTTCTTGAAACCATTATATCAGCATCTGCACCACAGACACCTTTTTGTGGACCTTCGCCAAAAGGGTCAATTCTACACGGTCCCATAGCACATATTCTACAAGAAAGCCCCAATTCACAATATCCACAATGAGGTTGTTGTTTTTTGTGTCTGTCCCAGACTGTTTCTACATTATCCGTTTCTGCCTTTTTAAGCATCAGTTGAGCATCACTACATATACTGTAATCTTTATAGTCTTTCATGTGCTCTACCTCCTTCTGGCAATCTCAATTAATTTTGCTTTATAATCTTTTAAAGTGTTAAAGCCATCATCACTTTTTTCAGTTTTATCACGGATGCCTAACCATACAAGTTCTGCAACTTTAGCAGTTTCTTTATCCATTTCATGATTAATTTCACCAAATACGAGCGCTCCTACCTTGCAGGATTCTACACAAGCTGGCACATTTCCTTCGCTTTGTCTCAAAATACATTGATCACACTTATGCGCAGCAAGCTTGTTGTTAAATTGGACATGATACCTCACAACACCAAATGGGCATGCCATTGCACACATACCACAATTGATACAGCGTGTAGGATCTATAAGGACAATATTTTTCTCTTCGTTACGATAAATTGCCCTTGTTATACAAGCCCTCTCACATGGTGCCGGATCACAATGACGACACTTGTTTGGGAAGGGAGATGCGTTTTTAAAAAGTCCGATATGAATTCTTGGTTTTGATAAAGGTGTTTCTCGGATAGCTGTGTAGCTATCCTTCGACCTTGAATGTGCCACTGCACATGCAAATCTGCACTGCAAACAACCTAAACAACGTTCGGGTTTAACTATAACTGTTTTCATAAAAATCACCTCTAAAATAAGTTTTGCAGTAAATTATATTCTCCGTTAACTAACTGTTCGGGAAAACAATTGATAGGCTCTCCCCTTTTAATCAAATTAACTAGCACACCTGCGTCTTCAAATGAATTTAAAAATGCCATTCCTACTGGTATGTCATCAATAAAAGCAACTTCACGAAGCTGTTTTTTTGATGCCACATAATGTCTATATGTCTTTACATCCTTACCTTTTAGAATCCCTGCAGTAATTAAATGAAACGTTTTAGTCTTTAAACTGTTACAACCTATGCTGCCTGAATAACTCAAGCAGTTACCTAACATATTCATTGCGGCATAATAGCCCTGTTCTACAGCATTTGGCCAGATTGCGTTAATAAAATTATCTTTCCTTGTGATATCATATGCCTCAACACAATCCCCTGCAGCAAAGATATCTTTTACTGATGTCTCTAAAAAGCTGTTTACAAGGATTCCTTTATTAATCGCAACACCAGCAGATTCTGCAAGTTCTATTCTTGGCGTGACGCCTTTTCCCACAATGACCACATCGCTCTCTAATGTTTTGTTTGACGATAAAACAGCATAAATGCCATTGGGCTTTTTTGCAATTTCAACAACATCGCTATTTGTAAACACCGATATTCCAAGATCCTTTAACTCTCTTTCGACAATCTTTCCCAATTCTTCATCAAGTATCATTGATAACGGATATGCAGATGAAATAACAAGATTTACCCTAACATCCCTTTCAAGCAACCCATAAGCGGTTTTTATCCCTACAAATCCACCACCCAATACTATCGCCTTATCGTTGAGTTTTTCGCAAATTTTGCTAACATCCTGAATGCGTCTTAACGTAAACACTCTTTTAGCTTTAAGTGCATAAGCTGGTTTAATGGGTTCAGCACCAGTAGCAAGTAATAACTTATCGTAAAAAATAAAACTACCATCGCCCAGTATCAGCTTTTTAGAATCTTTATCAATACTAACTACTTTTTTACCAAAAATACATTTTACATTAGCAGGATACAATGATGAGTTAGAAATAAAAAGGTTACCAAGTCCAATTTCTGTGCCAAGATAGTTAGTTAGAAGACAGCGTGAATATGGTTCATATCGTTCTTCTGTAACTACTGTTATTTTACAGTCCTTAGCATGTTTTACAAGTGTATCCAAAGCAGTAAGACCTGCGGCACTTAAACCAATTATTACCAGATGCATAATGTTATTAATAGCAAAAAAAGATGAATTGTCAAGAAGCCATTTTCACAACAAGAAAATTATATTTTTTTAAAGGAAATTATTTTTATTACCGCAACAATGCAGAAAAATCAGGTAAAGCTAAACATTTGTAAGGCACAACCGCAATTACAGGATAAGGTTGAAGCTCTTTTAATACCTCAGGGTTTGTTCTTGTTGCTGGTGTTACTATACCGTCTGTATCGTTTAGAATTATGCCTTTTATCTTAAGGTTACGCCTTTCCATTGCTTCTATATTCAGCAGCGTCTGATTTATTGTTCCTAAGCGAAGTGGAGAAATAAATATCACTTCAAGATTTAAATAGTTTACAAGGTCTATCATAAAAAAATTTCTCTTGATAGGTACCATTAGTCCACCAGCTCCTTCTACAAATAAAGGCTCTTTGAGATTATCAGAAAGCTGTTTTATGTTATTTAAATCTATCTCTTTATTTTCTAAAAGTGATGCAACATAAGGTGCTACTGGTGTCTCAAATCTATAAGGCACAACCTTATCTAACTGGTTGCTCATTTTAACAATATCAGAAAGCTGCAAACCATCTTCTGGAATAAGTTCGCCTTTATATGTACTACATCCTGTCTCTATAGGTTTCATCACAGATGGATAATAACCGTTTGCAATAAAAAATTTGAGAATTAACGATAAAACATACGTTTTGCCGACACCAGTATCAGTTCCAGTAACGAAGTATCTCATCTTTTCTCCAGAATCATAAGCATACTATTGTAGATACCTTCGCATAAAATTTCTATCTCCTGTTTTGTAATACCAAGCGGTGGCATCATTACAAGAACATTACCCAAGGGGCGCGTGATAATATTAAAATCCCTTGCCTTTGCAGAGATTTTTATACAAACTTTGTCTTCTACAGGAAACATCTCTTTTGTTCGTTTGTCTTTTACGATCTCTATGCCAACCATATATCCGCGCTGTCTCACTTCACCAACATATTTATATGACTTAAACATCTCCAACTTTTTCGCAAAAAACGATATGTTATCCTGCATTTTTTCTAAAGTGTGTTCAGTGTTGAACAACTCTAAATTTGCTATAGCTGCGGCGCACGCTAAAGGGTTTCCAGTATATGTATGTCCATGAAAAAATGTCTTAAACTCGCTATATTCCCCTAAAAACGCATTGAAGACATCTTCTGTCGTTATGGTAGCTGCAAGTGGCAGATAACCGCCTGTTATACCTTTAGAAACACAAAGGAAATCGGGCGTAACATCTTCGTGTTGGCAGGCAAACATCTTGCCAGTTCTACCAAAGCCTGTAGCAACTTCATCGAGTATCAATAGTATATTGTTTTCTTTACAAATATCCGCTATTTCTCTTAGATACCCTTCTGGCTGTGTTATCATTCCAGCAGCACCCTGCACAAGAGGCTCCATAATTAATGCTGCAATTTTTTCTCTGTTTTTCTCAAGTATCTCTTTAGTTTTCTTCAAACAGTCTTTTCCGCAATTTTCTCTATCTTTACCAAGCTCACAACGGTAACAATAAGGTGATGGCAATTTGAAACCTTCAAAAAGTAAGGGCTTAAATGTGCTGTGAAAAAGTTCTATCCCACCTACGCTCACAGCTCCAATAGTATCTCCATGATAGGCATTACTTAGATACGCAAATTTAGTACGGGACAACTTACCTTTGTGTTGAAAATACTGAAAAGCCATCTTTAAAGCAATCTCAACTGATGTGGAACCGTTGTCGGAATAAAACACCCTTCTCAATCCCATAGGCACTATACTTATAAGTTTTTCCGCCAAATCTACCGCTTTGGGATTGGTAAGCCCAAGCATTGTAGAATGTGCAATTTTGTCAAGTTGATTTTTTATCGCCTCATTAATCTTAGGATGATTATGTCCATGAACAGTTACCCATAATGAAGAAACGCCATCGAGATATTTATTTCCTTTATCATCAATAAGATAGTTACCCACACCTCTTTCGATAACAAGTGGTTCTTCACTCAACCAATCTCTCATTTGCGTAAATGGATGCCATAGATACGCTTTATCTTTCTCTCTAATATTCATAACAACCTCTTTTAACGCAATAAAATATATGATTTTATTATGTCAATAACCTTATCAACATCTTCTTTTGTGTGATGTGAGGTCAGGCTAAATCTTATTCGCTCGGTGCCCTTTGGGACGGTAGGAAATCTAATAGGTTTAACATATATGCCGTTTTTTCTTAGAATCAATGCCATATCTATTACCTTTTGATTGTCTCCAATAATTAGTGGCAATATATGGGAAGGTGTTTTGGAAGTCATAAATCCTTCTGCCTTTAATCTCTGATGAAAATAATTAGACAGCTCATGTAGTCTTTTTCGTCTATCTGGTTCATTAACTATTACATCCAAGGAAGCCATAAGCCCGGCGGGAATTGCAGGAACAGTGGCAGTAGTGTAAATAAAACCTCTCGATTTATTGATCAGATACTGCTTTATATAGTCAGGACAACAAAAAAATGCTCCACCAACGCCTAAGGCCTTCCCTCCTGTACCCAACACCATTATGTTTTTCTTTTGTTGTAAGTCAAACAGTTCTAATGTGCCTTTACCGTCCTTTCCCAAAACACCTGTTGCATGAGCATCATCAACAATAACTACTGCATCGTACCTGTCTGCAAGCTCGCTTATCTCTTTAAGAGGAGCAATATCACCATCCATACTAAAGACACCATCTGTTACGATAATCTTTCTTCTTGATTTTGAATTTTTTAACAAATCTTCTAAGTTGTTTACATCTCTATGTCTATAAATAGATAATTTTGCCCTGCTTAACTTACAACCATCAATAATGCTTGCATGATTTAGCTGATCACTAAATATGTTATCTTCAGACGATGCCAGGGTAGCAATAACCGAGACATTGGCTTGATACCCTGAAGGGAAGATTAAAGCAGCTTCTTTTCTTTTAAAACCAGCTAAGCGCTCTTCAGCCTCTTCAAAAAGTTTAATACTGCCAACAATTAATCTTGATGCAGAACAGGATGTTCCCCAAAGATCAATTGCTTTTTTCATTGCATTTGCGATATAAGGATGTCCATTTAGAGCAAGATAATTATTTGAGCAAAAATTTAGAAATGTTTGCCCATCAATCGTGATTTGAGAAAAACACCCTGTTTCAATACTATCAACAGTTCGCAAAAGCCCATCAGCAGATAAACTTTCAAGTTCTTCTCGTATCTGAATTTCAAAACTACTCAAGGCTTTTTAACTCCATGATCGCTTCTTTGTTTGAAGGGTTTAGCTCAACCGCCTTTTTTAAGCAAGCCTTTGCCTCAGCTGTATTTCCGGTAAGTTTATAAAAAATACCAAGATAATGATAAGACTTGTCATAATAAGGGTTAATATAAATAGCCTTTTCGAGCAGAGATTTCGCTTCTTCCAGCTTTTCTATTTTTTTATTATCAATAAACATCAGGGTAACAGCAAGGCTAATTAGATATTCTGGTTCTTTCCAATAAAGATTTACAGCTGTTCTAAAGTAGCCTTCTGCATCCTTATAATTTCTTTTCTTAAATAAGAACTCTCCTTTTTTAAATGCAATCTCTGCATTGATAATGTCACTACTCTTCTTCATCGCTTCGTTCACAAAAGTTGAAGATATTATAGCATCATAATTTTTTCTTGATTCTTGATTTGAGAGAGTTTGATAAGCTATCTGTATCAACTGGAACATTTCATTTACCTTAGACATCAAATCCTTGTCCAATCCCAAATGATTGTAAGTATCAGGATGGTAATTTTTCACCTTCTCAAAGTAACGTTTTTTTATCTCCGAGTTATCACAATCCTGTTTTAATCCTAACACTTCATAATAGTTTTTTTCTTTAAGACTCATATAATCAGCATTAATCTTATTTTTTAATTCTATCATCTTTGGCTGTGTCCATTTAGTAATCTCCAATGCATCTGCTTTAGTATCAGCAAATTTTGCCATCTCACAAATTGTGATTATCTCGAAAAGTTTTAAAATATGAGTTAAATCGAGTGACGTGCTTTCAAAAACTTCTATCAATTCTGGTGCAGACTCTAATCTTGATAACAGTAGATGCTCATTCTCCGTAAATGGGAGTTTTTTATTAAAGAGTGTAAAGTTTTCAGTTAATGCAACGAATTTATTTTTATATAGTAAAAACTTCTCTGTAAGATATTTAGCAGAACAATACTGCATTACGCCTGCATAAATTAGATTAAAGACGTCCACTTTCGGGTGAATAGTAAACTCAACATCACTCTGGACAAGCAAAAAATTGCCATTAAATTTTGAGAAGAAAAACATCAATTTTTCTTTATACTGCTCTTCAATCATATCAACTATTGTTGATGTTGAAAGTATACCCATCTCAACCAATGCATCGCCATGCCTAATATTTTTTTCATTCATATACTCCATAGATTTTAAATATGTCTCTTCATCTAAAAGGCCACGCCTTAGCAATATCCTTCCCAATGTAAATAGTATCCTGTTGAATTTAATATCAACAGGCTCCCCATTTAAAAATGAAAAAACAGCCCTATCAGAAAAGCTGTCTATTATCAGTCTCCCAGTAAATTTTTCCTTATAAAGCTTGAACAACAAACTACCATAAGATAAATCTTTAAAATCGCCTTTTTGTATTTCCCCAGCGCTACATAAAGCATCTTTTGTGCATATAGAACTCGAACAACCAAAAAGTATCTGGTTTGCAATACATTTTTTATCGATGTTTTTAAGGCAGATATCATCAGGATAGTTTTTAAAGTTTATCAAATTTTTTAGAGATTTTACCTGTTCCAATTTAGCAAGAAGCATTATGTAAGGTTTAAAGAAATCTTTGTATATCACTCTAAGCGTTTCTATAAAGGTGAGTGGGGTTTTATAATCTGCGTCAACGATTATGACAGAGTAATCCTTTTGTGGCAGGATAGCAAAAGAAAGACTCTCTCTTAAAAAATGTTCCAAAAAAACAGGTTCACTTACAAAAATATCTTGAAGCTCTTTAAAAAAAACATCATCTGCACCAAGATAAAGAATCTTGTGCGTTCCTTTTGCCATCATAATTTGCCCCCATTAAATAACAGCCTTAAGCCCTAAGTCAGCAATCATTTCGTAATCCAGAGCGGTATCCCTCCCTGCAGTAGTAAGATAGTTGCCAGTCATTAATGAGTTACAGCCTGCAATAATACCAAGCGGCAAAAGCTGTCTTAAATTTTTTTCCTTACCGCCACATAGTTTAATATCTTTTTGGGGCAAAATAAAACGAAAAATAGCGATACTACATAAAATTTCAATAGGAGATAAAGCTTTTGCATTTTCAAGTGGTGTGCCAACAATGGGATTGAGTATGTTTATCGGCACAGAATCAACATCAAGTTCTCTAAGCAGGATTGCCAATTCTATCCGATGTTCTATCGTCTCGCCTAAACCTATTATTCCACCACAACACGTGGATAACCCGGCTGCCTTTGCTGCTTCAACGGTTTTAACATCTTCTTCATAATCATGTGTTGAACAAATGTTTGGGAAAAAAGATTTTGAGGTTTCTAAATTATGGTGATATCTAAAAAGCCCTGATTCTTTCAAAGCAAGAGCCTTATCATAGTCAAGAATACCAAGCGAAGCACAGGGTAAAATCCCAGCCTCTTTTATACCTTTTACAGCGATAAAAATTTCGTCCCACTCGGCGTCACTACTAATTTTAGTTCCACTTGTAACGATACCAAACATATGCGCTCCGTTGTCTTTTGCTGCCTTTGCCTGTGAGATTATATCATCTGCAGAAATTAATGGATAAGAAGGCGCATCTGTTTTATAGTAAGATGATTGAGCGCAAAATTTGCAGTTTTCCGCACATCTACCCGACTTTGCATTAACAATGCCACAGAGATTTATCTTTTTGCCTTTGAATCGTTCTCTTATATCTGATGCTGCAGCCAAAAGATAAAATGGTGATTTAATTCCCTCTTCAAATAAGTTTAGCGCTTCTAATTGAGCTATCTCATAACCTTCTAACACCTGATTTTTTAACTTTTCTATATACGATAACATCTCTGCCTCCTGTGTTTAATTAAAACAAGAGACATATTAATAAATTACACACAGAATTGTCAACCTTAATTTAAGTAGATGTTAACAATCATTATTACAAAAAATTAAAGTTTAACCTTACATTTAGTAATGACAGTGAATTTCTATACGTGCTACTGTTTTTTTGCAAGTTCTTCCTTGGCTTTTTCAAAAAAGCCAATCACCTGATCAAGCTTATCAGGTGCAACTGTGACTCCTTTTTTAGTTGGTTTCCATTCTTTGCCATTTTCGTCAAGATAGTAAATTCTAAGGTCAATATAATCCCTGCCTTTAAAGTTTTCCAAAGAAACTCTAAGTATTTCTGTTTGATTTCTTTCTATCTCCCCCAAAACCATCATTATCCTCCTAATTTTTTCTAAAGATTATTTTAGTAAAGGTGGGGGTTTGTCAAGAAAAATTTACTTTTTTTCTAAGAACACCAATCCCTTAGCTTTATCATACCGGTATCTATTACCCCACGGATCTATTGGGAAGCCTTCATTATCAAAAGTCAAACCTTCTATATACTTTTTGTTAAAAAACGTTTCGCCAGAAATAGTTACCATATTTTCAGTAACAAGCTGTTTTATATCATCAGGAAATTTACCCTTAGTTATAGTATAAATGACTATGGCAGTATTTATCTGATACAATTGTTCATTCGCAACTTTAGTTTTTATAACATCTTCATACTTTTTGAAATACGAAAACAATAATGTTGCTACTATCAGGATAAAGATAAACACGAGGGCGTTTTCAAAAGAGGTGTATCTTTTATAGCGCTCGAACTTCATCATGTTTTAACAAACTTTACCATATCCCACATTGGCAGAAAAACGCTTAAAGCAAGGAATAATACCATACCAAATATCACAACAAGCATAATCGGTTCAATCAAAGTGGTCAAATTTTTGATAGTAAAGTCTAACTCATTTTCGTAAAAATCTGACACTTTCTTTAGCATCTCGTCAAGTGAACCAGTTTCTTCGCCCACATTAATCATCTCCTGAACCAGTGGCGTAAAAAAACCCGTCTTACTAACAGCCTCACTAAAGCTCACACCAGCAAGAATATCTTTTTTAATATCCTGCACCTTTTTCTTAAAAACGACGTTACCAAGCGCATCTTTCAACAAATCGAGAATATTTGTTATAACCACACCACTTGAAAATAATAATGAAAAAAAACGTGAAAATCTAACCATAATTATTTTAAGTGCCAAATCACCAAAAATTGGCAGTTTTAATATCATTGGATCGTAAATCCTTCTTCCAGTTGAAGTGTGCTTTAAATATATGAAACAGCCTACAATACATAGAAAAAAAAGTAAGATGATTAGCCAATGATGTTGAACAAAACCAGAAATGCCAATCAATATTCTTGTAGGCAAAGGTAACTGTACCTTAAACCCTTTATAAAGCGCGGCAAACTTGGGAATTACAAAGGTTATCAAAATGATAATTGCTACAAATATTGCCCCTACAACCATTTTGGGATAAAGGGTTGCGTTCTTTATCTTCTGTTTCACAGACTCGTCTTTCTCGATGCTTTCAGCAAGCCTCAATAATATTTCGGGTAGGTTTCCACTAACCTCTCCTATCTGAACAGTTGCAACATAAATACTGTCAAAAAACTGCGGGTATTGGCTTAGTGCATTGTAAAATGACCTTCCCCTTTCGATATTTTGTACTATATTATCTATCGCATCTCGAAAACGTTTATACTTTATCTGTGTTTGTATCGCCTTTAAAGACCTTGTAATAGGAAGTCCAGCCTTTAGCATGGTTGCAAGCTGTGTTGAAAAAAGTATGATGTCTGTTTTAGATATTGAAGAAAACAAATTTAAATTAAATTTTAAAAAAAAATGCCTTGATGCTTTAACCTCAAGCGGAATTAACCCCTCGTTTTCAACAATCTTTAAAGCATCTTCTCTTGATGGGACTTCAACAAAGCTTTCGTAAAGTTTTCCCTGCCTATCTCTTGCCCTATAAAAAAATTTTGGCATCAGAGTCCCTCTTCCAATGTGGCTGAAACAACTTCATCAATAGTTGTTATACCGCTGACAACAAGCCTGATACCAGCCTCTGCAAGCGATATAAATCCTTCTTTTTTCGCAGCTTCGGCAATTTCTTTTGTGCCTGCCTTAGCTAACACAAGTTCTCTTATCCTGTCAGTAAAAATAAGCAGTTCGTAAATTCCAACTCTGTCTATATAACCCGTTTCGCGACACTTTTGACATCCTTTACCTCTGTAAAATTTTGTAAATGGGGGGAGCTTTAGTTCAGCAATCAATGACTCCATAGGAGTGTAATCCTTCTTGCAGTAAGGGCAAATCTTGCGTAAAAGCCTTTGAGACATAATACACGAAATAGAAGAAGATATAAGGTACGGCTCAATACCCATATCCTGAAGTCTTGCTATAGTTGCTATTGAATTGTTTGTATGTATTGTCGAAATCACAATATGCCCGGTTAAAGACGCATGTATTGCAATTTCAGCTGTCTCTTTATCCCTTATTTCACCTACTAAAATAATGTCAGGATCCTGCCTTAATATGCTTCTTAAAGCATTCGAAAATGTTAAGCCGATTTTTGGATTAATCTGTATTTGATTTATACCCATAAACTGATACTCAACAGGGTCTTCTATCGTTATAATGTTTTTTTCTTTCTTGTGGATATATTTTAAACAGGCATACGCAGTCGTCGTTTTACCAGAACCGGTAGGTCCTGATATAAGAATCATACCATAAGGTCTGTTCAAGGCTTTTCTTACACGAACAACGGTCTCTCTTTCCATGTTCAAATTTTCAAGGTTAAGCAATTCGTCTCGTTTTTTTAAAAGCCTTAACACAACCTTTTCACCCTGAATGGTAGGCGTAGTTGACACCCTTATATCAATAACTTCTAGCTCTTCATAACGCAACACAGACCTGCCAACGAAAGTTCTAACAAGGGTGTATCTACCTTCCTGAAATCTGACCTCCATCTGCATATGACCGTCTTGAGGCAGTCTTTTTTCAGAAATATCCATATCTGCCATAATCTTTATTCTTGAAATTATAGGATTCATCAACGCCCTCGGTAGTTCAACAATATCATGTAGCACTCCATCTATTCTAAACCGTATTCTCAATTTGTTGCCTACACCTTCTAAATGAATATCGCTTGCCCTATCATTAGTGGCTTGTATCAATACCCCATTAACGATCTGGACAATTGGAGCTTCTTCAGCTAATCTCATCAATCTTTCAGGCGATTCGTCTGAGGCTCTCGCTTCATACGACCTCAAATCGATCTGCTTTAATATTCTGTCCAGATCTTCACCTTTTGTAGCATAAAATTTGTTCAGAGCCTGTTTCATTAATGTTTCGGTTGTAACAACGGGTTTTATACGCTTTTTAAAAAACCTTTTAAGTTCATCCATTACATTGATGTTTAAAGGATCTACTATTGCGACAGTTACTTCCGTATGCGTGTCATAAATAGGCAAGGCATTTAGTTTATAAGCAAGTTCTGAGGGCATCAAATCAACAAAACGTTTTTCAACATCCAGAATGTTTTCTCCGATATAAGGAATCCTATACTGTTCACCAAGCGCTTTAGCGATTAAATCTTCTGTAATGTAACCCTCTGATATTAAAACCTCTCCTATCCTTTTGCCTGTCATCGCAGCATTTTTCAATGCTTCTTCAAGGATCTTTTCATTAATATATCCAGCTTCAATAAGCAACTCACCCAACTTTTTTCTAACGGTTGCCATAGCTAATCCTTTTAAAAAAGTTTTGCTTGAAAAAATCTATAATTAGCTTTATACATATTTATTATGAAAATTGCAATAGTTTCTGATATTCATGCAAACTTTATCGCCTTAGAAGCAGTTTATAACGACATAAAGAGTGAAGGTGTGTCCCAGATTTATGCGCTTGGAGACCTTGTTGGATACTACCCCCAGATTGAAGAGGTTATTGAGTTTATTATAGACAAAAACATTATCACAATTCTTGGAAATTATGATAAAGCCTGTCTTTGCAAAGAGGAAAAAGAAGGCATCCTGTATCTAAAGAAAGATCTACCAGAGGAACGAAGAAAGGTGTTTCAGTGGACAAGACAAAATCTTTCAGAAAAAGTAAAAGATTTTTTATCAGGGCTACCACAAAAGATAGAGCTACATTTTGAAAAGAAAAGGATGTTGCTTGTTCACGGAAGTCCAAAAGGGATTGCTAATTATATATATTTCAACACTTCGACATTTTATTTAGAAAATCTACTTAACGAAAATATGGTTGATATAATAGTTTGCGGGCACACCCATCAGCCAATGATTATCGAGACAAGAGAGGGCTATGTGTTAAATCCCGGTAGCGTAGGTGTTCCTGACAATTCTGATAACCTTGCAAAATACTTAATTATTGAACTTGAAAGAGAACCTGCCTTTATATTAAAGCAAGTTCCCTACGATCGCAATTTTGCAGATTTATTGGCAAAAAAACTTATTTATTCTACCTTTGACTCGGAATAGTTTTCATAGAACACAATCTCTTCCAGATTTTTCCTTGGTGGACATTTAGGTTCTTCGTCAGGATAACCAAAAGGCAGTATCGCAACCACCTCATAATCTACTGGTATGTTCAACGTATTGGCAACTTTTTGAGCATCAAAAAGACCCAGATAGACAGAACCAATACCATCTTCCCATGCAGTTAACACCATATTCTGCAATGCCAATGCGACATCAAACATATACCAGTATTCACCTTTGTTTGTAGATGCCTCTCCCTTGTAAAAACCAGACTTAAACTTTTCAGCAAATGCAACAATAACAACTGGGGCACTAATAAGACTTGAAAAACCGGGATTTCTTGGCGGAAAGGCATCTGAAATTTTCTCCTTTGTTTCGCGTTCTTTAACTACAATAAAACGCCAACACTGGGTATTTGCCCAACTCGGAGCAAATCTTGCTGCTTCAAGCATTTTTAAAAGCACATCATCAGGAATATCTTTCTGTTTAAATTTTCTAACACTTCTTCGTTTTAAAATTGCTTCGTAAACCGTCATAACCCCTCCTTTTACACAATAAAATTGTTTAAAATCTGCATCTTTCATCTTAAAAACAAGGTTAAATACCAGTTTATTATCTTTTCACCAAAAAACAGGTATAAAAAGGCAGCGCCAGATAGAAAGGGACCAAAAGGAATTGCAAACGTAGAATTTTTACCTTTAAAAAGCATAAGATATACACCAACAATCGTCCCAGTTAAAGAACTAACTAAAATGATAAAAGGTATAGATTTAAGCCCCAAGAAGGCACCGAAAAATGCCAGAAGTTTTACGTCCCCACCACCCAAACCTTCACGTTTCGCAAGAAACTCATAAACAACGCCAATTAAATAAAATATCCCACCACCCACCAAAATAGCAACGATAATTGAAGTGAAACTTCTGTTAAAAAAAAAGTATGAAATAAGAGCTGCTATTACAATCCCTGGCAAACTTAACACATCTGGTATTATCTGAAAATCAAGGTCTATAAATGTAATAATAATAAGTACTGATATAAAACAGAAGTTGATAAGTGCATGTAAAGGTGTGAACGATATATAACAAAATAACGCAGCTAAACCGGTAACAAACTCAACAAATGGATAACGAAAAGAAATTTTTTTCCCACAAAACTTGCATTTTCCAGATAATATGATAAAACCTAAAAGAGGGATGTTATATTGCGTAGGAACTGGCTTATTACATGCAGGACAAAATGATGAAGGGAAAACAATGGATATCTTGCGAGGAATACGATAAATGCATACATTGAGAAAGCTCCCAATTACTGCTCCGAAAAAAAATACAAATATCGCGACAAAAACTTTCATCACTGTAAAGTCTATCAAAGTTAGATTGGAAAAATCAACGTCATCTTTTTTTGACTTAATTTTTCTAAAGTTGTTTACTTTTTATGATTTTGCATAACCATATGAAATATTTTACATATTTTTTTATTACAAAAAATATCTTAATTTTAATCAATTAAACGCTTGTGAAAAAAATATCATAGGAATAGAACATTTTTTTATTGACAAAAATAAAACAATTTTTTAAATTGAAAACTAAATAAAAGATGGTGCTAAAAAGTCTGATATTTAGGGAGGGAGGTCAAAAAAACAGATTTTTAGCAACTACTAAAAGAAAGGAGGTGATAAGCATGGCAACAATTGATAAGGCTAAGTTAGAAGAGTATCACAAGAAGAATGTAACTATTATTTTAATTCTAATTGTGATCTGGTTTATCGTTTCGCTGGGTGCTATCATGGTGGTTAGAAGCTTGAATGAGATTAATTTTTTAGGGTTTCCTATGGGATACTACATGGGGGCACAGGGGTCAGTAATTATTTTTATTGCTGAGATTTTCTTTTATGCAAAGTATATGGACAAGCTGGACAAACAATACGGTTTTGCAGAAGAAGAATAAATTTAAAAAAAAAGGGAGGTGGTATTAATTATGAGTAATCAGATGATTGGTTATATAGTTGTTTTTGGAACGTTCATTGCGTTCTTGTACATAGCCTTCTCTACAAGGGCAAAAAAATCCGATGACTTTTATGTCGCAGGTAGAAGAGTTCCTACAGTATGGAATGGTATGGCGGTTGGCGCAGACTGGATGAGTGCGGCTTCATTTATTAGTATGGCTGGTGCGCTAAATGCCTTGGGTTATGATGGTTTAGCTTATATTATGGGATGGACAGGTGGTTACGTATTGTTGGCACTCGTTCTTGCACCATATTTGAGAAAGTTTGGAAAATACACTGCTCCAGACTTTATAGGTGATAGATACGAAAGTCATGCCGCAAGGGTTGTTGCTATTATATGCGCTATAGTTATCAGTCTTACTTACTGTATTGCACAGGTTGCAGGCGCAGGTATAATCATGGCAAGATTGCTGGGCTTTCCAATGGGAGCTGCTATCGCTGTTGGAATATTAATTGTTGTTGCATCCACAGTTATGGGTGGGATGAAAAGTATCACGTGGACACAGTGCGCTCAGTATATCGTCCTTATTATTGGTTATTTAATTCCTGTTACTGCTCTATGTCTTAAAATGTATGGACATCCATTACCACAACTTGCTTACGGTGATCTGCTTTATAAAATCGTAGCAAAAGAGCAAGAACTTAATATCAAACCTCTTTACATCGAGCCATTTACAAAACTAAATTCAGTAGATATGTGGGTTCTTACATTGATCTTAATGGTCGGAACAGCTGGGCTACCCCATATTATGATGAGATTCTTCACGGTTCCATCTGTTAGAGCATCAAGATATTCTGCTGGTTGGGCACTCATTTTTATCGGAGCACTTTACATTACAGCTCCTGCTTATGCAGCATTTCAGAAATATGTCGTTTTACACGATATTGTTGGAAAATCAATTACAGCACTTCCTGATTGGGTTGCTGCATGGGGTAAAGCAGGCTTGATTAAAGTTACCGATACAAATGGTGATGGCATCTTGCAGTTCGCAGAACTAAATATCCACAGAGATGTTGTAGTTCTCTCGATGCCAGAAATAGCACAGCTACCATACATTGTTTCTGCACTGGTTGCAGCAGGCGGTTTAGCGGCAGCTATTTCGACAGCTGATGGCCTTTTGATGGTTATTGCATCTGCTATTTCACATGACCTTTATTACAGAATGATTAATCCTAAAGCTACAGAAACACAACGCGTTATCTTGGGTAAATCCCTTATCGGTGTGTTTGCTGTAATAGCAGGATTAATCGCTTCGCAAAATATCGGTTTTATCGTCCAGATCGTTGCCTGGGCATTCTCACTTGCTGCAGCATCGTTTTTCCCTGCAATCGTTATGGGTGTCTTTTACAAAAGAACAAACAAACAGGGTGCGATGGTTGGTATGCTTGGTGGATTACTTATAACCATATTCTATATTACGAGCGTAAAATTCGGTTGGCCAACTAAAATAGAACCCATATTAGGTGTTAAAGACCAGGGTGCAGGGCTGTTTGGTATGATTTTTAATTTTCTCTCCTGCTGGATAATTTCTGCAGTAACACCGCCACCATCACAAAAAATTATGGAACTGGTTGACCACCTTCGTTATCCAGTAAAACTTACTGACGAATTTGATTCTTTCCATTAAATCGTATATTTTACAAAAGGGTGTATCGCCAAGATACACCCTTTTTTTTTGTTTGCGAATCCTTTATAATTTGAATTATGAATGATACATCCTTATTCTTCGTTAAAGTAAAAGAGTTAAGCAAAAAAGATGTGTATACATGTTCTCCATCCGCATCCTTAGATGAAGTCGCAAAATATATGAAGGAAAAAAAAGTCTCTGGCATTGTGGTCTGTGAAGACAGGATACCCGTTGGTGTAGTGACAGATAGAGATTTTAGAAACAAGGTTATCGCTGAAAGGCGTTCCACTAACATAAAAATTTCTGAAATAATGTCTTTTCCAGTCATGACGATTAGAGAAGAAGATTATATCTTTGAAGCAATTTACAGAATGACTAAACAAAACATCCACCGGCTTGTTGTTGTAAACGAGATGGGACAGCTTTCTGGAATTATAACAGACACAGATATCATAAAGTTTCAAACCAACACCCCTCTTTATTTTATTAGAGAGTTAGAATACGCAAATAATCTTGACGATCTTCGAAAAATAAACAAAAAATCTACGAGCTTATTGCAGTATATGTTAAGATCTGGCATAAGAACTCATGATATCATTCGTTTTATATCTCATATAAATGATTCTCTTATTTTGCAGACGATTGCAATTACTATCAAAGATAATTATCTTGAATTGCCAGAGGGCTTTTCTTTTCTTGTTTTGGGGAGTGAAGGAAGAATGGAGCAAACTCTGAAAACTGACCAAGATAACGCAATTGTATATAACGATGCACTTGACGATAGAGATGTTAAGCTTATTGAGGATTTTTCGCAAAAAATCATTGATAACTTAATCTATATTGGTATTCCTGAATGTTCTGGTGGCATTATGGCAAAAAATGCAAGCTGGCGAAAAAGCCTATCACAGTGGAAGATTTCTTTGTCTAAGTGGATAAAAATTCCTGAACCAGAAAATACTCTAAACTACAGTATGTTCTCTGATTTGAGAACAATTTATGGTAATCCTTCTTTTGAAAAATCACTCAAACAAACTGTTCTTAATTTAGTAAATGAAAATAAACTGTTTCTTGCACACATGGCTAAAAATGTACTTCGCTTTCCCCCACCAATTACATTTTTTGGCAATATAAAAGTTGAAAAAACTGGCAATTATAAAGGCAGGTTTGATGTTAAAAAGGCTGGAATATTCCCCATAACAGAAGGAGTAAAGGTACTTGCATTGGATGCTGGAATCATTGATAGCGGCACAAAGGCAAAGATCAATAAACTTATGGAGCTAAGAATTTTGTCAGACGAGGAACTGCTTGAAATAGATACGAGTTTCAATTTTTTTCTACATATACGTCTTAAATCTCAATTAATGGATATTGCTAATGGCAGAGACCCATCAAACTACATATCACCTGATGACCTGAATCATATCGAAATGGAACGCCTTAAAATAGGTTTAAAGACAATTAAAACTTTACAAAACATCCTTAAAGAACGCTATAATTTAAATCAAATTGCCTAACGTCTTTAAATTTATATTTGAGGCATTTAAAATCTACTATTTAACATCAGCTTTTAACTGTTCAAAAACTCTCTTAGCATTCGCATAATCTTTTTCACTATTAATCACAAACATATCTTTCAAATATTCAGGATCGTTCATTTTTAAACCGTTATAAAGAACTGGCGTGATATTTGACATCGCAGCATAGTTCGTAATACCAATGCCCATAACCTCCGCAAGGTTTCTATGTATTAATGGCTCAATCAGATGATTTAAAAACACGTGAGAAAGTTCTGTCTCATCGTCTTTCAGAAGCGAAACAAGGTACTTTTCTGCATAACTTCCTTCTGATGGCAGTATCATTTCAAAGCTACCGAACTCCCTTTCAAGAATATTTTTGTTATATGAGGGAGCAAGTATAAGACGTGGTTTGGCTTCAGTAAGTATCTTTGACATACTTATCGGTTCGTCTGGATTAAAAAATGTAACTGTTTTGTTCTTTAAAATTTTTTTCAGCTGCTTAATAGATGTTTCTTGAACAGGAAGTTTGTAAATCTTACAAAGCATCAAAAGTGAACCAATGTTGTCAGCTAAAGCTATAGAAGGAGTAAGAGCGATAATTTCTTTTCCAGATGTAGATTCTTTAAGTTGTGACTTACTAAAAAACATCGCATAAGGGGCATACGCTACAGGAATAGCATAAACTCCACTTTTATTATATTTTCCCATCATTTCTGACTTAGTGTCTTCCATTAACGACTTAATATTTGGAATCTTTTGTACGTCTATCACCTTAAGCATTTGTGATTGCATTAAATTATCATAGACAAATGAGGGATAAATAACAGCATCACTATCCCATTTCAGTGCCAAATAGTCTTCAAAATTATTTTTAAAACTAAACTTAAGTTTAACACCATAGCGTTTGTAAAAAACTTCTAATATATTTCTTTCGGCAAAAAGATCAGGAGAAGTTACAGTAAAAAAATCTTTTTTAAATTGTTTGACATTTACCCTTGCCATATCGCGTTCTCTAACCAAAATTCTTACCGAATATATTGTTAAGAAAATTCCAAAAAAAACGGCCATCCAGAATAAAAATCTTCTCATCATTTAACTCCGTGTTGACTAGATTTTTGGTTTAGTATATATTAAACGAAATTATTTGCAAATAAAAATATAGGTGGGGGGAGGAAGTATGGCAATAATTTGTATTTCACGAATGTATGGTGCTGGTGGAACTGAGTTTGCAAAAAAATTATCACAATGTCTTAATTTCAAATTCGTTGACAAAGATTATTTAAACAAACAGATTAAAAGCAAAGATGAATTCCCATTTATTTCAGATATTACAGATGAAGAGGATACACCTTCATTTCTCGAAAGATTTGAAGAATTGTTCACAAGTAAAAGTTTTTACAAAACAGCGTTATCTGCTTCAATCTATGATCTGGCTTTAAAAGGAGATATTGTTTTTGTTGGAAGAGCTGGACACATAATTTTAGGAGGCATAGAAAATGTCATTTCTATTCAGATTGTTGCTAAAATGGCAGATCGTATAAAACGTGTTGCAGATATAAAAAAAATATCTCCTGAAGAAGCGTTTGACCTTATAAAAGAAAGGGACAAAGAGAAAAATGAGTTTATCAATTATTATTTTGACAGAGAACTTCTTGACCCTTTAATGTTTTTCTTTGTATTTAATTTCAGTCACATTAACATCGAAGAAGCAGTTGAGTTGACCTGTAATTTTGTGAGAAAGTATAACGAAAGGATAGATGAAGCAAAGGCAATTGAGCAGCTTCAAAATAGATTAATAGAAAAAAGAGCTGAGCTTATACTTTTTAAAAATGAACTGTTAAATGAAGGAAAAATTGAGTTAGAGGCATCAAAAGGTGGCAAAAAACTTGTCGTGAAGGGAATCGTAAGTGGAGAAGAAACAAAACAAAGAATCATCAAATCTTTAAAAAAGTTAAAAGAAGTTGAACATATTGAAGATGATCTAAAAAAAGGTGTTCTTTCTCGTTCGATATTCTAAGAATTTTGGGGGCTAAAAATGAAAAAGATGCTTTTATTATTTAGTGTGTTTACTCCTGTGCTTGCCTTTGCTTCGGAACATTCAGAAGCTCATAATGTTGATTTTCCTATCTGGAGCGGGATTTTCTTTGTTGCTCTATTACTCGCAATAGCAGTTTTCCCCCTGATAAACGCTGAGTGGTGGGGTAAACGTTACGGATTAGTTTCTTTATTGCTTGCAATTCCAGCGGCTATTTTGATTATTTCAAAAGAAAAAATGTTGTTGATACACTCTTTAAGTGAATATATATCCTTTATCATCTTACTGGGCTCTCTCTTTATAATTTCTGGTGGTATAGTTATTAGAATAGGATCAAACGGTGCACCTAAAATTAATACGCTATTACTTTTTATCGGAGCCTTTTTTGCCAGTTTTATCGGAACGACAGGTGCAAGCATGGTTTTGATACGTCCAATCTTACGTATCAACAAATGGCGTAAACATATTGTACACCTATGTGTTTTCTTTATTTTTTTGGTATCTAACATAGGTGGAGTATTAACGCCACTTGGAGATCCCCCACTATTTCTTGGTTTTTTAAGAGGAGTTCCCTTTTTCTGGACATTTAAACTAGTTATTTTCTGGCTTTTTGCAGTGGGAATACTTCTTTTTATATTTTTTCTGTTAGATAACCATTTCATCAAAAAGGAAGACAGAACTAAATTAGCCGAAACGTTAGGTGAGCTGCCCGAAAAAAAACTTGAGATCAGGGGTAAGCTCAACTTTCTATTTTTACTCATTGTAATTGTATCATTTTTCGTTCCTCCCATTATAAGAGAAGCAATGATGATTGCCTCTGCATTAGCATCAATTTATTTTACACCTGTAGCTTTAAGAGAAGAAAATGCATTTACCTACCATCCAATTATTGAAGTGGCAATTCTCTTTTTCGGCATTTTTGTAACTATGGTGCCTGTTATGCAAATGTTACAAGTTAACGGAAGTAAATTGGGTGTAACAGAGCCATGGCAATTCTACTGGGCTACTGGTATCCTATCAAGCTTTCTTGACAACGCACCAACTTATTTAGTCTTTGCCACTACTGCCCAAAGTGTGGCGCAGTATAAAGGCATTGTTGATAATTTGATTATTGGTATACCGGAAATTTATTTACGCGCTGTCTCTGTGGGTGCGGTTTTTATGGGTGCAAATACTTATATTGGCAATGGACCTAACTTTATGGTAAAGGCAATCTGTGAAGAAAATGATATAAAAATGCCTTCATTTTTTGGCTATATGGCATGGTCTTGCGGTATTTTGATACCTCTATTTATTTTGATAACTTTCGTGTTTTTTAAATAACATTTGAAAAGGGCTTGAAAAAGCCCTTTTTCTCTTTAACCTTTCTAATAATTAATGATATAATATCGCTAAATGAAGAAATCTTTTCTGTGGGTTACGTTTTTTTGCTGTATTTTCTTTTTATCAGGTGTTTTCTTTTCTATAAAACTTTACAAGGAAACAAGATCATTTTTAAAAATACATGAAGACTTGCTGTTGCTTGAAGAACAACTGTATCAGCTCACAATAATTATAGATAGACAGGTAAATTCTCTTTTCATACAGAAAAAATTGTTATCGAAGACTCCCGTTGAATTGAATCTTGATGATGTTCGAAAAAAAATCGAAGACATGCGTAATGTTTTTAATGAAAAATTTGAATATTATGGATGTATCGATTGTCATAAAAGAGGCGACTCAAACATAAAAACTTTAAGTGAAACATTAGAAAAGATGCTGATTAAAAACGATAATATTTTAAAGCTAAGTTTTCAATACCTTTATGACGAAACAAAAGCGCAGGAGATACTGAATGAGAAAATTGACTATGAGCGTTTATCACAAACGGTGCGGGATGCATTAAAAAGAATGGAAAGCAGTTATCACGATAATTTACTCAAAAAAGTTACAATATTTCCTCTGTTTTATTCATTTTATTCATTGGTAGCCTTAATTTTTATTATAACTATTGCCACCATACTATATAAAAACTTTTTGAAAGACTTTTTTAAACTATCCAGGCTTTGCAAAGACTATGAGGAAAATAACATCATTGATGACGTAGAAGTTAGAGACTTTAAGAGTAGCGAAATGCGAATGTTGGGCGAGATAATAAGTGAAACACTTAAAAAGTTACAAGAAAACGAACAGGAATTGGAGCAACAATTTGAAGAAATAAAAGGAATGAACGAAGAACTGCAGGCTTCTAATCAGCAGTTAGAGTTATTAACAGCTGAGCTGGAAGATACAAAAAGAGATTTAGAAAAGCGCGTGGAAGAAAAAACGAGACAGCTTGAAAAGGCTTATGAAGAACTAAAGGATCTGGATAGAATGAAAAGTAACTTTTTACAAAGTATCTCACATGAATTTAAGACCCCATTGACACCGCTGTTTGGCTATCTAAAGCTTTTTAAAAACAAGGAGTTAGGAGAGCTAACCCCTCTTCAAGAGCAGAGCATAGACATAATGCTTACTTGTGCCGAAAAACTTTACAATACTATCGAAGATTTAATATTTTTAGCACGTCTAAACCTTGAAAAAGATCGTTATATGCTAAGAGATATTGACCTTACTTACCTTATTAAAAACATTATCGGCCGTGTGGAAAAAGAGCTGGACGAAAAGAAAATTAAAGTTAACCTGAATATACCCAATTTTTCGATAGTAATAAAAGGGGAACAGTTGATGCTTTCACAAACTTTTCTCCATCTTATAAGGAACGCAATTAAATACACACCTGATAAAGGCGAAATTATGTTAGTTCTATCAATGGAAGATAAAAATGCTGTTTTACGTATTATAGATACTGGCAGTGGAATGCCACAAAATGTCCTTAATGCTATAAATAATTATCTAACAAAAGACAATTTTGAAACTAACCTGAAAGGTGATTTTATTACTCTTGGCTTGAATATTCTTAAACGTGTGGTTGTATTTCATAACGCAAAGGTGTATTATAAAAGTAAAAAAGATATTGGAACGGAGGTTGGGATAATTTTCCCAATCAAATTTTAGCTAATATTATGTTCAAATTTTTGAAAACTATTAAAGAGGACATCAACTCGGTTTTTGAAAGAGACCCGGCTGCAAGAAGTGTAATTGAGATTATTCTATGTTACCCGGGCTTTCACGCACTACTTTTTCATAGAGTTAACCACTATTTGTGGGGAAAAAATTTCAGACTTTTAGCAAGATTTCTCTCTCACATCGCTCGATTTCTAACAGGAATTGAGATACATCCCGGAGCAAAGATTGGCAAAAGGTTTTTCATTGATCACGGTATGGGTGTGGTGATTGGAGAAACAGCAGAAGTAGGCGACGACGTCACACTTTATCATGGGGTAACTTTAGGTGGTACATCATGGAAAAAGGGTAAAAGACATCCTACCATTGGTAATAATGTGGTTATAGGCGCGGGCGCAAAAGTTTTAGGACCAATAGTGATTGGGAACAACTGCCTGATTGGTTCGGGCTCTGTTGTTGTTAAAGATGTTCCAGATGATTCAACTGTGGTTGGTGTGCCAGGTAGAATTACATATCGCGGAAAAGCTCGTGTTAAAGTTGACGAGAAGTTGCCAGATCCAGAGGCACAGGTGCTGCAATGCCTGATGGATCAACTTAGAGACATAGAGACAAGACTTATAGAACTCACCAAGGAACACAAAGAGTTTACAACCTGTTCATTCGATAGAACTGAACCTGGCAAAAAAGAATAAAAATAAAGCCTTTGCAAAACCTTGCAAAGGCTTTCAAAATCATTTTAAATGATTTTAAAAATTTATAAATTAAACACCAATGGTCTGGCGATGTGAACTTGCCACTATCATCAGTTTTGTCGTTTAATACATTTAAATTCCAACTCTGTCAAAGCATCGTTATAACTGATAGTTACCTCATCACCTTCTTTAATTTCTCCCTGCAATATCAAAGATGCTAACTTATTCTGTATCTCTTTTTGAATCAGCCTCTTTAAAGGTCTGGCACCAAATGCAGGATCAAAACCTTCTCTTGCCAGATACTGTTTAGCCTTATCATCAAGAGTAATACTAATATTTTTATCAGCCAGCAATTTCTTTATATACTTTAGCTGAATATCAACTATCATCTTTATATGTTCTTCACTCAAGCGATGGAATATTATAATTTCATCCAACCTGTTTAAGAATTCTGGCTTTAGATAGCTTTTAAGTAAGCCTGTGGTCTTATCTTTCATCTCTTCGTAACTTAAGGATTCATCAAGAATGTATTGACTACCTAAATTGGAAGTCATTATTATTAATGTGTTTCTAAAATCGGCAGTTTTGCCCTTATTGTCTGTTAGCCTCCCATCATCAAGTACCTGAAGTAAGATGTTAAACACATCACTGTGTGCCTTTTCTATTTCGTCAAGTAGAATAACAGAATAAGGTCTCCTTCTTACCGCCTCTGTAAGATATCCACCTTCTTCATAACCAACATATCCGGGAGGGGCACCTATTAGCCTTGAAACCGTATGTTTCTCCATATACTCTGACATGTCGACCCTTATTATAGCCTTTTCATCATCAAAGAGAAATTCAGCTAACGCCTTTGCAAGTTCCGTTTTACCTACACCAGTAGGTCCTAAGAAAAGAAAAGAACCAATAGGCCTATTAGGATCCTGCAACCCTGCCCTGCTTCTTCTTACAGCATTAGCAACCGCCTCTATAGCCTCTTTCTGGCCTACTACCCTTAAACTAAGCATTTCTTCCATTTTTATCAGTTTTTCACGCTCTCCTTCTAAAAGTTTCGAAACGGGTACCCCTGTCCACTTAGAGACAATTTTGGCGATATCTTCTTCGTCCACTTCTTCTTTCAACATCTGTCTGTTATTTTGTATATCTTTAAGTTCCTGATTTTTCTCGGCAAGTTTTTTCTGTAAATTTAGCAATTTGCCATACTTAATTTCGGATGCCTTATTCAAATCACCTTTTCTTAAAGCTTCGGCTTCTTCAAGCTTCATCTTTTCAATCTCTTCTTTCAACAACCTTATTTCGGTAATCTTACCCTTTTCTTTTTCCCAGCTAAACTTGAGACCGTTAAGTTTTTCTTTCAGTTCTGCTATTTCCTTTTCAACTTCTGTCAGCTTTTCTAAAGAAGCTTCATCACTTTCACGTTTTAACGCCTGTCTTTCAATTTCGAGCTGTATAAGTTTTCTCTGTACTTCGTCTATCTCTGTAGGCACGCTGTCTATTTCTATACGAAGACGCGAAGCAGCTTCATCGACTAAATCGATAGCCTTATCAGGCAAAAACCTACCAGTAATATATCTATTTGACAGATATGAAGCAGCCACAATCGCACTGTCTTTGATTCTTACACCATGATGAACTTCGTATTTTTCCTTTAATCCCCTTAAAATCGAAACAGTATCTTCTACTGATGGTTCTTCCACCATCACTGGTTGAAAACGTCTTTCTAAAGCGGCATCTTTTTCGATATATTTTCTGTATTCGTCAATAGTAGTTGCACCGATACAGTGCAGTTCGCCTCTCGCAAGAGCGGGCTTTATCATATTACCTGCATCCAGTGCACCTTCTGCAGCCCCAGCCCCTACAATTGTATGAAGCTCATCAATAAAGAGAATTATCTTGCCTTCAGACTGGACAACTTCTTTTAGTAGCGCCTTAAATCTGTCTTCAAACTCTCCTCTATACTTTGTGCCTGCAATGAGAGAGCCCATATCAAGTGCCACTACTTTTTTGTTTTTCAACATCTCGGGGACATCACCCGACACAATTCTCTGCGCAAGTCCTTCCACTATTGCTGTCTTACCAACACCTGGATCTCCGATTAATACAGGATTATTTTTTGTTCGCCTTGATAGCACCTGTATAACTCGCCTTATCTCTTCATCTCTGCCAATCACAGGATCGAGTTTGCCCTTCCTGGCAAGTTCCGTCAGGTCTTTACCGTATTTATTGATAGCCTGATATTTGTCTTCAGGATTCTGATCTGTAACGGTCTGACTCCCCCGTATTTCTTGAAGAACAGAAAGTATCGCATCTTTTGTAATACCAAACTCTTTAAGAATATTTGATATTTTTAGTTCTGAGTGCGTGGCACCAAGCAAGAGATGTTCAGTGCTTACATACATATCTTTTAACGCATCTTTTGCATTCCAGGCTTCAGTCAATAACTTTTCTAAGTTTGGAGAGATGAAGCTTTTTCCACCTGTAACCTTAGGTAACCTGTCGATCAAACTCTCTAACCTGTTAGTTAAGCCTTTTAACTGGCCCCCTATTTTGCCAACTACCTGTGAAGGCACAGAATTCGCATCTGAAAACAGTGTCAACAAAAGATGCTCAGGCTCTATTGCCTGATTTTGCTTGTTTTGAGCTAAAATGTAAGCAGACTGAACCGCCTCCTGAGCCTTGTAAGTAAATTTTTCAAAGTCTATCATAACTTTTCCTCCTCAAAAATATGAATAAGCATTATAAATGTGTTTTGCAAGAGGAATTAAAAAAAGTGTTTAAATTCGTCTAGAACTTTGTTCCAATAAACTTTTAATGGGATGGGATATGCCAGACAAAGATTTAACTCTTTTGAGTTTGCAGGGATATTTAATAATATGTGGTCTTTAGGTTGTAATAATTTCGCTTCGTTTTCATCTTTAGTAATTAAAAGGATGCCCCTTAAATTTTGTCGATATGTATTATAAAACCTGACCTTATTTTGTGCAAACAAGGCCTTTTTCTGTTCACTTTTAAGAATACTTTTGTGAATAAATGGTAACTGAAAGTGAATTTCGATAAAAAATGTTTCACCTTTATCCTCAAAGAAGCGCCTTATTTTTGAGTAATGTTTAAAAAGATACCGTAAAAACGTATACAGGTTATCAAGCGTTACCCTGTCATCAAAACCTTGCAAAACAACATTTTCATCAAACTGAGCAAATGCTACCTTTAAAAATCCCGGCTCTACATCTTCAAGATTTTCAAGTAAATACTCCCTGATATCACACAGATTTGGTATATAAAATCCAAGAAAGTTTGCAACAAATCTTGATGAAAAAAAGTGAAATATAAAGTCAGGGATTATTTTATCTTCTATACGATAGACGATAACCAGTTACCTAACCTTTCATAGTTTTTTTCAAACTGTTTCTTGCTTAATCCAGCTCCAAGCGCCACAATCATTGCAAATTCTTTACTAATAAGGTCTTTAGGTGCATGTGCATCAGTATTAATTACAAAGTTTGCTTTAGTCGCCAAACCCAATTTTACAACATATCCGTTAGTTATATTATGACCACCTCTTGCTGTAATCTCTAAAAAAACTCCCTTTTTTACCGCTAACCTTGCCTCTTCTTCTGTAATAAGTCCGGGATGAGCAATAATATCAACACCAGCTTTTATTGCGGCAATGTTCGTCCCTTTAGCCACCGGTTCAACAGGTGTTTCTCCATGTGCCACAACGATTTTTGCACCCAACTTCCTTGCCTTTTTTACAGCTTCAGCAAACGAATCAGGGTGAATATGGGTCAACTCACAGCCGGGAATCACTTTTATCTTTCTGTTTTCTTTGTTAATCTTTGCTGCAACTAAGACAATTCTGGGTATCACAAAATCCATGTTTGAAAAGTCGATATGGTCTGTCAGTGCTATGACTTTGTACCCTTTTTCCTCAGCTCTACGCACTAATTCGTAAGGTATTAGTTCTCCATCACTAAATATCGTATGAGTGTGCAAATCTATCATATATTCTCCTTAATAAAATTTTCAAAAATCTTTTCTATAGCCTTTTTTAAAACCTCAAAATTATATAAATCTTTTAAAGCGATAAACGCGGTTTTTTTACCAAAAAAATTGACTACATAGTTAAATCTGTCCTTTTCCCCAACAATTAGCGCCCCTAAACAGCGAGAAAGATACGCATTAAAAAAAGGTTTAAACGGCACAAAATTATTAAAATACACAAGGATAACATTTAGACTATCTACAAGCTTAAGCATACCTAAAAACCCTATATTTTTTTCTTTTTGCCTGAGAGATAGCATATCCTTTTTATAGGGAGTAAAATTAAACTTTATCAAATTTTTAAGAAAAGGCTCCGTGTTATAACCCTCTATAAATACTGGCATTACGAGATTATACGGTGGCTGCAATCCATAATATCTCTTATTTATTGCCTTCTTAAGTTCAAGTAAAAGGTCTGCAGAAAACGTAATGTTATTTGTTGGGAGAGCATCAGACACTTCCTCAATTCTGATAACATTCTTTTCCTTTAACCCCTGTATTATTTTTAAAACTTCATAATCAAGCACACTCACATTATCAATCAACTCGTTTAAATCGGGAAATACATCTATGGCAGAGATTACTTCAAGCGTCTTGGGTCTTAATCCCTGTGGTAGTTTTTCCAAACTTACATTGAGATAAATTTTAAGTTTTCCCCCACCTAACTTCTTTCTGATTTCCTGCATTTCATCGTTTTGTCTTAATCCTTCCATTATAAGGCTGTCAGCAGATTCGGAAATAACATGAGGAAGTTCTGGTTCGCTTGGCACAAAACAAAAATAACCGTCTTTGATTGCGAGTACTCTATACATTGCCTTTAAACCAGATATTTTTGGTAGCGACGCATTGATAATTCTGCCTTTATATAAAGAGACGATCGCTTTCTTTTCCTTGTTAGATGTATCTGAATAAACATAAAGATTGCCTGTCTTTTGATTCATTGAGAGCACCTGCAACAAGTCGGGCATCTGCATCTGCTTTAAATTGCCAGAGAACTCGTCTTCCTTTTTAAAGTATGTAGTATTGAGTATCTTTTTTCTTGCCGCAGTTAAAATCCTTTTCAGTTCATCAACATTAAAAGGCTTTATAATAAAATGATCTGTATTCCTTCTAAAATGCGAAAGATGTATAGTCTTGTCGTTGAGATAAAATATCGGGATAGACTCTGTTTTCGGGTTTGTCCTGATTATCTGGCTTAACTTAACACCATCAATTAAGGGAAGGTCTAACGAGATAATTATTATTGCAGGCTGATTTTGCAACGCAATCTGTAATGCCTGCACACCATCCATAGCGTAAAATATTTCGTAATGCAGCTCGTCAAGTACTTCTTTTATACCTGCTAAACTTTTCTCATCGTTTTCTGCAACAAGTACTTTTAGTTTTTCCATCTTATAACTGCCACTGTAAGTAGTATTCTATCTGTATCTTATTTATCAATGCATCAATAAGCAGTGTGTCGCTACTTTCAAAGTATTTGCCATCTTTGGAAATACACATAAAGGAGTAGTGTTCATTCATGTAGAGCAAGAATTTTGTATTATCTACCTTATCTTTTGCCCCAACACTAACGATACCAGGAAGTTCAAAGGCATTTTTGTTCTCATTAAAAAAGAGATAAATTTTCGTGTTAAGATCAGAAAAGTCACTTTTTTCGTCTATGAAGGTTACATTTTTGCCATCAAAAACACCTGCATAAAAAACTCCACGCCTTCTTGAGTTAGTTACGACGTCTTTCAACAATAAGGAAAGTATTTCGTTAAAATGTTTTTCTTCTTCATTGCCCCAATAATAGATACCTTCTCCCTTCCGCTGGGTGTTTGCATCCATTTTCAGGACTTCGTCACATATATGCCGAAAATCATTTTTATTAAAATCCAGTGCGTAATAAATACTATTCCTACTAAGAATAAGCCTTGCCTTTAATACCTTAAGCAGTTCTTCCAAGGA
>JBBIPZ010000007.1:0-2883 GCA_037442505.1 Deltaproteobacteria bacterium | reverse complement strand
TTCGCCATAACGCTTCCTTAAATCAATAATGTTTTCAATGTTAATACCTATAACTGAAAGTTTTCTGTCATAACGAAGCGATTTGTTAATCTCTTTTTTTACAAAATCTTTTAAGACGTCCCAGTAATACACATGAGTCTTTTCGTCTTTGATAGCACACCTTTGTAATAATTCCAATCTTTTGGCATTCTCCAACGCATAAGAAACAAACTCACATATAAGATAGGCTTTGTTAAACTCTTTTTCCCCAAATCCCTCCTGCAAAAAAGGTTCAACTACCTTTATCAAACCATAAGCCTTCTCGTCCAGTTTTAGAGGTATATTCAATTCCTTCGGTTTAATATAAAACGAAATATCAGAATTTTCGACAATATCTTTTGGTATTGTTTTTTTTGAAACTTCTTTATCAACTATTCCTTTGTAAAAGTCACACGTGAAAAAATTCGCATCTTCATTAGATAAATGATAAAAGAAAGCCCCCTGTCCAAATGTACACTGCATAATTTCAGTTAATAGAGAATCTTTCAGCTTATCAAACTCCCATATAGTTAAAAGCTTTGCGATTCTTCTGTATAGACTTACCAATTCAATAAATTCAATGTTTTCAAAAAGTAAAATCTCTCTTTCACTCTCGATATCCTTTTTTTTAAGTATTTTATCAATAACTATGGAAAGTTCTTCGCTTTTATAAGGCTTAAGGACAATATCTACCGCTCCAGTTTTTAAAAAATCCGAAATCTTTTGAACTTCATCAAGGGAAATAGTAACAACTACATCTAAAGCGCTGTTAATCTCCTTGACTCTTTTTACGCCCGTCATATCGGATACATTTTTAAGAGAAGAGTCAAGAAAAGCTATCGCTATGTGATTTGCTTCTAAAATTTTTATCGCTTCTTCAATTGAGCCTGCCTTTTTAACATTATAACCTTTTCTGGTTAAAATGTCAGAAAGCACATCAAGAAAAAAAGGCTCATCATCAATAATTAATACGGTCTCGCTTGCCATTTCGATCACATTTTGTATTTGCCAAAAGCCTCATCGGGCAAATCTTTGAGGAGTTCTTCTAACTCTGAATTTGATATATTTTTTGAGTCAGTAATACTTGCCTCAGCCATTACCTTTTCGCTTACAAGTATTGGGGCTGCCTGTCTTAAGGCTATAGCAACTGAATCACTTGGACGACAATCAACATTTAACATTTTGTCATCCTGTTTAATAATAAGGCGGGCATAAAATGTTGCGTTTTTCAAGTTATAAATATGCACAGACAAAAGTTTGCCGCCTAAAATAGATATTGTATCGCTACAAAGGTCATGTGTAATGGGCCTCTGTAAAACTACGCCATTTAAAGCCATCATAATAGACTCTGCTTCAAAAAAGCCTATCCAGATTGGTAATATTCTGTTCCCATTCTTTTCTTTCAATATAAGGATGGGAGTGTTTTGTACTTTATCCAAAAACAGAGTAAGAACTTCTACTTCCACCATTTGGACAGGCATTTTAAACAACTTCTCCCTTTAGCGAGTTTTTTAACCCCCTGCTTACCCTAACATTCAGAATTTTACCAATCAAGTCAGACGTTGGATTAGCAACAGAAAAATTGAGAATTCTAAAACACGGTGTCCTGCCTGAGAACTCTACATTATTTCTCCTGTTGGTGCTTTCGACAAGAACAGGCAATACCTTACCTTCAAGTGCTCGATTTTTCTTATAAGTAATCTCCTTTTGTAATGCCTGCAATTCCTCTAACCTTTTCTGCTTTATCTCTTCAGGCACTTGATTGGGCATGTTAGCTGCCTTTGTTTTTGGGCGGGCAGAGTATTTAAACGAAAAAGCACCGTCATATTCCACCTTTCTTACAAGCTCGATTGTTGCCTGAAAATCGGCTTCTTCTTCTGAAGGGAAACCAACAATAATATCAGTAGTAATTGCAATGTCTGGACACACCTTGCGTAATTTATCAATCAAGGTTAGATATGTTCTGGAATCGTATTTCCTGTTCATTAGAGCGAGAATTTTATCTGAACCAGATTGGACAGGCAGATGTATGTGAGGACAGAGCTTGCTCAAATTGCCAAATGCAGCAATAAGCTCATCAGTTAAATCCTTTGGATGGGATGTTGTAAAACGTATCCTCTCTAAACCTTCAACGCTGTTTACCTGTTCCAGCAGCCTTACAAAACCATTACCAACCTTTAAATCATTGCCGTAAGAATTTACATTTTGCCCCAACAACATTATTTCTTTCACACCTTTGGACACAAGGTGTTTTATCTCAGCAATAATATCCTCGCTTTTTCGACTAATCTCACGTCCCCTAACAAAAGGAACTATGCAAAAGCTACAAAAATTATTACATCCCTGCATTATAGGAACCATTGCCCTCAAACTATTAGGTACAACGAGCTGGCTTTTTCTTTCAATCTCGTTTCTGTCGGTCACCTCTACAACCTTTCTATTATCAATCCTTACAGCATTTATAAAATCGGGCAGCCTACTTATGTGATGTGGGCCAAAAACTAAATCAAGATAAGGTGCTTTTTTTATCAGATTTTCGCCTTCTTTTCTTGCTACACAACCGCATACACCTATAATTGCATTATTTTTTTTCTTGTACGGTAACACCCTGCCTAAAAAACTTAAAACTTTAGTTTCTGCCTTTTCCCTGATACTGCATGTATTCACAAGAATAATATCAGCATCATCAAGAGATTGAGATGCTTGATAACCAACAGACAACAAAACTGAGGCCATATATTCGCTGTCGGCTTCGTTCATTTGACACCCATAAGTTTCAATATAAAACTTATCCATACAGTTATTATAAATAATTTTGCGCATTTTAGCAAAAATAACTTCCTTAAGAAATTTTATTTTTGCCAA
>JBBIPZ010000006.1:0-104006 GCA_037442505.1 Deltaproteobacteria bacterium | reverse complement strand
GTGTATGTCGAATCGTTCTGCAATAATTCTCGGCCAATGACCTTGGGTCATATTTCGACGAATACCGTCCTCCAGGTGGATAGGATGTTCAAGTGGAGGCAATGAGAATGGTGCCTTCAAGGCTCCTTGAGTTTGACAATACCCGTAAGCCAGAGCGGAGTCATATTTCCCTGTCATCTGCGGCATCCTGGTCCGGAGTGCAAGAGCCGATGGATTTCCGGAGGTGGCAATGAGTTTATCAAAAGAAGTCGTTGATGTGGCGCTCGTTGCCTCGGGATGCTGCTGTTGCATCTGCCACAGGTTCTGTGGTGTCAGGATCGAGACGAACCACATTCGGCCCACCTCCAAAGGAGGAGAGGACTGCTTTGAGAACTGTATACCTCTGTGCTTTGATTGCCACGCGGATGTTGAACACTACAACGATCAGCATCCAAGAGGACGTAAGTTTTCCGAGAGCGAGCTCCGAAAGCATCGTGACACATGGTTCTCGAAAGTCGAAGAGATGAATACGCTCACGCCGCTTTCCAGCGATTCGCCCCAGGTCATTCAGGCGGTTTCAGGAAATGGCAACATGGTTGCCGGACGGGACTTGAACATCCGTACCAAACGAGTGGTTCGCAAGGTGGTTGTTCAGACCGATCCGGGCGGCAGACACATTTCAAACACGGTGGCTCGCAAAATCCAGGACCTGGTGAAGGATTATATCGATATCCACACGACGGCGGGCAAAGACACGCAGCGTGCCGCGCAACGAATTTGGAGCAGCCTGAAAAACGAATTCAACGTGAACAGCTACAAGGAGATTCCAGTCCAAGATTCCGACCGCGCGATTCAATGGCTTCAGGCCCAGGTCGCGATGGCAAGACCCAAGATCCGCAGGAGTGCCCCTGATAAATGGAAGGAAAGTCTATACAAGCCGATCTATGCACGCGCGGGCGAGCTTGGGATTTCCAAAGACGACCTCTATCTGCTGGCGCAAGAGCGATTGGCCCTCAAGAAACCGATCCGATCCCTGAAGGAACTGACGCAGCGCGATCTTCAGCGGCTTCACCATGATATGATCTATGAAGTCAAGAAGTCCGGGAGCAAGCCATGAAATCTGGTGATTGTCAGGCAGAGGGATGAAATCCAGGTCAACACCGCTTCCGGCCTGCCGGAACGGCGTGCTCTTTGATAACTCGTTGAATGATACGCTTTCGGATTGACATCCGAGTGGAGAACGGTTATAAAGAGGGTTGCACACGGGGAGCCAAAATTCAATCCGATGATTTAAAATAGAAAAACTTTAAAATCATTTCCAATGATTTTAAAAACTTTGTAAAGGTTTTGAAAAGGTCTTTGATTGGTTTTTTTTTACAAAATAACATATAATGTTGAGTATGATTGAAATTTTTAAAATAATTGCACTAACTGCTATGTTTTACGGACAAATATATACGAATTTTTCAGCTACTGATAAGGCGGTGGTGTTTACCTTTGATGCCTGTGAAACTAAAACACCTGCATACTTTGATATAAAGCTTCTGGATTTTATTATTGAGAATAAGATTCCTGTGACGCTCTTTTTAAGCGGTAAATTCATCGAAAGAAACAAAGATGATGTTAGTTACATTTCTAAATACGATTTTATCGAGATTGAAAACCATTCGTATTCGCATTCTGATTTTAGGACTTTAAAAGATAGTGATATCGTAGCGGATATTAAGAAAAATCAGATGTTAATTCAAGAGGTTACAGGTAGAAAACCGATGTTTTTTCGTTTCCCTTACGGGGAATATACACGTAAAAACCTTGAAGTTATCGAGAATTCAGGTTTAAAGGTTGTTCATTGGGCGTTTCCAAGTGGGGATCCTGATAAAAATCTTACTAAATCTAAACTGGTTGATGGTGTTGTTAATAGAACTAAGTCTGGAGATATTTTAATATTTCACATAAATGGTAGAGGATGGAAAACAAAAGAAGCATTTCCAGAGATTGTTGATATTCTTAAGAAAGCGGGCTATAATTTTTATCTTTTAAAGGATGTTAAACTTTTAACGCAAAAACATTAGAAGTTCTGATAAAATTAATTGTAAATTTATCTCAAGGGGAGTTTTATTGAAAGTAACTGA
The DNA here is from genome assembly GCA_037442505.1 of Deltaproteobacteria bacterium. Classification (GTDB taxonomy): domain Bacteria; phylum CALINM01; class CALINM01; order CALINM01; family CALINM01; genus JBBIPZ01. The sequence goes on along the minus strand of JBBIPZ010000006.1, from coordinate 101,895 downwards.
TGGAGTTGTTTTTGATAGAAAACAGCTAAATAATAACACTTACGAGCTGCATATCGCTCTCAAGGACCACATAGGGGAATATAAACCGGGCAACTTTGTGATGCTTTCTTTTGAAAACTATCTTACGCCTTTTTTGCCCCGTCCGTTTAGTATTTTTGATCTGGAAAAGCAAACTCTCAAATTGGTGTTTAGAGTTGTTGGTAAAGGGACTGAACTGTTAGCCAATAACAAACTGCCATTTTCTTTGAAGGTATGGGGAGTATTAGGCAACTCTTTTCCTGTTTGTAGTTCTGGAAAAAACGTAGTTGTGGCAGGTGGACTTGGTATTGTACCTGTTTTTAACTTGAATAGATTTATGAATGTTGAGCATTTTTTTGCTGGATATAAAAATGCTGAGGAAGCATTTTTATTAAACGAACTTATGAATTTATATAACTTAAGCATAACCACAGATGACGGTTCTCTTTATAACAAGGGATTTGTAACAGAACTGTTCGAAAAATATCTCAATGACGTCCAGAATGATAGGCTTAATGTATACGCATGTGGTCCCGAACCCTTTATTAAAAGAATTTATGAAATCGGTCAAAATTACAGTTTTTGTGACATTTATGCTTCATTTGAGACAGTTATGGCTTGTGGATTTGGCGTGTGTTTAGGTTGTGCTGTTGATACTTCAAATGGCTATATTAAAATATGTAAAAAGGGTCCTGTTTTTAATGTTAAGGAGATTTTTGGTTAAGTATGAAAGTAAATATTGGCAATATTGAACTTAAAAATCCTTTTATGCCTGCTTCTGGTACCTTTGGTTACGGGCTTGAATACAGTGATTTTGGTGATTTATCGAAATTGGGTGCTATAGTAACTAAAGGCGTCTCTCTTACACCACGTAAGGGCAATAAACCGCCAAGAATATGTGAAGTTTCGGGTGGGATGTTGAACTCCATAGGCTTAGAAAATATCGGTTACGACGAGTTTAAATCGTTACTTAATGATTTAAAAGATATTAAAACACACATTGTTGTTAACTTTTTTGGGAATACTTTTGAAGAATATGTTGAACTTGCAAGACTATTTAATAAAGAGACTTTAATAACGGCATTGGAAATGAATATTTCCTGCCCCAACATAAAAGAAGGCGGGATATGTTTTGGGACTGATGTTAATACGGTTCAATATCTTGTAAGTGAGGTAAAAAATGTTTTAGAAAAGCCTTTGTGGGTTAAGTTAACGCCAAATACAAATGACATAACTTCAATTGCATTGGCTGCTGAAAAAGGTGGTGCAGATGCAGTTGTTGTTGCTAATACTTATCTGGGGATGGCTGTGGATATTAAACGGAAAGTTCCCAAGCTGGCAAATGTTTTTGGTGGTTTTTCTGGTCCTGCAATCAAACCGCTTACAATGTATAACGTTTACAGGTGTGTAAAAGTGTTGAAAATTCCTGTGGTTGCATGTGGTGGTATAATGTCTTTAAATGATGCATTAGAGTATATGATTGTCGGGGCAAAGGCTGTGCAGATTGGTACTGCAAACTTTACTAACCCATCTATCTTGTGGAAGCTTATCGACGAATTTAAAGATTATTTAACTGTGGAAAAATTGACGGTTGACGATTTAATCGGATCTATAAAGACGTGAAGGCCTTTTCTTTCATTGTTACACTATTCAAAAATATGAAAAAAGATGGTGTGTTCAGTAACGCCGCCTCTATTGCATACTTTTCGCTGTTGTCTTCTGTCCCATTATTGTTTTTAATAACAACGTTAGCTGGTTTTGTTACAGGCTCTAATCAGACAGTTATCAAGAAGATTTACATTTTTATAAGCCCGTACGTACCAAACTTAAGTTATGATTTTTGGCTTAAGCTAACAGGTTGGTTTCAGAAATCAAGCTATTCTCTAAACTTTTTTAGTTTAATAGTTTTGCTTTTTAGTAGCACTTTTGTTTTTAGCTCTATTGACAAAAGCTTACGAGATATTTTCAAAGACATAGGGGTGAGAAAAAGGTCTTCCATAGAGGCACTATTTGTTTACTTTTTTTTAATAATTTTTTTAGTGTTGATAGTGTTTGTTTTTATGCTTGCTGATATGTCTCTAATATTTCTAAAAAAACTCTCTAACAATCAAGAATTTTATTTTATTAAAGTAGTTTTAAATCGTGTTAAATTTATTTTGCCAATCGCTGCTTTTGTTTTACAAATAATAACGGTATCGGCCATTTTATCTATCTCTATTGGCAGAAAACTTGGTAAAAAAAGAGTTCTTTTTGTTTCTTGTTTTATAATAATAATGTGGTTATTAGCGATAAAGGCATTCTCATGGTATGTTGCGTATATCCCAACTTACAATCTTGTTTACGGTTCTATGAGTATATTTATAGTTTTTATGACGTGGAACTATTACAGTGCATTGATATTTTTAATTGGAGCAGAAATTTTAAAGATTATTTGTAAAAAATGAGAAGATTTTTAATTTTTATATTGTTTCTTATTGTGTCTAATAGCGTTTATGCTCAACAGATAACAAAGATTAATTCTTTGCCGTATGAAAACACTCCTTTATATGAATATGTTAAAGCGGAAGAGAAAAAATTCCTGGAATCATTTCATTTGTTATATTTTGAGGAAATACAACAGGAACTGTCGCCTGAGGATTCAGAAAAAATTTACAATCTTGTTCGCAATAATGATTTTGAGGTTTGTTTTGGCTCTCACGGAGAGCTTAAAACATTTTGTAGTTTGTATCTTACACTTTTCTTAATGGGAACTCAGTCGGTTGATTTAGAACTGTTTTTTTCTTATCCTTCTCCTGCTTCAGACCTTGTTTTCTTGGGAAAGGCTATTCAGTTCGCATTGAATGGCGAAACAGACAACACAAAGAGAATGTTTACTCTTGTTAAAGATGATGCTATAAAGGTTTTTTTTAGCGGTTTTTTTGATTTGTTTTTCAGTAATGAAGTAGTTGATTTATCTGTAATACCATTACCACTTTACAGTCAGGCGAGGATTTTCCTTCATTTTAAAGATGCTAATGTAGTTTTAGACAAAATAAGTGATTATAAAGATTTGCCACCACCTATCTTGTTTTTGATAGGAGAAGCTGCGTTCTATAAAGGTGAGTTTTTAAAGGCTACTAATTGTTTTTTGATGGCATCTGAAAGCGAAAAAATACGCAAAATCTCGTTAGAAAATGCCTTTTACTCAGCTTTAAATGATAATAACTATAAAATTGCTAACAATATTATTGATAAATGTCATGAAGACACAAAGCAAAGATTAAAGGCTATGTTGTCTATCAAAACAAACAAACATTATGTTATTAAAGACAGTTTTTTCAACGACGAGACATTTTCACGTTTTTTTCTTCAGCACATAAAACTTGATTTACAGAGCGGTTCTAATGTTGCATATGCAGCAAAACTTAATCTGGATATAGGCAGTGAAGAACTGTTGTTTCTTATTGCTTTGACGAAATTTATTTATGGCGGTTATATAGATTTTTTTGATTATAGTAGTAAAGTTGTTTGGACAAATACGTTTTTTAAAGATTCTATCAATGCGATGCAGAAAAGAAACTTTATAGGTAATCCATCCATAAAAAGATTAATTGAGGTTTATTCGCTTTTTAACTATTATCCTTTTAACTTTTTTTATGCTAATATTATTAAAAACAAGAACAAAAGTTTTGCTAAGCACTTATATGAAAATGTAATTAAGTCTGGCAAAAAGGTAAAGAAAGAAGATCTTTTGAACAGTTATTTAAATTTGGCTAATATTTACAAGATAGAGAAAAAGTATTACATTGCTATAAAGTTGCTGGAAGAAGCATTAATATTTAAACAGCATGAAGAAAAGATTTTGATGGAAATGATTAGACTGTATGCCTTGAAGGGAGACTATGAAGAGCTTAAGTGGCGCGCTGAGAGGTTATTTGAACAAACAAATAATCCAGAACACAAAAAAGAGCTACAAATTTTCATTGATTTATGCTATGAAAAATTAGGAATACCAAAGGAGGCTGACAATAAATGATAGATTTCTACCTTAAGGGTGGAATATTTATGCACCCCATACTTTTATGTTCGATTCTATCACTGGCTTTTTTCATTTATAAGGCTATAACATTAAAACGAGAACGTAATATTCCTAAGCAGCTCGTGGATCATGCTGTAAAACTTTTTAAAGAGAAAAGATACAAAGACGTTTTCCCTCTTTGCCAAAGGTATCCATCCCCTATGGCAAAGATATTAATTGTTGTGGCAAAAAATGCTGGAAAAGGAAAAACAAGTATAAAACAGAGCGTTGAAGAGGTTGGCAAGTTGGAGGTTATAGAGTTGGAAAGCTATATTGATTATATAGGCACCATTGCAGGAATTAGCACACTTTTAGGATTACTTGGTACGATTTCCGGATTGATAAAAATATTTTCTATAATTGGAGTTGAACCAGTAGTTAATCCTGCAAAACTTGCTGGAGGTATTTCTGAGGCACTTAACACAACCGCTTTTGGACTAACTGTCGCTATACCAAGTGTGATATTTCATCGGTATTTAGATACGAAAGCAAATAAACTTATCGCAGAAATGGAAAATACAGCAGTAATGCTAATAGATATAGCAGAAGAGGCAGACTAACAGATATGAATTTCAGACCAACGAAAAATAAACAAAACTCTGTTTTTGTTGATTTTACTCCAATAGTTGATACGGTTTTTAACCTGATTATATTTTTTGCTTTATCTCTTAATTTTATTGGCATGCCAGCCTTAAAGCTTAAATTGCCACAAGCATCGACTAAGGAAGGCGTTAAAGAGAAAAACGAGTTCAGGGTGTTTATTACAAAGGCGTATCAAAAGGATGGTTACACTTTTGGTAACTTTGTAGTTGAAAATAAACAACTAAGTTTAGAAGATATCGAGATGGCTGTCTATCAGAGGTTTGTTAATAATAAAGACTTAGTTGTTATCATACAGGCGGACGAAAGTGTTTCGCAAGGTGAAGTTGTCAAAATTATGGACATAGCAAAAAAGGTAGGTATAGAAAAGATTGCAATAGCAACAAGACCTAAGAAAAATGAATAAGTTCATGCGGTATATATTACGCTTTATTCTCTTTGTATTTATTGTTTTTCTTGGATACAAAACATACAACGATTCAAGAGGTATAAAATACTGGTTGAATGCAAGAAAGGAAAGAGTTAAACTCTCCCTTCAAAAAGAGGCTATATCATCTGATAAACAGAGATTACAACAAGAGCTTTTTGCTCTAAAAAACGATCCTCACTATTTAGAAGGGGAGGTAAGGAAAAATATAAAAAAGGGATATAAAGGAGAAATTTTTTATACATTTCAGGATGACAGGCTGTTATTAACAGATGACAAACATATCAAAAAATAAAAAAAAACTCTTAAAACTGATATTTTTATCAATAAGTTTTTTTTACGCCTTTGGTTTAAATCTTAGTATTGTTACAGAAAAAGAAACCTTTGGCTACAGTAGCTATATTAATCTTTTTATATTTGTGTTGGTTTCATTTTTTTTTATTGGCGATAGTTATACAATATTCAAGGCTAAGAAGCAGGATTCAACATTAAAAGATTATAAATTTACACAGTTTTTCTGTGCAGGCTGGTTTTTTGTAGCATTGCTGCTGATTAATTTTGTAAAACCATCGCAGTTTTTTCTTTCTTTTTATTTTTTGCTATTTACCGTTTCGTTTGCCTTCTTTAATCTTTATATAGCTATTTTTTATCTACTTGCTACACTTATCACACAGTATATATTTCTTTATAGTGCACCATGGCATGGCGATTTACCTACTTTTGTAGTATTTATGGTGATGGCAGCAGTGTTTTCTTTTTTTGGTTATATGTTAAAAGTCGAAAGAGAAAAGAAGTATAATCTGAAAAGCAGACTGCAAGAGATTGAAGAAGGTGTAAAAACGTTCTTTGATGATGAAGAAGAAAAATCTGTTCTTGCTCTAAAAGAAGAGAAAAGGGTAGAAAACCTTTATAACACATTTAGTTTTTTTGAAGAAAAGGTGCTAAAGGTTTTGCAGGAGATAAAAGAGTTAATGGACCCTTACACCGTTGCTTTTTTAAAACTCAAAGAAGATGGGAACTATTTTCGTGTTTTTGAAGCGATATCAGATAATGATTTTATCAGGCATAACGAAGATATTAAGGTCGAAGAAAGTATTATAGGCTGGATATGTAAACATAAAAAGTCAATAAATTTTGGTAGCCTAAGAAGTAGATCTGATGCTTTAAATTATTATGACAAAGATGTTCCTATAAGATCTTTTCTTGGAATGCCAGTATTTTGGAGAGAAAAGTTAGTTGGTGTGTTAATTTTAGATTCTCTTCAGGAGGATGCATTTTCTAAGGAAGGCGAAAAGATTGTTAAAATTTCTTGTGGTGAAATCGAAGATGCCCTTGAAAACGCCCAGTTATTTCAACAAATACAACAGCAAAATCAGGAGTTTGCAGCGCTTTATCAAGCAAGTAAGAAAATGCTATCTTTTGTCAGCCTTGGGGATAATTTAAACGGTTTTTTGTCATTAATCGGTACATTTATAAGTTATGACATTGCTGTAGTTGGATTATTTGAAGAGGATGTCTTAAAGATTAAAGCCGTTGCTGGTTTTAAGGATGAGATTATCGGAAAAACTGTTCCAAAAGATAGTCTTATGTATTGGGTATCCAGACATAAACAGTATCTTGACATTAAAAAATATAAGGAAAAGAAAAAGATCAACCCTCTTATAGATGAAAGTGTTAAGTTACCTAATCTTGACAGGATAACTATTTACCCGTTTTTGATTGAAGATAGAGTGATTGGTATTTTTATGCTTGGTTTTAATAAAGCTAATATTTCAGAATACGAAAAAAATGTCCTTGAGATATTAGCAAACCAGACATCTATTGCAATATCTAACGCTATGTTATTTGAAAAGGTGAATCTTATGGCAACCACTGATGGTTTAACTGGTGTTTACAATCACAGATTTTTTCAAGAAAAGTTGAGTGAAGAGCTGGAAAGAGCTATCAGGTATAATGAAAAACTCGTTTTTATGTTGCTAGACATAGATTTTTTCAAAAAGGTTAACGATACTTACGGACATCCAGTTGGAGACCTTGTTTTGAAAAATATATCTCAATGTTTAAAAGCAGAAGCAAGAAAAGTAGATATAGTTGCACGTTATGGTGGAGAAGAGTTTGCCGTGATTATGGTGCAGACAGGTAAAGAAGGAGGATTAAAGTTTGCTGAACGTTTAAGAGAAACAATACAAAAAAAAGAGATACTGTTTAGCGGCGGAAAACTTAATGTTACCACAAGTATAGGACTGGCTTGTTTTCCTGACGATGCAAAAGATAAACCAAATTTGATAGAAAAGGCTGATAAGGCATTATATAAGGCAAAAAAAACTGGTCGTAACAGAGTTGTGACTTATGACATCAGCATAGAAAATGATTTCAATACTTAATACTCAGGAGGCAATTGATGTTCAAAGTAGCAGCAGTACAGATGTCAGCGAAAGAAAAAAAACAAGACAATATTGAACGTGCCCTAAAATTTATTAAGATTGCAGTTGAAAAGGAGGTAAATCTTATTGCCTTCCCCGAACTGTTTGCAACCAGATGGTTTCCCTCTGAGATTAACGAGGATAACTTTGCTCTTGCAGAGAGCGCTTCTGGTGAGACTGTATCAATTATGAAAGAAGAATCGAAGAAAAATAATCTTGTGATATTTGCGCCTTTCTTTGAACGTTATAGAAACAAATACTATAACTCATGTGCAGTTGTTGATTGCGGTAAATTATCAGGAATTTATCGTAAGGTTCATGTTCCAAATATACCTTTATGGGAGGAAACTTATTATTTTTCTTCTGGCAAGGATTTTCCTGTTTTTGATACTTCCTTAGGCAAAATGGGCGTTCAGATTTGTTTTGACAATTTCTTTCCTGAAGGATATCGCATTCTTACGCTAAAAGGCGCAGAGTTAATTGTTACGCCAACTGCTTCAGCATTTAGTACACAAAAGCGGTGGCGTGCAGTAATTTATACACATGCATTTCTTAACAATGTCTTTATTTTGAGAGTGAACAGGACAGGTGAAGAAAAGCTACAAGAGTTTTATGGAAACAGTTTCTTGATATCTCCAGATGGCGTTGTTGCTAATGAACCTGCTGGCAAACCAGAAGGATTATACATTGCAAGTGTTGACCTGAATGAGATTAAAAGGGTAAGGAAGATATTTCCCTTTTTAGATGTCAGGAAGCCTGAATTTTATTCAAAAATTGTTGCGAGGTAGCTAATGAGCAGAATGAATGATTTACTCAAAAATATTAAAAAGGGTAGAGTGCTTGTATTGGGAGATCTTATACTTGATCATTTTATCTGGGGCAAGGTGGATCGTATTTCACCAGAGGCGCCTGTACCTGTAGTCAGAGTTACAAAAGAAAGCTTTATGCCTGGAGGCTCTGCGAATGTTGCTTTGAATATTAAAGCCCTGGGTGGGGAAGTGGCTGTGTGTGGTGTTGTTGGAAACGATGAGTTTGGGAAAAAGCTTTTTGCTATACTTAACGATATGAATATTGATACCGATGGAATAATATTCGACAACAAAAGACCTACAACACTAAAAACGAGGGTCATAGCTCAACATCAACATATAGTTAGAGTTGATAAGGAAGATATAGTCGAAGCTAATAAAGATATTATCAAGAAAATCAGCCAGGTAATAAAAGATAAGCTGAAAAAATATAACGTTATTATCTTCTCGGATTATGCAAAAGGTTTTATTAGCAAAAATGTTAAAGAGACAGTATTTAATGAGATTGGCAAGAAAAAGATTCTTTTGCTTGCAGATCCCAAGGTTAAAAATATAGAACTATACAAGGGTTTTTTTCTTGTAACGCCAAACAAGAAAGAGGCATTTGAGGCTGTTAACGTTGAATTAAGTGAGAACGAAAATGACTTAATCAACGTTGGGAAAAAACTAAAAAAACACTTAAATCTTAAAAATCTTCTAATTACTCGTGGAGAAGAGGGAATGAGCTTATTTACCGACAACAAACATATAAGAATTCCTACCTTCGCGCAGGAAGTTTTTGACGTAAGTGGAGCAGGGGATACAGTGATTGCGACTATTGCTTGCGCTTTAAGCGCTGGAATAGACCTTCAAAAAAGCGCGATAATTTCAAATATCGCCGCTTCAGTAGTTGTTGGAAAGATGGGAACAGCCACAACGACAGTTAATGAAATATTAGTTAGATGGAAGGCAATGGACAAGAAGGTAAAAAAAGAACTGGAGCATCTTTTGTGAGCGTAAGAAAAGAACCTCAAAAAGTTAAACCCTTTTTTAGCGTCTTCGCAAGTAGTATAGAAGCCCTTGAAAATGCTATATGCGAAATAAGTAAAATATATGGGGAAATTGATTGCGAGACTGATTTATTATCTTTTGACATTACAAATTATTACGAAGCTGAGTTTGGTAAAGATTTGAAAAGAAGGCTTTTTTCTATGAAAAAATTGATCTCTCCTTCGGAACTAATTGAAATTAAACTAAAAGCTTACGAACTCGAAGAACGTTTTTCTAATTCTGGCAGACGTGTTGTTAATATTGATCCGGGATATGTTGCGCTATCACGTGTTGTGCTTTTGACTGGCAAAGATTATACTCACAGAATATATCTCGATAAAGGTGTATATGCAGATTTGACGCTGATTTATAAAAAAGATGCGGGATATGTGTCCCTTCCCTGGACGTATCCTGACTATAGTAGTAGCTTGTTTTTAGATTTTTTTACAAATGTTAGAAATATTCTTAAAATACAGTTAAAAGGAGAAAAACTTTGATACATAGTATGACTGGTTATGCCTCTAAAGTGTTTTCTACAGGAGCGTATACGGTTTCTACTGAAATAAAATCTTATAATCACAAATATCTTGATGTGTTTGTTAAACTGCCACGCTCTCTTGCTTATCTTGAAAACATTTTAAAAAAAGAGGTATCTAATGTTGTCCAGCGAGGCAAGGTAGAAATTTTCTTTTCTGTTCTTGACAACTCTGTTAAATCTGTAATTAACGAAACAAAATTTAAGGAGGTTTATGCCTATCTTACCGAATTAAACAAATGGATCGGTATAAAAAAGGCACCAACTTTAAGTGATATTATGCTATTTAAGGATTTGTTTGTTCAGAACAAAGAGAACTTTGAAATAAATAAAGATTTTGAAACCATTTTGCTGAATAACTTTAAAGAGTGTTTGAAAAGCTTTGCTAAATCAAGGCAAACTGAAGGTGCTTTTTTGGCAAAAGATATCTCGAAGAGAGTTAATCGTTTGTCAACTTTAGTTAAAAAAGTCGAAAAACATTTGCCCAAGTTAAAGGAAAAATTGAAAATTAAGATTAAAAACAGAATTGAGGAGTTACTGGCTACGGATATCCAAAGAGAGCGTCTCGAACAAGAAGTTGCATATATGCTCGATAAGATTGATGTTAGCGAAGAGATAGGTAGATTAAATCAGCACCTTACAAATTTTAAGAAAATTCTGAAACTAGGTGATAGTTGTGGTAAAAAATTAGACTTTTATACGCAGGAAATGTTGAGAGAGATAAATACGCTTTCTGTAAAATCTCAAGATGCCTTCATTTCGGAATTAACTATCGAAATTAAAGGTGAGATAGAAAAAATTAGGGAGCAGGTGCAGAATGTGGAGTAAAGGTTTTATTCTTGTTATATCAGGCCCATCAGGTTCTGGAAAGAGTAGTGTTGTTAAAGAGTTTTTAAGCAGAGATAGTAGTTTTGATTTGTCTATCTCTTATACGACAAGGGCTATGAGATCGAACGAAATAAATGGTAAAGACTACTATTTTGTTAGTGGACAGACATTCAAAGAAATGATTGCAAAAGGTGAATTTGTTGAATGGGCTGAGGTGCACAGTAACTATTATGGTACAGCAAAAAAGGAACTCGAAAGAATTACTGCATCAGGCAAAAACGTGGTTTTAGAAATTGACGTAAAAGGTGCCTTAAATGTTAAAAATATATTTGGCACTTCCGTTGTTATGGTCTTTATTGTTCCAGAAACTTTTAGCGTATTATCATCACGTTTAAACAGCCGTGCCACTGATACTGATGAGGTCATATTAAAAAGATTGCAAAATGCTAAAGAAGAAATTGAAAAGATAAATTTTTATGATTATGTTATAATAAACAGAACTGGAGAGCTTGAGCATTCTATTGAAAATTTAATCTATATTTGCAAAGCTGAAAAGTTGCGTGCTAAAAAACTATGGGAAGAATATAAAAACTGTTTTTGGAGGTAAGTATGGCAAGAATCACAGTAGAAGATTGTTTAGAAAAAGTTCCTAACCGTTTTGCTTTGTGTCACATTGCATCAAAGCGTGCAAAACAGTTTAAAAAGAACAGTGCATCTCCCCTCGTTGACACAAAGAACAAAGAAATTGTTACCGCACTGAGAGAGATTGCGCAAGGAAAGATTATAGTTAGGCAAAAATGAAAAAATTTAAATGCGTTTAAAAGAGATACTTGATAAAGTTTCAAACTACATACCGCCAGAAAAGCAGGAAATTATTAAGAAGGCGTATGTTTTATCTGCAAAGGTCCACAAAGATCAGGTGAGGCTTTCTGGAGAACCTTACCTCAATCATCCAATTGCCGCAGCATTGATACTTGCAGACCTTAAGATGGATGAGAATACCATCGCAGCTGGTCTTTTGCACGATGTATTGGAAGATACACTCACAACCTATGATGAACTTAAAGAAATGTTTGGCGAAGAAGTGGCTCAACTTGTAGATGGTGTCACAAAAATAAGTAAAATTCAGTTTTCTGGACAACTTGAGCGCAAAGCTGAAAACTACCGTAAAATGTTGCTTGCAATGTCTAAGGATATCCGTGTAATTCTAATAAAGCTTGCTGATAGATTGCATAACATGCAAACACTAAATTTTCAGAATCCAGAAAAAAGAGAAAAGATTGCTAAAGAGACTCTTGATATTTTTGCACCGATAGCTAACAGGTTGGGTATTTCTAAGATAAAAAGTGAACTTGAAGACTTATCGTTTAAATATTTAAAACCTCAAGTTTATGAGTCATTAAAGGCTGAAGTTGACAAGATTTTCAAAGAAAGAGAGGTTTATGTTGAAAAAGTCAAAAAAATGCTTGAAGATTTGCTAAAAGAAAATGGTATTCAAGCTGCTGTTAAAGGAAGGCCTAAACATCTTTACAGTATTCAACAAAAGATGGAACGTCAAAAGGTTGGATTAGATCAGATATATGACTTAATTGCTTTTAGAGTTATTGTGAAAGATTCAAACGATTGTTATGCTACTCTCGGAATTGTGCATTCTAAATGGAAACCAATTCCTGGTAGAATAAAAGATTATATTGCTGTTCCAAAACCCAATATGTATCAATCACTTCATACTACAGTAATCGGTCCTGATGGCGAAAGGATTGAAATTCAAATTAGAACAGAGGCGATGCACAGAATTGCAGAATATGGTATTGCTGCTCACTGGAAATATAAAGAAGGAAAGGTAAAGATTGTTAAAGACGAAGAAAGATTGGCATGGCTTAGACAGATATTGGAGATTCAGCAGGAAACTAAGGATGCCAAAGACTTCTTAGATAAATTTCAGACTGATCTATATACAGACGAAGTATACATATTCACTCCTAAAGGCGAGGTTAAGGTATTACCAAAAGACAGCACACCTGTTGATTTTGCTTATTCAATTCATTCTGAGATTGGACACCACTGCATTGGTGCCAAGGTTAATGGCAAAATTGTTCCATTAAGACAGCCTCTTAAGACCGGAGATATTGTAGAGATTTTTACTTCTCCTCAACAAAGACCTTCGGCGGATTGGCTAAAATTTGTAAAAACGAGTAAGGCTAAAACAAAGATAAGACAGTTTGTTAAACAACAACAGTATGAAAGAAGTATAGAGATAGGGCGTGATCTTCTTGATAAAGCATTAAAAAAATATGATGTTAATCTTTCGAAACTTTCCAAGCAGGAGTTCTCTAACATCCTGAAAAAGTTTAATTTAAAATCAGAAGAAGAGATGTTATCTTTTATAGGATATGGCAAACTTTCAGCTCTTCAGATAATCCATGAGGTTAAGCCAGATATAAAAAAGGAGTCAAAATCAGAAGAAACTTCAGCTAAAAAATCTTTACCCAAAGAAGGGATTGTTATAAAAGAGTTAGATGGTTTATTGTTCAGATTTGCTAAATGTTGTAATCCTATACCAGGTGATAGCATAACTGGTTACATATCTCGTGGTAGAGGAATAACGATACATCTGGCAGATTGTCCAAACATTTTAAATGCAGAACCACAAAGGCTAATTGACGCCTATTGGGATGATAACAAAAAGATTGCACGACCAATAAAGATTGAAGTTAATTGTGTAGACGAGCCAGGACTTCTTTCCAATATATCTTCAGCAATTTCAGCTTTAAACATAAACATTTCGGAAGCAAAGATATTTACAACTCAAGATAAAAAAGCAATTTGCAAGTTTGAAGTCCTTGTTATCGATACAGATCAGCTCTCTAAAGTTATACAAGCTATTGGTAAAGTTAAAGGCGTCTATTCTACAGAAAGAATAAGATAATTACTCTACAGTTATAGCATCCACTGGACAACTATCAGCAGCTTCTTTAACAAGGCTAAGCTTGTCTTCAGGAACATCAGAAACCTTTACGTGAGCTTTGTCTTCCTTTAACTCAAATACCTCTGGACAGATGTCTGCGCATAAACCACAGCCTATACAGGTATCTTGATCAACTTTAGCCTTCATCTTTAATCCTCCTTTAAATTATATTTCAATTTTAGCAACTATTTTATAAAATGCAATTATGCCTAATTTTAAAGTTAATGTGGAGTATGACGGAAGTAACTACTACGGTTGGCAGAGGCAAAAGGGACAAATAACCATTCAAGAAGTTATCGAAGAAAAATTATCAACGTTACTTGATGAGAAGGTGTATATTTTTGGCTCTGGCAGAACAGACGCAGGCGTACATGCAATAAATCAGTATTTTCATTTCAGCACAAAAAAAAATCTTCCATTGGAAGCATATCTTTTTGGTTTAAATAGTTTATTGCCACCTGACATAAGGATTAAGAGGGTTGAGATAGTTCCTGACGGCTTTCATGCTTGCTTTTCCGCAAAAAAGAAAAGTTATCGCTATGTTATACTTAATTCTAAAACGCCAACGGCACTCTTTCGAAACTTTTGCTGGCAAATAAGTTATCCACTTGATATTGATTTAATGAATAAAGCAGCTTCTATGATTGTAGGAACCCTTGATTTTTCTTCATTTCGCGCAAGCATCTGTTCACGAAAAAACCCTGTAAGAACAGTTTATGAAGCAAACTGGCTAAAAGAGGGAGATAAATTAATCTTTACAATTACGGCAAACGGTTTTTTGCATAATATGGTTAGAATAATTGTAGGGACGATGGTTGATGTAGGGAGGGGTAAGATTAGCTTGGATGATTTTAAAAATATTTTAGAACAAAGAGATAGAAGAAAAGCTGGAAGGACTGCCCCTCCTCAGGGATTATATCTGTATGAAGTTTTTTATTGATTGTGATATAATGTCTTTATAAAAATGCAGGAGTAATTGGTATTATGAAAGAAATTTTTATGGACTATGCAAATGCAACTCCCGTTGATGAACGGGTGTTTGAAGCAATGAAACCTTATTTTATTGAAAAATTTGGCAATCCATCTTCCCACATAATAAAAGTTGGGAATGAAGCTGTGAGGGCCCTTGATGATGCAAGGAAAGTTGTTGCCAATTTCATTAATGCTAAGCCTGAAGAGATAACATTTTGTGCCTCTGCTACGGAGTCAAATAACCTGGCATTAAAAGGTGTGGCTTTTTCTAATATCTACAAGGGCAATCATATGATTGTTTCAAATATAGAGCATTTTAGTATAACTTCTCCTGTATCTACATTAGTTAATAAGTTTGGATTCAAGGCTTCTTTTGTTGATGTCGATAATGATGGTTTTGTGGATGAAACTCAACTGAGAAATTTATTAACTCCAGAAACGAGACTGGTTTCTATCCAGCTTGCAAATAACGAAATAGGTGTCATTCAAAATATAAAAGATCTCGTCAAATTTGTTAAATCTTATAATGACAAAATAATCTTTCACACAGACGCTACTGCAGCGGCTGGACTGACGAATATAGATGTAAATGAGCTGGGGGTAGATTTATTAACATTTTCTGCCATCAGTCTTTATGGTCCAAAAGGCGTGGCTGCACTTTATGTTAAGAATGGTGTTCTTATTTCTCCGTTGATAGAAGGTGGTTTCCAAGAAAAAGGGCTTCGTTCAGGCACGGAGAATATGCCTGCAATTGTTGGTTTTGCAAAGGCTTGCGAGCTTGCAGATATAGAAATGCAGGAAAGAATTGAATATCTTAAGAAGTTAAGAGATCGATTACAAAAAGGTTTAGAAGAAAAGATTGATTTTCTCCATTTCACAGGCTCTTTAAAATCAAGATTACCTAACAACCTGAGTTTTTGGATTGAGTTTGCAGAAGGCGAGTCTTTGCTCCTTATGCTTAACTACATGGGTGTGATGGTATCGAGTGGTTCTGCGTGCAGTTCCAATCTTCGCGCAAGAGATGAAGAAGAGCTTATTGCTTCCCCAGTTTTAAAGGCGATCGGAGTTCCATCTGATATATGCACCGGATCACTTACGTTTAGTCTCGGCGTAAAAAATACTGAAGAAGAGATAGATTATGTACTTGAAATTTTTCCGGGAATTGTCCAAAGATTATGGCAGATGTCGCCATTCTATCTTGATAAGATAAAAGGACACACGCCAAAAATGACAAAGGTAGATAAATAATTTTTAAATAAGGAGGCTTTTTATGGCGGATGCACAGGGACCTTACAGTCCGAAAGTTATGGAACATTTTTTAAATCCCAGAAACATGGGAGAGATTCCCGATGCCAATGGAATAGGAGAAGTTGGTAATCCTTCGTGTGGAGATGTTATGAGGTTATATTTAAAGATAGGTGAAAACGAAGTGATTGAGGATGCCAAATTTATGACATTTGGTTGTGGAGCAGCAATTGCATCAAGCAGTATGGTAACAGAAATGATTAAAGGCAAAACAATTGAAGAGGCTCTTAAAGTAACTAATGATACCGTTGCAGAGGCTCTTGGGGGGTTGCCACCCGCAAAGATACATTGTTCAGTTCTTGCCCAACAGGCAATTGAAGCAGCTGTAAAAAATTACAGGGAAAATAAAAAATAGAAAACTTAAAAACAACTTGATAAAAAAGGAGGGGGTTATAAAAAAAATTTTTTTTTCTATTCTTAACATAATCTCTTATGATTAAGGCATTTTTGGAATATCTTTTTGAAAAGCTATTTGGTGGAATTTATAACCTTATATCTTTTCTTGTGATTGTTATAGATGAGTTTATAAAAAACTTTCCAAAGGGTTATTTGGCTGTCAGGAAGATTGTTTATAAACAAATATATTTCTCTGGTGTAGAAGCACTTAGACTTACAGTTCAATTAGGTATATTGTTAGGCATCGTAATTGTGACTCAGATGGCAGCATTTATAAAGGGGCTTGGCGGTGTTAACCTGATTGGTAAGATTTTGTTGGTGGCAATAATTAGAGAAGCTATACCACTTTTTATTGCGGTAATAATGATTGCAAGAAGCGGCACCGCAATCACCTCTGAGTTAGGACTGATGAAGATAAATGGCGAGGTTCTGTCGCTAAAATCACTTGGGATAGAGCCAGTTTATTACATAGTTTTTCCTCGATTAGTTGCATTCACAATTTCATTATTTACAATTACGTTAATAGCGGCGTTTGTCTCAGTTATTACTGGCTCTTTCACGCTATTTCTCTTTGAAAAAGTTTCATTTGCAGACTTTTACGATGCTTTGTTTCTTAATATGTCTATTTTTGATTTAGTTTTGTTTTCGTTAAAAAATATTGCTTTTGGTATTACAATACCTCTTATTTGTTGTTTTTATGGTTTATCAATAAAAAAGAGTGCTACTGAAATACCTCAGATGGCAACAAAGTCTGTATTGAGCTGTTTTTTGTATGTCTTTCTTTTAAATGTAATCTTAGATTTTCTGGTACTCATATGGCAGTGAAACTAAAATTTTATAAACTGATTATTAATTTTGAAGGCGAAAAAACGCCGCCTTTGAGTTTAATGTTTGAGGACGGAGATACTGTTGCTCTTATATTTTCGAGAGATTTTTACAATAAGGCTTTGATCGATTTTCTTCACTTTATTCCCACAGATTATGAAGGGGAAGCAACTTTTTTGGGAAAAGATTTTAAGGCTTTTACAAATGAAGACAAAGAAAAATGGCAAAAAAGCTTTGCATCTGTATGTTTTTTATATCCTCTAATAAACAATCTTAAAGTTATAGAAAATGTTTATTTGCCTGTATTTTATAGAGATAACATAAAAGAAGATCTCGTTTTTGATAAGGCGTACAGCATCCTTGAGGAACTTGGGATAGAAAAAAAATTTAATCAGCTACCTGCCTTTCTTTCTAATTTCGAAAGGAAACTCGCAATTTTTGCAAGGGCAAAAATGTTAGAACCTGCTATAATTTACTATGGTAACGTGTTTAGCGAACTTGATGAAGATAAAAAAGATTACTTTTCAGGTAAAATTGCGGAATTTCATAATGAAAGAACTGACAGGATAACAATCATTACCAGTCGGTCAGAAAACGAATTAAATGAGCTTGAAGCTCTTAAATTTAACAAAATTATAAATATTTAGGTGATGATATGGCAACTTTGCAAGATTTAGACCCTCGCTTTAGACATATTGGTAGCAAAGTTTTTCTCTTCGTAATTTCTGCAATTGTTATTCTTACTCTGATAATCTTTTATTTAGGGAAGGAAAAAGATTTATTTTCCCCTAAGATGCACTTGTTTTTTACGACAAACTCTGCTTTTGGTTACTCAGAGGGTATGTCAGTTAAGCTGGCTGGTTTTAGAATAGGTAAAGTTAACAAAATTGTTCTTGATGAAAACGCTCGTGTCATAGTTGAGATGGAAATAAAAAAGCGTTACCAAAAATGGATAAGACAGGATTCTACAGCTTCTTTAAAAAAGGAAGGCTATATTGGCGAAAGCATAATAGAAATAAGCTTTGGTTCTCTTGATAAACCAGTTTTATCAGACAAATCGGAAATAACATATTTAAAAGCTAAAGGTCTTGAAGATATCGCACAGGAAATTGTCCTGGAGCTTAAGCCTGTTGCGCTGGATGTAAAAAACTTTGTCGAATATATAACAAACCCACACGGTGACGTGACGAAAATACTCAAAAATACTGCAAGGTTTACAGGTGAACTTAATAAGGCAACTTTAAAAGCTGAAACCCTGCTTGAAGAAACAAGGCCAGTTTTAAAAAATGCCAACGCAGCTACGAGCAATGTTGCAAAAGAAACGGAAAAACTATCTCAAATGACGGAAGAGGTAAAAAAATCTCTCGAAAATATTGAAAAATTGACAAGAAATCTTAAAGAGGAAGTGCCATTGCTTATCGGTGAAACAAGAAAAGTAATGGAAAATGTCAATAAAATCAGCAAAGATGTTGCAAAAGAGTCTCCCAAAATTAGGCCAATTATAGATAATGTTCAGGATATTTCTGATGATAGCAAAGATATTACTGATTCTGTTAAGAAAAACTGGATAATCAGGAGAAATCTCCCGCCAGAACCTGCTCCTAATGTGCTGCTGCCGTCTCTTCCTAAAATAGGAGAACAAGAAAAATGAAAAAAATTACACTATTTTTATCATTTATTATCATAATAGCGTGTAGCACCGCGAAACAACAATCATCTTTGTACGAAAGGGATGCTAACAAAATGCTTGAACGCGCCAATAAGGCATTTTTAAAAGGAGATTATGCAAACAGCATCGCTTATATTGATGATGCGATTCTTGCAGCAAAAGCAAACAATCTTCCAAATATCAAAATTAAGGCACTTTTACAAAAATCACAACTAATGCTTGCTGTTGATAGAAAAAATGATGCCTATTATTTTATCAAAGAGGCTAAAGAAACAGCTTCAAAGGAAATGTTAGATTATTTGCCGTATGTTCTTTATAGTGAAGCTTTATACTTGTGGGAGATAAAAAAATTGGGTGAGGCAACAGAAGTTTTAAAATCGATAGAAAAACTTCCAGATGATTTAGAAGCATCATATTACAACCTATTGGCTTTATTAGAAATGTCAGGTAATATGGTTGAGAAAGTATCAGAATATTTAGATAAGGCTGAAAAAAGTGCCAGAAGAGAAAAAAACTATGAACAACTAAGTTACGTAAATAAACTTAAAGCCCATTTAAGCTATAAATCTCAAAATTATCCAGATGCCATAAATTTTGCGAAAAAAGCACTTGCGATAGACAGAAAGACGGCTAATAGGGAAGCTATAGCATGGGACTTAGAATTCCTGGGAACTGCTTACAAACAAATTGGTGACAAAGAATCAGCATTTTATTACTATTACCAGGGTTATGAATTGGCAGTTGCGGGCAATAACAGGCAAAAGCGTGATTATTTTTTAGAACAGGCAGCCAGCTTATTGAAATAAAATTTTAACTATGAAATAATAAATAGTGTGCTTTGAAACTAAGTTATAAGCACACACTTAGATGGGGATGTAGCTCAGTTGGGAGAGCGAAGCGTTCGCAACGCTTAGGTCGGGGGTTCGAATCCCCTCATCTCCATATAAACTTACAAAACTGTTCTGTATATAGCCAGTATCTTTAGTTATATTCTATCTTTGTCAACGAAATATGGAAATTTTCTGCAATTAACATGTTTACAATATTACTTAATGTATAATAAGCTTTGGGTGTAAAAGATTTGTCAAATAGTGCTTTTGGTGATTTCATACAAAGTTTGATAAAGGTTGATGTGTTTTCATCTAATAATGTGGTATTTAAATCTACATCAGTTAAACAATTGCCACATAAAAAATGTGGTTCATTTATACTTGAGATGAGAAAATTAGTTGATTCCCTACTTTCACAATTAAAACAGTTTGTTTTTTGTGGAAAAATTCCTTCTTTTGATAAAAGAAAGATGAGAAATAGATAATAAGCTTTAAACATATCTTCATTGTTTTTTGTATAGTTGAGTTTTGTCAGCAAAAAATAATAAAATTTAAATGTGTTCTTGCTTTCAATAATGGGTATTTTAATTAAAAGTTTGGAAATATTTTGTAGCATTTCTATAGAAGTAAGGTTTTTCCTGATTTCTAAAAAAAGTTTTGTTATTTTAACTTCGTTAAGCACATAATTATGTCTTTTTTGTGAAATATTAAAAAATTGTAGTTGATACGGCTCTAAATTTCCTCCAAAACGCTTCTTGCTGTTTTTTGCACCATATGCAAAAGCTGTGATAATTCCATGATTTTGTAAAAAAATATGAAGTAGCTTGTCTGTTTCTCGATAATTTTTGACGCTTAAAATGCTTCCATAATCTTTTACTTCACTGTTTAACATAATTTGATAGATTATAAAATTTAATTTTTTTCTGTAGTTCGCTTTGTTCAACACCCGTAATTTCTGATGTTTTTTTTAAATTGCCACAACTTTCTATAAGTTTTATCTTTATAAACTCCTTTTCGAAGGATTTTTGGGCTTCAGACAACAGGTTATGCTGAAAGAGTTGTTCGCTTATAAGTGAAAGTTTACAATTTCTGACAATGTAATCAGGCAGGTCTCTATGGGTGACAACTTCAGAACTAAATGTTAAAAAGATATGCTCTACTAAGTTTTTTAACTCTTTAATGTTGCCATGCCATTGATAATTTGTCAGCACTTTCATTGCTTCATCACTAAAGCGAATTTTCTTAGTGTAAATTTTTGAAAATTTTCGAGTGAAAAACTGAATAAAGTATGGAATATCTTCTTTTCTTTCATTTAAATTAGGAATGCTTATATGAGTTGCATTTAAGTTAAATAAAAAGTCTTTAGAGACACTTTTTATAACGTCTTCACCAATTATTGAAGTTGAAAAAATCATTCTAAATTTTTCTTTATTTTGTAAGATAAGCTTTTGGAACTCTTCAGATAGATGTGTAAAATTTTTTATATAAAGTGTCCCCTCCGAAGCTAAAATAATTTTATCTCTAAATGTCTTTGGGTCAGAAGAAAGGGGAGCATTAAAATCAATGAAGCTGTTCCTTGCTCTCTGGCTATAGTTATGAATAAAACGTGCATAAAATGATTTGCCAGTACCCTCTTCGCCCGATAGGATTATTGTCATATTAGATTTTGCTAATGAGGATAATTGTGATAATAGTTTTTGCATTCTGGGGGAATAAGCAATTACTTCTGCATCTTTTTCAATTTGTTTTTTTAAGTATAAATTTTCATTTAAAATTTTGTAGTAATTTACCGCATTGTTTATCAATAATAAAAGTTTTTCCAGGGAAATTGGTTTTTCTATAAAATCAAATGCACCTATTTTCGTTGCTTTAACTGCTGTTTCAATTGTACCGTGGCCTGACATTATTATTACAGGAATCTGTGGCAGCTCCTCTTTCAGTTTGTTAAGTACTTCTATACCATCAAGACCAGGCATCCAGATATCAAGCAGCACACAATCCGGGATGTTTTCGCGTATCAGTCTTAATCCCGTTGTGCCATCTTCTGCCGTTAAAACATCATAACCTTCGTCTTCAAGTACGCCTTTTAAGGTGTTTCTAATTGCTGCTTCGTCATCAACAACTGCTATTTTGGTATTCATAGTTTATCCTCTTTAACAGGTAAGGTCATTACAAATTCTGCACCAGTTGGAAATGCATCTAAAACTTCTATTGTACCATTATGTCCTGTAACTATTGTATTCACAATATACAATCCCAGACCTGTTCCACCTTGTTTTCTTGAAAAATATGGTTCAAAAAGTCTGTTTTTGTGCTCATCTTTTATGCCTTTACCATTATCTTTAATTGATATTGTTACTTTATCCAGTTCAGCTATATATTTAGAACTAATTGATATTATTCCATTTTCTATGTTTTGGAGTGCTTCCACTGCATTTGTAACTATATTTATAATAGCTCTTTTAAGTTGATTTTCATCACATTTGATCAAAGGAATATTATTATCAAAGTCAGTAATAAATTCAATATTTTTATGTGACTCTTTAAAAAGGCTATAAACATTAGCAAGAATCTCGTTTACATTTTTATACTCAAATTTAAGTGATGGCATTCTCCCATAGGAAGAAAATTCATTTATTAGATTTTTAATGTCATCTACTTGAGAAATAATCATATCTATGCAACTATTAAAAGTTTCCTTCTCTTCATTTGGAACATAATGTTCATATTTTTTCTTAAGTCTATTTGCCGATAATTGAATAGGTGTAAGAGGATTTTTAACCTCATGTGCAACTTTTCTTGCAACTTCACGCCATGCAAGCATTTTTTGGTATCTAATACTTTCTGTAATATCTTCAAAGACTGCGACTACTCCGATTAAATTCTGATATTCATCAAACATTGGAGAAGTGTCACATTTAATATATTTGTCTTTGTTGTTAATATTTACTTGAACAATTTTTTCTTTTTGTACCCCTTTTTTTCCTGAAATCAAAAGTTCTATTATATCTTTGCCGCCTGATACATTATTAAAAATATCTGTAAGAAGTTTATTTGAAGGATCATTAATTTGAAAAATTTTTTTAAACATTTCGTTAAAAGCCGCCACTCTTAATTCCTGGTTTACCGATAGAATGCCTGCAGATACTTTGTTCATAAGGACTTTCAGATAGTTAGATTGAGCTTCTATGATATCACTCTTGGTTTTTATATCTGAAAGCATTTTATTAAATGCATCAGCCAGCTGTCCAACCTCATCTTTTTTATCTATCTCTACACGAACATTCATATTGCCATTTGAAACTTCTTTGGCTACCTCTGTCATTTCTTCCAATGGTTCTGTTAGTTGACGAGCCATATAAAGTCCAAACCATATTGAAGTGAAAATTATCAGGAGTGTTGTAATTAAAAGCATTATTATAAGTACTGATTTTAATGGCTTTTTGAACATTAAAATTTTGCCATACTTCTCGTAAGTTTCTGATATAATTTGCATCTTGCTGACCATACTATGAGGTATATGGTAACTTACTACGATAATTCCCACTGGTTCAGTAGCAATAAATGTTGAAAAAATTGGAACAGAAGCCCTAATTATATCTCCAGTAGTGGTTTCTTCAATTATTATAGCTTCTTTTCCATTCAGGGCATCTTGTATAATAGCTGCGTTAGGATCAGTAGGTCTTGTTTCTGAGGGAATTTCTAAAACGAGTTGTTCTTTAATGGCAGAAAATACCTCTACTGACTCTAAGTTATACTCTTTTTTCTTTTCTCTGACAAAGTTTTTTAGGAATGTTAAATTTTCCTGATCAAGAAGTTTTTTTTCCCTGACGATTGAGCTAAGTCTCTTCGCATAAAAAAGTGCATTATCAGAAGAGTTCTTGTAAAATGTTTTTGCAACCTTTAAAGACTCATCAAGAGATCGCTCAATATTAATATTAAACCATCGCTCTATACTTGTAGAGATAAATGCAGATGATATAAAAAAAAGTATAAATGAAGGGGCTATGGAGAGAATCATAAACGCAAAAACCAATCTATACTTTATCCTTGCCCCCAATCCTTTTTTATATTCCAGGAAAACTTTAAAAAAGTTTCTGATAACAAGGTAAAGTAGTACAATTAATAATACAAGATTAACGTTAATGAGAATAAAAACAGTTATTTCAGAACCAAAAGGGACATAAGAAGGGACCTTTGCAATTATCATTTGAGCAACAAAAAGACATATAAGTAATGCTAAGATAATTAAAATAGCTATCTTTTCTTTTTTTCTTTTTTCTAATTCATGAGTTTTTTTCTTTTCTAACATAGTAGTTTTATGATACATTTTTTTGATAAAGCTAACAACTTAATAGTTATGAAGATAATACCATACGGCGGGGTAGAAGGAGTAACTGGTTCATGTTTCTTTGTGGAAACTGAGCAAAGCTGTTTTTTGATTGATTGTGGATTTTATCAGGGAGAGGAAAATAGCAGAAATAATAGGGCTTTTCCTTTTAATATTCAAAATTTAGATGCTGTTTTTCTTACTCATGCTCATCTTGACCACTCTGGCAGACTTCCGTTACTTGTAAAAAGCGGTTTTAAAGGCAGGATAATCTGCACAGAAGTGACTGCAAACTTGACTAAAATTATGTTACTTGATGCTGCAAAAGTGATGGAAGAAGACTATCACGCTCAAATGAAAAAGGCGTTGCGACGCGGAGAGAAGGCAAAGGAACCTTTATATACTGAAGAAGATGTTATAAGGACCACTGATTACTTTTATTCTGTTCCATATCATACACCGATAAAACTTAATGATAACGTTACCGTCACATTAAAAGATGCTGGCCATATTTTGGGCTCTGCGTTTATAGAAATCTCTGTTATAGAATCTGGTCATACAAAAAAAATAATATTTTCTGGTGATCTGGGAAACAGGAACAAACCAATAGTTAATGACCCTGAAAAACCTTCTGATGCAGATGTTTTATTTATTGAAACAACTTATGGTGATAGGGAACATAAAAATTTTGATGAAACCTATAAAGAATTTGAAAATGCCATATATTATGCGTTTTCGAGAGGTGGTAATATAATAATCCCTTCTTTTGCTCTTGAGAGGGCTCAAGAGTTACTATACATATTAAGGGAGATGTATATCAAAAAAACATTACAACCCTGCCGTGTTTTTTTAGATAGTCCACTGGCAATACTTGCTACAAATCTTTATAAAAAACATTTAGAGTACTTTGACGAAGAAGCTCAAAAAATTATAAAGTCTGGAGGGGATCCATTTTATTTTCCATATCTTATTTTTTCTAAATCTACTGAGGATTCAAAAGCAATTAATAACATTAAGGGTAGGGCGATTATAATTGCTGGTTCTGGAATGTGTAATGGTGGAAGAATACTTCATCACTTAAAACATAACTTATGGGATGATAAAAACTGTGTCATTTTTATTGGATTTCAAGCTAAAGGTACTTTAGGAAGGCAGATAGTTGACGGCGAAAAAACTGTTTATATATATGGGGAACCGATTAAAGTTGCTGCCAAAATATGCACAATAAATGGATTTTCATCTCATGCCGATAAGAAAATACTTCTAAATTGGATCAGTTCGATTAATTCACTATCAAAAGTTTACTTAATACACGGTGAAAATGGTGTTAAACAAGCCTTTAAAAAAGAGCTTGAAAAAATGACTGCTGTCCCTGTCAATACTGTCAAAGAAATGCAAGAGATTTATATATGATAGATGTTCGTTTTATCCTTATCAACAAACTTATCTTAATGCTGGTAATACTTATATTTTTCACCACAGTCTTTGCTTTAATTAAATTTTACAAAAAACAGTTATCGCACTCTAATGTTATTGGCACAATGAAATTGTGCATTTTGGGGTTATTTTTGCTCTTTTTTGAAGTTCAACTTAGTAACATATTTTTTTACGGTAAACTTATAAAAAAACTGCAAGAAATTATTGCAATTATTTGTTTTTCTAATTTCATTAATTATATAATCGTTGATTTTTTTATTTATTTTAAAACTAAAAAGGAAGTACCACCGATAATAAAAGATGTCGTTAGACTTTTAGTTTATTTAGTTTTTGCGTTAGCATCGCTAAAAATTATTTTTAATATCGAAGTTTCATCAATTTTAACAACATCTGCAGTTTTGACTGCTGCAATTGCTTTTGCGATGCAAAACACTCTTTCCAATATTATTTCTGGTTTTTCTGTCCAGACTGATAAAAATTTAAAAAAAGATACGTGGATTAACCTAAAAGATAAAAATATACTTGGACAGATAGAAAGTGTAGGGTTCAGGTACACAATCTTAAAAACTTTAGAAAACGAGAAAATCATTATCCCAAACAATATCCTTTTGCAAAATATAATTTATTCATATGGAAGAAAGGACGATTTAGAAAAATGTGCATTAAATATAAATGTAGGTATTGGTTATGAAGTTCCTCCTTTAAAAGCCAAGGATATGCTTATAAATATTTTAAATTCGCATCCAGAGATATCTAAATCTCCAGAGCCAAAAGTATATACTGCAAACTTTTCTGACAACTTTATGGAAATGCGGATGAGATTTTTTGTGAATGATTATTCAAAAAAAGATATTATTAGAGATGATATATTAACTCAAGCCTGGTATGCTATCATTAGAGAAGGATATTCAATTCCTTATCCTCATAGAGAGATTATTGAAAAGAAACATGTTAAAATTTTCGAACCAAACATTGAAGAAATAAAGGCTTTTCTTAAAAATATAGACATTTTCAATCTACTTTCTGATGAAGATTTATTGAGTATTGTTAACAAATCATCATACAAGGTTTATGGTAACGGAGAAGTCGTTGTAAGGCAAGATGATTCTGGGGATTCTTTGTTTTTTGTCATTGATGGCGAGCTTGATGTATATATTGATAATAAAAAAGTCGGTAGTATTTATAAGGGTGAAATATTTGGTGAAATGTCTCTATTGACAGGCGAAAAAAGAACGGCTACTATAATTGCAAGAAGGGAAGTACACCTTCTCGAAATTACAAAAGAAAACATTTCTCCATTTATTCAGAACGGTAGTTTTGTTGAGGCTCTTACAAATCTGATTGTAGAGAGACAATTAAGAAATGTCACATTAATAAAATTAGAACAAAGAGAAACTGAAATAAAAAGCAGAAAACAAGATTTTATATCAAAATTAAAAAAATTTTTCGGGTTGGACTAAATTGCTTATAAAAAGAAGAAAAACAAGAAATTTCTACTTGGGTAACGTTGGTATAGGTGGGAATAGCCCAATATCTATTCAATCAATGACCAATACAGATACCCGTGATGCTAAAAAAACGTTGAAGCAAATAAATAAGTTGTATCGCTTTGGTTGTGAGGTTATCAGGGTTGCTGTTCCTGATGACGAAGCGGCAAGCTCTTTGAATGCGATTATAAAGGCTTCTCCGATACCAGTAATTGCTGATATTCATTTTGATTATAAACTGGCTATCAGCTCTATATTAAGTGGCGTCAGTTGTGTGCGTATCAATCCTGGAAATATAAAAAACAAAGCAAAGTTAGAAGAGATTATTTCAGCAGCAAAAGATCACGATTGTGCTATAAGAATAGGTGTTAATTCTGGTTCTCTTGACAGTCTTCTAAGAAAAAAATACGAAAAAAATATAGCAAAAGCACTCGTTGAAAGCGCTATAAATTATGTCAACTTTTTTGAAAATAAAAATTTTTATAAGATTAAAGTTTCTTTGAAATCGACAGATGTTTTAACTACTATTCTTGCTTACGAAGAATTTGCCAAATTAACTGATATTCCTTTACATTTGGGCATAACAGAAGCAGGAACTAAACTTGTTGGCACAATCAGGTCTTCTATTGGCATAGGAAATCTATTATTAAAAGGAATCGGAGATACGTTAAGGGTTTCTTTAACGGCAGATCCAGCAGATGAAATTGTCGTTGCTAAAGAAATTTTAAAATCGTTGGGACTTCGAAACTTAGGCCCTGCATTAATATCATGTCCAACTTGTGCCAGACGTGAGATTGATGTAATTGTACTCGCCAAGCTGGTTGAAAAAGAGCTGGCAAAGATGACAGCGCCTATAAAGGTTGCAGTAATGGGTTGTCCTGTCAACGGACCTGGTGAAGCTATTGAAGCTGACATAGGTGTTGCTGGTGCTAAAACTGGCGGTATAATATTTAAAAAAGGCAAAGTTATCAATAAGATCAGTGATTTTAATCTTTTAGTTAAAACTTTTTTATCGGAACTAAGAAATATAGAAAACGAATGGAGGAGAAGTAAGAAATGAAATTTACCGAGTATTTTTTGCCTACTTTAAAAGAAAATCCTGCAGATGCTGAGATTATTAGTCATAAACTGATGGTCAGGGCAGGCATGATAAGAAAATTGGCAAGTGGAATATACACATTTTTACCTTATGGCCTTAAAGCGGTTAAAAAGGTCGAAAAGATAATAAGGGAGGAGATGGAAAGAGCAGGTGCTTTAGAGGTTTTAATGCCATCTGTACAACCTAAAGAACTTTGGGAAGAAAGTGGCAGATGGAGTTTTTATGGTAAGGAATTGTTAAGGTTTCAAGACAGGGCAGGGAGAGATTTCTGCTATGGACCAACGCACGAAGAAGTTATAACAGATTTAGTAAAAAACAATGTGCGTTCTTATAGAGAGTTGCCTTTAAATCTTTATCAAATTCAAACCAAGTTTAGAGATGAAATACGCCCGAGATTTGGCGTGATGCGTGCGCGAGAATTTTCGATGAAAGATGGATATAGTTTTGATGTGGATGAAAAGGGTGCTGAAACAACGTATATGAAAATGTATGAGGCTTATTGTAGAATCTTTGAACGTTGTGGGCTTAATTATAGAGCTGTTGAAGCAGATACTGGTAATATTGGTGGAAATTTTTCTCATGAATTTATGGTGATCGCTGATAGTGGTGAAGACCTTATTTTCCTGTGTGATAGTTGTAAATATGCTGCAAACAGAGAAAAAACTGAGGTCAGTAAACAAGTTGCTTTATCAAATATAGATGAGCCTGAAAAAAGTTTAGAAAAGGTTACTACCCCTAATAAAAAAAGTATTGATGAAGTATCAAACTTTTTAAATCTCCCCAAAGAAAAGACAGTCAAAACGTTAGTCTATTTAGTTGATTCTGTATTACACATGGTATTGGTTAGAGGAGATAGAGAAGCAAACGAAATTAAAGTAAAAAATCATTTGAAAGCTAATGAAATAAGATTGGCTACCGATGAAGAAATCAATTATCAGCTTAAACTTCCAGTTGGTTATATGGGACCTTATGGTGTTAGCAATATTAGAGTAATCGCAGATATATCATTATTGGGTTTAAAAAACTTTGTTACTGGTGCAAACGAAGTAGATTATCACCTCATTAATGCAAATTTTGGCAGGGATATAGAAGTTTCAGAATTTGCAGATATCTCTGAGGCAAAAGATGGGGACGTTTGTCCACGTTGTGAAAAAGGCAGGTTATATAGTAAAAGAGGTATTGAAGTAGGGCATATCTTTAAGTTGGGTACAAAATACAGCAAAGCTATGAATGCGGTTTATTTAGACGAAAAAGGCAATGAAAACTATATGATTATGGGATGTTATGGAATTGGTGTAACAAGAACTGTGGCAGCAGCAATTGAACAAAATCATGATGATGATGGGATAATCTTTCCACTTCCAATAGCTCCTTTTTCAATAATTATAGTTCCAACAAACATAAATGATAATGAAATTAAAGATATTTCAGCCAAACTTTACAATGATATTAAACTATTGGATATTGATGTATTATTTGACGATCGTGATGAAAGACCTGGTGTCAAATTTAAAGATGCTGATTTAATTGGAGTACCATATAGGATTAATGTTGGCAATACATTTAAAAAAGAAGGTAAATTTGAACTGATTATAAGAAAAAACAAAGAAAAATATCTGCTTGATTATGAAGGCATTTTAAATTTTATAACGAACGAGATTAAAAATGCAAAAAAAATTTAATAAGATTATCCTTGCCCTTGATACTATTGATGAAGCAAAGATCGAATATTTGTTAGAAGATTTAAGGGACTTTATCGATATTGTAAAAATCGGTTTTCAAACATTTATATATTTTGGTCATGATATTGTTAAAAGAGTTCAAGACAAAGGCTATAAAGTTTTTCTCGATATAAAGCTACATGATATACCTAACACAGTGGAAAAAGCCGTAGAATCTGCAGCAAAACTGAATGTTCACATGCTTACAGTTCATATCTGGGGCGGTGAAGAGATGTTAAAAAGAGCCTCTACTATATCAAAACGGCTAAATGGCCCTAAAATTTTAGGTGTAACAGTTTTGACAAGTATGGATGATAATTCACTAAAAAATTTAAATTTTAACCAATCAGTCGAAAGTCTTGTTCCTTATTTAGCTAATTTTGGCAAAAATGCAGGCATAGATGGTGTTATTTCGTCGCCACACGAAATAGAAAAAATTAGACGTATATGTGGAGATGATTTTTTAATAGTTACGCCTGGAATAAGGTTTTCAAAAGGTAGTGATGATCAAAAAAGAACGATGACACCACAAGAAGCTATAGAAAAAGGTGCTAACTACATTGTTGTTGGTAGACCTATCTTAGAGCTTGCCAAACCATCATCTTTTTTCGATAGATTGAGGCGGTTGTGATTATATACGGTATTCATCCTGTTTTATCTTTTTTAAAGTATAAGCCTAAATTAATAAAAAAGTTGTATATATCTCAGAACATTAATCTTGAGAAAATTGACTTAAATATTAAGATTCAAAAGATACCAGGTAAAGATATCTCTGTGATTTCTAAAACTAATGACCATCAAGGTATATGTGCAGAATTAGAGTTTTTTCCTTATTCTGAATTTCAGCCAGAAAGATATAATACAGTATGTATCCTTGACCATATTGAGGACCCCAGAAACCTCGGGGCTATTTTGCGAAACGCATTGGCTTTTAATATTGATGCTGTGATTATTCCAAAAGAAAGAGCTTGTGAAATAACTTCGGCTGCAATTAAGGCATCAGCTGGTGCTGCAGCTATTTTATCAATTTCCAAGGTAACAAACATCAATCAGGCTATATCAGAACTTAAAGATTTTGGTTTTTGGGTGTATGGTTTTGAGGCAAATGGTCCTACAAAATTGTCTGAAGTATCATTTGACAAAAAGAGTGTTATCGTTTTAGGTAGTGAAGGCAAAGGCATATCATCTTTAACAAAAAAACGATGTGACTTTATAATATCTGTAGAGATGGTGTCAGCAGCTTCTTCATTAAACGTTTCATCTTGCTCCGCAATCGTCTTTTATCAGAGATTTTTACAGGAGAGATTGAAGGAAGTATAAATTAAACAAATTATATAAACGCATAATCTATATTATGTAAACTTTTTTAAAAGGTTTACATAATATTATGGTTTGATTGGTATTGCCTATATGCTTTATTTCATTTTCTTTCTATTTTATATTTAACTTGGAATTATTATGACCTTGACTAAACGCAAATTCATTAAGTGTTTTATCATTTCTGTTATACTTTTTATACTAATTTCAGCATGTCAAATTAATCAAAAACTTAGAAGCTATCAGATACTAAACATTACACTGAAGGTTTTACAAATATAAGTTGTTCTAAACCTTTAAAAAGGACACTTCTATTTTCTGTTGTAGATGAAAGAGAGCTTTTTGATAAAAGCTTGATAGGTCAAATTTACCAACCAAATGACCTGCCAAATATTGTTAATACAATACCATCTGAACATTTTATATTCTTAAAAAATAATGATTGTTTAACAGATATTATCCGGAATTTAATAGAAAAGGCAATAATATCAAGTTGTTATAAACCAGTATTATTAAATAACAACTCATCAATCTATTTAAATGAAGATAAAAACTTGTTTTTATTGGTTAAAATTCGTAAATTCTGGTTAACTCCAGATTGGAAAACTATTCATAGAATTGCCTTAAACTTGATTTTATTTTTTGTTAGATAAACTATTAATTAAACATTATTCCTGCATTAAAATAATTGTTTTAATCTTATTTCTAAGCAACTCTTCAAATTTTTGTGCGTCATTTATTGAGCCAACAATAGATCCATAATGCATTGGTATTGCAACTTTCGGTCTAATTTCTAAGGCGGCTTTTGCAGCTTCTTCAGCAGTCATAACGTACGTTCCAGAAACTGGCAACAAGGCTACATCTATATCACTAAAGTTTTTCATTTCCAGAATATAATCAGTATCCCCGGCGTGATATATTCTTTGACCATTAATTTTAAATATATACCCAACCCAGCCTTTTGTTTTTGGATGAAATGTTTTATTTATGTTGTAGGCAGGAACCGCTTCTATTTCAATACCATTAACAGAAATTTTGTCAAAAGGCTTTATTGTTTTAATTGCACCTCTCAACTTTAAAGAACAATCTTCTGTGGCTATAATAACTGTATTTTGCCCTTGAAGTTTTTTTACATCTACGGGAGAACAATGGTCAAAATGTTCATGAGTTATTAATATTATATCAGCAGTGTCAGTATGTTTTATGTTGTAAGGATCTGTGTAAATTGTTTTTTCGCCATTTATTTTGAAAGTATCGTGTCCTAACCAGTGTATATTTTTCATTTTATCTGCCTCCATTCCTTCAATTTTTGAAATAAGAACATAAAAAATGAAAAATAATGATATACAAAACGTGTTCATAAAATTCAAATTTAGAAACTTAATTTTCATAATTCAATTATAACAACTATATAAATTCGTGCAAACTGACGGCTAAATTTTCTCTTTTTTAAGAAGGTTAGATGGTTTTATAATAAGATATATGAAAATTTCAGTAATTATTCCCACATTCAATAGAAAGAATTTTTTGAAAGAAGCGCTATTGTCAGTCTTTAACCAAACATTTAAAAACTTTGAAGTGATAGTTTATGACGATGGCTCAACAGACAACACATATGGACTTATTAGACAAATGCAACAATACTACCCTATTAATTACATATATTCTAAAGAAAATAAAGGGCCATCTTATGCAAGAAACAGGGCTGTTAAGGCTGCAAATGGTAGATATATTGCATTTTTAGACTCAGATGATTTATGGTTAAAAAATAAATTGAAAATTCAGTATCAATTTTTAATAGAAAATCAGATAAGTATATGCCAGACAGATGAATATTGGATTAGAAATGGCAAAAAAGTAAATCCTATGAATAAACATAAAAAACCTTCAGGGGATGTTTTTGAACGTTCATTAGATTTGTGTGTTGTTTCACCTTCAGCAGTTATGCTTGAGAAAAAACTATTTGAGGAAATTGGTGGATTTGATGAAAGAATGCCAGCCTGTGAAGACTATGACTTATGGCTGAGGATTTCATTAAAAGAACACATCTATCTGATAAATAAAAAACTTGTTATTAAAAGGGGAGGCCATTACGACCAGTTATCTCAAAACATTCCTTATCTTGACAGATATAGAATTTATTGTCTAAAAAAACTTTTGGACACTAATTGTGTATCTGAAGTTAAAAAGAGATTAATAACAAAGAAATTACAAGAAAAGTGTTATATAATGATTAAAGGATTGAAAAAGAAATTAAAATATGAGGAAGCCAAAGTTTATGAAAACATTCTGGAACGATATACAACTTAAAGAAATTGCTCTCAATTCAATCGTTTTCTCAAAAGATTATTTATTAATTTTTAATTCTGAACCTACACCGCCCTACCCTATCTTTTTTTTTGATGGTTACAATAACTATCCTGTTTTTTATTTTTTTAATAAAAATGAATTTGAGCAATGTCAATTTATTAAAGCTATAGTCTTTGAGAATAAGAACGCACTTTTAGAATTTGTTTTATCTATCAAAGGTGTTGCTAATCTTAGATTTGTCGACAAACTTCTAATATTAAATTTTCTCAAAGATTCAAAAGATGCAAAATTTTTTGATGAAGATAATTTGAGCAAATATCTGCCAATTCTTAATTTGCCTGATATAGTATTAACGCAACTCAACGAAAACAAAATGTCTCCTGATCTTGCTTTGAAACTCCTTTATTTAAATCAAGATGAGATTATTCAGTTTGCGAATTTCACAATAGCATATAAGCTAAGCATTAGCCTTCAGAAAGAAGTGTTTGATTATTTAATAACTGAAATAAAGGTTAATAAAAAAAGCTTCAAAGAAATATTATCAGAGATAACCAATGATAGCGGACTTTTGACAAAGGTTGATATATTATACAAAATTAGAAAATCTCTCATGCCTGAATATACAAAGACTTTAGAGATTTACAATACATTAAAAAACAGTTTATCGCTTCCAAAAAAGATACATCTGGTCGAAACACCTTATTTTGAAACAAAAACCATGAAAATAGAGATTTTTTTTAAAAGTTTAGATGAACTAAAAAAATGTCTGCAGGATTTAAATATAAATTTAGAAAAAAAGAAAGATGTCTGGGAACAAATTTTTAATGTTATCTAACATTAAGGAAAAAATTATTTATGCATTATGAAATATACGTATTAAAAGATGCGGTTCCATATTCTAAAAATTTTCTAGAAATAAATAATTTTAAATACAAAATTATTGATAATGAAAAAGAAATACCCGATGATGGAGTAAGAAAAATTATTTATAAGGTTAATAAAGGCAAGTTTCTTAATCCATGCCCAGGAACTCCAAAATACGTTTGTTGCGGTTATTATGTTCTTGCGCCTGTAGAAAATTGTCCATTCTCATGTACATACTGCATTCTTAATGCCTATTTTAAAACTCGTAATATTACAGTATATGTTAATATTGACGATATGCTCGATGAGTTGGATAGTATTAAAGGAAAGAATATTAAAAGAATCGGAACAGGTGAGTTTTCTGATAGTTTTGCAATTCCGGAAACAAGATTGTATTTAGAACCACTGCTTGATTTTTTCTCGAAAAATCAAGATATTACGCTTGAGTTGAAAACAAAGTCTAATTATATACCAGAACCTTTTTTCACAAATAAATATAAAAACATCGTTTTTTCATGGTCATTAAATAGTTTTACTGTTAGCAGTATGGAAGAATTAAATACAGCAAGCATAGATGAAAGAATTATAGCTGCAAAAAAAATTAATCAAAGTGGGTATAGAGTATCGTTTCACTTTGATCCAATTATTTATTATGATGGATGGGAGGAAGAATACTCTAAAACAATTGAAAAAATTTTCAAAAATATTCAACATAATGATATAGTCTGGATAAGTTTGGGGACTTTAAGGTTTTTGCCTGAACTTAAACAAATTGCCACAGAGCTTTATCCTGATACAAAGATATTTAATAACGAATTTATTAGAGCACTCGACGGAAAAAAGCGTTATTTTAGAAAACGTAGAGTTCATATATATAAAAAAATGGTTGATGTGATAAAAAGTTTTTCCCCCTCTGTTTTAATTTATCTATGTATGGAAAACGAAGATGTTTGGTATGACGTTTTTTCTTTAGAGATGAACACAAAAAAATTAAAAGAGTTAATGGATGAAAGAGTATAAAAAAGTTTGCATTATATTTGCACTTAAAAAGGAGTATAAAGGCTTTACAGAGTGTTTTACATCAAATATTGAAGAAGTAACACAAAAACCTTTTTTTTGTTCAAAATTATTATATAAAAATTTAGAGCTTTTTTTCGCTGTTTCAGGATTAGGAAAGGTTCGTGCTGCTGCATGCACACAGCATTTAATCGACATATATAAACCTGACTTAATAATAAATGCTGGTTCTGCAGGAGGTGTTTGTCCAAAGGTATTTCCTAAAGATGTTTATTTTGTTACTACCTTAGTTGAATACGATTTTAGAAGTATACGTGAAAAAACGCCTATTTTGGGGATAGAACCAGACTTAGTAAATATAGCAAAAAACATCAATATACCTTTAGCGGTACTTGGCTCTGCCGATCAAAATGCTGATTCTGAAACTAAAAAAGATTCTTTACATAAAATTGGAATAACTATAGCAGATTGGGAGGGGGCAGGCGTTGTAAAGACGTGTATTATAAATAGCGTTAGTTGTGCTGTTTTTAAAGTTGTTACAGACACTTCCACGACTGATTTTACAAAAGAATTTTCTCAAAACGTTTACAACTTTAATAATCATCTGAATAAAGTAGTGTTTGGTTTTTTAGAATCATTGCTTAATGAATAGACATTTGCGAGACTTTGCAAATGTCTATCATTACTTAAGGAATCTTCTAAGTTTCCAGATGTAATCAATCCCAGACCAGACAGTTGCCACAACAGCCAAAATTAACATATCATAACCAAGTGAATGAAAATCGAGAGTCAAGTAATAAGGCTCTCCAATATGGTATCGGTAATGTAATAGTAGAAAAAATATTGCTATCATTTGAAGAAATGTTTTTATCTTACCAGAGAAAGATGCTGCTATAACAGCTCCCTGCTGAGCTGCAATGTCACGCAATCCCATTATTGTGATTTCTCTAATAAATATCAATAAAACTGCCCACAATGGAACCCACCTGTGATGTAAAAGTAAAATTAAAGCTGTCATAACAAGAAGTTTGTCTGCAAGAGGGTCTAAAAACTTGCCAAAGTTGGTAATTTCTTTTCTTTGTCTTGCGACATAACCATCAACCCAGTCTGTTAAAGCTGCAAATAAAAAAATAAGGGCACCATATAAACATTTGTTTTTGGTGGGATGATACAAAAAGTATATTACAAAAGGGATAAAAAATATACGAGCTAAGGTTATTATGTTTGGTAAATTAAGCATTGTTAAACTAATATTGCTATGCCAGAACCTTTTTGAATTGACAAAAACTTTTCATTATTAGCTTTTATCTTTAAATTACCTATCAATGCCATAACATTTTCTCTTTTAATAACATCTGCTTCTTTTATATCTTCAACAAAACATGGAGTTAGTTGAATAATGACCTTTCTGGGTCCTTTAATTTTGATTATATTGGACTTGTTAAATCCACATTCAAAATAATTATCTACCCCTATGAGACTATTACCTGCAACCATAATTTCATCATCAGCTGATAATAAAACTACTATTGAATTGCCTTTCAAAACAACACTTCCTTCATCTTTAAAAACTATGTGTTCAATAAAATTTTCAAATTCACTTCGGCCAGACCATTTGCACAGGAAGTCGTTGTTAATACTCCATGTCCCAAATAAAGACGCTTTACTAAATAAAACATTCTCATGAATTTTATTTGTTTTTATAAATTCAACAAAATCTTGTAATGTGTACTCTTTTAAACCTTCCTGAATTGAAATATCTTTTATCTCTTCATCTAATTTACCTTGATTTATCAGCTTAGTGAGAAATTTCTTCGATGTTTTGATATCTCCTAATTTTTCATAAGAGGCACTAATATAAAAGAGAGCATTTTTATGGTTTGGGGCAAGTTCCAGTGTTTTAGTAAAGGTTTCTATGGCAGAGCGATAGTCATTAATCATATAGTATGCCCTGCCTAAATTGTAAAACATCGAAAAACTCTGTTGAGGATTAAGCTTGACAAGTTTTTTATATACATCAATAAGTTCTTTATATTTTTCTCTCTGATAAAATACCCATCCAAGCAAATTAAGCAGTTTTTCATTTTCAGGGAAAGCATTAGTAGCTTCGATTAATATTTTTTCTGCTTCCTCATAATTTGCTTTGTTGATTAAACTTAAACCTTCTTTTAAATAGTCTCTTTCCACCTTTATTCCGCCTTGCTTAAATTTGAATACATTTTATAATAATCCAAAACCTTTTTTACATAAGTTTTTGTTTCGTTAAATGGTGGAATAGAGTATCCATACTTTATGACATTTTTTGGTCCAGCATTATAAGCTGCTAATGCGAGTTCAATCCTGCCGTTGAAATAATTCATTAAGTATTTAAGATATTTAATACCTGTGCGAATGTTGCTTTCAGGGTCAAAGGGATTTTCGCATTCAAAAAGCGAAGCTGTCTCTGGCATCAACTGCATCAAACCCATAGCCCCCTTGCGTGAAACTGCCTTAGGATTATAACCGGATTCAGCTCTTATAACCGCCTTTACAAGAGGATAATCCACTCCGTAACTATTTGAATAGTTATAGATTATAGAATCATATTTTTTAAAGAAGTCTTTATAATCTTTCACGTTAAAAAAGCCAGTCCTTAAATACAGCTTGAATCCTTTGTGAGAAGGGGTATCGGTAAAATGTATGACACCATTTTCATCTTCGTATCTATAAATATCTGCAAAACAAAGTGACAACGTTAAAAGAAAGAAAAAGGTTGCGAAAAAAAAAGATTTAAAAATCTTCATATTATTATTTGAATATCATCAGAATATTTTGTCAAGAGTAAAACGCCTTTATCTGTCATTAAATATGTATTTTCAATACCAGCAATGCCAACTTCAGGTATAAAAAATTTTGGTTCTAAAGCGAAAACAGTGTTTTCTTCAATCTTGTCATCAATATTTTTTGCAAGAACCGGTAATTCATCTAATTCAAGTCCAACGCCATGGCCGATATATGGTGCCTGCTTACCTTTCGGTCCCATAAAAATATCTTCTAATTTATGTTTGGAAACAATATTAAGTGTTTTTAAATAAATTTCGTTGCAAGTTATGCCGGGTAGAGCGTTTTCAACAATCGTTTGATGTATTTCTTTTGCGACATTGTAAATATTTCTGTATTCTTTAGATGGCTCTCCTGCATAAAATATTCTTGTCATATCGACGAGATAACCTTCATAACAAAAAACAAAATCGATACTTAAAGGCTCGTTTTCTTTGACAACTCTGTCCCCGGCACCCTGTGAAAAAAAAGCCCCCTGCCCTTCTCCAGCTGTTGGTGATTCGACATAAGAAGTAAGTAAGCCTGATGTGCCAGATAAGATATGACCAAAGAACATTTCCTGATTGAAAGCTCGCATTCTAACCAAGCCCATGTGTCCTTTTTTTCTTGCTAAATACTCTAATTCGCAAGCAATATCAATTTCTTTCATACCAATTCTAATATTCTTCTTAAGCTCTAAAAAAGACTCCTCAATAAGCTCACCAGATTTTTTAATCTTTTCTATTTCAGTTTTACTTTTAATCATTCTGATTTTACGTATTTCTGTTGATAAATCAACAAAGTGAGCATTTGGAAAAATTGCTGAATAACGTCTATAAAGGTTATATGGAATTACATCAAGCTCAAAGGCAATTGTTTGTGTTTTATAATTATGCTCATTTAGAAACTGTGGCAAATTGTTCATACTCTTTAAATTGTAAATATACTTTAAAGGGGATTCAATCTTTGCCCTATCAAAATCTCTTTTTACAAAGAGTAAAGGCTCGCCTTCATTGGAGACAAAAAGCAAACCCTGTTGTAGGGTTCCAGTAAAATAAAACAAATCGATTTTTTGAGCAATTATTGCAGCGTCTATAGAATGTTTTTGAAGTGCGCATTGTAGTTTAGCTATTCTATCATAAATTTCTTTATAATTATTTTTCACCCGCTCCCCAGATGATAGCCAGTATTTTGGTTGCAGTATCACCTACACAAGAAACTCTGTGAGGAATGTTAGAATCGTAATAAATTGAATCTCCTTCGTTAAGTATTTCTTTAAAATCCTTTAGCTGGACCTCCATTTTTCCTTTTAGAACATAAATAAATTCTTCACCTTTGTGAACAGAAAGACCTGCTGGCTTTATAGGTGTAGGTTCTAATGTTATAAGGAACGGTTCAAAATGTCTTTCTTTTTTTCCTAATCCAAGCGACATATAAGTATAGCCATAATTAACGCCCTCTTTTGAGGCGACCCTTGATATCGGTTGTTCTCCGCCTTCCCTTACGATCACAAATGGTGCTTCTGTTTTTTCTCCCAGAAGCTTACCAACGCTCAAACCCAAAGCATTTGATATGGTTAGTAAAGCCCCAAGTGGAGGCGAAATAAGATGATTTTCAATCTGGGACAAGATAGACTCAGAATAACCTGTCTTGTCAGATAGATCTTTTAGTGATAGTGAGAGTTTTTCTCTAATTTCTTTAATCTTTTGACCAACTTTGACTATTTTTTCTTTCTTCATAATTAGTCACCTTTGCTTGAGTTATAATGTTCTGCGCCTGCAATAATAGCCTTTTCGTTTAGAGGTATAAATCTTTTATGTTTCTCACTAACCACGTCTTTGATAGATGCAATAAGGCTTTGAACTTGAACAACATCAGCCATAGCAGCAACATAACCAAGTATCACCATATTGGCAAGCTTATCATTACCGACGACATCATTAGAAATTTTATTAGCGCTAATAAACAATTTATTCACATCATCACGAACCACATCTTCCTTTTGAACAATGTCATCATTAATGAATAACACTCCCCCTTTCTTGACAACGTTCTGAAATCTATCAAGAGCTGGAGAACTCATAATAATAGCATACTCAGGCGTAGAAGGAATTGGAGACCCAATTTTTTTATCTGATATAACGACATAACAATTTGCCGCCCCTCCTCTCATTTCTACGCCATAAGAGGGGAAAAATGTAACTTCTTTTCCTTCTTTTAAAGCGGCATAACACAACAATGTTCCTGAGATCAAAATCCCTTGTCCACCAAAGCCAGCAAAAACAAAATCTTTATAAAAATGTGAATTTTTAAAGGACATCAGAAATACTCCTTTCTTTAAATGTCCCCAAGGGAAAAAATGGTATCATTTCTTCTGCTACCCTTTTCAATGCTTCGAGCGGTTGCATATTCCAGTTGGTAGGACATGCAGACAACACTTCTACAAAACTAAACCCCATATTATTGATTTGCATCTCAAATGCCTTTTTTATTGCCTTTTTTGCATCAATTATCTGTTTTGGTGTTGTAAAAGCTACACGAGTTGAGTAAGCAACCCCTTCTAAAGTGGCAAGCATTTCTGCCATCCTTATTGGATAACCATCACGCTGGAACTCTCTTCCATAAGGTGCAGTCGTTGCGATTTGTCCTAAAAGCGTAGTTGGGGCCATCTGACCACCTGTCATACCATAAATAGTGTTATTTATAAAAATAACAGTCAAGTTTTCTCCTCTGTTAGCAGCATGAACCGTTTCTGCCATACCTATCGCAGCCAGATCTCCGTCACCCTGATATGTAAAAACAATCCTTTCAGGACGCGCTCTTTTAACTCCCGTAGCAACGGCAAGACCTCTGCCATGCGGAGCCTCCAGTGAATCTACATCAATGTAATCGTATAAAAAAACTCCACATCCCACACCAATAACAGCTATGCAATTATCTTGAATGCCTAATTCTGAGATTGTTTCTGCAACTAACTTATGCGCATTTCCGTGATTACAACCCGGGCAAAAGTGAAAGGCAACATCTTTTAACACATCTGGCTTTTTATAAATCATTTTCATAAATAAA
The DNA here is from genome assembly GCA_037442505.1 of Deltaproteobacteria bacterium. Taxonomy (GTDB): domain Bacteria; phylum CALINM01; class CALINM01; order CALINM01; family CALINM01; genus JBBIPZ01. Next base: position 60,754 of record JBBIPZ010000006.1, on the reverse strand, counting down.
GCTCCTTAACTTTATTTAAAAGCTCTTCTGGCGTTGGTGCATAACTACTTGGTTTGCCATAAAATCCAATGTTAACAGATTTACCTAATATCCTTTTAACATCATAAAGCATCTGTCCCGTATTCATCTCTGCAACAAGATACTTGTTGCATTTTTCAGCAAGTTTTTCGAGATCGTCCTCTGGATAAGGTACCAATGTTACAGGTCTAAATAAACCTAATTTAATGCCAGATTCTCTCGCTATATCAACAGTTGTTCTTGCAATTCTTGCAACCATACCAAAGGCAACGATAATTGTATCCGCATCATCACACATATATTTATCAACCAAAATTTCTTTTTCTTTGATTTCTTGAAAACGTTTATAAAGTTTCCAGTTATGATGTTCGAGATCGTGACCTTTTAGATACAAAGACTTAATTATTTTTTGTTTTTCACCCTTTTGTTCACCAAAAGCCCATAGCTTTTCTGGAAGGTTAACTCCACTAGCAAATTTTCTTTCAACAGGCTCCTTCATCAAACTAACCATAACATCTGACAAAAATATCACTGGCGTTCTATATCTATCTGCAACATCGAAGGCCTTAATAATCAAATCATACATTTCTTGAACAGAAAAAGGCGAAAACACGGGTGTAAAGTAATCTCCATGTCCTCCACCTTTAGTAGCCTGATAATAATCCCCTTGAGAAGCTCCAATACCACCAAGTCCTGGTCCCCACCGTGTTACGTTCACAATTACAGCTGGTAGTTCTGAACCAGCTAAATAAGATATGCCTTCCTGCATTAGTGAAATACCGGGACTTGAAGAAGAGGTCATAACCCTTATGCCACAGGCACTTGCACCCAATAACATATTGATAGATGCAACTTCACTTTCAGCCTGAATGAACTTGCCACCAACTTTTGGTAATTCTCTGGACAAAAATTCCGGGATATCATTTTGCGGTGTAATAGGATACCCAGCATAAAATTTTAATCCAGCATCTATAGCACCTAAAGCGAGTGCTTCACTTCCTCTTAAAAAAAGCTTCTCCATTAAATCCTCCAGACTTCTATAACTGCATCAGGACATATCTCGGCACACAAACCACAAGATACACATGCATCTTCATTTTCCAGAACTATACAACGATAGCCTAACTTGTTTATTTTCTTTCCCAAGGCTAAAGCCTTTTTATTACAAAAACTGACGCAAAGTTGACATCCTTTACACCTGTTAAAATTTATAACAAGCTTTTTATTTTTTGTCATAAAACCTCATTTCTTGAACAGTTTATGTTATTTTATGAGTGCTTTTTTCAGTTCTTTACCCATCTTGAAAAATGGGAGTCTTTTGGGAGGAACATCAACTAAAATGCCAGTTTTAGGATTTCTGCCCTTTCTTGGCTTGTAACTTTTAACAAAAAAAGTACCAAAACCTCTAACTTCAATCCTTTCGCCCTTAAGGATTGAGCCTCTCATCTTCTCAAAAATAAAATCAACAACTTCAGCTGATTTTTTTTGTGAAATGTTTACCGATTTCGAAAGTTCGTTTACAATATCAGATTTTTTCATTTCGCTCTCCTTCTCTTGAGTTTGGAAATATTATATCTATTTTATATCTTTCTTCTACTAAAGAGCAAGTAACTTTAGTATTTAAAATTTCTAATGATGATTTCAGCTCCCAGTAAACATAGTATAGATTTTCAACTATATCTTGCCAGTCTTCGTTTAATAATCCTTGAACAGAGACGTCTATTGGTAAAGAAAAACTTATACTTAAACAATTTGCTTGAGAATCTTCTACAAAATATATCTTTATAGACTTTGCCCCCTTTTTTATCAATTCCAGCAACAACTGTTTAAAGAAATATGATATTTTTTCAAAATCTCCGATACGCTGAATGTTAGGATAGGTAGCTGGAAAATCAATGTCAGCAAATGTAATATCATTTGCAACCCTCTTTAATAGCATTTCTATACTAAATACATGAAATTCTGATTCTTCCTGAATTCCTATTTTATTTAATACTGAAAGGTCCTCTTTTAAATTAACTAAATTGTCGTAAGAGCATGATATATTGTTGCACACCTTTCTTAGATCATTATGTTCAAAAACACCATATTTGTCGAGTACTTCTATACAACTATTAATCGTAGATAAGGAAGTATTTAATCTCTCAACAATATCCTTTATAAGATTTTTTTTGTTTTTTTCTTGCCATCTAGAAATTGATATTTTGAATATTGCATCCTCAGTTGAAGTTGATCTGTCAACTTCATTCTCTAAAAATAGGCTTTTTTTATTTGCTGATGCAAGAAGCTCCTCATTAGCCATATATACTGATAGTTGATTGCCTACAGCTTCAAAAAACTTAACTTCTTCATCTTCGAAATCATCATTGGTGTTTCTAAAGCCAATTAAAGTGCCCAAAAAAGTTTCCTTGAAGGCAAGAGGCAACATTAATATAGGATGGTTGTCAAATTTTATTTTATTCAATTTAGAAAAACTTTTAATGTTTACTAAACCACTTTTTTTCCATTCCTCTATTTTGTTTATCCAGAATTCAATTTTTTTCTTTTCAGTTTCTTTTAATTTTCTATCAAAAGCCATCAACTTCTCGCCCTTAAAAATTCCATTACAAGCAAATAAAAGCGACACATTAGTTGCGCCTATGAGACGTCTTAATTCAAATATAACGTATTGAAGAACGTTTTTATATTCTAAATTCATCAAAAAGGCTTGAGTAATATTAAACAGTGCACTGATCTGTAACACTTTATTACGTATATTTGTTATATCCTGCAGAACAACAAAATAACCTTGCTTCCGATTTTCTTTAACAATAATATTGTAAAAAGAAAAATGTACTGTTTTATCGCCAATATTAACAACTACATTTTCTCTATGTGTAGATGTATGATTTTTTAAACTTTCGAAGGCATCTTTTAAATCTGGATTAGTTTTAAAATCTAATATAATTTCTATGGGAAGTCCAACTATTTCATGCTCCCTTTTCGACATAATTTTGCAGAAGGAGTTGTTTGCAAATACAGCTACACCATTATCGTCTAACTCTAATATGCCTTCAATCAGGTTCTGGAATATCATAGAATAGTTAAGTTCAATTACAAGCAACTCTTTAACAATCTGCCTGGGATAAATATTTTCAAGTCCGAAAACAGTCTTATTACGATCTTTCTTGAAACTGTCTATATTGGGTATTATTTCGCTAAAAATCTGCTTCATCTTATCGAAAGGTGATTTAGCGATAAAGACATCAATAAGATGTTCGTTTTCGCTTATAGTAACACTCTCAAGTGCTGCAGCGGTTATTAGGATTATTGGTGTGTCTTTATAAGAATTAAATTCTCTCAGATATTTTGCAAGTCTAATACCATCAACTTTTGGCATTACATAATCAAGTAAGAATAAGTCAAACTTTTCGATCCTTGCAGCCTCTAAAGCAGCAATACCATCATTAACTGCTTTTACTTCATAGCCATAACTTGTAAACACATCTTTAAAAAACTCCAGATAAAACATGTTGTTATCAGCAACAAGACATTTCTTCATTTAAACATCCTTTATGGAAAAAACCTCGGTCCTGTTCCTGCCATTTTTTTTAGCTTTATACAGGGCGTTATCCGCAAACTTCAAAAGCTCATCGGGTGTCTTTATAAAATCTGATGGATAATTGGCTATGCCTAAACTAATTTTAATCTCACCTTGAGCAACATGATTAAATGAATGATTTTCTATAGCTTTTCTAATACGTTCTGCCTCATTGTAGGCGCCACTATCAGAAGTATGAGGCAAAAGTAGCACAAACTCTTCCCCACCATAACGAGCAAAAATGTCGTTTTTTCTAATGTTTTCAATAATTTTAGAAGCCAACTCAACCAAAACACTGTCCCCTACCATATGGCCGTATTTATCGTTAATGTTTTTAAAAAAATCTAAATCAATCATAATACACGCCAACGGTGTTTCGTATCTTTTTGCCCTTTCGAACTCTTCTTTAAGTTTTTGATGGAAAAATCGATAATTATAAACACCTGTCAGCCCATCGGTAATAGCTAAACTTTCTAACAACCTGTTTTTCTTTTCTAACTCGTCCTGAAGTTCCTTTAATTTTACAAGGGCATTAATCTTGGCAATTAGAATTTCTGATTCAAAAGGTTTTGTTATATAGTCATTAGCCCCGCAATTTATCCCTTCAATAATATCATCTTTTTCACCTTTTGCAGTAAGCAAAATTATAGGCAGTTGAGAGCTTTCTTTTACTTTTCTAATCTCTCTACATACTTCAAAACCTGACATATTAGGCATCATAACATCTAAAATAACAACATCATAACCATCACTTTTAATTTTTTTTAAGCCCTCTTCTCCACAGTGAGCAACGTCAATCTCAAAATTGTAAAGCGATAACATAAGCTGCATCATACTTACAAATTCGAAATCGTCATCTATTAAAAGTATTTTACCCATTTTTAATCTTCTTTTTCAGATAGTTAAAAACATCAGTCACAATAAAGTCCTGTACTCCACTCCATAAACTAAAGCTCTTGACTCCTTGAAAAACAAGCATATAAAGACCATCCACTCCCTTTAGCCCACATTTATGTGCTTCCTTAACTAAAGGGGTTGTTCCAGCTACATTATAAACCATATCAAAAATTTTAGTTTTCTTCCATAATTTTCTGAAATCGATAGGTAGTTTTTCTCCTTTAAGTCCTATTGTTGTTGAGTTAATAACTAAATAGGGTTTAACACCCAGAAGTAATCTATCTAAATCTTTAAAACTTTCTACATTTACAGTTTTAAAATTAGTCTCAAATTGTCTTTTTAATATCGCAGCCCTTTCTAAAGAGCGGTTTATAATATAAACATTTTCTGAGTTCAATTTACATAGTGCATATAAAGCGGCTTTTGCCGCCCCACCAGCACCTACTAAAACTACATTTTTTCCCTTTAAAGAAGAGATTGCAAGCTTATCTTTAAGTGTTGCCACTATACCTGAAACATCGGTATTATATCCAATAATTTTGCCCTGCTTAAATAACAATGTGTTTACAGCTTTGATTTGAGCTGCTTCATCAGATAGTTCGTCACAATGTGGTAATACAGCCTCTTTAAAAGGTACTGTTATATTCAATCCAACAATATTATCAAGCGCTTTTATACCTACAATGAAAGAGTCAAAATTTTCTACATCCACGCAAAACGGCAAATATACCCAGTTTAGCTTGTTCTTTCTAATAATATAATTTTGAAAAATAGGTGATAAACTATGCTGTACTGGATTACCAGCCACACCAACTATTTTAGTCTCAGCGTTAAAATTAGCTTTCATCAAAAAAAGCCTATAACAGATATAGCTTGTGGTTTCAGTCCCGGATATAAATCCACTGCTTTTTTTATTAATTCCCTGCCAGAGGGATCGTTATTCATAACAAGACTAACACCTGAGTCATAAAGACAAAAAGCATATATTGATATAGCTTTCTCGGTATCAAGGTCTTTTAGCTCATCAAAATCTTTCAATCCCCTAAAAACAGCATAGGCAAAGTTGTCTTTTTTTGCTTTGACAAAATCTGATGAAAACGTATAAACAAATCCATCAGGATAGAAATATAAGCCAGGCAATGTCATAGAATACTTCGTGGAGTAATCAACATGTAGCGGTCTCTTTCCATAAAGCTCACGAATAATAAATCTAACCATATTTTCAGGTCCAATTGAAGTCTCCCACATTGAGTAGAGCCTATCTTTTTCAACGAGTCCCATCTTGTCACGCCAGAACCAGTAAGCATCTAAATGAGGACAATGTAGTATAACTACATCCGTTCTATATTTTTCAACATATTGAAGATACCAGAGAGGAAACGCACCACTATCCCCCCAGGTAAAAAGAACAGAATTATATTTGCATGACTTCAAGACATTTTTGCCATAATCGTATGATATGTAATAATCAGACCAGTTGTTCGTACTATAATTAAAAGCAAATGAAGAGACAGGAATTATTATCAAACCAATTAAAGCCGTTAGTATGTTTTTTATTTTAAATTTAGATAAAGTATTAGCAATGTAGCTTAATGCAAAACCAGCAAAAACGGCTAACACTAAATAACCCGGTACGTGAAAGCTTTCGAGTAAAAAAATATTTTCTTCAATCGGGTTGCCATAAATTACGATGCCGACGTTAAGAATGAGCAAAACTATTGTAGTTACAATAACATAGCTTCTATATTTTTTAAAGCTCGTTACAACACCAAAGATAATGAAAAACAGAGAAACTATGCCAAACTCTCGGAAAAGATTAAAACTTTTCATTTGTTCAATAAATAAAGAAAAAGTTCGTTCAGGACCTGGAATTGCATAGCCTTTTCTCAATATTAACCATAAAAACTGAGAAATGTTTTGGGGATCGCCCCACGTGAGAGCATTTGACTGCCATGCCCTAAAAGGTAGATACAAAAGTACAGATAAACCAAACAAAAAGAAAAATAGACATGTAAAAATTAACTTAACATCAAGCAATTTATTTTTGTTTTTCTTAACTACAGCATAAAGCATTATTGGAAAAATAACCAATGAAGTATAATGTGCGGTTATTGAAATGCCAAATAAAAAAGAAACCAAGAATAATAATCTGTCTGAAGTAGAATCAATATATTTTAGAAGTAGTAAAAGGCATAAAGCGATCAAAAAGGTTGATAAACAATACACTTCTGCAACAACAGATTGTGACCATACTGTGTAACTGAATGAGAAAGTTAAAGATGATACAAGTGAAAAAATATCACCATGTTCCATTTCTTTCATTACATATGAACTAATCTTATATGTAATATAACCGCAAAGGCTCCCCATGAAAGTGGAAAAAAGAATAACCTTAAACGCAATATTACCAAAAGGCAGATAAATAAAAGGATGAGATAGCAGTACATATAGAGGATATCCTGGGGGATGAGTTATACCTAATGTAAATGAAGAAGAGATTAACTCGCCACTATCAAAAAAAGTAACTTCTGGCGAAGTAGTAAACAAGTAAACAATAAACGGTATTAAAAACGATAGGCATTCTAAATTCTTTTTCATTTAAGTATTCGCCTTGTCCTTTCTATATCATTTTTTATTTGTAGCCTTAGTTCTTCAACATCTTTAAATTTTTCTATTCCTCTTAATCTTTCTCTAATTTCTACAATCACTTCTTTGCCATAAATGTCACCTTCAAAATCTAAGAGATGCACTTCAAAATTTTTGTCGGTTATATGGAAAGTTGGAGCTGGTCCAATACTAACAACAGACCTAAAACGTACCCCATCAATAAAGGTATAGGCTGCATAAACACCTCTACTCGGTATCAGGTAATTGGTTACAAGCAGATTAGCTGTAGGAAAGCCTATTAATCTTCCAATTTTTCTACCTTTAACTACCAATCCTTTAATCTGATAAGGTCTGCCTAGAAAATTATTTGCTTCATTTATAAGCCCTTCTTTAATGAATCCTCTGATTTTTGTGCTGCTTATTATTCTATCTTTATCTTTCAAAGGTTCCATGACAAAAACATCAAACCCCAACTCAAATCCTAATTTTTTTAACAATTCTGTATTTCCAGATTTATTTTTACCAAAACTAAAGTCATAACCAACTACAACCTTTTTTACAGATATCTTTTTTACTAATATATCTTTAACAAACTCTTCACCTGACATATTTGAAAATTGATCATCAAATTTTATAAGTATAACCGATTTTATCCCAAGCGATTTTAATAGTTCAAGCTTATCGTTAAGAGGAGTTATTTGTTCTATATGTAAATACGGATTAATGACTGTCAAAGGATGAGGATAGAACGTTAAAACAGATGGTGTTCCGTCAATATTTTTGCTCTCTTCAACAACTTTGTTTATTAAAGTTACGTGTCCCCTATGAACGCCGTCAAAATTTCCAATAGCAATTACAGGACGAACAATATCTATGGGTTTATCAAGATCTTCAATAACCTTCATAAACGCAATTCTACCAGTTTTCAAGAAAAAACTGAAGTTTATTCTTTTTTTTGGGAAGCTTTTACATAAATATAATAAACAACTATCAAAACAAAAATTACGAATACATTAGATGCTGTTTCTATCAGATGCTGGTAACCATGTTGCTCATTTGTTGCCTGAGCTGCTTCAATAAACAATAACCTTCGTGTAGCAGAGATGATGCCTACAAAGAGAAAGGGATTAAGTGAAAAATCTTCTTTTTTAAGAAACTTAAGAACAGGCCATAAAATTTCGACGATTATCAGGGCTAAGAGAGCATCATTAACAGCTTGTAAAATAGAAGCATGATCAAAACCAGAAAATGAAAACATTGCTTTAATAACAGTTATAACGGCAAGAATAAGTAAGAAAAAGGCTATTATGATATGAACAAAACTATCTAACTTAAATAACAACGCAATAATTTTTCTTTTAATATCTTCCATAGATTAATCAGCAGGTCCATCTATACAAAAATATGCTCCACAAATTCCGTGAATCTCATATATCAAACAATGCTTACAAAGACAACCTTTTCTATCAACTATTGTCCCTTCCCTACCAACTGCACAAAATACACCCTCAGCCTTAGGAAAGGTCGATTTAGGATATGTTTGACAATCTTCACAAAGACACTCAGCTAACTTATTTTCATCAAAATGAACTGGCATACTACAATTATAATTTTATTGCCGAAAAAGTCAAACCATCACCACTATTTATTGTATAAGGGATACAGCTTTTGGTATGTGTCTTCCAGCATCTCGTGCAAAACTTTTGTTTTTCCAGTTATTGGCATAAAGTTTGTGTCTCCACCCCATCTTGGTACAATGTGCCAATGTAGATGCTCTGCTATACCGGCGCCTGCAACGATACCCAGATTCATACCAATATTAAAGCCTTGAGGATTATAGGCTTGTTTAAGTTTTTCGATAGAGTTTTTTATATTGCACATTAAATCGTTCATCTCATCTATTGACAGAGAGGAAAAATCGGCTGTGTGTCTGTATGGCACCACCATCAGATGGCCATTGTTATACGGATACTTGTTTAAAATGACAAAGCTATGTAAACTTTTAAAAACAACAAGATTTTCAACGGATGGCTCATTTTTTACTCTGTTACAAAAGATACATCCCTCTTCTTTTATTTCTTTATTTTCAATAAAATCTTTACGCCAGGGGGCAAAAATGTGTTCCATAATCAAGCCTCTCACAACTCTTTAATAATGCCATTTATACTATTTTCGTTAATTTCAAGATATCCTATACTTTTTTTGGACGCCCAACGATTTTCAAATGGTGAGCCAGGGTTAAAAAAAAGTATTCCATCAATGACTTCATTTTGGGGGCAATGGGTATGGCCAAACACGATACAATCTAAATTATCATTTTCAAACTCTCTTTTAATACGTTCTTGAATACCGTCTGGATGTCCATAGCCATGAATGATACCGATTTTTTTATTCAAAATTGTTATCACTCGTTTGATTGGGAATTTGCTCGAAAAATCCATATTACCTCTCACTGCGTAAACAGGCATTTCAATCACAGATAAAATATCGTCATTAACTATATCTCCAGCATGGATAGTGCAATTACAATGAGCAAAGTTTTCATTTACGAGTGAAATGAAACGATTATTTACATTATTCAAATGAGTATCAGAAAATACTCCGACTAACACTTTATTCATAAACTAAACTATCAGTCACTACCAGATTAGTTAAAAAAAATGGTATTCTTAACTCTGAAAGCAGCATTAAAATCTTGCTTTTACTTTCATTGTCAGATAAACCTGTTAGCAAATCAAGTAAAGAAGTTTTTTTCTTTTTTGCATAAAAAAGTTTAGGATCCCCTTCTAAATTGGCAAGTTTTTTTGCTAAACTAACAGCATCATTAAAATTTCCCATCTCGTCAACAAGCTTGAGTTCTTTTGCCCTTTTGCCAGTTATAATTCTACCATCTGCAATCGGGATAATATTTTCCTTTTTGAGATTTCTCCCCACGGAAACAGCCTCAACAAACTGATTATGAACATCATCAATAACGGATTGAATATAAGCACGTTCTTCTTTTGTCATATCTCTTAAAGGCGAGCCAGTATCTTTAAATTCCCCGCTTTTAACGGTGTTACCTTTTATACCAAATTTGGTTAATAATTGTTGGAAGTTGTAAAACTGTATGATTACGCCAATACTACCAGTAATTGTTCCTGGATTAGCAACAATCTTATTTGCTGCTGAAGCAATGTAATACCCCCCAGAAGCACCTAATGTAGCAATAGAAGCTACAACAGGCTTATTTTTTCTTATTTTCATTACCTCACTATATATTTCCTGAGAAGGTCCTACAGCTCCACCAGGTGAATCTATTCTTAAAATGATTGCCTTAACTTTTTTGTCATTATTAAAATCTGACAACTGTTTCAAGATATCATCAGAACTTTTAATAATCCCATTAATTTCTACAACGCCTATCCTATCCCCAATAATCGGCTTATCTAAACCAATATTTAAAAAAGCTGAAAGTATTCCAGTAAAAATAAAAAGAACAGCAATGACTAAAAATGCTACGAATATTCGTTTCTTTTTCATATCAACACCTATTTTTTAAGAAAATCTCCTAAAGTAACCTTAGCAGTATTTTGATTTTTTAGCTCAGCTAACGCCTCTTTTTCTTGCTTGATTACCAATCCTCTATATGTAAGTAACATTTTTCTGTTTTTGAAATCAAGGTCCTTTACTAACAACATCATTTTGTCACCTGTTTTGATTTCAACAGTTTTATTACCTTTTTCAAATTCACTTTTTTTCACAACCCCTTCAACATCAGGTAAAACTTCAAAAAATATAAGTTTATCAGTAAAACCAGTAACAGTACCCTCAACCTCCATTCCTGCTTTTATCTTTTCCTTTGCTACAACCCATGGATCAACACTCATGTCTTTTATACTAAATATTAATTTTCTTTTTGCATAATTTGACTCCATTAATTTAACAGTAAGTTCCTGACCAACTTTAATACTTTTTTTAAATTCATCCTGCTTGTTCCAGCTTAAATTTTCATTTGGAATAAAACCTTCCAAATTGTTTTCCAGAGAAACTACAACACCTTTATCGTTAATCTCTTTAACGCTACAGTTAATTATACTTCCAACTGGATGAGTATTTGCAAAATCCTGCCATGGATTTTCCAGAACAGCTTTTAAGCTAAGAGAAACTTTGTTATTCTTTGAGTCTATAGACCTAATCTGACACAAAACTTTGTCTCCAACGTTAAAAAACTTCTTTGGATCTGTAACCCTTTCTGTCCATGATATTTCAGAAACATGAAGAAAACCGTCAACACCGTCGATAATCTCAACAAACACACCATTATTGATAAAATTCCTTACCGTACCTTCAACTTTATCGCCTTCTTTGTAATGTTTCATAAAAACATCCCATGGCTTCTCTTCTAAAGATTTGGTACTTAATGTAATTTTTTTCTTATTGCTATCTAAATCTATAACTTTTGCTGTTAGTTTGTCGTTTAGTTTAACTATTTCCTTCGGGCTTTTAATTCTCTTATAAGTGAGTTCTGAAAATGGAATAAAACCTTCCACACCGCCCAGCTCAATAAAAATCCCCTTTTCAATGATAGCCTTAACATTACCTGTTAACACATCACCGAGCTTGGTATTTTCGAAAAATTTGTTTAAAGCTGATTCTTTTTCTATCTTTTCTAATTCAGATATAGAACAAACCACATTTTTGTCAGACTCTTCTAATTTTATGATTAAAGCGTCGTAAGTTTGATTTATCTTTATTTCTTTATTTCGTCCCGATTGAGATGCAGGAAGAAAAACATCAATGCCTTTATATCTTGCTGTATAACCACCTTTTATAGCCTTCGTAACTTTAATGCCAACGGGGATTTTTTTTGCGAAGGCTTCTTTAAGCTCTTCAAAAGCAACTAACCCTCTTGCTTTGGAGTATGATGCCTTGCCGCCATATATTAAGACCTCAATTTCGTCCCCAACAGTTAAAGTTTCCCATTCCTCTTTAAGAAAATCTTCTTTAGGAATCAATCTATCCGTTTTCGCATTTAGGTCGAGATATATTCCATCTTTAGTTTTCTTAACAATTTTACCTTTTACAAGCCCGTCTGTATAACCAGACTTGCTTTCTTTTAAAAGCTCTTCAAAAGACTCCATTCATTCCTCCCCTTTATATTTGTAATTTTTTTAAATTTTCGACAAGCAACAAAATATGCTCTTTTGGAGTAGAAGCACCAGCGGTTATTCCGACCTTTTCTACACCATTAAAATCTATATCTTTAATCTCATCAGGCTCTTCGATATGATATGTTCTGTTTTGGACAGCCTTACATATTTCTGCAAGTTTTTTTGTGTTAGAACTGTTTTTGCCACCAAGAACTATCATCATATCAACTTTTTTTGACATTTCCAACGCCTCTTTTTGCCTTACAAAAGTGGTCTTGCATATTGTGTTAAAAATTCTAAGTTCTTCGCTCTTTTGCAATAATTTTTCGGCAGATGTTTTTAAAAGTTCAATTTTTTGAGTAGTTTGGGATATTAGCCCAACCTTTTTAAAATCGTTATCAGGTATTTCATCTGGATTCAAAAATACTATAGCATCACCATCAATGTAGCTTAAAAGCCCTTTAACTTCTGGATGTTCTTTGTCACCCAGAAAAAAAATTTTATATCTTTCTTTTTTTAGTATCTCTAGCAAATTTCTTGCCTTTGTAACAAATGGACATGTAGTGTCTACAGTTTTTATGTTATTTTGATTTTTTTTAAGGTACTCTGCTTCATTCTTAGATATGCCATGTGACCTTATTATAACAGTCCCCTTCTTAATTTTCTTAATGTCGTCAATCACTTTAAGACCTTTATTGCATAGTTCCTTAACAACCTTTGGATTATGAATGATCGGACCAAGCGTATAAGATAAACCGTCATTTTTTAAGGTTTCTTCTGCAATTTTAATAGCTCTTCTAACACCGTAACAAAAACCTGCGGACCTGGCAACTAAGATTTCCATAAATGATACTTATCTTTTACCTTTAAAAACATATTTTCTACAACTTCTGTAATTGTTAGCTTAGACGTATCAATTATTATAGCATCTTCTGCGGGTTTTAAAGGAGCAATTTGTCTACTACTGTCTTGCTCATCTCTTTTAATAATATCAGATAAAACTTCAGAATAGCTAACATTAATATTTTTCTCCATAAGCTCCTTATATCGTCTTTCTGCCCTAACCTCTGCAGAAGCAATTAAAAAAAACTTTGCAAATGCATCATAAAAAACAACAGTTCCCATATCTCTCCCTTCTGCAACTATTCTTCCTTTTTCACCAATCTCACGCTGAAGCTGTCCCATCTTTTCACGAACTTCTTTTTCTTTCGAGAGCGTTGAAGCCCACATACTTACTTCAGGAGTTCTAATTAGTTCAGTAACATCATTACCGTTACAAATAACTCTTTGCAGTTCACCTGAATAAATGAATGATATGCTGAATGTTTTCAACAATTCTAAGAAATGTGCCCGGTCTTTTTCTGCTTTATTTTGTAGTGCCAACAAAGCAAAAGCCCTATACATTGCGCCTGTATCGAGAAAATTGTATGACAGTCTTTTTGCTAAAAGTTTCGACGTAGTGCTTTTACCACTGCCAGAAGGTCCATCAATAGTTACAACCTCAATCAAACTGTAAGCTCCTTAATTTTTTCAAAAAACTGAGGAAAAGATACACTAATTGACGATTTATCATCTAATTCTACGCCTTTAGCTGAACACAAACCAAAAATGGATAATGACATCGCTATGCGATGATCACCATAAGTTTTAACCTTTGCAAATTTTGGGATATTGCCACCATGGATAATCATTCCACTTTCTGTTTCTTCAATATTAATATTTAGTTTTTTAAGTTCTGTCACCATAGCTTTAATTCTATCGCTCTCTTTGACTCTCAACTCTGCAGCATCATCGATAACAGTTGTGCCTTCAGCAAAGGCAGCAGCAACGGTAATAATAGGTATTTCATCTATTAATCTTGGAATAATATCACCATTTATCGTTACGCCTCTAAGATTTGTTACACCCTTAACGTGAATATCTCCAACTGGCTCGCCACATCTATTGTGAATGTTTAATAGAGATATATCAGCCCCCATAGCTGTCAAAACGTCTAAAATACCGGTGCGTGTTTTGTTAAGACCAACATTTTTAATCAGAATATCAGAATCTTTCAAAAGTGTTGCTGCAACGATAAAAAAAGAGGCTGAAGATATATCGCCGCACACATCAAGATCAAAAGATGGTAAATGTTCGGTATATGTAATGGTAGTCGAAAATCCCTCCTGTCTAATTGGAACATTTAGATATTTCATAAACCTTTCCGTATGGTCTCTTGAAAGATAAGGCTCTGTGACTGTAGTTATACCATCTGCATATAAACCAGCCAAAAGGATAGAAGACTTAACCTGCGCACTTGCAACTTTAAGCTTATAATCAATGCCTTTGAGATTATTATTACCCAAAATAGCTAAAGGGGGATATTCATTATTCGCCCTACCATAAATTTTTGCTCCCATCATAGAGAGAGGTTCAATTATACGTTTCATAGGTCTTTTTACAAGATATTTATCCCCTGTAAGAACGCTAAAAAAAGGTTGTGCAGACAAAATGCCTGTCATTATGCGAATAGTTGTGCCAGAATTTCCGGCATTAAGTGTATTAGTAGGTTCTTTAAGTCCTCTTAAACCAACACCTTTAATCAGCCAGGTATCAGCCTGTTTTTTAATAGTTACGCCTAAATTTCTTAATATTGAGATAGTACTTCTATTATCACGTCCCGAGCCCAAGTTAGATACTTTACACATTCCATCAGAAAGTGATGCAAAAATAATGGCTCTGTGAGATATGGATTTGTCTCCAGGCAAACTGATTTCACCTTTGAGAAATAAACTCATAGGTTTTTTATTATAAGCGTGTCCATTTTTTTTTACAAGTTTAATATTACATATCGAAATGTAAGAGTTAGAAATAAAAGTTTCGAAATTTGTTGAATTTAAGAAATTTTATTGTTAATATGAGAAAAGAAGAGGGCATGGAGGTATATATGAACTGTATCTTTTGCAAAATAATAAACAATGAGATTCCATCGCAGAAAATATATGAAGATGATAATTTTATTGCAATTCTAGATATTAATCCTGTTAGCAAAGGTCACACATTGGTTATACCCAAACTACATTGTGTAAATCTATTTGATATGAGTGATGAGCTTCTCTACAAAACTTTAAAAGTTGCTAAAAAGATTGGAAATGCAATCAAAAAATCTTTAAATACTGACAGCATTAACCTTATTCAGAATAACGGTGCAGACGCTGGACAATTAATATTCCACTCACATTTTCACCTTATCCCACGCTTCCCAAATGATGGCATAAGTATCGGAATGACCCACAAAAAATATGAAGAAGGTGAAATTGTTAAATATGCTGAGCTTATAAGGGGTGGTTTCTAGTATCTATAATAATTCCCTTCAATTCTTCGGTTTATTTAAGGTTTTATATTCTTTTGGTAAAACTTTTTTAAATTTGGCACACATTTTTTCAATATCATCTAACAGCTCTTTTGCCCTTTGACTATGTGTGTAGTAATAATGTTCATTAAGCATCCTTTGCACCAGGTTGACATCATTAATTTCTAAGCTTTTAAGTTCGACATAGTCAGTATTAATTCTTTTCTCAAGATTGTCAGCTTCGTCAAAAATATAGATTGTTCCGCCCGTCATTCCTGCGCCAACATTTAAACCTACGCCTCCAATAGAAACGACAATCCCACCTGTCATATATTCGCAAAAATGATGACCACCACCTTCTACCACTGCAAAACATCCACTATTTCTTACAGCAAAACGCTCACCAACTGTTCCAGCAATAAAAACTTTGCCACCAGTAGCTCCATAAAGTGCAGTGTTGCCAGCTATAAAGTTTTTATGTGTTTTAATTTTCCGGTTATCAGATGGTTTTATCACAATAACACCACCAAACATTCCCTTTCCCACATAATCATTAGCCTCTCCTATAAGTTCTATGGTTACTCCCCTGTGATTAAATGCTCCAAAACTTTGTCCAGCTGAACCTTCAAAAAGTAGCTTTATGAAATCTTCTGGTAAAAACTTATCTTTTCTATACTTTGAAATATAATAATTTAAACGAACTGGAATACTTCTATCGGTATTTTTTATTTTATAAACTTTAACAAAAGGTTGATGATTTTCAAGAGAAGGGATTACATCGTCACATATTTTTTTGTTAAGTTCATAGTTAATTGGTTCGTTTCTATACACTTTGCAGTGCGTAATATGCGCATCGTTATAATTTGCAAGCAAAACTTTGAGCCACTCCGCAGTCTGAACAGGAACATTTTGTTCCTTAACAGACAAGAATTTTGCAGCACCAATTATTTCTTCTAAAGTTCTGCATCCAATACTTGCTAACCTTTCTCTTACGTCCTTTGCGATAGCCATAAAAAAAGCCATCACGTCTTCAACTTTGCCACGAAATCTTTTTCTTAGTTCTGGGTCCTGCGTTGCAATGCCAGTAGGACAGGTGTTTTTGTGACACTGTCTTGCCATAATACATCCTTCAGCAAGCATAGCCGCAGTCCCAAAACCAAACTCTTCTGCGCCCAAAAGTGCTGCAATTAAAATATCTCTACCAGTTTTAAAACCACCATCAACACGCAAAGTTACTTTTTCTCGCAAACCATTTTCTACCAAAGTCAAATGAGTCTCAGACAGGCCTATCTCCCAGTAGTTGCCAGCGTGTTTAATAGATACATATGGAGAAGCACCTGTGCCACCTTCTGTGGAACTTATCTGAATAAAATCTGCAAAAGCCTTAACTGCGCCAGATGCAACCTGTCCTATTCCTGTCTCTGATACAAGTTTAACGCCAATACGTGCAGTTGGATTGATATGTTTTAAATCATTTATTAGCTGAGCCAAATCTTCAATCGAATAGATATCGTGATGAGGAGGTGGAGAAATTAAGGTAATGCCAGGCTGACTGCATCTTAAGTAAGCAATATAAGGTGTTACCTTGTGTCCTGGCAACTGTCCGCCCTCGCCAGGTTTTGCACCCTGAGCAAGTTTTATCTCTATTTCTTTAGCGGAAGCAAGATAGTCTGGCGTCACACCAAATCTACCAGAGGCAACTTGTTTAATAGAACTACCCTTGTCAGTATTGTATCTGTTGGGATCTTCGCCCCCTTCGCCACTGTTACATCTCATTCCCAATCTATTACAAGCCTCTATTATTACTTCGTGAGCCTCTGGAGATAAAGCTCCTAAAGACATTCCTCCTGTAAAAAACCTTTTAACTATTGATTCTTCAGGTTCAACCTCTTCTATAGGAATAGGCTTCCCATTTTTCAGATCAAGAAGATGCCTTATAAAAAATGTGTAATAGTTATCTGCAACTTCAGCATATTCAAGATAATAGCTATAATCCTTTTCTTTCAAAAATTTGTTTAGTTTTTTTAATAGCAATGGAGACCATGCATGAAATTCTCCATCTTTTTTAAATCTCAAATCACCACCAACAGGTATCTGTGCATTTTCAGCAAGTTTAGCATAGTATTCATAATTTTTGTCTATATCATCAAGATTGTGTCCATAAAGGTAGAACGGAATTTCAGGAAAAAACTTGGTAAATTCTTTACTTAAACATAAAGCTTCAAAAAGGCTGCTACCAATATAAGATGATACGCAAGAAATACCCATCTTAGACATTATCTTTCTCAAACCATCTTCTAACGCCTTCTTTAAATTTGACACCCCCTGCTCGTTAACAGTATTGGCAAAACTGAATGAAAGCCATGGATGTATTGCAGAAGCACCAAACGACAACAGCATTGCCAGGTGGTGGGAGTTTTTTACTTCTCCACTTTGTACTAAAATACTTACTTTTTTAAGAGCGTTTTGCTTTTTTAATACATTAACTGCAGTTGTCAAAGCTAAAAGTGATGGAATAAATCTTTTCCCAACCTTATAATCGACATCACTAAGTAAGATAATCTGTGCACCCTGTTTAAGAGCATTGTAAACTTCAAAATCAAGACTTTCCAGCGCGTCAGCAAGTTTTCTATCACCATCATAAACAGTCTTTATTTCTATTAGCCTAAGTTTAGTTTGATTTTTAAGCTCTGATAGCGAAGATTGAGTTAGAACAGGAGATTGCAGAACAATTTTATTGGTATGTCTTTCATCAAAATAGTTGAGCAAATTACCCCTACACCCCAGATAAACAGTTAATGACATAAGACCTTTTTCTCTAATTGGGTCAATAGGGGGATTTGTTACCTGAGCAAATCTCTGTTTAAAGTAGTTGAATAATATTTGAGGATTTTTTGTAAAAAGTGGTAGAGGGGTATCGTTACCCATTGAAAAAGTTAACTCACTCGCAAGATTTGCTGCATTTGGTATTATTTCCTTTATATCCTCATCTGTATAACCAAAAGCAGGTAAACATTTTTTAAAATCAAAATTCTCAAGCTTAGAATCATCTTTTTCGTTAATTACATAAACGTCCTTTTGTAACCTGTCTTCAAAATTCATAATTAGTGACAGTTCGTTTAAAACCTCCATTCTATTTCTGATCCGTCCTGTTGAGAGTTTTATAGA
Organism: Deltaproteobacteria bacterium; assembly: GCA_037442505.1. GTDB lineage: Bacteria > CALINM01 > CALINM01 > CALINM01 > CALINM01 > JBBIPZ01. The sequence goes on along the minus strand of JBBIPZ010000006.1, from coordinate 42,021 downwards.
AAGCGTATCTCCTGAACCTAATTTCCCATTTTTTACAATTTTGGAATCAACTGAAACAATACCAGCCTCAGAACCCGCAACAAGTAAACCATCTTCGTATATTGTAAATCTAAGGGGTCTAAGTCCGTTTCTATCCAGGTGGGCACAAATTGTTTTACCATCAGTGAAAACTAAGGCGGCTGGACCATCCCATGGATCCATTATCATTTCGTTATATTGAAAAAAGGCTCTCAATCGGCTATTGATAAAGGGTAATCCTTCCCATGCCGGTGGCACAAGGAGATTAACAGCAAGCTCTGGAGAATATCCAGAAAATATTAGTAGCCTCAATAGTTTGTCAAATGAGCAAGAATCGCTTTCTTTGTTATTGATCAATGGAAATACTGGTTTTAAATCAATATCCCTCGAAACAATAGAAACTAATGTTTCCAAAGTTTTAATATTATTTCTGTTTGCTGAAATAGTGTTAATTTCTCCGTTATGGGCGAGCATTCCAAAAGGCTGAGCAAGTCTCCAGCGAGGAACAGTATTTGTAGAATAACGTTGGTGAAATATAACATAACGACTAAGAAATTCACTATTATTAAGATCGAGATAAAACTCATCTATTTTTGGTGCAATCAACATACCTTTATAGACAATGTTATATGCAGATAATGAAGCCACGTGAATATCAGGATATCTATTTTCTAAAATCATTGATGTGAGAAATAATTTCAACTCAACATCGTCTTTGTCTCCTGTAAAAGGAAAAACAATCTGGACAATCTTTGGGAGTGTTTTTAGAGCATGTTCACCAAGTGCATCAACATTAAGTTCTAAATTTCGAATAAAAAATTCATCGGTAACATTAAATGAACTCAAAATATCTTTAACATTATTAATATCAAACGCATCGTTTATAAAAAACATGCCACAGCCAATATGTTCATCAGCTTTTATTGTTCTGCCTTTTTCCATTGCAAGCCATTTTTTAAAGAAATTTTCTGGTATTTCAAAAAGCAAACCACAACCATCTCCACTTTTTCCATCGGCACCAATTGCACCACGATGGGTTAAGTTTTTTACAGCTTCAACGCCTAATCTAATTATATTGTTTGAAGGCTGATTTTTTAGGTCACAAATGAAACCTACACCACAGGAATCAAACTCTTTAATCACTTTTCCCCCTGTTAAAATTACTTAAAATCTGCTTTATTATTTATCAAAATGCATAATAAAACAATACATCGTAAAAATTTTCACTTACGAAAAGATTTTTAGTTAAGCTATGCAATTATTAATCTGCTAATTTTTTTCGCAAAAGATCGTCGTAGAAATGTAAAGGATAACGATAACAAAAGTAAAAGCCCTGCTTTTCCACTTAACGTAAGGTGCAAAATTTTTCTTTACATCTTTTTTTTCTGGTGCTAAATTTAAATAAATTTAAAACGCTTTTTTACGGGAGGGAGATTTATTTATGAAACGTTATTTTTGTGAAATGGATAGTATTGGAAAACCATTATCCGAATCTACAATTAACTCAATGCAGGAAAATGCAAGGCAAATTGAGGAAGTCATGGAGCAAATTCGTGCAAAATCTAACAAAATTTTAGAGAGTGGACTTGAAACTGCCCAACTTCATAAAAGAGGCGAAAAAACTGCAATGGAAAGAATTGAATATCTTGTTGATAAAGGAACATGGCTTCCATTAAATAGTTTATACAATCCTGAACAAAATAAGTATGGGACAACAGGAGTTATAAATGGTTTGGGAAAGATTAATGGCAAATGGTGTTCTGTAATCGCAAGTAATAATAAGATTCTCGCTGGTGCATGGATACCAGGCCAGGCAGAAAATGTATTTAGGGCACAAGATATTGCTGAAAGGTTAAGAATTCCTCTCGTCTGGATTCTAAACTGCAGCGGTGTTAGCCTGCCAGAACAGGAAAAGGTTTATGCCGGAAGACGTTGTGGTGGGCGCTCTTTTTTTCGTCATGCAGAGCTTGCACAAAAAGGCATCCCTGTCATTGTTGGTGTTTTCGGTACAAATCCAGCTGGCGGAGGATATCACTCAATTAGTCCAGCTATCATTTTTGCACACGAAAAGGCTTCTATGGCTGTCGGTGGTGGTGGCATCGTCTCGGGAATGAGTCCTAAAGGTGGATTTGATAAAAATGGAGCAGAACAACTAATAGAGCTTACGAAAAAGTACAAGGAACAACCACCGGGCGGAATGGGTGTGCATTATGAAATTACAGGCTTTGTAAGGGCAATTTTTAAAACAGAGGAAGGCGTACTTGATGCTATTAAAAACACAGTATCACAGTTGCCATCTTATAATCCTGAATTTTTTAGAGTTTGTCAGCCCTCAGAACCAGCTTTATCATTTGAAGAAATAAAATATATAGTTCCGCTAAATCAGAAGAGAATTTATGATGTAGAGCAAGTGATTGCAAGACTTGTCGACAATAGTCAACATTTAGAATATAAAAAAGAACTTGGCCCAGAAATTTATACCGGTTTAGTAAGATTTAACGGCCTTTTGACAGGAATTATCGCTAACAAACAGGGGTTCTTAGGCGAAAACTATCCAAAATATGCTGATTATATGGGCATTGGTGGTAAATTGTATAGAGAAGGCTTAATCAAAATGAATGAGTTTGTATCACTTTGTAGCAGGGATAGAATTCCAATTTTGTGGATACAGGATAATACGGGTATTGATGTTGGTGATATTGCTGAAAAGGCAGAATTACTTGGATTGGGGCAGTCACTTCTTTATTCGATTGAATTTTCCAAACTGCCTATGATGAACATTGTTTTAAGAAAAGGTTCGGCAGCAAGTCATTATGTGATGGGAGGTCCTCAAGGAAATAATAATAATGCGTTTACTATTGGAACTCCCACTACCGAAATTTATGTAATGCATGGAGAAACTGCTGCAGTTGCTTCTTATGCGAGAAGGCTGGTTAAGGATAAAGAAGAAGGTAAAGATTTACAAGCAACTATTGATAAGATGAACAAGCTTGTTAAAGAGTACTATGACAAGTCAAGGCCTGATTACTGTGCAGAGATGGGATTTGTCGATGAAATTGTAGATTTTTCAAATTTAAGAAAGTATATTATGGCATTTGTTGATTCAGCTTATCAAAACCCTGATAGTCTTTGTCCACACCATCAGATGCTGCTACCCCGTTCAATTAAACCAAATTTTTAATACAAAAAAGCCTTTGCCCATAAAGGAGCAAAGGCTTTTACCCACCAATTTGATGCATCTCTCGCTGATGATTTTTTATGTGTTCAGTAAGGTTATGGTTTTTAGGTTTGTTTAAAATTGCATCTTCAATTATGGATAATAAAACATCTTCATCTTTTACACTTCGCAAAGCTGTCTTTATATCAATCTCTTTTTCAGAAAAAAGACACAGTCTCAATTTACCGTCAGCAGTCAATCTTATCCTGTTGCATAGATTACAAAAATGAGATGATACTGGATTTATAAACCCAACTATGCCGGCAAAGCCATCTATACGATAATTAACAGCAGGACCACCTGATTTATTTTCAACTGGTTGTAATTTCCCAAATTCTCGCTCAATTTTCTCTTTTACATCTTTTGTGCTTATAACTTTGCTGACATCCCAGGCTTCAAGTCGCCCCCATGGCATATATTCAATAAACCTGATATGAAAAGGATTTTTCTCTGTCAACATAACAAAATCGACTATTTCATCATCGTTTATACCTTTCATTAACACAGTGTTTATTTTTACAGGGTTGACACCTAATTCCAAACTCTTTTCAATGCCTGCTATAACTTTAACTAAACCATCCATTTTTGTAATTTTTTCAAATTTATTTGCTTTTAAAGTATCAAGACTAACATTGACTCTTTTTAAACCTGCCTTGACTAAATCAACAATGAACTGTTTTAACAGAATTCCATTTGTTGTTAAAGCAATGTCTTTAATTTCTTCAAATTCATTTATTTTTGAAATTAAATACGGTAAATTACGTCTAACTAAAGGTTCTCCTCCAGTTATTCTTATTTTGTTTACGCCTATTTTTGTAAAGACCTTTACAAGAGTTATAATTTCTTCGTAACATAAAATCTCGTTATGGGGATATAATTTAATACCATCTTCTGGCATACAATAAATACAGCGTAAATTACACCTGTCTGTGACTGATATGCGCAAATAATCTATAACTCTACCAAATTTATCTATGCTCAAAGATATCACCAGCCTTGTTCTTGTTTTTTGTCATCTTCTTCTCTATCTAAGTAAAGGTACTCTTCTTTTTTTAGATGAATGAGGGGATCAAAACTTTCTTTAGGTTCAGTCCCTTCAACAAAATACTCCAACCTTGTAGACTTAGAAGCATTAGAAGCAAGTAGCCCAGTTTGTGCATCTACTTTTACAACAGATACTCCTTCGGGCATCATAAAATCCAGAGGTGGATAGTAATTTTCAGCAAATCTTGAATAGTATAACCATATTGGCAAAGCAGCTCTCGCACCTGTTTCTAAATGCCCTAAGGGCTTTATCTGATCAAAACCAACCCAAACTCCAGTGACAAGATTTGGGCTATAACCAATAAACCATGCATCAACATAGTCATTTGTCGTACCAGTCTTACCTGCAATAGGTCTGCCCAGACTTTTAGCTGCGGTAGCAGTTCCTTCTTCAACAACGCTTTTTAACATACTTGTTAGGACAAAACAAACAGCTGGCGAAATTACTTGTTCGCTCTTTGGTTCGTTTTCTTCTAATGTGTTACCACTACTATCCACAACTTTTACAATTATTTGAGGGTCAAAGCGCTTCCCCATTGCAGCAAAAGTTGTGAATGAATTTACCATCTCAAGTAGCGATACACTATTAGTACCTAAAGCCATAGCAAGATTTTTTTCCAATGGCGATATTATGCCTGCCCTTTTAGCAAAATCTTCTGCATTTTGCGTGCCAATAGCTTCGAGAAGTTTTATAGTAATAACATTTCTCGATTTTGCGATTGCATGTCGTAAAGTGGTGGGACCATAATATTTACCATCAAAGTTTTTTGGCTCCCATTTCTTAAACCCAAGTTCATAAGATATAGGCTCATCTATAAAAATACTTACAGGTGTGTAACCTTTTTCTAAAGCTGCACCATAAATATAAGGTTTAAATGCAGAGCCTGCCTGCCGTTTGGCTTGCACAGCCCTATTAAACTGACTCTTGATAAAATTATGTCCACCGACAAGCGCCTTTATAAATCCCGTGCTTGGCTCTATGCTTACGAGAGCAGCTTCAACGGTAGGCTCTTGCTCTAAAGATACTGTTATCTCTTTTTTAGCAAGTGATAAAATTTTGACATTTACTATATCACCTTTTTTAAGCAATGTTTCTGGTTTAGCTTTATTCTTAAGCGCCCATGTAACATTAGAAAAAGGCATAACTACATCAAAGGCTCCAATCTTTAAAATAAACCTTTTTTGTTTAGGTTGAACATCAACTACAAGCGCTTTGGTGTATGTATTTAGTTTTAAATCATCAATAACTTGAGGGCCGTTTTTAATAAACGAATCAAATTTATCTTCCGTGATAGTTTCTAAAACACCCCTAAAACCTTGCCTTTTATCTAATTCTCTTAGACCCAAATCCACTGCTTCAAATGCACGTCTTTGAAAGTCTGCATTTATACTTGTAAAGATAGTTAAACCTTTCTTTAAAACAGTCTCTTCTCCATATTTTTCAATAAGCTTTTGTTTAATGTATTCTACTAAATGACTACTATAATTAAGATTTTTTATTCTTTTGTTTTCTGCAGGTAAAGGCGCTTGATCTGCCCTCTTCATTTCTTCTTCACTTATATAGCCCAATTCATACATCCTGTTTAAGACATAGGTTCGTCTTGCCCTTGCCTTGCCGGGATTTTTAAAAGGTGAATACAAAGAAGGTGCTTTTGGCAAACCAGCTAATAAGGCACATTCAGCTAAATTAAGCTGTTTTATGCTTTTGCCAAAATAGTCCTGAGCAGCCATTTCAATGCCATACGCCCCGTTACCTAAATAGATGTGGTTTAGATATAATTGCAAGATTTCTTCTTTTGTAAATTTTTTGTCAAGAATGTAGGCTAAAATTAGCTCTTTAACTTTTCTGCCAAGAGTCTTTTCTTTGCTTAAAAATAAAGACCTTGCAACTTGTTGCGTTATTGTGCTGCCGCCTTGCACATAACCACCTGCAATGATATTCTTTATCATTGCTCGTAATATTCCTCTAATATCCATACCGTGGTGCTCGAAAAAACGTGCATCTTCTGCTGCAATAAAAGCCTTGATTAATAGAGGAGGAACTTTTTCTATTGGAACAGCAATCCTCCTTTCTGAGTAATATTCACCAATCAACTCCCCTTCTGCTGAAAAAACTCTTGAAATCAAATTGGGTTTATACTGTTTAAGTTCGGTGACGGGTGGAATTTCTCTGAAAAAATAGAATATAAATCCAGCTACAATCAGCCAGAATATAACAACACAAAAAACAACAGTTTTAATAACAAATCCTTTTTGCATAAGTTATAATTATAACAACAAAACGAGATTATTTAAAACAATTTTGAGAATGTTAGCATTGTTTAACACACACTCCATTTACCAGCTATCATTAGATGATAAAAAATCCGCAACAAGTGTTAAAATTATTATCATAAAAATAATTACCGCCCAAATCGACTTTTGTATTGCAGAAACTAAATCTATATCCCTTTTATAAGCTAAAAACCTTTTCAAAGTTATAAAGACATAAACTGATAAAAATATTAGAGAGATCATTAGTTTTTCAATTTTATAGTTAACCTCCATATCATCAAAAACAAAAACTATTGCTAAACAGCCAGAAAACAGTGCAAGGAAAAATTTTAGAGACTCTATCTTGCCAAAAGTGTAAACTTCAGTCTTGTAGATAAGAATTTTATAAATTACATATGATGAAGCAAGAAAACCATAGATGAGCAATAGATTTGAATGATTCATTTGTTGATTTTATTATAATTTTCTGTTTTCGTGCAAAAATTATTATAGTACGAAGTTATTTAAGTAATATTTTATTTAATTCCACATCTTCTTTTAAGTCGTTTGAAAATGCCTTAATATCGCAATTTTCTTTGTATTTTAATGTTGCTGTTAAAATTGTTTTGTTGCTACTTTTATCAAAACTTTCTTTTAAATTAATAAGTTCAATAGAATGTTTCTTTGCATAACTGTTGATATCTCCATATTTAAAACCTTCGTATTCAATCTCTAAATTTGAATAGATGTCTTTTGGAAGTATATTCTCAAGCTTTTTTAGAATTATTAAATTCACGAGTGTGATAAATGTTGCAACAGCAGCAAGAATGTATTCACCTAAACCAACACCCAGTCCAATTGCACTAACCACCCATAACGTTGCTGCAGTTGTCAACCCCCTAACATAATCTCCTTGCTTAATGATCGCACCAGCACCTAAAAAACCTATTCCAACAACAATCTGAGCTGATATTCTTGATGGATCAACCATCTTTCCAAAAATTTCAAAAAATTTAATTGAAGAAATGGTAAATAAACATGAACCTAAACAAACAAGCAGCTGTGTCCTGAATCCAGCCGTCTGCCCCTGAATCTGTCTTTCTATACCAACAAGCCCACCAAAGGTAGCTGCTAAAAAAAGTTTAAAAACTTCTTCCAGACTTATGAATTGCATACAGACTTCATCATATCAATTATATTTTTGTAGTCTTTCTCTTTAAAAATGGCGTTTCCTGCAACAATAATATCTGCGCCAGCGTCAACAACTTTTTTAATATTGGTGATGTCAACTCCACCATCTACTTCGATCAAACATGATAAATGTTCTCTTAATATTATTTCTTTTATATCAGTGATTTTTTTTAGCACTGGTTCAAGCAATTTTTGTCCACCAAATCCGGGATTAACAGTCATGACCAGTACGAAATCGAGATACGGTAAAACATATCTAATTGCGTCTACAGGTGTCTGAGGATTAATTGCCACTCCCGCCTTTGCACCTTGCTGTTTAATTTGTTCGATTGTACGCTGACAGTGATACACAGCCTCGATATGGATTGATACCATATCAGCCCCAGCATCTATAAATGGTTTTATAAAAACGTCTGGATTATCAAGCATCAAATGCACATCTAAAGGTTTGCTTGAATATTTTTTAATGCAGGATACACCATAAGGGCCAAAAGTTAAGTTTGGGACGAAATGTCCATCCATTATATCAAGATGAATAATATCTGCTCCAGCCTTTTCAATAGCTTCAAGTTCGTCTTTTAATCGGGCAAAATCAGCGGATAAGATTGATGGTGCGATTAAAATTTTATTTTTTTTCATTATTCAGTCCTTTCAGATATTTAATGTAGTAAGAAATCTTATCCATATCTACACGTGTGTCTACACATGGTCCATTAGGTCTTTCGTTCAATATTCCTATCGCAGGAATAGCGACCGTGTCACGTAACCCGGATATCAAATCTCTTTCACACGCTGTCGCAATGATTACGTCAGGAGAAAAACTTTTTACAATATTTCTTGCCATTGTGCCACCAGTAGCAACAGATAATTTTACAGCATATTTTTTTGAAATTTCTACAAGATCTTTTATTTCACATTTCCCGCACATTTTGCAGCGTATCTCTTTGCCCGTCACTCTATGTTCACAATCTGAAAACTGTAAACAGTGTGGCATAAGTAAAAGTATACGCTCAGGTGCTTTTTTTATTTGGCGCAATACTATTTTGTTGTTTAGATCTACAAAAAACCTCTCTACCTTATCATTTTTTAGACGCAGGACACGGGAAATAAAAGCCTCTATTGGCAAAATCATGTTCAACAAAAGATTTCTTATCAAACTATAATTCTCCATATCCATCAAAGTAAGAGTTTAAAGAATTTGGTTTGCCTCTCAAAAAATCTGCTGCATTAACCTTATTTTTTCCTTCCTCCTGGACTTCTATTATCATGACTGATTGATTTCCAGTGCCAACAAAAAAACCTTCTTTATCTGATTTAAATATACACCCAATAGGTCCTGAATCAATAACAATTTTTGACTTCAATAATTTTAATCTTTTTCCCCTATAAAATGTAAATGCTGATGGCCATGGAAGCATACCACGAATCTTGTTATGGATTTCTATTGCTGTTTTATTCCAATCAATTAGGCCATCGTCTTTTTTAAAGATTGATGCATAGGTAGCTAAACTTTCATCCTGTTTTGTTAAAATAAAGTTCCTGTTTTCAATTATTTCCAGGGAATGAATTAAAAAAGGTTTTCCAACATCTATAATTCTTTTGAAAAGCTCCTCAGCAGTTTCGTTTTCGTTAATTTCTAACACTTGTTGCGTCAAAATATCTCCCGTATCGATACCTTCATCCATTTTCATAAAAGTTAAGCCTGTCTGTTTGTCTCCTGCAAGTATAGCCCAATTAACGGGTGCTGCCCCTCTCCATCTGGGCAAAAGTGAGAAATGAAGGTTAAAAGAATGAAGGGGTGGATAAAACAGCAGTTCAGATTGAAGTTTTTTCCCATAGGCTATCACAAGAAAGATGTCTACGCTAAACTTTTTGATATTATTTAAAAAATCATCATTCTTCAGATTTTCAGGCTGAAAATAAGGAATACCTCGTTTAATCGCAAACTCTTTTGTGGTTGTCGGAAGTAACTGTTTCCCCCGCCCTTTTGGCCTGTCTGGCGATGTCACTATAAACTCTAATTTATGTTTAGAATTGAAAATTACGTCTAAAAATTCAACCACAAAGGGTGCTGACCCAAAAAAACCTATTCTAAGACTCATAAAGATTCTTCCATCATCTTTTTATAACGCTTTAAAAAAAGCTGCTTTCTTAACCTGCCCAGTCTATCAACAAATAAAATCCCGTTAAGATGGTCTATTTCGTGCTGAAAAGCCTTTGCAAAGAAATCTTCTGCAGTCACTTCATTAGAATTGCCGTCTAAATCTAAAAAACTAACAACTACTTTTTTATACCGTTCGACAGGTGCAGTAAAACCTGGGACGCTTAAACAACCTTCATCATCTTTTGTTTTACCTTCATGGCTTATGATTTCAGGATTAATACAGATTATAGGATTGGGCTCTTTTTCCAGTTGGTCAATATCAATCACTATTATTCTAAACGGCACCCCAACCTGCGGAGCGGCTAACCCAACTCCCCTGTTACTATACATTGTTTCAACCATATCAAAAGCAAGCTTTTTAATCTCTTTTGTAATCTCTTTTACCTCGACAGCCTTTTCTTTGAGTCTTGGATCAGGATACTTTAAAATCTGCAATATTGACATTATACCTTCCTTTCGTCTTTTTTTGTGAAAATTTCAACTCCTGCCTTACTTAACGGGCAGATATATTCACAAATGCCGCAACCTATACATAATTTTTCAACAACATATGGTCTTTTTAATATAACAACATTCCCATTGCTATCAAGCTCTTTTACAACCTCGGTTTTGATCGCCTTCTCTGGTACGGGGCAGTGTTCTTCACATACAATACAGTTCATTTTCTTAGCGTAAGGAAGACAATGATTTTTATCAAAAACAGCAACTCCTATCACCTCTTTTTGTTTATCTGCAACCGGAAGCTCTGGAATCGCTTTAGTTGGACATACCTGCCCACACAGCGTGCAGTTATATTCACAGTATCCTTTTCTTGGTATAAGTTGTGGTGTAGCAATACCATAAAAACCAGCATCAAAAACAGCTGGATAGAGCGCGTTTCTTAAACAGATTTTGATACATTCTCCACATCGTACACACTTTTTTAAGAAATCATCTTCATCACTCACCCCAGGAGGACGAAGTAGCCGAACCTTTTTATCCTCTGAATGAAAATTAAACATTTTTGTTAATACTACACCACCTATTAAACCAGCAAACAATTCTCGTCTTCTATAATTTAGCCCTTTATATTGGGGAACAAAGTAGTTGAGTTTAAAAGAGGCTCGCTTATACTTACATTTTAGCTGACATTCTATGCAAACTATACAGTTGGTTTGATTTAAAACTTCACTGTCAAAGGCTGTGGGACAAATATTTTTGCAGTCTTTACAATCGCTACAAAGCTTTGCAGGAACTCTTTTAAACATTGAAAAAATGCTTAATATCCCTAATAACGTTCCTAAAGGACAAAGATTTTTGCACCAATTTCTTTTCTCATACCTTTCCAGAAAAATTATAAATGCAAAGAACAAAAGAGAAAAAAAGGCTAAAGGATAAAAACTTGTCCTGAATGGCAAAAAATGATTTTTTAGAAATATATAAACCGATTCCAGATAGTCTCTTTTCTCTCCAATAAGTTTATAAAGTTCAGCCCAGCCTCTACCAGTAAAATATCCGATTAAAGGATAAACTGAGAATGTAAAAAATCTTACCAGTATCGCTATAGGATCCAATAGTCCGGATATATTAATATTAAGTGCGGCTGTGACAAGGAGCATAATTAGTAGAAAATATTTAAAATTGGTGTTTATTATATTGTTTTCATTGTGTTTTTTTATTTTTGCACTTATTAAGTCTAAAATAGTTCCGAGTGGGCAAACCCAGCCACAAAAAAATCTACCCAAAACTGCTGTAGCTAATATCAGAATAAAACCAGGCAAGAAAACTAACGATACAGACAAATTGGATAAAAAGTAACTTATGATAACTAAAGGGTTTGCCCTGAAAAAACTGTTTATAGCAAGAGAAATCTCATCTTTGCCACGATATTCGGTATTGATGAAAAGAATAAGAAAAATTGTAAGAAAAATGTATTGTGAAATTTTAGCAGCATTGAGCTTCATTATTTATACTTTTATGATTTTTACTTTACTTAAATTGATTTCTCCAAGACCTCGCCTGTGGGCTATTTGTGTTATAGAAATATCTTCGGGCTTTAAATTGAAAAAAGTTGTTGCGTAAGCATCAACAGCTACTTTATCTGTTGAGGCAATAACCTTATTCAAAACTTTTACATCTTTTAGACTACCTCCTTGCGGACCGTTATCTAAAAGTATGCGTGTAGCATCAACTATATTAAGCGTAGTCTTGAAATAGGAATGTATATCAGCAAGGGCATTTTCGATGTTTCTGTGTATATAACCCCTGTTACCGCCCATTATTCCCATTACATTTTTTAGAGAAAGCGTTAGTTTAGTAAGTCCATGATGCTTTGCAATCGGAACATTTATATAAACATCAGCAGATAAAGCTTCGTCATATAACTCCCAATCCTTCAGAAAAACACCATTCAACGAAACTCTTTTAAAACGATCGTAATCTATATGTTTTAACTCAACATTTTTTATATTTTTCAAGACTTCTGACATACCGCTATTATCATAACATCTTCTTGGATCATTACAAGTGCGATCAAAAACTTTCACCTTTTTAGCGCCAGCATTTAAACATTCCAAAACAATGGTTTTAACAACAAGTGGATGTGTATTTGCGGCATATTCAGGTTTTCTATCCCAGCCTATATTGGGTTTTACAACAACTAAATCGCCTTTTTTCACAAATCTTTTCATTCCACCAAGGGCATAGATTACATTTTTGGTAATCTCTTCATAATTTTTCCCTTCAGAGACAGCTACAACAGAAGGTTTTGTCTCTGCAATAAGTTCTTTTGCAAGAACATTACTAAGTAAGACTGCACAAGAGGCTTTTATAAAATCCCTTCTATCCATAATTTAATGATACCGTTTATTATTAAATAAGTTTATTCTCCTTCAAAAAATCTTTGACGACATCTTTAATACTCTTGTTTCTTAACATAGTATTAAGGTGATTTAAAGTTGAATTATTTATTTTACCTTCAAGTTTTTCGATTAATTTAGGAAGAGCAGGGAACTTTTTTAATGTATCCTTTCTGATAACTGGTACAAAAAAATCCATTTTGTTAGAAACTATCGGTTTTAGCCAAACAAGATTATATTTTACGTTAAATTCGTTTTTCACATCATCGTGGGATGGTGATTTTATCACATTTTTTATCTGTTCGTCAGAAAACACAAAAAGATCAACATCACCATTTTGTGCTGCGGTCAAAACCGCATTGGGAGTATTGAATTTTTTTAGTTTAGCAGTAGTGCCAGTTCTTTCAAGAATAAGCCTTGAAAAAACATTTGCAATTATTTCATCATTTTTTTTGTCCACATAACCTACATATATTGTTTTGCCAACACAAGCAATACTAATATCAGCAGCTATCAAAAGCATTATAAATGACATAGCTATTTTTTTAATCATATATCTTCTCCTATTTTAACTCTTTTCTTTAAAAAAGGCTTAAACTTAACTTCTGGTAAATTTTTGTCATATTTTTTATCATAAATAGTTCTACCAATCTCTTTTTCATGTGAATAACCAAAATAATTATTCGCAAATGATAATCTATCTTTTTGGTCATCACCCACCTTAATATTATAACTATTTTGGTAAATATTGTTTAGGGCAAAATATACCTTACCTTTACACTGTGTAACAGGAAATATGCCAATTTCATTATGACTAATATCATTAGTAGAAATCTTGCCCGTAGAATCACGTTCTTCATACCTTATGCCGTGCTTGTTATGGATCATTTTGCAACCAGTAACCACAATATTCGCAGTAGAAAATCGAAAACCATCTATATTCTTCCTGAAAACACAATTTTTAATCATAGCATTAGAAAAATGAACCTGAAGGCCCGAATATGCCCCCTCAAATATCGCCCAGTTAAACATAGCATTTTTACTATGATTTGCCATCACATACTTCCATTTAGCAGGCTGAACTACTGAAGAATAAACTGAAAATACAACTGGTTCTTCCTTACTACCTGAACATTCAATTTCCCCTTCTATATACAGTTCACCATCACCTATTTCGTCACCATCATAATCTTTTGCAACAAACAATATTTTTGTTCCCGGCATGATTTTTAATCTTCCACCAGCTCTAACAGCAACGACACCATCAATAATTACATTCCCCTGCCACACCTCATCACCTTTAATCTCTTTTACAGGAATATCCATCGCAAACGAATATTTTATAAAAACAATCGAGAATATTATAAGAAATATCTTTTTCATTTTAGTATCTTTTCAACCACAATTGCTACATTGTTTACATCTTTATCTACGTTTAAATGATGGTCATACGTATCAGGATACAATCCATAATACTCGCCCTGAACAGGGGTTCCCCCATAAAATTCCCTGACACCAATATAGTATTTCCCTTTTTTGGGCAACGGTAAGACAAAATTGCCTTCCTTATCTGTCCTTTTGGAAATAGAAACTGGTCTCTCATGACCTATCACCTTTTTATCATAAGCAAATGCATACAGACCTTCTACCGGGTTACCAGATTTATCAATAGCTTTCCCGGTAACGTAATAAACTTCCCCTTCTGCTGGTAAAGTTGCTGGTGGTTCATCCTTCATTTTCTGAAACATATTTATATCAAATTTGTAAATATAACCGCCTTTAAAATTGTAGGATTCATCAGATAGAAAACCTATCAAGTCTCCTTCCATTAGAGGACCAAGTGGTTGATTGTCGTTTTTCTTCTTAGCAACAACAAAATAACTACCTTCTATAACCTCTGAAATTTTAAATCTGCCGTGTTTGTCAGTTGGTAACGAATAATAATAAGGCATTCCTTTAAAGTCATATAAGTTCATATATAGATAGACTCTTGCATCTTTCACAGGTTTTTCGTTATAGAGAAGCCGTCCTTGAATGATAGGTGTATAGGATTTACTATTTTTCAGTATCTTTATTTTTTTTGCTCTTAAAAGCTTTATTCCAATGTGTTCGTCTTTGCCAATGTATATCGGATTTCGTCCTGAAAAACCTTTATACAGTTTATTTTCTATCATCGCATCTGCAGTAACTAAATATGTGCCTTTCTCAAGTTCTATCTTAAAAAATCCCGTTTTATCAACATCTGTTTTTATCACTTTGCCTGATGTTTTAAAATACACATAAGCATTATTATTCACGCTATCGCCAATTAAAACTCTACCAGTAACTACATAGGCGTTTACAACATCAGATAAACTAAACAGCAAAAAAACAATCAAACCAACCCAAATATCAATCTTTTTCATTTTATTTGTTTACTGGCTTTCTTAAAAATGGCTTAAAGATCACAACATCTAACTTATATTTATCTTCTCCATAACCTTCATATTTTGTTTCAGGCAAATCATGCCCATCATAAATAGTAGAGACATTTTCTTTTGTTTCCATTTCTTTAATTGTCTTTTCATCCCAATAGTTTTTTTTAGCAAAAAGTTCTCCAACAAAAAACTTGCGTTGTTTATTAAAATCAAGTGTCCTTCTTGTTTCTTTAGCCATTGCCTCGTTTAATTGTATTTGAATAGAACCGACCCTGTTTTCAAAATCGGCTGATTGATAAATGCCAAGTTTAATATGCAATTTGTTATCTAAAAAATCATTTAAAGTGATAATTGGATATGATGAGAAATCACAAAAAACCGCTGTGCTGCTGTTTTTAAAAGTGTTTTGTCTTATAAGCGGATTAGATTTTTTTTCTAAAAAAACCGCTGTGTCGTTATTAAAGAAACTGTTCTCTCTGATAGCTCCATCAACAAACTGTACAAATTTAACTGCTGTACCGTTATCAGAAAATTTGTTATTTAAAATAAGTGGCCGCGACATAATTTCTGCATATATGCCAACTTTATTTTTGAAGAAATTATTGCCGTAGATTTCTGTGTTAGAATTTTGATGTAATACAATTGCTGCTTCATTGTCTATAAATTGATTATTCAGAATAAAGTTCTGTCCATCATTATTTATGTAGCAACCAATATTATTCTTTTTAAATTCACTGTTTTTTAACTTAATTAAGCCAGCTTGACTTGCAATAACTGCTTTTTGATTTTTTAAAAATGAAATGTTGTCAATTTCTACTAAAGATTTGAGCTCTGACACTAAGGCTATTTCATTATTCTTGAAAACACAATTTGACAATAAAGCCTTTGTATTTTTTACAAATCTGACAGCTAATTTATTTCCAGAAAAATCAGTATTACTAATTCTTGCATTGCTCTCGCTAAACTCAACAACTTCCATACCTGATATGTCAGCATAATTAATTGCTACATCACGAGAACCATTAAAAACTAAACTACTGTTTTGCTCTCCACCTATTATCACTCTCCTGGCCTTTTTTCCTGTAACTTTAACATTACCTGAGAAGACACATCTAATGTTACTTTTGATAAGAATTTTAGTCCCTTCTTTTATCTCCCAATCCCCCGAATAATTAGAGTTTTTGTCTATAACAATATTGCCCTCTAAATAATTTGTTCTTGCAAATAAATTATTAGCAATAAAAATCAAAAAAAGTAAAAGAAAGCAAGTCATTTTTTTCATTTTACTTTCTCCACCACCACCATAATATTTTTTGTGTCATTTTCATCACTGATGATAAGTTCATTATTAATTTTACCATACCATTCGTTGCTAACAGGCGGGCCACCAATACTCTCACGCGCTACGACATAATACACACCTTTAGGCAGCTTTATATTAAAATGGCCAGTCTGATCAGTTCTGCCAGAAATATACAATGGTTTACCCTGAATGTTTTTATTTTGATAAAATAATACAAACAGACCAGAAACAGGTTTGTTTTCCCTGTCAATTACTTTGCCAGATACCTTTGCAAAACCAGTCCCTTCTTCTAACTGGCTCAATCTTTTTACAGTTTCTATTTCAACATACTTATATAATCCTTTTTTTACAACTAAAGGATTACCATAGTAAAAATTAAAATAATCACCTTCCTCTACAGGTCCATACATACCCCCCTTCATCCGCTTTCTCGCTAACACATAATATTTGCCAGGGGGCAGAGATATTTTGAAACTACCATCAATAGACGGAAAAGTTATGAATGCAGGGCCTCTAAATCCCCCTTTAAAGTCTTTGTAAATGTAAATGTAACATTTTGACAAAGGTTTATCTTCAAACAACACCTTACCATAAATACCACTTTCGTTCTTTGCTACATTATTCTTTCCTGACGATTTAACTTTTATCAAGTTAAAACCAACATAACTAATACTACCCTGAACTACCTCGACTGGTGCTCCACTATAAAAACAATAATAATCTCTATCTTGCGGAATATAGTCTTTTCTCTGTTTATGTTTTTTTAATGCAATCAAATAATACTTGCCGGGGAGGAGATTAAACTCGAAAGTACCATCAATCTTTGTTGGGCCAAAAACATAAGCTGGTTTTGTAAGATCGATATCAGTTGCATCTTTATAGACAAGTATTTCTGTTCCCTGAAACACCTCTCCTCTGTATGCTGCCCTACCTTTAATGATACCTGTTTGTTCTGCAAAACTTATTGATACTATTAAAGACATTAAAACAGGCAAAACAACTCTCACCATACCTCATGTACCTCAATTTTTATTTTGATTTTGCTATCTTTGTCAATTTTAATACTCTTATCCGCTGAACCAATGTATGTTCCAATCAACTCTCCGGGCTCTGCTGGTCCTCCAATCTTAGAGCGCGCACCTACATAATATTTTCCTGGATTTATAATCGAAACAGTAAATTTTCCATCAACTTTTGTCGGGGTAGATATCATAACAGGACGTCCAACCATTTCAGGATTATCATATAGCAGAACGTACACGTTTTTAACCGGGCTGCCTTTTTGATCTATCACAGTACCAGAAAGCTCTGCAACTCCTTTTTTAATCACACCCTTTTCGTTAATTTCGTTAACCTTATTCTTGTCAACCAGTTTAATGTCAATCTTACCTATGTCAATATAATTATTGTTTTTAACATTAACTGGATTTTGCTTATACTCACCTGTTAAATCTCCCTCTTTTAACAAACCAGAAGTACTGTTTTTCCGTTCCCTGACAACTATAAAGTAATCCCCTTCTGGCAAATCAATTGTAAAAAAACCTTTTTGATCGATTTTAGCTTTGGTAATATAATCAGGACCTTTTAAGCCTGTATCGTCTGTTTTATAAACATAAACCCTAACATTTCTGTAATTATTAAATCCTGCAACGTTTCCTTTTATACCACTTAGTTTTGAATATGTCAGTTTTTCTTTTTTTGATTGGAGTTGCCATTCCTTTAATACGGTATTTTTTTCTAAAATCACGGGATTATCGGGATAGTTACCAAAAAGCATGTCAACCTCTCCCTGCTCCTCATATTTTTTTCTGGCAACAAGATAGTATCTGCCTTTTGGTAAAGTGATAGAGAATTCACCTTTTTCGTCAGAAGCTACCACCTTTATTGGTGGGGTTTCCTTCTCTTTTTCCTGTTTTAAAAATACCTGAATTTCTGCATCAAAAAGTGGTTTTTGATTATAAACTACTTTACCTTTTAACTCATAGCTATCATTTTTATTGCAACTAAGTATTATGAGGGAAAAAAGTAGTAAACTAAACCTTTTCATATCTTTTCTCTATCAAATATAAAATTAACAACGCAAGTATGTAAAAACACCCCGCCAATATATATGATTTTTTAAAACCAAAGTTAACTACAAGTATCAAACACAAAAAGCTTCCCAGAACTGATGAAACACTATTTAAAGCAACACCCCATGCGACAAGAGATTCATTAGCTGCACCAACCTTTTTTAGCACAAATGGAAAAGGCATTCCAAGAAAAAAACCTATAACAAACAACATTATAATCGTTATAAAAACCTTTTGATATAAATTTAAGTATAAATAGCCAAGCACGATATCCTGTGTAAAAGTTATTAAGAATATTAGCAAAATAAGTACCACTAACACTACTTTTAAAGACTTAAATGTTAGCCAGTTCTTAGAGAAGTATGCCCCTAACGCAGATGATAATAAAAGACTGCCGGTTACAAAAATCATTGAATAAATAGGTGTTTCAAGGAAAAGAGAGAAGCTCTTGATACAAATTATTTCAATCATAATATAACCAATTCCTAAGGAAAAAAAGTAGATTCCAAGCGGAACTTCAAAAATATTTTTCATAAAACCTTTTGTGAGTAAAAGTGGTAGAATTATTATCAACATAACAAAAAATATGCTTAAGTAAAAAAAGAACTTAAGCACAGAAACGCCCTTCTCTTCAAACTTATCGTTTTTAAATAACATTGATGTTAAAAACTCTTTTTTTGTAAAATTGTAGTAATAAAAAGGTCTATCGTCAGTAGGAAGTATATATTTTGAATGTTCTTCCTGATGACGGATTAAATTCGAATATAAATTTTCGTAGTTGCCATACGGTTCGTACAGAATTGTTCCACCGATATTGTTACAATGTTCTACTAAAGCATTAATTTCTTCTTTAGTAAAGCTGCCCTTTTTTGCAATTAATATTGCCAATCCCCTCTCTTTTGCGAGAAAGATTGATGTTTCAGGGTTTGATAAACCTTGTTCTTTTAGCGCTGTAATGGAAAGAAGCAACATTTTAGGGACAGTTTGTTCATAAATAAAGCGCGATAAAGCTAAAAAACCACCATCGTTTAGTTTCGAAAAATACGTTTTAAAGGCTTCTAATGTATATAAATTATCCTCTGCGAATGTAAAAATACCAGATGCTGGGGGAATTCTACCATAAACAGATGTCGCCTGTAAGACATCGTATTTTCCAGAATATTTTTCCAAAAAACTTCTCCCTTCTTTTATATGGGTGTTCACTTTGTTATACAGTTTATTTGTCTTATCTTTTAATATGTCGTTAACCGCCTTCACTACAAGAGGATTAAGTTCAACAGCAGTAATATCCTTTTCTTTCACTCCCATGGCGATTGCACAGTTTATGTCCTTACCACCACCAGGCCCAATGATTAACACCTTACCCTTGTTAATCACATAAGGTAAAGATATTAAGTTCCACTTAAAAAACTCTTTCTTCTCCTCAGTGTCTATGTACTCAGATACAGTCGTATACCCAGTATCATCAACAAGAAGCCCCCACTGTTCAGGAACATATCCATTGTAATATGAGCTTTGCCCAAATGCATTTGTCTTCTCTTCTTGTGCCAATGGATATAAAATCACCCTTGAAAAAGCATTCCATTTAGACCAGATAATATTTTTTGCTACTTTTCCCCTCGCAATTGGTATTTCGTCATTCTTATCAAAAACTCCTGATAAAAATGTTACCAAAGATATAATCAAAATTAGTATCGGTATAAACTTTTTTCGAGTATTCAAAATTAAAATAAAACTACCCAAAAATACTAATAATGAAAGCATATTCATTGGGCTAAATATATTTAATGCTATTGCAACAAATACAGTACCAAAAGCAGCACCAGCCATATCAGAAAAATAGAGTCTATGTGCCTCTTTGTGCATTAACTTGAATATTGCAGCAATGATCGCACCAGCTAGAAAAAACGGGAATGTCAACAAACAATAAGCAACCGAGATCGCAAATAATATCGAGGGTGTCGCAGAAAAAAACAGCCCACGTTGAAACGGTTGGAAATATGGCTGATGAAAATACGAAAGATAAGGAACAATGCTGTCTGGATTATAATGCAAATAAAAGAAACATAAATGAACGGTTAACAATGCGGTCAAATAAAAACCAATCAATATACTTAAAGTCTTATCAGTAACTTTTTGTCTTAAAAGATAGCTAAACACTCCGCCTGCGCCCAAGCCAAGCATAGCAAGCCCAATAGCTAAAGATGCAAAGTGATACCACATTAAAACAGAAAAGATCCTCGTAAGGACCAGTTCAAACGAAAATGCCGAAAATGATATAAAAAAAAGCAAAAGATTAAATCTTTTACCATAATTTAAGTACATAAATTTTGTTACTCCTTGTTCCTAAATAAAGTCTGTTGTCATACACAAAAGGTTGAAACTGAATCTCTCCAAAGCTGCCCAAATAGAAATAGTTTTTTTTAGAATAAAATAACAGTTCACCATTAAAGGTAGGTACTATTAAATAATCATCGAAAATAGCCGGCGTAGCAGTAAAAATTTTATTTAAGTTTATCTCTTCAAAAGAGTTTTCATCTATTATAAAAAGTTTACCATCTAAAGAGAACAGATAAAGTTTACCGTTAAACTCAATAGGACTCTGATGCCTAAAACTGCCTTTCAGATCAATTATCTTGTGTAATTTTAGATTTTTATCTATAAAAAAAATCTTACCTGTTTTTTCAACGTTTACAATATACCTTTTATAAACTATTGATGGGGAATAAAAAGAGGCATTAAAACTTGTCCTTTCAATGTTTTCTTTGATAATATCAATCGAAAAAACATCACCATTGGTCCCAAAAAGATAAATCTTACCTTCATATGTCAAAGGTGTTGCCCTTATCTGTTCTTCAAAATAATAACGCTTCTTAATCAAGCCTGTTTTCAGGTCGATAAGATACAGTTTGCCATCTGGTCTCGCAACTGCAATAATGTCATTATTAACTAAGATTGGCGAAGGCATTCTGTGATCGTCCATTGATGAGTTATCAAGCTTAACCATCCATAACTTTTTTTTCTTTTCAAAATCAATTGCTGTAACTTTACCATCCCAATCAACCAAAACTGCAGTCTTACCTATCAATAAAGGTTTACAGTCAAAAAAATCCCCTATACTAAATTTTTGAAAACTATCGTTTTTAGTGTTGTACCAGTAAACACTCCCATCAAAAGAAGGGAAAAAAATTGTGTCTTCCACCAGTGAAGCCGCACCATCAACAAAACCATTGGTCTCTAAAACTTTAACAAGATAAGCATCTAACATATCGGGCAAAATACCAACAAAAGGTTTTGTGCTTCTGATACACTCCACAAGTCCTTCTACAGTTGAATCTTCTCCGTAGTAGTTTTCACCTAAAACAAGTTTTCCTCTGAAAAAATCTCCAGTTTTAACATTAACTTTATTGTCATAAATATTATTATGCTCAATAACTATATCTCCCAACTTTTCAAATACAAAAACACCCTCTCTGTTATTACGAATGGTATTTTTTTTTATAGTAAGCTTACAGTTAGTAAAATTTATCGCTTTACCATTATTTTGTTCAAAAAGGTTGTTAGTAAATCTAATGATAGAATTACCTAATCTTGTCGAATCAGCGTTTTTTCTGAAGACACAATTTGAAACTGTTCCTTCAGAAAAATGGACATGAATACCATATTCACTATATTCAAAAATTGCATATTTAAAGATAAAGCCCTTTGCATGGTTTATCTGGATCTCTTTCCAGTCTCCCCAGTCCTTTTTTTCTTCTAAAGAGCTAAAATATATTGGATTGTCTTTTGTTCCTTCTGCGATTATATTACCATTTACAACAATAGTAGTTTCAGATAAGCCATCATTGTCCTCATCAACCTTTTTAAATAACACCTTGGTTCCGGGTTTTATTTTTAAAGTGGCTTTTCTATCAATAATTATCTTGCCAGAAATAACTACATTGTTTTCCCAAACAGTGTCAGTTGTTATTATTGTAGAATTATAAATGTTTGCAGCATACAAATTTTTAAGTATGACAAAAAAAACAAACAAAGACAAAAAATTTACCTTAATTATTTGTTTTAATAACAAACTCTTTTTCAATAGTTTCATCTCCAACTGTTATTTCAGCAAGGCTTGATACATCTTCACCCAACTGTGGCGTATCTCCAAGACTCTTTCGTACAACAACAAAATAACTGCCAGCCTTTTTCACATATAGAGTAAAACTGCCTGTCTGATCTGTTAAGTGAGAAACATAATCAGGCTTTCCAAGCAATGTATAATCCTCATACAAGACAACATAAACCCCTTTTACAGGTTTTTCGTTTTTGTTCAGTACCTTCCCCTTTATCACATAGCTCTTATCCTGTAAATTCTTTTTCATTTTTTCAGGTATCTTTAAAAGGGACACATAAAGCTCATATCCAGTATCTTTAACTTCTAAAGGAAAAATAGGAAAAACTCCTACATAATCACCCGGAGAAGGCAACCCAAAAAAATCTTCTCTTTTTTTTCTAAATACCAAGTAATAGCTTCCCTTGTCTAACTCAAGAACAAATCTTCCGTTTTCATCAGTGACCGAAGATAGATAAGCAGGTCCTTTCATGTCTGAGGTTAAGTCTAAATAAGCAAAAACATTAACATTACTGAGAGACTTACCTTTGTGTGTCACAATGCCAGATATACTATTTTCTTTTTTAGTAATAAGAGGTTTCATAGGATACTTGACAAGATTTATTGTTATTTCACTGTTTTTCTTTAAAGATAGAGGATTTTGTCCATAAAAGCCAAAAAATCGTTCATTATCTACATTTTTTTCACTAAATATATAATATTCACCTGAATTTAAGGCAATTTTTGCTATACCATTTTCATCAGCAGTAAAATTGTAATCTGGCTTATCGCTGTTAATCATAGCCGTTTTATGCCAGATTTTGACTTTAGTACGGGGTAACGGAGTGCCTTCATAAGATGTTTTGACTGTCAAATCTAATGAATACAAATTTAATGGAAATAATAAAAATAAAATAACAAATAGCAACATAATCTGTTTTGTAAACAATTTTTAAGCCAAAAAAAAGGGGCTTTGAAAAGCCCCTTTTTTTATTAAATAAACATTTAGAAAATACTACTCTTCTATAACTATTAGTTGTCCTAACTTAACGTCTTTTTTCACGACTTCTTTACCAGAAGGAAATACAACCTTAATGCTATACAACCCGGCTTTTGAAAAACCAAAATGCTGAATCTTCGAAGGTTGAGCGCAAAAACCAGAAGCGGTTACAACCTCACGGAAGCCAGCTAATTTGCCAGTAGCATCATACGCATAAACTTTTGCCCCAATAGCATCTTTGTTGCTTTTATTGCCGACTAACTTGACTCTAAGCCAGTTTGGATTTTTAGCGTTGTTTAAAAGTAGTTTATTTGCCGCGCCCCAGTTTACTATATAAAGATCAAGCTGTCCATCATTATTAAAATCAGCAAGCACCGTCCCTTTAGTTCTAACAGTCTCGCATTTTGCAGCCGGAACTGAATTAATCATATTCACAAATTTGCCACCTTTGTTTATATAAAGCTGATTTGCAAGTTTGCAGTCTCCCTCATATAAATCCAGCCAACCATCATTATTTACATCTCCAAAGGTAGGGCCTTTCCCCCAGTGATCTTTCGGAGCACCTTTGATCAGATTATTAGCCTTCTTAAAGCTCCCCTTGCCATCGTTAATATATAGGTTGTTATCGCCGATATAGTTGGACACATAAAGGTCTAATGCTCCATCATTATTAATATCTCCAAATGTTGCACCTAATCCCCAACCGTCATCAGCAACACCCAACTTTTCAGCCATTTCAACAAAAGTTCCATTTCCTTTATTAATATAAAGCTTGTTAGGTTCACCGGCAGGATAACGACCATTAACTACATATAAGTCTTCCCAACCATCACCATTTACATCAGCCCATGTTGCACTCCAGCTCCAGCTTTTATCACCTACGCCAGCTTTATCTGTAACATCAGTGAACGTATCATTACCATTGTTTCTGTATAGTATATTTTTAGCACCCACTCCGTAATTAGCTAAATATATATCAATAAATCCATCTTTATCATAATCAGCCATTGCTGCTCCATAAGTAAAGGCAGGCTTACCATCAACTATACCAGCAACACCAGCTTTTTCTGTAATGTCAACATATTTACCATTTACATTTTTAAATAATCTGTTTGTCTCTATCTCATAAACTCCACCTTTTGGAACATACAAATCAACCCAGCCATCATTATCTATATCACCAAAAACAGAGCCCAAACAGTATCCTACATCATCCAGTCCAACTTCTTTTGTTACATCGGTAAACGTGCCATTTCCATTGTTTTTAAACAGTCTAAGTCCCCCACCTTTATTAGAAATAAGTATGTCATCGTACCCATCATTATTATAATCTGCAACAGCAACACCTTTGCCGTTTCCTTTGAATGCAACACGAGCTTTTTCTGACACGTCATCAAACGAAACAACACCACCTGTTTTTGCTGAAACAACAAAAGGCATTGTTGCAACCAATAAAAAAGAAATAAACCAAACTTTTAGCTTCATCTTTTTACTCCTTTACAATTAGAGTTTTTTAAAATAATAACGCTAATTTAATTAGTTTTCAAGTTAAAATTTTCTAAGCAAAAATCATACCTAATAAGATATTTCAATGTTATTTGAACTTTTAAGCTACAACAAACAGCTTTTTGGCGATATTAAGGCTGCTTTATCACTATAGTCACATGAAAATAACACCAGCTAAAATAGAAAATAAGATACAAATGAAAAAATAAACAAAAGAAACAGATGGTTTAAAAATTTTAACAAGGACTATAGCAGAAGGAATGCTCACAACAGGTCCAGAAAACATTAAGGCAACAGCAGAAGCTTTAGGCATACCTAAAGATAATAGCCCCTTAATGATAGGAACCGCAGCAATCTGGTTTAACGGGACCAATGCACCTATAAAAACAGTTATAAGGACAGAAATAAATCCCTTAAAATTTAAAACATTACGCATAATTTCGGGAGAAAACAATGCGAACATCAAAGATTCTATGATTATAGCAACCAAAGTTAAGCTACCTATAAACAAACCCATATCTTTAAATCTATCCAAAAAAAACAATAATTTGTTGGGACGGGGTTCTACCTTCATAGTTTTTATACTAATATCATTAGCACAAGCAATATCAAAAGATGGCAATAATTCTCCATTTTTATCATATAAAGGCTTTATCCTTACATTGTCTTCTTTGAAAATGTCAATTTTTTGTAATAAGTGAAAAATCAATCCTATCCATATCCCAAAAAGAAAGGAAAAAATTAGTTTAATTATCGCAAACTCTTTTCCGAGACCGCCGTATGTAATCACCAGAGCCTCAGGACCCATTACCGGAGATGTAAAAAGTAAAGCCATCAAAGGTGGTAATGGAACACCAGATGCAGCAAGTGAAATTGCAATTGGAAGGATGCCACAGGAACATAGTGGGGATACCATGCCGGCAAAAGTGGCAAAAAATATTCCCGTTTTTATCTTTTTCTGTAGTAAAAATCTGATTTTAAGATCAATTTGATACGTTTTAATAAGTGCTGCAGTAACAATACTTAGGAGTATAAACCACCACATCTTGGACAGTTCTGTAAAAAAAACATGAAAAAATTTACTAACTAATTCTGTCATTGTACTGTATTATAAAAATGTCTTCGACTTTGGCTGTTTGTGTAAATCTAAGAAAATTTTTATATTTTACATTTAAGTCTTTGTTATTATTGTTTTCCAATAATTTTCTCAAAGACAAATATTCATTCATAACTTTATAAAGCTTTTCTGTGAATGTTATCTCAACTTTATGATTTGTCTCTGTATTAATAAACTCAAATTTCATTTTTTGTTCTTCAAGAACAATCAAGTTCCCATTGCCATAGGTTGCAGGAAAAGAAATCTGAATACCATCAGTAGCACAACTTTTATAATAAACCTTAGCAACAGCAAAGCGATAATCCTGTCTTCTTAAATTAAGCAACTTTTTTGCCAGCTTTCCAGCCCTAAATCCTAAGGTTGACATAGGACATACGTGTCCGTGAAACCAATAAACACTCGCTAAAGATGAACGCATAAAATAACTCCAGTAAAAATTTTAGTTATAATCTATTAGAATGTATAATGGTGTGGACAATCTTTTTGGAAAATTTCATAATAGCCTGTTATCATATCTTCGGTTAGCCACGGTGTTATGTCACTTAATGCCTGTAAAAAACATTCCATATCAACAGTTTTTTTGCCATTCATTATAGAAAAAAGAGAAGCCTTTTTGTAAAGACTTTCAATATCCCAGCCTACATAACCTATTGTTTTTTCAGCTAAAATTTTGATATCAACCTCTTTATCAAGGTTTGGAATTTTGGAAAGATATATCTTTAACATATCAAGTCTATCTTCAAACTCTGGAGGATGAAAAAAAATTTTCCTGTTAAAACGTTTCTTTTCCTTAATGAGGGATTGATCAACAACATCAATACGATAGCATCCACCTACAAGAAAAACATCTTCATAATTTTGAACTCTATCAATCTCGGTTATAAAAAAGTTCATAAAATCCTGATCGCTAAACGTAGGTGGTTTGCCTCTGAAATTTCCTCTACGCCACTCATAACTACAATTAGGCCTCGGAGCCAACCAATCACAATCTGATATATATAATAAAGCAGGTGCTTCTGCAATTGCGGCGTCAATTGCTTCTCTAAGTGCATCTTTCTTACCCAGCACCTCCTGACCAGAAATATAGACATAAGAAACATTAGCTTTGTTTGCAGCAGCCTCTGCAAGCATTGTCATTCCAACTCCAAGAGGTCCCCACATTATCACACCTTTTGGCATTTCCAAACCTGAGGCTCTCATCTCAGAACGTTTTAGAATAGGAAAAACAATAAGTTCATCAACCTTTTTTTTAACATCAAAAAGCCCACCTACATCTTGATATTGCAGACGTGGTTTTTTTACTTCGTAATATATCTTCTCTAAAGGACGATGCATTATAAAGACTCAACTTCGACGTTTACTGCGTTTTCTGGAATTTTGTCGAAAACTACCATAAAAGGCAAAGATTTGCCAGGTGGTACAGTTACATTCATCATAGACTTACCCATTTTGTTATTTAATCCTTTTTCGATCTCAGGATAAGTAAGTTCCTTAATCTCTGATGGCGAAAAGGTGTTACCTGCAAACACTATCTTTGTAACCAAAACTTTATTGTCTCTTGATTTTATTGTTGCTTTAATCTTTATAAAGCTTTTTGCAACACGGTAACCGTTTACAACATTCCCTTGAACAACAAAAACCTTATCGAGCGTCTTACTTTCATAAAAATCTGTTTTTACAGCAGTTAAACCAAAGTTGCCTTCAGTCTCTAAAATCTTTGTTTTTTGCCACCAGATTAACCCAACCCCAGTTCCAGAAAACAACACTACAATTAAAATGGAGATCAGATATGTTAACCAGTTCCTTTGTGGCTTTACTGGTTCAAACTCGAAAGGCTGTTGAGGTTCTTCTTGAGTTGGTACTTCAAAATCTTTATCTTCAAAAGGTTTTTCTATGTGTGGCGACTTTAAAAAGTCTTCCTCTATTAATGTTTTATCAGCTACACTTTCCATCTCCTCTTTGCTATCAGCAGGATATTCAAATTTTGTCTGATCTTGTCCAACTTCTTCAAATGTAAAATCTTCTGACTGTTTAAAATCAAACTCTTCCGCATTCCCTTCTTTAATTTGAGGATGTGTCTCCTGCTGTTTCAGTTCTTGTTCAAAATCAAACGTAGATTCGATCTCCTTTGATGATGTATCAGGCTCGTCAAAATCAAACTTAAACTCCTGTTCTTCTTTAGCATCTTCTTGAGGTGGTTGTGACACCTGTCCAGATGGTGCAGATGCTGGTTCAGTAAAAGCAAATTCTTCAAGTATGTTTGAAGTATCTTCCTCTTGCTGTGGCTCTGGTTTTTTAGTTGCTTCAGTTTGAGTGAAACTATCGAAATCAAAATTAAGCTCTACCTCGCTTTTTTGCTCTTGAGGTGGTTCTTTTTTCACATCTTCTTGAACAGGTAGTTTTACCTCACCAAAACTTTCAAAATCGAACTCCTGCTGTGGAGCTTCCTGTTTTTGTTTTGATGTTTCAGTTGGAGCAGTTTCCGTTTTTTCCCCAAAATCAAGGTTAAATTCATCCCATGAGAATTCCTGCTTTTCAGTCTCTTGTTTTACGACAAACTCTTCAGATTTATTTTTTTCACCCTTTATGTTATCGAGTGTAAATTCAAACGATGGCAAATCGATATTAGTTTTTTCCTCTGTTATAAACTGGGCATGTTTTTCAGGAGTTTTCTGGGTCTCTATCAAGTTTTCTTCCTGAAACTCTATCTTAAACTCTTCCTCAGGCTTCTCAGGATAAACCACAAAAATGTTAGAACATTTTTTACATCTGACCTTTACCCCCTGAGGCGTAACCTTTGAATCATCAAGCTTAAATTTTGATAAACATTTATCACATTGAATAATCATAAATACACCTCACAATTGCTTTATAATTCAAATTATAGCCTCAGAAGGCAAACAAAACAAGACAATTATTTAAAATGACAATCCAGCCTTCAGAGAATACACAGGTGTTACAGTGTTATATTCTGCCTCAGCAGTAACAGACAAAAGCAAAATATTGAATCTGGCGCCAACATATAGTTTTGTCTTTGCAAAACTTTCTTCTTTCAGACCAAGCGTATTTTTAGCATAAGCTTGTGGTGTACTTTTGATCCAGTTTACACCTGCACCAGCATAAGGGGTTAATTTAACCCCAACACCAAATCCTTTGCTAACGGTAGCTTCAGCTCCGTATGTGCTTAAATCAAGTTCTTCAACTCCAGCTAATTTTGTGAAGGTACCTCTAAGTGCAACAGCAGGGGTAACAGCTGAACCTTGCAAAATGGCATACTTTATCTCTCCGCCATAATATTTAATGTTTGACCCTGGTACCTGTGAGTAAACAGCACCAACATCAATACCAAAAGGCAATCCCTTAATCACATGAAGTTTTGGTATCAAAACATATCCAGGAACATCCTGATTTTTTAATGCTTGATTCCAGTACTTATCATCAACATTTATCGCAGATAGCTCTAATCCTACATCAAATCCTGTTATTCCATAAGGTTCTGCAGGAGAAACGGGTTTATAAGTAAGGGCAACACCTATTTCCTCACTAAACTTTTTAAATAGATCCTGTGTCATACCAGTAGAAAATTTAATATCATCTAAAGCAAATGCATTTCCGGCAAAGACGATAAATATAAACAACACTAATCCAAAACGTTTCATACAAATTCCTCCTTTGTCTATGTTTTATTCAAATTATAGAAGATAAAGTAATTTTGGTCAACATCACAAATTATTTTTTTTAATTTAGTGGATAGTTATTTTTTACAAAGTTTATTTCGTCTTCTTTGGTCTTTAGATTACCATTTATACGTTCTTTTATTACCCTCTTCATAATTTCACTAAACAAATTTGATGGTTTATATCCTAATGCTATTAAGTCATTTCCATTAATTAAAATCTCTACATTGATAAGTTTTTTAAAAAACAGAGAGATATTCTTTCTTACATTTTCATTATCAGTTTTCGCCATATAATAAAGTATAGCTTCTGTATGAATATCCTTTAACGCAAAATAGATATCGCTATGATCTTTTGTATTTTTCAATACCTGCATTACATTCTCTTCTTTTTCTTTTGCTGCTAACACCTTTTTTGCAAAAACACCAACAATGCCAAATTTTGCAACAATTTTTTTCACTTCTTCAAAAGAGACCCTATTAAATAAAGATAAAAACAGAACAATTTCTTTACAAATGTTGCTACCTGTATATAATAACTCATACCATTTAATTACATCCTGCGCCTTTATAAAGACTGGCTTTATTTCTTTCCAATCTAATCCTTTATATATTGCATCCATAATTGATAGTTCTGAAATCCTCTCAAAAATTTTAGCAGGCTCTTCCTCTTTTAAAATCAGTTCAATCTCAGTAAAAAGTCTGCTACCCGAAAGCAAATCAAAAACATTCATTTTAACTGCATTCTTAATCAAATAAAGAGCATGCTTACCTATTTTAAAATTAAATCTCGTTTCAAACCTTATCGCCCTGAATACTCTGGTAGGGTCTTCAACAAAACTTAAGTTGTGAAGTACTCTAATAATCCCGTCTTTTAAATCCCTTACTCCACCAAAAAAATCAATCAGTTCTCCAAAATTTTCCGGATTAAGCTTAACAGCCAGTGTATTGATTGTAAAATCACGCCTGTAAAGGTCTAATTTTAATGAACCCTTCTCAACCGTTGGTAAAGTACCCGGAGACAGGTAATACTCTATGCGTGCAGTAGCAATATCAATTTTTTTACCATCATCAAATGTTAGCTGTGCTGTCCCAAACTTTTTATGTTCTGTTATCCTGGCTTTTAGCATAGAAGCTATTGTATGTGATAATTTGAGACCATCGCCTTCTATTACAATATCAACATCATAATTCTTTTTTCTCAGAAGCATATCCCTCACAATACCGCCTAACAAATATGCATTGTAACCTAAGTTTGAAGCGACCTCGCCAATACAGATTAATCTTGCCACAGTTGTTTCATCTAAAAACTCTTTCATAAGTTTTTTTAAATTTTTGTTAAACACCTCTCTTTCATCACTTATCTTTTCTTCTTTTATTTGTTCGTCCTGAACTATTCTTAAGAAGTCTGTTCTTGTAATTACACCTAAAGGCTCATTATTTTCAGTTACAACAGGAAGCAATCTTTGCCTTCCCCTAAAAATTAGCTCCTGAATATCTTTTAGCGTAGCTTCAGGTCTTACGGAAAAAAACTCAGTAGTCATAAAATCTTTTACTTCATTGTTGCCATATCCATGAAATGCGGCTTTTTCAACGTTCTGACGTGATATCAATCCAACTATTTTTAGCTTTCCTTCTTGTTGTTCGCAAACTGGCACCATGTTTATGTTATATCTCGTAAGAACATCTTTTGCAGCGTCAACAGTTGTATCAGGCAACACATATTTAACAGGCAAAGACATTATATCTTTTGCAACTTTTGGTTTTTGTATCTTCTTTTTAAGTTCAGAAATCAATTTTTCCTCTACCTGAAATATAGTTAAATCCTTTAAATTAGCTGATGCTGCATAGGCATGCCCACCTCCACCAAATATCGAAAGAATTTCACCAACATTGACTTCAGGTATTCTGCTTCTTCCCACAAGATAAATTTTGTCCCCAAAACGTCCAATACCAAAAACGGCACTAAGATTTTCGATATCCTTTACCTTTTGAACTAAAACTGCAAACTCTCCAACATATTCTTCACAAGTAGCAGAAGTTATTGCGACATCAATCCCATAAACGTTATACCTTTTTAGGTTTTCTAACATTTCGTTCAAGAGCTTTATTTGAAGCTTTGACATATCCCTTGAAATCATATTTCTTACCGTTTCGAGACTTGCACCAAAACCAAGCAACCAAGCACAGGCTTTGTAATCTTCAGGTTGAGTTGAGTTGTAAGATAACCATCCTGTATCTACATATATACCAGCCATCAAAAAAGTGGCTTCATCCGGGGATAAAGAGATACCTTTTTCGATTAGTTTCTCTATCAAAATTGTTGTAGTAGCCCCCGTATTTTTAAACACTAAAAGATCAGGTTTAATATCACCTAACTGTTCGGGGTGATGATCGTATATATGAATTTCTGGTTTATGGGACAAAATGAAATCTTCCAGCCCCGCCAAACGTTTAACATTACGAGTATCAACGATAATTAATGTCTTAACCTCACCCAAATCAATCTTTTTCAAATCTTCTTGATGAATAATATTGTCAACAAGTTTTTCAAGCAGCTGTAATGCATCAGGCTCTTGAGTTCCGGGAAATAAAACAAATGCATCTGGATATAATTTTTTTGCTGCAACAAGCGATGCCAATCCATCAAAATCGGCATTTGTATGTGTAGTAATAATTTGACTAACTCTCATTTTGCCCTCGGATGGTAAGTTTGATAAACTTCTCTTAACCTTTCTTTAGTAATGTGAGTGTATATTTCAGTGGTCGATATATCTGAATGTCCAAGCATTACCTGTACAGAATGTAAATCAGCACCCCTTAGCAACATATGTGTAGCGAAAGAATGTCTTAACGTGTGAGGCGTAACATAATCTATGTTAGAAATTGATGCATTTTTTTTTAGCATCTTCCACACAAACTGCCTTGTAATGTGTTTAGTTTTCTTGCCCGGGAAAAGATAATCCCTTACATTATTGTTTTCTATATATCTTTTCAGCCAGTAAATTGATTCATCACCAAGAGGGACAATTCTCTCTTTTGAACCTTTACCAAATATAATTACAAACCCTGTTTGCAGGTTTATCTGAGAGAGTCTTAAACCAGCTACTTCAGAAACTCTCATACCTGTAGCATAAAGTAGTTCCATCAGAACTCTATCTCGTAACCCTGCCCTTCTTGAAGTATCAGGTGTTAATAGCAGTTTTTCTGTCTCTTCTTCACTCAAAAAATGAGGTAACCCCCTCTTCATCTTGGGAAGTTGAAAAAAATAAAATGGGTCACTTTTTAGATGCCTGTGTTTAACAAGATATTTTACAAACCCTTTAACACTTACCATATATCTGATTATTGTACTCTCTTCCTTTTTCTCATTTTGCAGTACTTCAAAAAACATCACAAAATCATCCAAAACCATATTTTCTATTTTTAATTCTTTTTCTGCACAAAAGCAGTTAAATCTTTTTAGATCTGCAGCATAAGACTCGATTGAGTTGTTTGATAAACCTTTCTCGAGTTTAAGAAACTGTATATACTCATCTATTAAGCACTCCATAAAAGAATTATAATTTAATTTTACAGACAAATGAAAGAAAAAGGTTTTTTTTAATTTGATTTTTAAATAAAATAGCTATGTTAATGAATAACAATAAGTTCGCTTATCTAAAATCGCTCATCTTGTTGTCAATATTTTCTTTGTTCGTTTTTTTAACCTTTAAATATGAGTTGTGGTCAGTTTTCACAAATAAAGACAGGTTAATCGAAATTATTAACACTTATAAGACATTATCAGTATTTATCTTTATTGCCCTTCAGATAATACAGGTTGTTATCGCAATAATTCCAGGGGAAGTAACGGGATTTATCGGTGGGTATCTGTTTGGAATTACTCTTGGCACAATTTACTCAACGATAGGGCTTTCTTTAGGCTCTTTGATTGCTTTTTATATTGCAAGATTTTTTGGCAGACCAGTAGTTCTTTATTTTGTAGATAGAAAATATTTAGAAAAATTTGATTATCTAATGACACACAAGGGTGTTTCGATTTCTGCCTTTCTTTTTATAATGCCCGGTTTCCCTAAGGACTATTTATGTTATATATTGGGATTGAGCAAAATAAGCCCCCGCTCATTCTTTATTATTTCTACCTTTGGAAGATTTATCAGCACTTTTATGCTGACATTGGGTGGCAGTTTTATAAGAAATCAATACTATAAAAGTTTTTTAACATTATCTGTCATAACATTAATAGTAATCTTAGTTTTTTACATTTATAGAGAAGCGATTGAACTAAAAATAAGAAAATTTTTGCATAAAAGTCTGTAAAAAACTTGACTTACTAACGTAATAAATGTTAGAAAGTAAATTATGAAGTTTATTTTGTTTGTGATAGTGTTAATACTAATCGCAATTTTTTCAGTCCAGAACTCCACAGTCGTGTCTATTTCTTTCTTCAATTATCAATTTCAGAGCTATCTTGTTGTATTAGTGTTGATCAGCTATGCTTTAGGAATTATCTGTGGCATTGTTTATATGCTACCTTCATTTTTTAGAAAGAATCTCCAGATTTCTGGCTTAATGAAAGAAATTAACAAAAAACAGCCAGAGAATAAAAACAACTCAGATATAAACAAAAACAACTAATTTTTCGTTATAAAAACTAAGTGTGAGCAAGAGAAATTCCGCTCACACTTTTTATTTATCAGTAATTTTGTAGTTTTTTTACCGCCTCTTTAACATGCCAGATAACCATTCTTAAGTTGTCAAGCATATCAAGATACATTGATGAATGTTTTGGATGACATATGCCAGTAACAAGACGTTCTTCATGCAACGTAGAAAATTCATCAGCCATCTGATTTACTTTGTTGCCTATAGAGATTGTGTGTTCAATCAAAACAGGATTTAAAGTGACAATTATATCTTTTGTGTCTCTTATAATATCCTTTACGCTGTTAAATAGATAATTAAGTTCTGATACTGCCTTGTCTGAAAATAGGGTGCCTTCCGCAACCTTGGTGTGGACTGTTTTTATGACATTTTCAATACAATCACCTATCCTCTCGATATGACCAGCAATCGAGATTAAAAGTCTTACACTTTCCTTATTACCTTCTTTAACGATATCAGAAGTAAAATCTTTCTCAAACTGATGAATGGTTTTTCCAATTTTTTCTGCTTCATTAAGAAAGCTTTTCTTGTGTTTGATAAAGCCGTCGTAAGTAAGATTAATCATTTCTAAAACTTGTTCCATCGCATTTGATAATTTTTTTTGGTAATCAAAAAGCGATTTCTCAATTGGTCTCATACCCCCCTCCTTAAAATCCAATTTTATTTAGAATATCATCAAGCGAAGTCTTAGCGACTATGGGTTCATTCGCCTGTTTTATAGCTAAATCAGGGTCTTTCAACCCATGTCCTGTCAAGGTACACACTACCCTCTCACCACCCTTAAAAAAACCTTGCTTTGAAAGTTTTATCAAGCCGGCAACTGATGCTGCTGAGGCAGGCTCACAAAAAACCCCTTCTTTATATGCTAATAATCTATAAGCTTCTAAGATTTCTTCATCTGTCACCATATCTATTAAACCACCGGATTCTTCCTTAGCTTTGACAGCCTTATCCCAACTTGCTGGATTACCAATCCTAATTGCAGTAGCAATTGTTTCGGGGCTCTTTATAGGATATCCTCTTACAATTGGTGCGGCGCCTTCTGCCTGAAACCCCAACATTCGAGGAAGATTTTTTGACAGCTTCTTTTCGTAATATTCTTTATATCCTTTCCAGTAAGCAGTTATGTTACCTGCGTTACCCACAGGTAAAGAATGAAAATCGGGAGCAAAACCTAAAGCATCAACCACTTCAAACGCACCTGTTTTTTGCCCTTCAATTCTATGAGGATTAAGAGAGTTTACCAAGGTTATAGGATGAGTATTCGAAATTTCTTTAACAATATTCAATGCATCATCAAAATTACCTTCAATCTGTATTACAACAGCTCCGTGTATCATAGCTTGAGACAACTTCCCAAGCGCAATTTTACCCTTAGGAATCAAAACTACACATTTTAATCCAGCCCTTGCCGCATAGGCAGCAGCAGAGGCAGAAGTGTTTCCAGTAGAGGCACATATAACCGCCTTTGAACCATCCTCTACAGCCTTAGTGATAGCATAGGTCATCCCTCTGTCTTTAAAAGAACCTGTTGGGTTAAGGCCTTCATATTTAAAGTATATCTCCAGCGGTTTCTCTAAAGACATACCTATATACCTTGATGAAATTAATGGTGTGTTTCCTTCATTAAGTGTGACGATATTTTTTTCATCATTAACTTCAAAAAAGTCAATATAGTGCTTAACAAGACCTTGCCACATCGTTTTCTCCTTAAATGCTATCTTCAATTCTGATAAAAAGCGGCTCTTTTAGACAAAAATCAAGCTTCTTAATTTCATCTAATGCCTTAAGTAACTCTTTTTCCTTCGTTTCGTGAGTAACAATTACCAATGGTACACCGGTTCCATTTTCGTCTCTACCCTTTTGAATCACTGAAGCTATGCTTATCTTCCTTTTTCCAAGAATACCAGAAATAGCAGCAAGCACTCCCGGTTTATCTACGACAGACATCCTTATGTAAAACTTGTTTTCTATATCCAAAATATCTTTAATCTTAATTTTCTTCATAGAAGTATTATTAAAACCTCTATTTGGCACAGGTATGTTACAATTGTTAGCAATATTTCTTGCAATATCAACTATATCACCCATTACTGCTGAGGCAGTTGGCATCATGCCCGCACCCTTACCGTAAAGTAATATTGGACCGGAAGCATACCCCTTAACAAATATTGCGTTATTTTCCATCCTGACATTTGCCAGTGGGTGTGATTTTGGAATGAGGGTTGAATGAACTCTCGCCTCTATATCATTTTCAACCCTCTTTGCTATCCCTAACAGCTTTATTGAATATCCAAAATCAGTGGCAAACTTGATATCTGTATTTGTAAGTTTAGAAATTCCTTCTTTATAAATATCATCGAAATTAACTTTAACGCCAAAAGAAAGAGATGTTAATATTGCTAACTTATGAGCAGCATCAATCCCATCTACATCCAGCGATGGGTTGGCTTCTGCATAGCCCTTTTGTTGCGCTTCTTTTAAGACTGCATCAAACTCTTTGCCCTCCTCAGCCATACGTGTGAGAATGTAGTTACAGGTGCCGTTAATAATACCGAAAACACTAACAATTCTATCACCAGCCAGATTTTCTTTTATCGAACGGATAATAGGAATAACACCACCAACAGATGCTTCAAAACCAATCATTCTTTGTTTTTTCTCGCATGCATCAAAAATCTCTTCCCCAAATTCAGCAAGCAAAGCCTTATTGGCTGTAACGACATGTTTGCCATTTGCTATCGCATCAAGCAAAAACTTCTTTGCAATACCTGTTCCACCAACTAACTCAACAACTATATCAATTTCCTGATCATTAATTATGTCATAAGCATCGGTTGTCAGCATTGATTTAGGGACTTTAACACCTTCCTTCGAAGTTTTAGTTTTATCTGCAATTTTTTTAAGATTAAGTTTAAAATTTAGTCTTTTCTCAATCTCCTTTTTATTATCTAAAAAAAGTTTTACCACACCTGAACCAACCGTGCCAAAACCTATTATTCCAAAATTAACAGTTTTCATTAGAAAGTTTACCTCCCAAAGACGAGTCTTTTAATTCCTCTAACAGCCTGTTTAATTCTATGCTCATTTTCAACAAGTGAAAATCTAATGTATCCTTCGCCATACTCTCCAAACCCAACCCCCGGTGAAACAGCCACTTTAGCCTCTTTCAAAAGCAGTTTCGAAAACTCTATTGAACCTAAATGTTTAAACTCTTCAGGGATCTCAGCCCAAACGAACATGGTTCCCTTAGGTGACTCAACATTCCAGCGTATCTTATTAAGACCTTCTATCAAAACATCTCTCCTGCTTTTGTAAATTTCTCTTACTTGATCCACGCAATCCTGAGGACCGTTCAATGCAATTATCGAGGCGATCTGAACTGGCTGAAAAATCCCGTAATCAAAGTAACTCTTCAACCTCGCAAGCGCGTTTATAAGCTCGCTGTTACCGACAGCAAACGCAACACGCCAACCAGGCATGCTATAACCCTTAGAAAGAGAATAAAACTCAATCCCTACATCCTTTGCACCTGGAACTTGCATCATACTGGGCGCTTTGTAGCCGTCAAAACATAAATCAGCATAGGCAAAATCGTGAACAACAATCAACTTATTCTCTTTAGCAAAATCAACTACTCTCTCGAAAAAATTAAGATCAACTATCCTCGTTGTTGGATTGTGTGGAAAACTTAATAACAAAAGTTTTGGACTTGGCCAAACACGTTTAGTTGACTTTTCTAATTCAACAAAAAAGTCTCTATCTGGTGTAAAGGGTATCGAATGGACATCAGCACCTGCAATCACAGCACAATAAGTGTGTATAGGATATGTAGGGTTAGGCACAAGAACAACGTCACCTCTTTCAAGCGTGGCAAGCGCAAAATGAGAAAGACCTTCTTTAGCGCCTATGGTAACAATCGCTTCAGTTTCTGGATCAATATGAACGTTATAGTTTCTTTTATACCAATCAGAAATGGCAACTCTTAACTTTGTTATGCCTTTAGATGCTGAATAACGATGATTTTTCGGATTATAAGCTGCCTCAACTAATTTATCAACTATATGTTGAGCTGTAGGAATATCTGGATTTCCCATACCTAAGTCAATAATATCTTCACCAGCTCGTCTTGCCTTATTTTTCAAATCTACAACGATGTTAAACACATATGGCGGCAATCTTTTTATTCTTGGAAAATCAAACATAATATTCCTCCCGAATGTTTAGTTAATTTTACTTGAAGCTATTGGCTTTGTCAAAAAAAAATAGAAAGGAAGATATTATTTTTGTATAATTACTTCAATGCTTGATGTTATTTCTCTTAAAGTTGCATTATTTGAAAAAGGTTTTCCTAAGAAGCTTCTCGTCAACGATGTAAATTTAAATATAGCCCCAGCCACAATAATAGCATTAGTTGGTGAATCAGGGTCTGGAAAGTCCCTCACTGCTTACTCAATACTAAATCTAATGCCCTCTGATAACCTGAAAATTATCAACGGAAAAATTTTATTTAAAGGACAAAATATTCTCCAACTGAATAACGACCAGCTTAGAAAAGTTCGTGGAGCTGAAATTTTTATGATACCTCAAGAACCTCTTACAGCACTCAACCCAGTATTGACTGTAGGAGAACAAATTGGAGAACTTTTCAAGTACCATACAAACTTAAGCAGCAAAGAAATGAATGAACGTAGTATATCTCTTTTAGAGAAAGTTAAACTTAACAATCCTGCTGAAAGGTTAAAATCATATCCACACCAGTTGAGTGGCGGTGAAAGACAGAGAGTTCTTATAGCAATGTCCATTGCGTTAAATCCTTCACTTATAATTGCAGATGAACCTACTACAGCCCTGGATGTATCTATACAATCAGGCATTTTGCAACTTTTTTCTAAAATTCAATCTGAAATGGGTAAGAGTGTTATTATAATCACACATGACTTTGGTATTGTCAGGAAGGTTGCCCAGTACATTTATGTTATGTATGGCGGGAAAATTGTCGAAGAAGGTGAAAAGGACGAACTGTTGAATAATCCTATTCACCCTTACACAATTGGGCTTTTAAAATCTGTTCCATCAATAAACAGTATCCCAAAAACACCATTGCCAATGATAAAGGGCTATGCCGAGAAATCAAAACATTTCTGTCCTTTTTTTGAACGTTGTGATTTATCAGATGCAATCTGTAAAGAAGAGTTTCAACAGGTTAGACTATCAGAAAAACATTCAGTATTATGCACAAAGGCCATAAAATGTTAAGATGCCAAAATATAAAGAAATGCTTTGAAATAAGTAAACAACCTTTTAAACCTAAATTCAAAATAGAGGCTTTAAAAGGCATTAATCTAAGCATTTCTGAAAATGAGATTGTTGGCATTGTTGGCGAGTCTGGCTCTGGCAAATCAACTCTTGCTAAAATATTGCTTTTACTGGCAAAGCCAGATGAAGGTAAAATCTTCTACAAAGAGACTGAAATTACAAACAAAAAGTATTCTGAACTTACTTTCTTCAGAAAGGAAGTCCAGGCTGTCTTTCAAGATCCATACTCTTCACTTAATCCAAGATTGCCTATTATTGATACATTAACTGAACCTTTAAAGTTGTATTCAAAGCTTTCAAAAAGAGATGTTATTCAAAAGGTTGGGGAGATGCTCGAGAAGGTCGGACTCTCTCCAGAAGACATGTATAAATATCCACATGAATTTTCAGGGGGACAGAGGCAACGTATAAACATTGCACGTGCAATCATTTTAAATCCTACAGTGTTAATTGCTGATGAACCCGTTTCTTCTTTAGACGTTTCAATACAGGCTCAGGTTATTAATTTATTTCTCGAGCTTCAAAGACTATACAAATTTTCCATGATTTTTATCTCACATGATTTAAGAATAGTCAGACACATATCAGATAAAATCGCTGTTATGTATCAAGGTAAGATTGTGGAGTTTGGGGAATGTGAAAAAATTTTTACACATACTACTCACCCATACACTAAAAGTCTGATAACTGCTTTACCTGAAAATCAAGTGGATGTTTAATTTACTTTGGGGATAGGAGAAAATTATGAACTTAAAAAGACCTAAAAAAATTGGCATTATCACAAGCGGCGGCGACTGTCCAGGCATGAACAGCGCCATTAGAGCATGTGTGAGAACAGCAATATATAATGGTATAGAAGTTTATGGTTTTTTAAAAGGGTATAAAGGCATATTGGAAAATTATTACTTCCCAATTACTTCAAGAGAAGTTAGCGGAATAATGCAAAAAGGAGGAACAATTCTCCAAACTGCAAGATGTCCGCATTTTTTAGATATCGAATACCAAAAAAAGGCAGCTGAAAACCTAAAGAATTTAGGTATAGAAGGTATGATTGTTATAGGCGGCGATGGGTCCTTAAAAGGGGCTATAGCTTTAGAAAACCAAGGCATCCCTTGCGTGGGAATTCCGGGCTCTATCGACAACGACATACCATACACAGATATGGCGATAGGCGCTGATACAGCTTTAAACACAATTCTCTGGGCAACAGATGCTATCAAAGATACGGCTACCTCGCATGATAGGGCTTTTGTGATAGAAGTTATGGGAAGGAATTGTGGCTATTTAGCTGTTGCATCGGGTATTATTGCAGGGGCAGAATATACAATCATACCAGAGTTCCCTTTTGACTTGGAAAAGATGATTAATTCACTAAAAAAACGATACGAAGAAGGTAGAACCAACGCTTTAATAATCGTCGCTGAAGGAGCAGCCTCAGCCAATAAAATTGCTGAACAACTCAAAGATAGAATTGGATTTGAAGTGAGAGTAAGTATTCTTGGTCATGTACAACGAGGTGGATCACCAACAGCTTTTGACCGTCTTCTTGCTTCAAGATTAGGCAGAGCTGCGGTAGAAAATCTGATTGAAGGTAAACACAATATTATGATTGGACTTATAAAATCACAAATAGTTGGAACACCTTTAAATGTTGTTACAACAACAAAAAAGAAACTTGACAGGGATTTCTTTAGCCTCGCATTGATGATGGGCATATAAATGTTAAAAATTAACAATTATGTTGGGAAAACCAGTAATGGTAACTTTATCCATCCGACTTTTTGCTTCGTTTTGCGTGCCAATGAGCGGTATCCTATCATCTAATCGGCAATGTAGTTAAAAAACATTAACAGAATTAATTAGAGTAGAGTA
Source organism: Deltaproteobacteria bacterium (assembly GCA_037442505.1). Taxonomy (GTDB): domain Bacteria; phylum CALINM01; class CALINM01; order CALINM01; family CALINM01; genus JBBIPZ01. Next base: position 251 of record JBBIPZ010000006.1, on the reverse strand, counting down.
AACATAGACATATGTTTCCAATCAACTTAAAACAGCAGAAATATCATTATATATAATCGTGACATGATTTATCCGCCTTATTTTTTCAATCTTTCTGCATTCTTGCATGCATCTTCATTTTTTAAGGTGTTACATAGATAAAGATATTCTTCTCTTGCTTTCTGAACTAAATCCAGTTTTTCATACATCTCTGCCATCTGCATAGCAATTCTTCCTGCAAAACTTAACCAGAAAAAAGCTTCTGCTTGCTG